>JAOZHU010000022.1 GCA_026014705.1 Candidatus Bathyarchaeota archaeon | reverse complement strand
CATTGATGAGTTTCAGGTTTATAATAGGGCTTTGGATGCTGGTGAGGTTTCAGATTTGTACAATAATTATGGTTATTCTACTCCTGGTTATGCTGGGGGTGTGTTGGTTCGCAAGTATGTTAGTCCTGGGCCTGTTCATGGTGTTTGGGGTGGTGAAGAGGCTGAAGCTGGTTCTGTTGGTTGATGGGAAGCGATGTTTGCTTTGTGCATTCCCTAATGCCATAAAATGCACCGCTTGTTATTAATCGGTTCTCTTTGGGTATCTAGTTAGTTAATTTTTACTTGAATGTTTGTGATAATGCAATTTGGGCATTATATAGTTCTATTCGCTAATTTCTGCAAGAATCCCTTCCTAAGCTAGCTGCAGAGTTAATTCATCACTCACAGTAAGTTACCCTACTTCAATAGGGAGCCAACTCTAAATAGACATTATCGAGTATCTAATTGAAGTAGGCAATTTACTTGAAACCACTGCTAACAAGGAATAGAAATTGAAAAAGATTCTTCCAAGCGTTGGCATACTTACATTTCCAATACACGAGTCTGGAATCGTCCCTCTATCAAATCTAATAAGGATACTGTATTCCCTCTCAGGTTGCATCACTCTAATTACAGGAAATGCTGGATTTACCTTTTTTGAGAACAGTGACCGGATTCGCGTTTTTGGAGTTACACATCAAGGAGGAACAAATGCATTTAGCAGAATTGCAAAATACATTTGGACACAAATCAAGTTTCTTCCCATATTACTGAAGATATCCAAAGATGTCGACTTTTTCATTTTTTTCTTTAGCGATGAAGGAATGTTCATTCCTATGTTAGCTGCAAAGTTTCTAAGAAAGAAGATCGTATTAGCGCTCACAGGATTTTCATTTGGGCAAAGCAGAGCAAAAAAGGATATCCTTTCAAGACATCTCGGTTTCATAGTGAAAATTAATTGTATATTATCAAATAGAATAACCATACAGTCAGAAAAACAAATCAAAGAACAAGGTTTAGAAACCCATAGACACAAAATTTTGTTAGCCCCTGAGCATTTCATAGATTTCAATAAGTTTAGAGTAGAAAAACAACTCTCTGAAAGAGATGAATTAATTGGTTATATAGGCCGTTTGACTGAGGAAAAAGGCATCCTGAACTTCGTTGAAGCAATTCCACGAGTGCTCATTATCAAGAAAACCGTTAAATTTTTAATAGGCGGTGATGGATATCTTCGAGATAGAATCGAAGAATATTTGGAAAAACATAATCTGAAAAATAAAGTCAAAATTGTAGGCTGGGTTCCTCATGAACAACTTTCAAACTATTTGAACGAGTTGAAACTGCTTGTTTTGCCATCATATACAGAAGGGCTTCCAAACATAATCTTGGAAGCTATGGCATGTGGCACACCAGTTTTAGCTACGGCAGTTGGTGGTATTCCGGATGTCGTGTCCAATACAAATACTGGTTTTCTAATGGAAGGGAATTTGCCGTCCTGCGTTGCTGAAGAAATTATCAAGACCTTGGATAATCCTGATCTGATGCGTATCGCGAAAGATGCGAAGACTTTTGTAGAACGAGAATTTGTATATGAAAACGCCGTAGAACGATATAAAAAAGTCATCAATTCAGTAATGAAGACATGAGACGCGTTTTCGACGACAGAATTATTGAGTGATTCAATTTGACAAAGCATTGCTTGATAGATAACTTGGATGTTACTATGGCTTTTGCTGGACTTGCAGTAGCGTCTGTTCTATTATTTTTCTTGGTTCTTACAGGTGGGCGTTCGCTCTTAATAGTTTTTGGAATATTCTTGTTCCTTGCTTGCACAACTTATCTCATATTTAAAAGGTTTTTATCCCCGACCAAGCTTTTTTCTTCAGCTTTGACCGAATCCTCAAATCAAGTTTATTTGGTGATGCAACTTCTTTTCTTTCTTTTTTTTGCTTATAGTCTTCTCTCTTTCTATTTGGAACAAAGCCTTTATGCTAGACCTACTGGCTATTTCATAGCTGTAGCCTTCATGGCTAGCCTAGTTGCGATTGAAATCTTATTTCTTCCATGTCGAAAGCGTTATACGTATATTACTATTTTTAAAATCATATTAATTGGTATTTCCCTTCTATTTTCGCAACTTTTAATATTCCCAAGTCTCGTAGGTATAGACCCGTGGGCACATCACATGTTTACTATGAATATGTTGGAGACGGGTCATATACCTGATGGCTTTGGATACTCTATGCTTCCGTTAATGCATCTTATGGTCGGTTCGACTTCCCTTATAACTGGATTAAGTTATAAACTGGCTACTGTGCTTTCCATATCTTTACCTCAACTCATTTGCAATGTTTTGATCACATTTTTACTTGGCGATTTCCTATTTGGAAGAAAGTTGGGCTTGCTTGGAGGTTTATTCTTAGTAGTGGCGAACTGGCACATTAACATGAGCTTCTGGGCAATCCCCAACACAATTGCCGCAGTGTTTATCCCGATTATTATATACTTATTACTTAAAATAAGGGTAAATAAACCAAACACTGGTTTCTTCACTTCGCTGATTTTTATGAGTGCGTTAATTTTAACTCATACTGTAACCGCTGTGTGTATGACAATACTTCTATTCACATTTTGGGCAGGCACCCAATTCTACAATTACATGTACCGGGAGTGGAGAATTGCTGTTACGTTTAGTATCGCTGTTATATTTGCTGCCGCAATGTTATCATGGTGGACTTTTGCTTCCGGAGATATCAACACACTGGGAGAATTAATCAAAGAGGGTTTCCGTTTCGATTTTTTCTCCGTCCCCCTGCTTAAGGATGTTGGCCAATATGTTTTGCATGTGCCTTTTTTTGAGCAATTACTAAACAACACTGGCTTGTTCCTCTTTTTTGCTATATCGCTTATTGGTTTTCTGTTTATTATTTCCAAGGAATATAGAACTTCTCATAGGTTTGTTATAGCACTTGGTGGAGCAATAATTTTGGTTTTGAGTTCCATTGCCCAAATAACTGGTCTAGGAATTATCATAGAACGATGGTGGTACTTTGCTCAAATTTTGCTGGCTCTGCCTCTCTCCATTTCTCTCTTTTTATTGTGTTGCATTGCACGAAATAGGTTGGGAAAAGCTATCTTGTTGGGGGCTTTGACTTTTTCCATGTCCGTTCTTATGATATTGAGTCCAGTGGCTAATTTGGATAATCCTGTGTTTTCACCCAACACACAGGTTAGATTTGCTCTTACTCAATCCGAACTGAAAGCCGCAGAACGTACTTCAAATATTTGGGGCGGAACAATAGGCGTTGACAGCTATTACGCACTGTACTGGTTTCAATCATTCTTGCCCAACATACTGAATAGACAATTAACAAAGGAAATAGATACGCAATTATATAATAAAAATTATTCCGATTGCCAAGGTATGTTCGTCCTAATTAGGGAGCAGGTTGTGGACCATCCCTTTGGCGTTGGTTATTTATATAAGCTAAATTATGATCCACGAGATGTGCTTATCGCCAACTCTTTTTCCAAAGTTTACGATTGTGGTTCTGTAAGTGGCTTTATTCACGTGCCGCACTCTTTTTCAGCATCCTCATGACATTGAACCATACAATCTTCATGTAGAGAGAACCCTGCCAATATTCTTTGTGTCTTTAATGCGAGCAAAACACAGTTGCATTGGCAGCACAAGTTTCCGGAGCATGAATACGTGTGACTCGGGATGTCGAGCAATTCTTGACAACGAAAAATCGCCTGTAGATAGTGAGATAGGAGATAGAATTGCAGTCATATTAATTTATCCTTTACAAAGGATATATGGTAAATCTTTGAATTTTGATGAATCATGTTAATGCAGCTTGGCTCTCTTTGCCGAAATTATTTCAGATTTTTTTCTAAACAAGGTATTATCTGTGAACGAGGCTGTTGTTCCTCCCTTTTTTGAACAAGGCACATCAAAAGCAGCGTTTAGTTATAGCTCATTTCCTTTCGATAAGAAATATTGACCCTTTTTTAACTAATTCTTTGAGGACATGCTTTCCTTGTTTGAAACATTAGCCCATATTTTCTGCTGCATAACTGTTGATAAAGATTGCTCAATTCGCGCACTTGGCTCGGCGCTGATTAGGTTCCTCTGAATTAGTCAATCGCTTTATTAATGTGCTGGTTCTTCTTCAATGAATTGCGAACAATCCTATGAGAAGTATATTCAAACGATAGATTTTATTTTGCTATGTTATTATTTGACGGTAGGCATAGTACATTTGTCTCGGGATATAGTTCTCGCGGAGTAGCCCATAGTTTTCCATGTCAGTTCGCAGATGGAACCACATGCAGCCTATCACGTACGGGAATTCTTGACCTAGTTTTTCGAAGACTCTGGTAAGCGCCCGGGCTTGTATTGCTTCCGTGGTGGCTCCTTCAGGACCTGCCCCGTCACCAACCCCTAACTCTGTAATGAGAATGTCTATGCTAGTGTCCCCATTAACCTCCATTACGTCTTTCATCAGTGAGATTTTTGGAAATTCATGTGGGTCCCAAACGCCCCATCTGACATAGTCCGGATCATAATTAATTGTTGGAGAATTTGGTTTGAAGTATGGGTGCAGCCCCAAAAGATCAAAGTAACCTTTCGCTCCATAGTTGTACATTTGTTGCAAATAAATGTCGTCGTTTGCAGCTAGGCCTCCTGAGATTATTATGCTATTTGGGTTCGCCAATTTTGCTTGCGTATAAGCTGTTTGAAGAAGTGTGACATATTTCTGCACTGAACTCCCTCTATTGAAAAAGTCCCAAACTAAAGTTCCCTCGGGGTCATTCCAAAAATTCACAATATTTGGTTCATTCCAGATTTCGAAATACTTTATATCTGCTTTGTAGTGGTCAACGACCCTATAGACGTAGTTGCCAAAACGAGTTACAAAATCGCTGAAACCTGATCCAGTTGGAATTTTCCATTCTGAGCCAGTATTATACCAGCTTGGTACATTGCATAGTATGGGAATAATCTCAATATCATTATTCTTTGCCCATGTTACAAATCTGTCGTATTCGGTGAAAGTGAAAGTTGCGCCATTGTAGTATTCAAATGCACCCCACGGAAAATCCATCCTCAAATATTTAACGCCTAGGTTTTTTGCTTCTTGGAAGTCACGTTCCGTTAAAGTCCATGGCCAACCGCAGACGCCATACATCAATTCGGTATGTGTTTGATAACTAATTGTTCCATAGGATTGTATGCTTTGAGAACTTTGCAAACCAAAAACTGGAATAATCATGGCACTGGTGATTAGTAGCGCGATAATTAGGCAAGCTTCTTTTCTCAATATGATTTACCCTCAAAGTGGATTGTTTTCGCCATAAGAGGTTTATTGAATAATGCGATTTAATAAATATTTTTGTTTGCCAGTACAACACGAATACACAATGTTGGTTCATTCGCAGAACACAGCATTGCAAATACTGAACTTACAGCGGCAATCGAAAGAGGGGCTCTTCTTTCATTCACATTAGTTTTAGTGGATCACTATTAGCGTAAAATAAATGCAAAGCTTGTCTTTAATAATGCTCCTACAGTCATCAATTTGGTATTTCTCACTATATTATATGTAAAAATTTCTATTAGAACATGGCTGCCTTCATTGACTATGCGGAGTTAAAATAATGAAACCCGTGGTTTCAGTTGTTATTTGTGTCCGAAACGGTCAAGAAACTGTTGGCCGTTGCATAGAATCCTTACTGAATCAAACATTTCAGGACTTTGAAATAGTAATAGTGGATGACGCGAGCGATGACCGAACAGTCGAGATAATTACGAGCTTCAAAGATGCGCGGATTCGGTGTTTCAAAAATATGCAATGGCTCAATGTCGCAAGAAGTAGGAACCGCGGTTTGAAACATGCTTGTGGAAATTTCATTTTTTTTACAGATGCTGATTGTACCGTGTCAAGCGACTGGATCCAGCAGGGACTTAAGTGCTTTTCAGAAGGTTATGCTGGTGTCGAAGGAAGAATCACTTATGTCTCTGAAGACTATCGACCTAATTATTCGGATTACATCTTGGAAAACGCGACTGGTGGACAATATATGACTGGAAATGTAGCGTACACCAAGAAAATCCTTGAAATTGTTGGAGGTTTTAATGAGAATCTGCGCTATCACAGTGACAGGGATCTTGGTCTAAGAGTCAAAGAACATGGCAGCATCTGCTATAATAAAAACATGACTGTGGTTCATCCACAGGTTGCTCTTACAGCCAATAAACTCCTTCGCATGGCTACTCAGGTTGAAGATAGGGTATATCTTTTTAGAAGATTCCATGATAAGGCATTAATTTCATGGCGCATATTTAAGCCATTCAGTTTAGCCAAAATATTCTTTCCAGCGCTAATTCTTGGAAGTTTGTTTTCAAGGAAATTTGGAAAGAAGAGTGATTTTCATTTGCTGCCATATACATATATTTTTGCCATTCTTGAACGTCTCAATCTTTGGATAGCTTGCGCTAGATCTCGTGTCTTTCTAATTTAAGAATAGACAACCGAACTGTCATAAGATTATTTAATGTGCTAATAAAATGAAAAACTGACCGTGATGAAAGGCAATCAGTTCAAAAATCTCCTAACTGACGACTGTGGCTCGATGCTATCAAGATCTTTGATGTTAATGTCCTTAGACCTAGTTGTCTGAATTATAAATCCTGTCGAGGAATTTCCATTTTTTGGAATTTTATTCTACAAATTTATATAATGCGTTTTAACTATACTTAGGTTTTTGACCCCGAAGAATCGAGGAATATTATGTTACATGTAGACAATTTAATCGTTGGTGCCGGTTTCACAGGATTATGTGTGGCGCATCGCCTTCAGCAACAAGGACAGAGTTACCTCATTGTTGATGAGAATCAAGACGGTGGGTTATGCAGTACAACTGCTATCGAGGGTTTCTTTTTCGACACTACTGGACATGTTATTCATCATAATACCGCACTTTATGAAGACTTTGTGAGAAAAATTATGGGTGCTAATTTGCTTTGCTTAAAAAGAAAAGCGAAATTTTTTTTTCAGCAACAGCTGCAACCTTACCCTTTTCAAGCCTATTTTTATATGCTCCCTAATTACGAAGTAGTGAATGAGTGTATTCAGGGTTTGGAACAAGTTGTGAAATGTAAAACCCGCAAAGAGCCAAGAAATTTTGAAAAATGGTTAATTGCTAATTTCGGTAAAGGTATTTCTAAAAACTTTTTGATACCTTACAATGAAAAAATGTGGCGTTTTCCTTTAAAAAAAATTTCAATTGAATGGGTTGAGAAATACATTCCAAAACCAGATTCAGAACAAATACTTAGAATAGCAAAAGGGACGACGTTTGAAGAGAAAGAATATGGGTATAATCAGTCCTTTTTTTACCCGAAAGTTGGCGGGATTAATGCTTTTTTAGAAGCAATTAAGCAGAAAATGGGCGAGAAATTCCGTTCCTCTTTCATAAAATCATCTTTATCTTTGGTTGACACAAATCGAAGGAAGGCTATCCTTAGTAATGGGACCAAAATACTGTGGAACCGCCTTATTTCAACAATCCCCTTACCTGCCTTTCTTGATCGTCTTGCCAAGATCCCAGATGCAATAAAGCTTTGTGCTCGGTCGCTTAAATTCACATCTTTGGTATCTCTCAACCTTGGTATTCGTCGAGAAATGAGCACTGATGCTCACTGGATATACTTTCCAGAAAAAAGTATACCTTTTCACAGAATTGTAATTCAATCAAATTTGTCCAAATTTGTTGCACCAGATTCCTCGCAGTCATTAATAGTTGAAAGAAGTTTGCAGCATGGAGCACATTTTGACCGAAAGCAGGAGATAAACTGCATAATTTCGCATCTCTTGAAGAATGGAATAATTAAGCGCAAGAGCGATATATTGGTAGCAAGAGCCAATTATATTCGATATGCATATCCCATATATGATACTGTCTTTAATAAGAGAAAATATTGTTTATTGAAGTTTTTAAGGAATCTTGACGTATATAGCATAGGGCGATTTGGAAGTTGGGAATACTTATCGATGGAAGACTGTTTTATTCAAGCAATGGATACGGCCATGAATTTAAAAAATATGGCTTAAATAAGTTATTAACAGAACTTTCCTTTAAAAAACATGAGTCTGACGAAAAAATTGATATTGCTGCTAAGACCTCATCAATTTTTATGATTCCAAATCAGTGCAATCGAATGTTATGATCCTGCAAGAATTGTTTTAAAGAATTTGCTTCAATTCTGTAATGTCGGAGGCAAAATAACACACTGTCCTTTTCTGCACTACGGACTAAACCCAACCACAAACTACTACTCTCTTAAGCAACTCTCTGGTTTAAAACATATCCCTCCAAATTTTTTAGCGAGGGAAGGGGAACCAGAAAATTGGATTTTTAAACCGCCCCTATTACATATCTTATAAGCGCCCAAATAGATTACTAAATGCGCGCATCGATTACAACGATGGTTTTTGCAGCGATTGTTGAATGAAGCGAATTTGCTATTTCGTTAATATCAAAACTTGCAGGATTACGCAGCGAAGCATGATGTAACATATCCTGTTTAGAAGGAAAATACCTTGTCTTTGATAAAGATGGTCCCCTATTTTCAAGATGGATATGCAGATCTCAAGTTGTTGCTGATCATTAATTAGGTGTTCGTGAAGTATGCGCTTTAGTATTCATGCAGGAATTTGGGGATACTGCCTCCTGCTTTGGCTGCAAGAAGTTTTGGAAAGAACCAATCGTTGATGTAGACAATTTTATTATTACATGAATTTTTAAATACAGCTTGACCTTTGTGATAGAAGTGGGTGCTTTGGTGTTCTTTTTGAATTTTCAAGTATTCAAGATTCTTATTATTCAAGATAATCCAATATGACTGTTTTCACAGGCAACAGCTTCGTATTTCTGCATACCTCATCTCATCTAAATTGTAAATGCAGTCCTTGCTTCATTTATATTGAATATTGAAAATTTCTGTATTTGCTTCATGAACAGTTCAAGATATGTTTGTGGATTTTCTTTATATATAAGATTTTCATAAAATATTTGGTGCATAATAATTTCAAGTATATTTTATTTATTTTTTCCTCTTGCGATTTGCGATATATCATAATTTACTGAGAAACTTGGAAAAAGTTATTTCTTGCGTTGTGCTTTTTTCTGGAGAAATGTCAATTGAATGACAAATTGACTGTCTTGGTTCTCAATCTGCCAAGTCCTCCAAATTTTGATGTGTGTAGAGAATGGGCTGGAGGGTTTGGAACTGCTACACCAGTTAGACGACGTTTAGATTACGGACAGAGCAGCAAACCTATCCTGTACCCATTTCTACCCTATTCATGTGCGGTATTATCAAATGAACACTATGACTACAACGTGTTGGATTGCCAAAGGTTGAAGCTGAATAGAGTTGAGACTTTAGGATATGTTAAGAAGCTAAACCCCGATGTTATTATATCCCTAATTGCACTTCCATCTCTCAGGCCAGACCTCAAATTATTAGATATGATAAAAGTCTCTCTTCCTTTTACTAAGATAGTCGGAGTCGGTACTTCATGTCGATTTCTACAAAATGATATTCTTCTCAATAGTAAAATTGATGCCGTATTGAGGAGCGATTATCCTTACATTTCCAACCTTGCCGAGTTCCTTAAAACACTGAAACTAAAGAAAGATCTTAAAGAAGTTTCAGGAATTTCATATTTCAAGGATGGGAAAGTAGTCAATACTGCAGAAAACCCTGTAATCATTCTCGACAAATTGCCTGCTCCTAAGTATGATGATTTGGACCTAAATGGATATGATAGTTTCAAAGATTCTGATGGCAACCGATATAATTATGTACCAATAATAGGAAGCAAGGGCTGCCCCTATTCTTGTATTTATTGTCCTTACTCATTAGGATGGGGCAAGAAATGTACATATCGGTCTCCCACCGAAATCATTGACGAAATAGAGCAATTGTGCAAACGCGGTATTAAAGGGTTCTTATTCAGGGATCAATCATTTTTGATGAACAAAACGCATGCAACTAAAGTCTGCAAAGAGATACTTAAAAGAAAGCTCAATATAGCCTGGTTTTGTGAAGCCCGAGTAGATCATACATCAAAGCCTCTTCTTGAACTCATGAAAAAAGCCGGCTGCAAACAAATTCACTTTGGGTTGGAAACTGGTGATCCGGGATTAATCAAATTAGGCAAACCTAAAACAGACTTAAGTGCAACTAGAAAAGCATTTCGTTTGGCGAAGGAAACAGGATTATTGACTACCGCGCATGTTATATTGGGGTGGCCAGATGAGACGTTAGAAACATTAGCGAGAACATCTAAATTTATTGGAGAAATAGCTCCCGACTACGTAAATTGGAATTTTCTTACTCCTTATCCAGGGACAAAACTTGACGAAATTGCCAGAAAACACAACCTGATTTTGACTCGCGATTGGTCAAAATACACATCACACACAGTCGTAATGAAAATGAAATGGCTTACGATTGGTCAATTTCACAAGGCTGTGCGTAACATCATTCTTTGTTATTCTAAACAACAACTTCTTAAAATTTTAAAGTCTGCTATAAAGAGACCTTGTTTTGCTTTCGATGAACTAATCAATATTGTTAACGGATATCTTAAATAGGATATGTTAACAATGGCGTTAATGTTTACTAAAAAAGAACAATTTGCTCGCCCCATTCAGTCAAAACTCGAGAGAATATGATAGCTTGGGAGATACTTGCGTTGTATCGTTCCTTCAAAAAGTGAAGACATTGTTCTTCGTGGATAGCATTTGCATTCATTCTGCTGACGGGGTTTAGTTGATAATAGAGTGACGTTCAACCAAATAATTACTTCTGCGAACTAAACCTTTTTTGGGTATGAGTATGGAAATATTGAACAAAACTATGGATAGAGCTGACCTTGAGGATTACAGAGCTAAAGAGATTGTCAGTGAACTCAACAATCTTATCAAAGAATTGCAATCGCGTCAACTTAAAATAAGCTCATGGTTCGGAAAATTTGACTTGAGTGGCGACAAATTTGAACATATTATGCGTGGGTATAACTACGAACCCCTTAAACTTTCTGCAGACGACAGCAACTTTCCATGGTTCAAATATTGGGAGATCGTATGGCTCACCACCAACAATGACTTTCAGCCAGATACCCGAATCTTGGACTTGGGTGGTAGTTCTTCACTGTTTTCATATTACCTTGCCTCAAAAGGCTTAGATGTAACAACAATCGACATCCAAGAGACACTCAATAGGAATGGCAATAACGTAGCACGAAAAATGAGGTGGAAACTTAAATGCTTGACAATGGACATGAGAAAAATGTTTTTTAAAGATAAATTTGAAAATGTAACTTCAGTTTGTGTTTTTGAACATTTAAGCAAGGTCGATAGAATACGCACGATAAGCACCATCCGGGACTTGCTTTCTGATGGAGGTCGTTTCAGCATAACCTTTGACTTCGGAATTTCCCATATAAATACATCCAGAGATGTCCACGACCAATTTATCAAATATTCAGCACTGCATGTAAGAGGCAATCAAACTTTTGTGGACAATGGCAAACGATACCTCTTACATCCTTTTTATTATAGACCTTGGTCATGGAAAGCTAAGACTCATTATATAATGCATGGATATTGCAAACCCTGGGAACTTCTGAGGACGAAGAGCACCAACGACTTTACATTTGGTGCTCTTTTCCAAGAAAAAGAAAAATAACTGATAAATCATTCCTAATGGCTTAGAGTGTTACTCTTTGCATAGAAACTGTGTGCCCATTATATAAAAAAAATCTATAACTTCTCAAAGGCGTTAGTGGATGAGACTAAACAGTTTAAAGCAGTTTCAAATAAATGAACTAACAATTGAAAGTTCCTCAACAAGATGTTTTTGGTTAACATTGAGCATTTGATCAATGGCAGTACTCCATATGATATCTTAAAACAAAAATATAAATATCATGATAGTTTTCTTGGTATATCAAGTATGTATGCTCTGATAAATACCGTTTCTTTTAATTATTCCTTATAGCCAGCCTTGAGTTATTCAGATAATTCCTAACGGCTTTTCAGATGCAGGCTGTCTGCCGATAGCAATGCTATTATTTAACAGATCGGAACTTAGCCTATGTGGAGGGGCACCTTGTCGATTTCTATCCCCTTATGATATAACTTTCCTAAGCTCAGAATGTCCCTGAAATAAGCGCTAAAAAAATAAAACTTAATTCCGAAAATCTATTTAAGACCCCTGTAATGCAAGTCTACCAATTGGGAATAAGCTATTAAAAGGTGATATGGCACTAGTCATAAAAAGCGCTTGACGGTTGTGAATATAGGATGCACAAAAATGTTCCATTATGGATAGCGTTTTTCTGTTTGTTATTTGCAATTTCGTCGATTGTCTCTTTTAGTTCCGTGAATGCAACTTCGAATGTCATTCATGTCCCAAAAGACCATGCAAAAATTCAATGGGCTATAGGTAACGCAACTGATGGTGATACAGTTTTAGTCAGCACAGGAATTTACTACGAAAATATACTGATCGATAAGTCGTTAATTTTGCAAGGAGAAAATAGCGTCATAGATGGCATTAACAAAGGTCATGTAATCACAATATGCGCAGACAATGTCCAAATCAGTGGCTTCACTATAAGGAATAGTGGTCCGGGTTTCTGGGATAGCGGGATATTCCTGAATCATTCAAACGGCTGTAGCATAAGCAAAAACATTTTAATGCATAACGGTCACGCAATCTGGCTCGACAACCATAGTAATAACAACATCATCAGTGGAAATAATGCCTCTAACAATCAAGTAGGAATCGGCGTAAGCGTTTCTGGCAGTAACATTGTGGTGAGCAATTTCGTTTTCTCAAGCAAATACTGCGGCGTTGGATTCAGCGGTGCTAGCAATAGCGTAATTGCCGAAAATACTGTCTCTAACAACGAGAACGGTATCTGGCTCGACCATTCTATCAACATCACAATTAAGGGCAACACTGCTTCAAATAACAAAAACGGACTATATTTAGATCAATCTGTCAATAACAAGATTTTTCACAACAACATAATCAACAACACTCAGCAAGCAAAACTTGTTAATTCGTCAAGCATATGGGATTCTGGCTTCGAAGGCAATTACTGGAGTGACTACGCCGGACTGGACATTGACCACGATGGTATCGGAGACAGCTCATACATAATTGATGCTCACAATATAGACAACCATAATCTAATGGGGTTGTTCTTTGATTTCACCATCACATGTGACGAGCAACTTCACCACGTTACTATAATAAGTAATTCAAGAATCTCAGATTTCAATTTCAATAATGCCTACAATGGCTCGGCAAGAGTATTGGAATTTATAGTGGCTGGTCCAAACGCAACACCAGGCTTTTGCAGAATGCGTATTCCCTTAGCATTAATGAACGATATAACTGCAGTTTATCTAAATCAAGCAAGCACCAGTTACACGTTATTGCCAATTTCCGACTCTTCTCACAACTACCTCTATTTCGCTTACTCACATGGTGCAGTAAACGAAGTAAAGATACTCTGCGAACCTTCTTCAGTGTTAAATTTCTCTCTAATAGTAATCCTGTTGGTGATTGTGATATTGTTTCTGACTACAGTAGTATTTCTGAAAAGAAAGAAATCTTAACCAAAACGATTCATTATATTAGACATAAGCTTTCTTTAGGGTTAGCTGTGACTCTTTTAATAAGTATATTAGGCTCATTCAAGCGCATTTGTCAATGTGAGAATTATTCTATTAGAAGGACTGCACACGTCGTTATAACATACCTAAATCTATCCAAGAAGAAGGCATGGGTAATGAAGAGTGAACTTTTACTCGCAGTGACAATCGGTTTACTATTTTTAATGCTAATTTCAACCTGTGTTTCAGTATCAAAAATAACATGTTATGATGTAGAATACTTATTAAGTCAAAGAAAATCGCTTCGGAACTGGAGCGAAGAACCCGTAGAAGACGAGACTATTAAAACGATTTGCAGGAATTCCTTTGGCTCTGGGTTCAACCTTGCCGGATTGGAATTGTACCTATCAAATTCAACAGCATCATACAAATACGACAAGGAACACCATGTGCTTGTTCCGAAAACATCTGACAAACGTTATCAGTTAAGCCTTGAAATCGGGCAAATGTATCTCTCTACTGCTCCTTGCATAATAACCGTAATCGTGGATGGCGATATAGAACCTGATATTTTAAGTGCTAATTTGAAAGCAGGAATTCTTACTCAAAATCTCTATCTTCTAGCACTTCGGCACAATATGGGTGGCACATGCGTTGCACATAGGATTTATTACGAAGAGATAGCAAGAAATATTCAAGAACATTTGGATCTAGGTAAAAGTCAAAAGCCTCTTATTTTATTTCCAATAGGCTATCCAATTACAGATCAGAGTTGCCCGCCAGGTGATCTGCAAGCAACTGCCGGAAATTTGCCTACTCCTCTTGAATCCAATATAGATGTAATGTCGCTATTTGCGCGAAGTCATCAATTATCGGTGGCTTGGGAAAATAAAAGCGTATCGCAGCAAAAACTATCCAACATACTTTGGGCAACCTATGGGTATTCGCTGCTTGGAACAGGTCATCGTACTGTGCCTAGCGCATACGGCGAGTATCCATTTCAGATTTACATTTGTAATCAGACTGGTGTTTATAATTATGTTTCTGAGAGTCACTCGCTTGATTTAGTCATTTTTTCTGATATTAGGTCAACCGTAGTTGATAAGGCAAAATTGCCGCATTACATGAAAAATGCTCCAGTGCTTCTGATCTTTTGTTGGAATAGCAACGTCGGAATACAGAATGCCTCTGACTCAGACAGCAAAGGAAGATTCATCAGAATAGGCTATGGCTGCTGCTTTCAAAATTTGTATCTCTCTGCTACTGCATGGGATATTGGCGTTTCAGAACCCATTTGTATAAGTAATCACGACGCATTGGGAGATAAACTTGCAGACCATTTGTCCTGCGCTATCTATCCGATGTTCGCGATAGGTATAGGGGAAGTATTTGATGTTTTGAAGCAGGTTCATGAAGTTTCTTACGAAGAAAAAATCTATTACATTTTCACTTATTCTGACTCCACAATATCAGACCTAACATTTGTTCCGTCAGATAGACAAATAAGCTTCAAGTTCTCCCAAGACTTGAAAGAAGTTGGCTTTTGTAATGTCACTATCCCCAAGGCACTTCTGGAGTCGGAACTTTCAACAGCTTGGAAAATCGAAGTGGACGGCGAAGTTGTGCCTTTCCAAACATCATTTGATGACAGCAACACTTATTTATACTTCTCTTACCTGCATGGTGATCATGAAGTAAAAATATCGAGAATATTGGAAGCACGGGGGTTCCATATTGAAATTATACTGTGTCTGGCATTATTTTTGGTTGCAATTGTCATCGCATTTGTAATTCGCAAGATAGAATTGCTCAAAAAAAAGCTATCAACTGCCGAAGGGAAAGCATAGCCTAAAATGTCGAAAAGTACTAAAGGAATATCTATCCGCAATCCAAAATCACGTGGATTCTTTCGAAAAGTCAACCTCGCAAGACTAGCGAGTTGGTTTCTGCTGACGATAGGTTTGATTGCCCTATCTATTTCCGCTGTTTACACCAATTATTTCTTAGCATTTATTGGTCTTGGTCTCACATTTTGGGGTGCCCTATTGCTCTACCTAAGCCCGGAAAAATACGTAAAGAAAACTTTGCTTTTTCACACAGTAGTTCCATTATTGAAAGGTTTGAACCAAATACTCACTGAGCTTGAGTACTCTGGTTACGCCGTGTATTTACCACCAAATTATTTCACAAACCATAGATTTGTCAAAGTTTTAATTCCCAAAAATGATAATATTGTGTTTACAATACCTCAGAAAATTCAACTGCAGGCGGAGAAAATATTTCTTGAAATACCCTGCGTTGCACTAATTACACCACCTGGTCTATCTCTGGCAGAGCTTTTCGAAAAAAGACTAAAAACAGATTTTTCCAATGTAACTTTGGAATATCTAAAGCAAAGTCTTCCAAGACTTTTTGTTGAAGATTTGGAAATTGCACAAGGCTTTGAATTCATAATTGAAAATAACAAGATCTGCGTAAAAATGGAAAAATCTGTATTTAATGCTATGCATCTAGAAACAAAGGAATTATTAGGAAACTATATGTTAGGTTGCCCCCTTAGTAGTGCCCTTGCATGCGTCTTAACAAAGGCAACTTGTAGCCCAATTATAATTGAAAAACAGCAAATTAGCAATGGTGGCAGAGATTTAGCCATAAAATATCGCTTGTTGAACGCCGAGGGGCAAATAGATCTATGATTTTTCCCGTAAATTTCTGGGACATTAGTCTGCTATTTGCCATAACAGCCATAATTCTCCTCATAACGTCGGTAATGCTTTCGTCGTATCACGGTGAATCAACTATTCTCGTCAACAAGACTCGGTTAAGAAATATTGCGTTGATAGTCTCAGCGCTATTTCTTATAACAATAGCTATAAGGATTACTGACATCATTCTTAGTCAGTGATACATAAACGCAAAAATACTATTTCAGGAGGAATTCACACCTTTTTTATGTGTCGAGTTATATCCAGATTTTGGATTGAAATATTTGAAATACAGTCAATAAGCTAACAAGTTAATTCAAACAACAATTAGGGATAATGTGTGAGAAAAAAGTATGGC
The DNA here is from genome assembly GCA_026014705.1 of Candidatus Bathyarchaeota archaeon. Classification (GTDB taxonomy): domain Archaea; phylum Thermoproteota; class Bathyarchaeia; order Bathyarchaeales; family Bathycorpusculaceae; genus JAOZHU01. The sequence continues at coordinate 1,421 of JAOZHU010000022.1, read as the reverse complement.
ACGTTACACGGTTAATGCTTCATCAAGAATATTACCTCTTACTGCATATTCAGTTCACAGCGCTTCTTAATACAGATATCATTTTGTCGTGCCGCTGCACGCTAGGTCGATTACACCTTATCCTTAATTACAATGGTCTTAGCTGAAGTTTTAATCCCCGTATAAACTGACGTTGGCATCGCTGTTCTCTATAAGAATTTGCTTAAAATTTAAGTATTTAGTTGAACTATTCATATTGAGAGATGAAAAGTATGAAAAAATCTGTGATTGCGATATTGATGACTACTGTGATATTGTTGTCTTTAGCAGCTCCTTTGGTTTCTACTGTTAAGGCAGCTGACCCTTCTAGTTGGTACAAGACTGTCAACGGCGTGTTGTCTTCTGATTACTATGCGTTGTATCCTTATGAGACTAATGCGGACTTGAAGATTGGCTTCAGCAAGTATGGCGAGTTGATTAACAGTGATGCTAATGTTGGCTTGGAGTACGGTGCGGTTGATCCTTTTGCGCCTCCTGCGGGTTCCGGCACGACTAGCCAGGTTCCGAAGCGCATGTGGGTTCAAGGTTGGTTCTTGAACATAACCTATTATCATAGGACGTTGGGCTGGAGGAACGTTTGGGCTATGGCCATTCACAGCGACAGCGTTGTGTATGGTAACGACTGGATCCGTGTGGACTTTACTGATGACCGTCAGAGCGCGACTGATGTTGAGGACCCGCGTGATATGGGTTCCTTGATTTACGGCACTGGCTCGTATACAGGGACGCCGGCGGTTAACGGTGGGCGCAAGACGAACGGTACGGCTGTGACCGCTCCGATCGAGGTCTTGTATGATGGTCCTCGTGAGTTCATTGCGGTTTGCCGCACGACTGTTTACGATCACCCCGTGTACAAGAGCAACAGCACTGACAGCGACATTGCACTGGTGCAGATAGCGATTACGATCCGCTTTGACAAGGTGAAGAAGGACGTTGTCCTATTGAAGGACATCAAGTCTCTGCTGGCGTGGAAGGAAGGCGAGAAGATGAAGATCCAGTTCAGCAACAGGGGCGAAGTTGACTTGGGCACCGAGGAGACGGCGTTCGGCAGCTACGCTCACTTCTGGACTCAGGGCACTGCTTCTGGCGAATGGGGCTCTGACCAATCCGTGGAAGGTCAATTGACGGTGTACAACTCTGCTTGGACTCTTCTGCAAACAGAAACACCTGAAACTCGCGAAGACTACCCGTATCGTTACTATAGCGCTGCTGGTCCGTACCCGCAGCCTAGCAGTGCCACGTTTGACTATGCTCAGGCGGTGAACCCGCTGGCTGGTTACGTGTGGTCTGCTGCGTTCTGGCCGAGCTTGAGCGACTGGAGCATTGACGGCTGGGAACAATGGTGGACGAGTTTGATGGCTTATGACCCGCACTACATTGAC
>JAOZHU010000021.1 GCA_026014705.1 Candidatus Bathyarchaeota archaeon | reverse complement strand
AAATTCCCACAAAAACAGCAATAATAACCAGCGCACTGCACGCGGGCCCGTAGCTCAGCCAGGTTAGAGCGCCAGGCTCATAACCTGTTGGTCGCCGGTCCGAATCCGGCCGGGCCCACTTTTGAATGCTTTTCAGGTTTTGAGTTTTTGCGCGAGTTTGGCTACTCTTTCGCCGAGTTGTTCGCAGTGCTTGATGTCCGTCTTTGTCGGTTTGCCTTTGGCTGCGGCACCGTAGTGTTTGTCTGTGGCGTTGCCTTGTATTATCATACCGTGGACAAGCATTGCTTGCAGTATCGACAGCAGGGTGGTTTCGGCTCCTGTGGCTGTTCCGCCTGAACTGGTGAACGCGGCGCCGATTTTGCCTGCTAGTTTCCCGTGGATTTTGAAGGTTTCATCTACCAGAGCCTTGAGCTTGGCTGACATTTGACCGTAGTACGTGGGTGAGCCCATGATTATTGCGTCTGCGGCTAGTAGGTTGTCGAGGGTTGTTTGTTCGGTTTTTTTAACGGTGACTTCTGCATTGAGTATTTGCTCGGCGCCTTTGGCTATTGCAAGGGCCATTGTTTCGGTGTTTCCTGTTTTGGAGTCATAAACTATCATGATTTTAGGCATTTTGCTTCCTTCTTGAAGTATTGTAGTGTGTTTAGGTGCTTTAAGCGTTATTAGGTTTTGGCTGTTAGCTGAGGTTCCTATGCTAAAAGGCGCCTTTCAGGAAAAGGCTGATGCGACGCTGCTGAGGAGAATGGTTGGCGTCTAAAACGTGCGAAGAGGGGTGTAAGTGACGTAGAGAGAGGACCATTCTCCTCATGTACACCATATTGCATGCGAATGCCAAGTTAAGATTTATGTCATATTTCGAATCCGAACAAATGGTTCCACATTAGGCTTGCAGCGCAACAGTCTCTGAACAAAAAATTTTCCGCGCTTTTCACGAAGGCTGCAAACACATAAGACTCAACCATCGAGTTTCCTTGGCTTCACTTCTGATTTAGCTTTGAAAAAACGTTTCAGCAGCGAAACTGCGTCAGGAGTTCCCACAGGCTCAAGGCTTAATGCATCGTGGCCACATTGTATGTAACATTCCAAACACTTAGTGCAACGAGCCAGCGAGCCTTTATCCAGCAGGTTTATGCCCTGCGGGCAGACTTTTTCGCAGCGTTTTTGGTCTATTTGGCGGCAAGCACCGCAATAGTCCATGCGGTAGTCTTCGCAGGTTTTAGGGCAGCCTTGCATCACGCATTTTTCAGGCTTCACGGTCGGTCTAATCAACGGGCTGAATGAACCAGCGATGTTTAACACCGCGCCGACGGGACATATTTTTCTACACCAATACCTTTTCTCTCTTAAACTCGCAAGAATCGCCACAACGGGAAACACGGACAACTCACTGATTATGGGCATCATCTTGCCCGTAATGCTTGTCAAAGACTTAAGATGGAACATGCCTTTAGTGGCAACGCCTATTGGGCAAACAGCACAGAACACGGGGAACCTAAACGCCGCAGAGCCGACAAGCGAAGAAACCAACACGCCATTTGCCGCAGCGGCGCTCTTGTTGCTTAAGAGCCTCGCAAAAGGGCACGTTGGGCAGACAAACCCATGCGGCGCTTCGTTTTTTTCTTTGCTTCGCTGAAAGCGCTCCTCTCGCGCTATGTTCATTTTGGGCATGAATCTTTCAACCGCTTTGTCGAAGCTGTCTATCATTGTTCCAAGCGGGCAGACCCAGCCGCAGAACACGTTGCCCAACACAAAAATGGGGATGAGGAAAAGAAGCAACGCGGCTATTGTTGGCAAAAGAAGCGATAGTTCTACGTTTCCAGTCAATAGCGCCTGTAAACCGCCTACAGGGCAAATCAACCATGCTCCTGGACCCACGTAAGCATAGGAAAACAGCAGCGTGCTGCAGACAGACTGCCCGTAAGGCAAGACGAGCAGCGGCTGATTCAAGCCGCCATAGAAAATACTGTACATGGGCAGTGGCGCAGCGTCTACGAAGTAGGCTATGGGCAACGTGAAAATCAGCAGAAACGCTGCTTTGACAAGCCATCTGAAGTATCTGATATATTTTCGGCGAGCGCCCTGCTTCTCATTCAAACTGCTTGGCCACCGATTGGTAAGTCAAATATAAAAAACCTCAAAGTTCATAAGATTTTATATCTTAAATAATAGAAAGGCGCCTATCACTAGAAATACTTTTCTTGTCTCACCCTGCAAAATGCAGCTGAAACCGCGATTGCCGGGTTTACTTGAACTCTTTGACTATTTCGTCAACAGTCATTATCTTCGCGTTGTAAACATACTCCAAATACCTTAAGCCTTCTTCGTGCTCTTTCTGCGTGAACGCTTCGCAGCCGTCGGAGGCGATTATGATTTTGTAGCCTCGGAAGAAAGCGTCAGCAGCCGTGTGCCTGACACACATGTTCGTGTGCAAACCGCCGAGGATAACTGTTTTCACCCCGTCGCCCTTGTTTAAGCTCCGCAGAAGCGGGTCTAAGCCTGTCTCGTAGAAGCCGCTGTACGTGCGCTTTTCCACAACGTAATCTTTCTCCGCTGGCTGAAGTTCAGGAATGACCTCAGCGCCCTTCGTGCCTTTTATCGCGTGTTTCCCCCATTTGCGGACAACCTCCGCGTCCTGCGGGTAATGAGCGTCATTGCTGTAGACGACGGTCACGTTGCTTTCGCGCGCCGCATTAATTAGCTTTTTAAGGCTTGGAATTATCCGTTTAGCTCTTTCAGCTGCAATTTTTCCAGTGACAAAATCGTTGAGCATGTCGATTATTATTACCGCTTTGGTTTCCAACAAAACACACCTTCACTGATACTAATGGGCTGAACAGCCTATTTAATTTTACACTCACTCGGCGCCAAGACTGTACGTCCCACACGTGAGTTTCTCCGCGCCGTTCTCACGAACAAGCACAGTATCTTCAATACGGACTCCACCGTATCCCACAATGTAGATGCCAGGCTCATCCGTCACCACGTTGCCCGCTGCAAGCCGCTCTTTGCTGCTAGGATTCAAAGTGGGCGGCTCATGTATTTCCAAACCTACGCCGTGACCTAACCCATGCACAAAACACTCGCCGTAACCCGCAGCCTCAATAATTCTCCTCGCTGCAGCATCAACATCTCCCGCTTTAACACTAGGCTTCATAGCCTCAAATGCCTCGTCATGAGCTGACTTTACGATGCCATAAAGTTTCTCCTGCTTCTCCGACGGTTGCCCAACAACAAAAGTCCGCGTCATGTCTGAACGATAAAACTTGTACGTAGCACCCACATCAACAACCACCAAATCGCCTTGGCGGATTTCCCTGTCACAGCAGCCTCCATGAGGAAACGCCGAGCGCGCACCTGAAGCAACCGCCGTATCGAAAGCCGTGCCGTAAGAACCATGCTTGCGCATCGCGTACTCGATTTCAGCCGCAACTTCATACTCCCGAATGCCCGCCCTCAGCACTTCAGAAGCCGCTTTCATGCCTTCGCTTGTCAACTCTGCAGCCTTCTGCATCAACGCGATTTCTTCAGCATCCTTCACTTTGCGAAGCTCGCATAATATTTTGCCTGCACCCTCGAGTTTTGCTTTGCCTCTGCTTGCTTTGGCTAAGGCACGCCAACCGTCAACGCTTAATGCGTCCACTGCGAGCTTTGTGATTCTGCAAGCGCTGGCTTTTTCCGCAATTTTCGCCATCAAATTTTCGTCGCGTTTCACAAGTTCAACCCTGAAGCCTTTGCCTTCAGCTTTTACTTGTTCGTAGTTGACGCCATATGCGTAAATTGTGTTTTCGCCGTTTTTCGGGATTAACAGCGCCGCTGCACCGGAAGCACTTGACAGATAAAGCAGATTAGCCCAGTTGAAAACTGCGAAACCGTCAAAAGTTTTTTCTTCGAAAGCAGCCTGCTTCAGCGCATCTACCCGTTTCATTGCCTTTTCACTTGTGGAGAGAGTTCTGCTGGTTCACGCTTTAACGTTTTCGCATTTCAGCCGCCTGTAACGACGGGCATCAAGACGACGCGGTCACCGTCTTTGAGTTTGGTTTCTATGCCGTTCAATTGGTTAAGCAGTAAGCCGTTAACTGAGGCTATGTAATGCGGTTTCAAGTCGCTGCATTTCGGTTCGTAAACAGACTTTTGAAAGAGTTCGCCATGTTTCTCAGCCAGCGTTGACAGCAAGTCGCGGACTAAAGCGTCGTCTTTAAGCGTGACGTTTTCGCCTTGTTCTACGCCTAATGTTTGTTTGATGTAGCCCAAGTATTCAACTGTTACCTTCAAAGCCTGAAACTCTCCCAAGCATCAAGATACCCAGTGTTGAAAACGTTATATATTCGTTTCTTAGCTTAGACCACGTTTCAATAAAAACTGGTGAGGCTTTAGGCATGCTGACGATGAAATAAAATTTACAGGTTATACATCAATTTCTGATGCAGCTATCCACTAGATTAATATACTTTTCATTTTGACTAAATAAGCTATCAACACATGTGGAGAAGAATAACATGTTTGCGTACGCAGGCAAAATTCTCCGAGTAAACCTCACAACAGGAAAAATTTCTACTGAACCCCTCAACGAAGAACTAGCCAAAAACTACATAGGAGGAATAGGCTTAGGCATACGCCTACTCATGGACAACTCCAAAGCAGGCACAGACCCGTTCAGCCCAGACAACCCGCTGATATTCGCCACTGGCCCACTCAGCGGAACAATGGGACCCACAGCCGGAAACGGCTACGCCGTTGTCTCTAAATCACCTGCAACAGGAGGCGTAGGCGAAGCCAAAGCTCACGGATTTTTCGGTCCTGACTTGAAGCGCGCAGGCTACGATGCAGTTATTATCACAGGTAAAGCGGACAAACTGTCGTACTTGTGGATTGATGACGACAAAGTAGAGATAAGAAACGCAGAGCAGCTTACGGGGAAATCACCTTACGAGACTGACGTCGCAATCAGGGAGGAACTTGGCGACTATTATATCCGGGTATCAGCAATCGGTGAAGCAGGCGAGAAGCTTTGCCGCATAGCATGTATAATAAACGATGAGTTCCGTGCGATTGGAAGAACAGGCATGGGCGCTGTGATGGGTTCAAAAAACCTTAAAGCCGTGGCGGTTCGCGGAACAAACGACGTCAATGTAGCAAACCTTGACGGCTTCAAAGAATTCGTCAAAATGATCCACGAACGCATGAAAGGACCCGCAACAAAGAAGTACAAGACACTGGGAACTCCTGAAAACGTTTTGGTTCTTAATTCGCTTTATGCGTTGGCTACTAGAAACTTTACTAACTCTCAGTTTGAAGGCGCTCAGAAAGTTAGTGGCGAATACTTGAATGAGCATTACGTGAAGAAAATTGTAGGTTGCGCAACCTGCGGCATGCGGTGCGACCACATCGCCGTGGTTCCTGAAGGACCATACCAAGGTTCTACTTCGCGTTTGGAGTTTGAGTGCCTCTGGTCTATGGGACCCCTGTGCGGTGTTGACCGTCTTGACGCGATTATCGAAGCAATGCGGATTGTGAATGAGTATGGAATGGACGGCATATCCATCGGTGTCGTCGTCGCGTTCGCCATGGATTGTTACGAGCATGGCGTGATAACGAAGGAGCAGACAGACGGCATAGACTTGCGCTTCGGAAACGCCGAAGCCCTCATAGCGATTATTCACAAAATAGGCAAACGCGAAGGCTGGCTAGGCAACGCACTTGCGGAAGGTGTTGCGCGAGCAGCGGAAATAATCGGAAACGGTGCTGAAAAATATGCTTGCCACATCAAGGGCTTAGAGTTGCCAGGTTATGACCTCAGAACGTTGAAAACCGCGGCATTGGGCTTTAGTGTTTCGTTCCGTGGCGCTTGCCACCTCAGAAACGGTGCTTACTCGCCTGACGTGAAAGGCAAGGTGAACCGTTTCAAGATTGAAGCTGGCAGGGGTAAACTGATTGCAGATGAAAGCAAGATGTACAACATCATTGACTCGCTTATAGTGTGCAAGTTTTCCAGAGGCACCTATTATGATGGCTGGAAAGATTTGGCGAACTATTACACGTTAGCCACAGGCATTCCCATGACTCCTGAGGAGATGGCGAAAGTCGGCGACAGAATCGAAAATCTCGCAAGGCTCTTTAACATTCGTGAGGGTAAGGGCACGAGGAAATATGATACTCTACCATGGAAGATTAAGAATTGTCCAGTGCCTGAGGAAGGACCAGCAAAAGGTGTCGCTGTCAACGAGGAAGAATTCCAAATAGGGCTAGATGATTACTATGCAGTGCGAGGCTGGACAGCAGACGGCGTACCCACCGTTGAAAAGCTTAAGGAGCTCGGCTTGGGCGATTTGGCTTACATAGCTGAAAAAGCTATGCAAGGAGGCGCGTAAACATGGTGCGACCGCAAGACAGAAAATTCGTCACTGCAGACCCAGAAAAATGCATAGGCTGCACAGTCTGCGAATACGCTTGCTCAATGACCAACGAGAAAACTTACAACCCGACAAAATCCAGAATCCGCGCCTTACGGTTGGGGCCACTTAACAACTTGGCAGTTACTTGCCGCCACTGCGAAGACCCAGCATGCATAGCCGCGTGCCCACGCGACGCCTTATCACAGGAAGAGGACACGGGCATAATCATTGTTGACGAGAACGCCTGCAACGGCTGCGCATGGTGCATCAGCGCATGCCAATTCGGAGCGATGATGATGCATCCAGAGAAGAAAGTAGTGTTCACGTGCAACAGCTGCAAAGACCAGCCTGATGGTCCCCAATGCGTTAAGTGGTGTCCTGAAGAGGCTTTGAGCTTCGTCAGTGCGCAGCAGCTTGCTCAGAAGTCACGGTTGTCGGCAGTGAAGAACCTGTTCCAAGAAGCCAAAGAGAAAACCGCAGAAGCCAAGTAGCAACCACAGCCACCAATCTTTTCTTCTCCCTTCCCTTTTTGCACATTGGGAACCACCATTTTACTGTTCAAAAACGCGATTAAGAACAGACTTGAGTCGTTGGTTCTCTGCGTCTGAACCCATTAAGTTAATATAGTTTTCACTGGACTAATAATCCCGTAAACATGGAGGAACAACAGTTTGTACGGTTACGCTGGTAGAGTTCTTCGTGTCGACCTGACCACGGGAAAAACCCGAGTCGAACAATTAAACACAGAAATCGCTAAAAAATACGTCGGCGGCATAGGTTTAGGCATGAAACTGTGGCTGGACAACTCGCAAGCAGGCGTAGACCCGTTCAGCCCCGACAACCCGCTTATACTGACACTTGGACCGATATCTGGAACAATGTTTCCAACGGCGGGAAACGGGCACGCGTTCGTCTCGAAGTCTCCAGCAACTTTCGGCATCGGCGAAGCCGTGGCACATGGCACTTTCGGCGCCGAAATGAAACGAGCAGGATACGACGCAGTTATTTTGACAGGCAAATCGGAAAAGCCCGTTTACCTATGGATAGACGACGATTCAGTGCAACTGCTTGACGCATCGCATCTTATGGGCAAGTCACCTGCCGAAACCGAAGACGCGATAAAAGATGAGCTTGGAGACTACTACATTCGCGTGGCATCCATAGGCTTAGCAGGAGAAAAACTAAGCCGAATCGCGTGCATAATAAACGAGAAAACACGAGCTGCTGGAAGAACAGGTATGGGCGCAGTCATGGGCTCCAAAAACCTGAAGGCAATCGCTGTCCGCGGCACACGCGACATAGTTCCCGCTAAACCAGACGAATTCATGGACATGGTTAAAGAATTCCACGAGCGCATGAAGGGACCAGCAACGCAGAAGTACCGAACGCTGGGCACTCCTGAAAACGTCCTCGTCCACAATGCGTTACACTGCATGCCCACCCGCAACTACAATAACGCACACTTCGAAAACGCAGAGAAAGTAAGCGGTGAAGTGCTGAACGAAAAGTTCGTGGCGAAAATCATAGGCTGCAGCTCATGCGCCATGCGTTGCGAACATGAAGTGATAGTTCCAGAAGGCGCCTACAAGGGTACGATGACGCGGATGGAGTATGAGACGCTTTGGGCGCTGGGACCCTATTGCGGCATCGACAAGCTTGACGCCATAATAAAAGGCATGGAACTCTGCAACTATTACGGCATGGACGCCATAAGCGCAGGCGTCATCGTCGGCTTCGCCATGGACTGCTACGAACACGGCATCCTGTCGAAAGCAGACATGGGCGGTGTAGAAGCGAATTTTGGAAACGCGGAAGCGTTAATCCAGATTCTGGAGAAAATGGGTAAACGCGAAGGCATCGGCGATGTGCTGGCTGAAGGCGTGCGCATTGCCGGGCAGAAAATTGGCAAAGGCGCAGAAAAACTCGCTCAACACATTAAAGGGTTAGAAGTTACAGGTTACGATTTACGCTGTCTCAAAACTGCCGCTTTGGGTTTCGCGGTTTCCTTCCGCGGGGCAGACCACAACAGGCATGGCGCTTACGCGTTTGACGTTAAAGGCAAAGTTGACCGCTTAAAGGCGGAAAAGGGCAGAGGCAGAATGGTGCGAGACATGGAGGATACTTACGCATTAATAGACTCGTTCATAGTCTGCAAGTTCTCAAGAGGCACATACTACAAAGAGATGCCCGACATGGCGAAACTCTACAGCCTCGTGACAGGTTTCGACATGACGCCTGAAGAACTGAAAAAAGCAGGCGAACGCATAAACACGATTGCCCGCGTAATCAATGTACGCGAAGGCTTAGGCAGAAAAGACGACACGTTACCGTGGAAAGTCATGAACCTGCCCATACCCGACGACGGACCAGTAAAAGGCGCAGTGGTAACGCAGGAAGAACTCGATTTGCTGCTGGATGACTATTACACAGCACGCGGTTGGACTCTGGAAGGCTTGCCCACAACCGAGAAGCTTAAAGAACTCGGCATGGACGACGCGTTACGCATCGTCGAAGGAAAGCAGGAGGCGTAAACAAAAATGGTGAAAATTCATGAACGCAAATTCGTTTCCTGCGACCCTGACAAATGCGTAGGCTGCCAAATCTGCGAGTACGCTTGCTCATGGACCAAGGAAAAAGCCTTTAACCCTATGAAATCCCGCATACGCGTGGTTCGCGTGAACCAGATAGCCAACATGGCTGTTGCTTGCAGACTTTGCGAGGAACCCGCCTGCATAGCCGCGTGCCCACGCGACGCATTAACGCAGTCAGAGGAGACAGGCGCAATAATCGTAGACAAGGACAAATGCAACGGCTGCGGATGGTGCATCGAAGCCTGCGACTACGGCGCAATAATGCTGCACCCAGAAAGCAAAATCGTCTACGTCTGCGATTTATGCAAAGATAAACCTGACGGCCCCCAATGCATCAAATGGTGCCCCGAAGAAGCCTTAACCTTAGTGACGAGCGACGTGCTAGCGCAGAAAGCTCGAATCGGCGCAGTGAAAAAGCTCTTCCAAGAAGCGAAAGCAAAGAAATAGCCATTTGCATGGAATATTTCCATTCTCCCTGTTTTTCCAAATTTATTTATCAAATGACTTTTCAATCAATAAATCGCAAAACCTTCAACAACGCCCTTTAAGTAAACAATCCACAAAAAAATATACAGCGCGCTTCGTCTCAATCATTCTTCGCGCTAATCGCTTAAGGGCAGCATCGCTTCCCCTTCCTAAAAACCAAGTTCGAGCTTGCTTACCGCTTGGGAAAGGTGGATTCAACAGACCAGAAGATTTTAACTTAAGAACCGTATTAATCACTAACCCGCCACCGGGCGAACGCCCGCGCAGTCCTGTGGGGCCGTCGTCTAGCATGGATTAGGATACATGCCTGGGGCGCATGCGATCCTGGGTTCAAATCCCAGCGGCCCCACCACGATAATCTAGGCCCCCATTTAAATAGGGTCTACTTACGCTTCCTGAAGACTTTAACCTCGTTGAAATCGCAGACGTATTCAAAACCTGCTTCAACAAGCTTCTGAGCGTCTTGAACCGTGGTTGCTGTGGCTGAGTGGTATTCGTCGCTTTCAAAGCTAATCAGCTGAGTGTAAAGCGTTGTGTTTTGGATGTTCCTGTGTCCCAAGACCTTCATGAGCGCGCGCTTTACTTGAAGAAGTGGTCGTCTCGCATATTTTCTCGGATCTGGATGTAACGGTGTTTCTTGCAGAAATCCATAATTTTGCTTAGCAAAGGGTCGTTGCCGTTTTCGAGCCCCTTTTTATACCTTATTCATCCAGTTTGTATCCTGATTTCTATAGTTCCATCGTTCGAGAGAAGCTGATAGAAACCCAGCTTTTCCCAGCACACCGCGTAAAAAACGGGTGCTGACATCTGTTATGCGAAGAGCTGATGCGGGAACTGGAGAATGTGTATCCAGAGGTCAATTTTGTGGTAAAGGAGTCTGCTCTAAATGTTCCCTTCTCTGCGCCTAATATCGCTATGGTGTTTTAAAAAGTCTTATGCTTGAACTTCCAAAATAGGCAGATGCTTCATTCACGCCGTCTTTCTTTAATCCTTCTGCACAAGAGAACATACTAATAGTGTATCCGGGACCAAGAAGAAAAGTTTCATTTGAAAACGTGTTCTTTAATTCTTTTACAATGTTTTGAGTGATGCCAACTGCATATTGCATACCTGAGTTTCCTGGAGGTACAGGTGAAATACCTATATGATTAACCGGGAATCCTGCTAACCTTAAAACTGATGGTGCCAACGAACCTATGACAGTACTTTCTGGCGCATTTTCCATTACTCTTTCATAACCGATTACGAATCTTGCCAAATCATAGGAAGGATAATTCTTCACTAAAAATCCATCAGGGCCATTATTGTTTCTGCAAATTTTTATCCCCTCTGCCCAGCCAACGCCGCCTAAAATATTTGTATCAATTCCTAAGAAGTGTCCAATAGCGTTGGGGGTCCCCCACCCTACTCTGTCGCCCATTTCTGTGTAATAGGAGTTTCTTGGATCATCTCCCCAAGGTCCAATCTTCCCTTCAGGATAGAGACCTCTAATAATGGTGAATCGATCGGCTGCCTGAAGCAAACTAAACTTTGATGCCTCTATCCCATCCATGAGCTTTTCGTCTTTTGTATTGTAAGCTGTTGGTGATAGATAGAATATTGAGGCGATGGCGGTTCTCAATCCATCCTCGTCCGAGCTGATCTTCTTCAGCTCAGCGACATTGTCCCAAGACAAGCTGTTGTAAACGGTGTTGCTTCCGAAGCGAGGGCTAAATTGAAGATATAGCTTCCATTGCGTTTGTGTAAGATCAGAATATGCTGTGCTACTCACAGTGAGACTAGGCGAATAACACTTGATTCCGCGAGGGTCGTCAAATGCAATCCAGTTGTTCTCAATCACCTTCGAGCTGAGCGCCATCCCCAAGTCTGGATAGTTTTCAATGTCAAAACCTAATTCCTTCAGCTGCCTAATCTGGTCAACCAAACTCCAGGATTCTCTAATAGGCTTTGGGAAGATTATGGGGTTTCCTGCAACGTCTGTGAGCGGCTTGAAGTTTACGGTATCCTTGTTGTTTTGGCTCAAGTTCCCGGCAATATTCAGATACTCTTTGCTGTGAACAGCGAGACCTAACTCGTGGAGGGCCGCCGAGTAATTCCCAAAGAACTGCACCGTCTCTTTGCTGAGAAGTTCTGCCCTATATGTGCCTGTCCCAGTATTCAATACAGTTATATTGCCAAACAGTTTCCATTCCAGGAAGTCTTTTGCAGCATAAGTCATGAACATCGAGCTGTTTGCCACGCGTTCATCGAAGGAGTTCCTCCTAAGCTCAGCATAGACAATGGGATCTTTCTCGAATAGCATTCCCTCTGACGAGGCAGGATCCAAATGCGGGGCGTTGCTACCCCCGTTAAACAAGCCTTGGAAACTCAAAGCGGCAAATGCCGCTACAGCCAAAGCCAGAAGCAGAGCCACGCCCAATAGCCACTTCTTCAAGCCACTTTGCTCCTCTAAGCATCGGTGTATTTGCTGAGCAGCCTATTCTATTTTGCGATACTCCCGCTCGGAAAGGTTGTTGGAATGTTGCTGCAGACAAAAGTTTACTTGTTCTGGACTAAGCAGAAATAAGCCGACTAATTGCACATGCTTTGTCTCGCAATTTCCGTTAAAAGTCCCAAGAAGCGCCTACATTAGCAACTACCTTGAATCCTAATTCTTTCTTAAGAAATCCTTTTCAGACAAAGTGCTAATGCATCAAGCAATGCCTTTTGTCGAGGGTCATCAAACAGTCTAAAATGCCAATTATTCGGAGCATACGCGAAGCCTACTTGAAAATCGGGGTCAGCGAACCCAATTGACCCGCCTGTGCCGTTCATTCCAAATGCATTCTCACTGCCAAAATTGAACGCGGAAAAAGGCTTTACGAAACCAACTGAGAAAGAAGTATTAATCTTTAGCACCTCGTCACGCAAGACCCTTGAAACAGAGTTTGAAGGAACAGTCAAGGCTTCTATTGTTTCCTTTCTAAATCCTAACTCTCCTCCACCAGTTACAAGGGCACTATAAGCCTTGGCTATACTTCTAACTTGTCCAATCCCATTGATCCCTGGACCCTCAAAAGACAGAAAATTGCGCCTTTTCTGCTGCTCACTGCTGCCTGCAGGTTTGGGAAAGCTAAACGCCTTTGAAGTCATTGACAGTGGATTCAGAAAACTCATGGCAGTGGAAAGGGGCATTTTGTAGATCCCTCCACTAATTTCGGGAAGGCCAAAAGCCCTAATTTCAGCTATTCGTGAATCCGAAACTTCAGGCGGCAAACCAATATAGAATTCCAAACCCAGTGGTCTGCAAACTTCGTCTTGAAGAAACATTGCGATACTTCTATGCTTTGAATCCACCCGTCTGATTAACTCGCTCTCATACCATCCCAATGTTACTGCGTGATAACCCTGTCTACTTCCTGGAGTCCACAAAGGTCTTTGAGCTTCAATAATTTCTGATCGTTTATCAAGATCCGCTGCATCAGCGTAAGTCAAAGGCTTGTCCAGAGCGCATAGTCCGGCTTGGTGTGACAGCAATTGCCTAACTGTTATCTTCTCTTTATTGTTCTGTGCGAATTCAGGCCAATAGGTGGCAACCGTTTCATCGAAGCCGATGAGTCCACGGGAATGCGCCACCGCTACTGCAATTCCAGCAAGCCCTTTTGTTGTTGATGCGACACACTAAGGTATCCTCTTTCCAAGGCAGGGTCTTTTTTGTGTCGCGGTAGCCCGCCCCAGGGATCCACAACCTTCTTCTGCTTGTGATAGACTGCACATGCAGCGCCTATTTCTCCTCTCGTCAGAAAATTCTTCGTAAACTCGGCTCTTATTTCTTCAAAATTTGGATCGGCGAAACCATTGATTAAAGGTTCGTGCTCTGAATTGAGCATATTATGCCTCTCCGTTGTGTTCTGAATAAAAGTTTAAGGGTTGTTCGCTGCACAAATTGGATTCGAGAAAGTGCACAAAGCCATTGCTGATTAGCAGGTTGTCAAGCCGATTTCTCCGCAATTTCATATCCGGCAGCTCTGAGCTCTTTCGATATTTCCATCCTTATTTCTTCCAATGTCTGTTTGAAGCTTAAGTAAACTATGCCCTGCATGTCTGAAGGTTGTTCAACAGGTTTCTTAAGTAGACAGGCGACTCGGTCGCGACCCAATTTTCCCACAAAAAAGCCGAATTCAAGAACCACGTTTTGCCTAGGACGCGTGTGAGCAGTCCTTAGGAATTTTCTGAGCCTTTTCGGTCTTGACCATACGCTTCCTGTTTCAGCATAACCACCCAGATCATCAGGGGTTAGAATTACAAATGCAAAACCAACATCCGAGTATGCTTCAAGCTTCTCTATCACCGTTTTCCCCCCGCTCGGCTGCTCGCTGAGAACAACCGGCGTCAACCCAAAACTAACAAGCATATCCTTCAGCTCGTTCAAAGGCTTCAAGTCTTTCCCATGAGAAATAAAAATCTCCTTCTTCAGAGCTAGCGATTTAATTGGATCGATTCTCATTCATTTTAAGCCTCTTTAACCTTCAAAGCTGTCTTCGTTAATATATTCATCGAGATTTAAGTCATAATTGCTTTTTCAACATTATCAAAACGCAGATAACCGAAAGCAGAGCCTTAACAACTCAAAAAAAAGAGGCGGCGGGAGATGTCGCCACTGACCGCCGGGAGCAAATCCCAGCGGCCCCACCACAAATACCCGAGGTACTATTCTTATCATGTAACTTCTCTTTCTGAATAAATTGCTTTCTTTAGATTAACTGAAAACCAGCGCGTAGCAACGTGGGTGATTGTGAATGTTCTATCTGCTTTTTGTTGCTTGGTGACATTTAGCATGCCGAGAGCTGTTTCGCCTTGCGCCTTAGGAATTTAGATAGTCGCCCAAGAGATCCTTTGTAGCTTTGCTGCTCTTTACTATTTCTGATTCTTTGAGTCTTAGCGATTTTTTCTTTTGTTTTATCTTATTGAGTCGCCTTTGGGCGCTGAGGCACAGCCATAATCCCGCAACGGTGACGATTGAGAAGAACACAATGTTAATCAAATCGAACAGTGTCCTTTCCACAATTGGAAAAACTGAAAATATGTAAATCAAAAATGCGCTTGCCGATGGACCGATTACAGCGAGTGATAAGCCCGTTCTAAATTTAGCGAGTTCCGTTCTTTCTTCGGCCAAATAGTTCCTTTCTAAAGCTAACAAGGTGCGGATTCTAGCCAAAATCTCCTGCTCATCTTTCTTGCCAGATTCCATGGCTTCCATCTTCAATTGTAGCAACAGAACACTCTAATGCATTTCGGTAATATGAAAAAAATAACCCGAACTAAAATCACACGCGTTATAGAAAAAGAAAGGCAGGTACGGCGGCATTAGCTCTTAAGCCTACCCAGCTCACGTCCAATTAGCAGGTTTATTCCGATCTGCCATATCTGACCTGCTCTCTTAGCTGGCTTCTCTCTTGAACTGGTTCTTCTAATTTTTCAGTTTCACCGCCGCTTCGTTCTCTAAATTGATCTCGGAAGTGCTCTTGCAGCTGTTCTCGGGTTTGTTCTTGTGTAGGTTCAGTACGTGTTTGGGTTTCTCCGCAGCTTCCGTCCTGCAATCGCTCCTGTAGCTGCTCTTGCAGTTGCTCTCGTGTCTGCTGTTGCGTCATTTCTCGCTGCTGCTCAGCTACTACTTCAGTTTCACAGCAACTTCCATCTTGCAGCTGCTCTCTGAGCTGCACTCGATCTAAATCTCCATTTTGATATCCATTCAGGGCTGCCGCCGAACCAACAGAAATAGCCACCATGCAAACTAACAGGGAGACAACAACCAATTTTACAGGTTTATTCATTCTATTTCACCTCCAAATCCCTGCAAAACTAGTGTAAACAGCCTAATTTCAGGGACACGCCGGAAAAATCATTCCAAAAATTGAAACGACAGTTTCACCCAAATATCCTCCACATAATTTTGAATTTGTCAAAATGAATACACCAAAGAGATTACGGCTGCAGAAAAATTAATAGCACCAACAAACTTAGTAAAAGAAGACTATGAAAATCCTCAATATAACAGCCATCTTTCTATTAGTTTGTTTCCTCATGCTTATGGCGAATTCTGCCTTTATTTGTGGGCAAGCAACGTTCCAAGTGCTATCAACAACGCTTACGCTGTACCGAGACGGATTAGCCCACTGCAAACAACAGCTAACGCTTGAGCCATGGACAGCAGAGATAACTTTACCCCTTTTGTCGGAATCACCCCAGAATCTGTTATTGCTTGACGAAAACAACACCGCAGTAGACTACAACTTAGTCGCAAGCAACTTGACTGCATACGTCCTTGGCGCAAGGAGTCTCTTGATAGAGTATGACACTATGGCTTTAACAACCAAAGAGGCAGAAGTATGGTCATTAATCACTAACTGCTCATACACTCTCACAGTTAATCTGCCGCTAAACTCCACTGTAATATACTTGAGCGGAAGCCCCCTATCCATAGAAACCAAAGACAACACAATCACCATGACTCTAAGCCCAGGTATATGGGAAATAAGCTACGTTCTGCCGCTGCTTACACCAGATGACTTTCCATATCAGAAAGACGATTCAAATCCACCCACAGGATTTCCAATCGTGTACGTTGCTGCAGCAGCCATAATAGCCAGTGCAGCAACCATTACTGCTTTTCTCCTGTATAGAAAGAGAAAAGGACCTAGTCTTAATAAAATTCTGAAGAATAACCCTCAGCTAGGAAAAGAAGACCAAGAAGTCATCCGCTATATAAAAGAGAAAGGCGGCAAAGCCTTCGAAGCTGAACTCAGGGAACAATTTCCAGATATGCCACGAACTAGCCTCTGGCGCCTAGTCAGAAGACTTGAACGCTTGGAGATAGTTGAAGTGAAAAAAGTTGGGCTAGAGAACCAAGTGGAACTTAAAAAATAGAAAAAGCTGAGAAGCTTTTGCCTTGCTGATTATTTTCCGCCGCTTCCAGAGCCTGAACCACTTGAACCAGAGCTTGAACTCGAGCTTGTACCTTTGCCGCTCGAACCTGTTTCGCTTCCAAAACCTGAGCTGCTATTACCGCTTCCCGTTCCAGAACCACTCGTTCCCGAACTTGATGCTCCAGAGCCTTGTGAACCTTCGCCTGAGCCAGATCCAGAAGTTCCTGTTCCTGAACCGCTTCCTGAGCCAGAACTGTCAGTTCCTTCGCCAGCCCCATTGCCGCTTCCACCCTCCCCATGCTGCTCTTGATAGCGATGGGTTTCTTGCGTAAGCGTCTGATTCATCTGCCGAACCATTTGACCTAACGCTTCAAGGTCCTGAATTACAGAGGCAATGTCTCCAGTTTTGCCCTGTGCCGTTTTGATCATGTTTTCAAGGGCATTCATGAAAGCTGTTTCAGTTTGATAACCGAGTGCTTTCAAAATTGCCTCCACATCTATTCCTTGTCCTTTTGCGTATCTGAACCTCTCACGTATTGTTTCTTTGGCTTGCTCCATTTCCTGCAAGTATCCTGCGACTCTGTAATTGTTGGATTCCTCAGCTTGATGTTTTAAATACTGATAAACCTGAGAGATCAACTGATTTGCCTCAGACAGTGCACTCGTGACCTCGGAGACTTTGCCTTCAAGAAGCAACTCGCGTGCAGCATCTATATCCAACAGCGCCTCAGCTTGGTCAAGAAGACTCTTGTGCTCCGTAGCTTCTTCAGGCAGAAGTTCTCTCAGCTGCTCTATTCTTTCAATTGCTCTACTATAAGCTTCAAGCAAACCATAAGCATCAACTAACTGACCCATCTGAAGACCCGCCTCTTTCAAGATAGTGTGAATTGACTGGAAAACTTCTCTAAAAACACCCAAACCTTCAGTTGCATTTCCAATTGCTCCCTTATAATCTAAAAGGTCAAGTGCACTTTGAGCTTTGGCAAGTGTGACTATCCCTTGATTATATGATGTGACGTTTGCTTCCAACTCATCAAGGAGTTCAACTTCAGTGATTTTTTCTATAGCTGTCTCGTTTGCATAAACTGTGTCAATCAAATTCTTAACTTGCTGTCCTGCGTTGTTGGCAAGTCGAACCAACTGTTCAGCCACATTACTAGTTGAGGCTGAACCCTGCGCAGCGAATATCGCAGAAACTGGCGTCACCAAAACCAAGATTGTCGTCAGAACGGCAAACGCCAAGATTCGTCTTTTGTTAATCATCTAATTCCACACATATGGTATATTTCAAGCAGCCACTTAAGGGACACTGTGAAACGAGCGTTTCAAAACTCAAAATACCCAATCCCACTAGCTTATCCAAACTTGGGGAACAATTAGCTAGTAAATGAAAAAAAAGGAGTGAAAAAGGTAGTGGCAGATTTTCCCATTTTAATCAAAACCCACTACCATCTGGGATACAATCACCAGAATTAGGTGCTGGTCCGACTGGTCCAACGCCATAACCGTCTGCATTAGGTCCGTTAGGCTCATCAAACCCACTGCCGTCTGGGATGCCATCGCCTGAATTGGGTGCTGGTCCAAGGGCATTCTTGGCGGATGCTGTTGCGCAGAACACGGTCATGGCTAGCATTGCAGCGATTGCGATCATGCAAATCATTTTTTTCACTTCGATCACCACCTGCAAAAGCACATGCACAACGAGAAGCTTAAGGGACACTTTGAAACAACCGTTCCAAAAACTGAAACACCTCCTTTCCGAAAAAGAATTCTATGTTACAGAAATTTTTTCAATGCTATTTGAAACACAGATTACGGGACCCATTGAGTGCTCTGCGAGCCAAAAGGAGTTAGCCCAAAAAGCGCAAAAGTGGCGGACTAGAGCGCCACAATTTCATCCATATACGGGTACAGTTCCTCGGAGTATTCAGCGCTTAGATCCATTAATATCTTGGCACAGCCGTAGCGTATTGCAGCTTTCGGCGACGACAACCCCGTGACTAGTGTCGACAGCAAATTAAAATCACGTTCAACTTTCAGACACACTCCTCTTTTGACAAAGTCTCAACTGCAATCTTCTGCAACAATTCACTTTCCATCCGACAACCATCCCGTCCATTTTGCAATCCCACGCTATTTAAAACTATCCAGAATACCCAATTTACAAAAAAGCTCACTCAAAAAGGCTATCAGAGAAACCCGATATCTGCAAACGCTACTTTTCAGCAGGCAGCTTATACGCCAACCCTGAAAACAAAGCCACCAACTTGCCTTCGCGGCTAATAGTAATATTGTAAAGCGCAAAAGTTTTGCCCTCCGAAACTTTAGACGCCTCAGCCATCAGCACATCACCTTCTGAACTGGGTCTAAGAAAATTTATGCTCACCTGAACCGCCATCGCCCGCGTGTCTCCAAAATTCACGGCTTCCGCAAACGCACAGTCAGCCAAGGTGAAAATTGCGCCGCCATGCGTAGCACCTAAGAAGTTTGTATGCTCTCTCGCGACTTTAAGGGAAACTCTCGAGTAGCCTTCTTTCACTTCAAGAACCTTAATGCCCAAAAGCTCTCTAAAACAATCTTGCCGATTCATTGTTCCTTCACCGTCACAAGCTTTCCTCGAAAATAAGCGTACGCGCGGCGAATAAAAGCCGTTAAGCCTTTAGGGGCAAAAACAACAATCACAATCAGAAACAACCCTAAAAACAGCATCCGAAGAGGCGGTCCAACAAAGCTTACGTTTGGAAATAACGGCTTCAAAAACTGCAAAGCAGAGTCAATTCCCGGCAAGTACCTGTCAATAGCCACAATAATCACCGACCCAATTATCGGTCCCTCCAACGTGCCTAACCCGCCGATGACGCAGATCATAAGAGGCAGGAACGAATAGTACGGCTCAAAAATTGAGATTTGAATGTACTGTATGGACTGAGCGTAAAGACCCCCTGCTAAACCCGCGAAAAAAGTGCTGAGAACGAAGGCTATCAACCTATACTTTGCGGTATTGACACCGTTCATTTTGGCTTCAAGTTCATTCCCATGAATAGCGCGGAAAGCCAAACCCAACTTGGACCTCATAATGAGATGTATAGCAAAAACGGAAATCACCGCAAAAACAAAGGTCAAATAGTAGAAGGGAAGCCCACGTTCAACGATGAGTGGAGTTCGGAACCCCATGATTCCACCAGTGACCGCGTCAAATTGGCTGATAATTGTCACAGCGATTACAGAAAAACCGAACGTTACCATCCCTAAGAACCAAGCTTTGAGTCTAACGCATGTAAGACCAATAAGCAAACCTATCACTGCAGAAAACACGCTGCCAACGAATAGCCCGATTATCGGCGGTATCCCAAGTTTAATGACAAGCAACGCTGAAGCGAAGCCACCAATGCCCAAAAAAGCAGCATGCCCCAGCGAACCTTGCCCCGAAGAAGCCAACAAGTTCCAGCTTGAAGCGTAAATCGTAAAGATAACCATAGGCGTCAACACTTCACTAAGAACATAACTGCTTGTAAACAACGGAACAACGGCTGCAATCGCCAAAGCAGCCAAAACATAGTAAAACATTCGAGAACGCGAGAAACCCACAACTTCATTCTTGACAAAACCAAACGTGTTCGCGATCGATTCTTTTATCGCCAGCACCATCTCACTCACCCTTTTCACCGAAAAGCCCAGTTGGTCTAAGCACAAGCACAGCTATAAGCAACGCAAACGCGATAGCGTCTTGCCATATGCCGCCTAGAAAATAGACCGCCGTATTCTCAGCTATGCCATAAAGCAAACCGCCAACTACAGCGCCAGGTATACTTCCTAACCCACCCAAGATGATAATGGCAAACGCTTTGATGGTAGGCAACGCACCAATGTACGGGTTGAAAGGGAATATTATGCCGTAAAGCGCCCCTGCAACACCTGCCAAAGCAGCGCCCAAAGCAAACGTGAAAATGTACACTTTTTCGATGTTTATCCCCATCAGCATTGAAGTATCGCTTTTTTGGCTTGTTGCCCTCATTGCCAAACCAATCTTAGTTTTCTTCATCAGCAAGAAAAGCGCGATCAGTATCGCAATTACAATTAGCACACCGAATATGCGATCATAGCCTATCGCCACTTCGCCAAGTGAAAGCCGCAGCGATTCATAAGGACTTACAATCCGTTGGCTGTCATTTCCCCACAAGAGAATCGCGGCGTTCTCAAATACGTAGATTAATCCGAGGCTAACGAAGATTTCGTTCAACTTGTCCGTCCCGAGAACTTTGCGGAAAGTAAAACGTTCAAGCCCAATCCCAATCACAGCAACCGCGCCCATGGCAACGAGGATTGCCAGATACGCGTTCAAACCAAGCGCGGTCGAAGCAACGAAAGCTACGTAAGCGCCAATCATCAGCAGTTGACCGTGGGCAAAGTTGACGAGTTTCATTACTCCGAAAATTATGTTTAACCCTGTGGCTAAAAGTATGTAGATGCAACCGTTAGCCACTCCCCACAGCAACGTTTCTACTATTCCCGAAAGGGTGAACATGCCGATTCAACCTCACCTATTAGCTCATGTTTACTATTTAAAACATCCGAGATTCAGCCAAAAAGAAAGAAAGGGGATATTGGTTGAGAAAATTATGTGCTTCCCGGCTGGTAACCTTCAGGCAGGACAAAGTCTGCTTGCTTCAATGTGCCAACGACTGGCGCAGTTTCAGGATACACTATTACCGAGCGGCATTCGCCAAGAGTTGCATTCCACACAAGCTGCTCAATGAAAGTCACTGCTGAAATCTCATGGTAGTTTGTTCCAGTGCTAAACTGTATCTTGCCCGTTTGTGTCATTATCAGCATCTGATCCATAGCGGTCGATTCCAATGCATCTCTGACTTTGGCTTTATCCACCGAACCTGCACGTTCAATCGCGTCTTTAGCGATGTAGAAGGCGTCGTATGTGTCTGCACCCATCATTCCCGGAAGAGTGTTATACTTTTGCTGATAGCTTGCAACGTAAGTCGTAATCATCGGCAAGTAATATGGTGGTCCAGCATACGGGGCAAATTTTGACTCCAGCAGTTGCTTGTCGCCGTAGTTTCCTAAAAGCGTGTAGAACTGTGGGTCTTCGCAGCATTCAACAGCAATGTACACAGTATTTAATCCAACATCCCTTTGTCCCTCTTTGATGATTTCCGCTGTGTTCGCGATGAAGTCCACCACATACACTGCATCTGGCTTAGCGGCCTTAACGGCTGTAAGATCAGTCTGGAAAGTAGTGGCCGTCGTCGGGTAAGCTCTTTCAGCGACAACCTCTATGGGCAAGTTATTGCTCTGGATCAGCGATTTACTATCTGACACAACACCTTTCCCGAACGCGTCATCACGGTAAAGTATAGCTAGCCTCAACTTTCTAGACTCAGCAAATCCGAATTCATCATCAAGCAGTGGCTTCATCTTTTCAGCAAAGAAATTAACCACCGTCTTGCTGTAGTCACCTGTCGTTGTGCAATAATGGAACATGTAGCTCATTCCTTCTGCGTCGTCTATCCTCCGAGTGTCCCCTTCAGGCAAACCGCCATAGTTCGCTTGAGGTCCACGCCGCGTAACAAGATTTGAAGAAGCGCCAGTTATTATGTAAGGAACACGGTGTTCTATAGCTACGACTTGGTTAGCGAGGGTTCCTGCGCTGGTGTATCCTCCAATTAGCAAGTCCACGCCTGTCTCAGTTACTGCTTGAGTCACAGGGCTCACTGCTTTGGCAGGTGTGTCATCTTCAGTATTGACTTCCACTAACTCGATTGGAACTTTAGTGTGCCATTCAGAGACATAAATACCTCCGGCTGCGTTGATTTCTTCAACTGCCAATTTTGCTGCGCGGTCCATGTCCTGACCTTCTGCCTTATTGTAACAAGCAACCAAACCTATTTTGATCGGTCGAGCTTCAGCTGAGGGGGCGGGTTGGAACAGGTTCATTTGCAAAGCTGCTACTGCAACAGCGGCAACGAGAATTACAACAACTATCAGTCCGAGTACTTTCTTATTTACCAATGTCTCAGTTTTCTCCTTTATTATTGAATTAAATCCTTTTCATTACTGCAATTAATGGGTTAATAAAACTATCTAAATTTCACACTTTCCTTTCCGCGCTGGAAAGCGTTCAAGTTTACTTCAACGTGTTTCTCCTTGAGACGACTAGCCATTGCCTTCTTCAAAGACGCTTCCTGCACAGGGTTTTCTGGAAGCGCCGATAATGCACCGAGGAGAACAGTGTTAACAACCAGCATGTTTCCAAGTTTTTTCGCGATGGCGAAGCCATCAATTTCATGAACAACACCCGCTCTTGCCCGTATTAGGCTCAACAACTGTTCTTGGCTCAGAGGTTTACCGGAACATGCCAACGCAGCGTTAGGCGGCAAGTACTTAGTATTCACCACCACGGTGCCTTTAGGCTTAAGCATAGGCAAGGCTCTAGCAGTCTCGAGTACTTCAAACCCAACCACTATGTCTGCTTTTCCGCTCTCTATCAACGGTGCTTCCACTTTGTCGCCGATTCTAACGTGTGCGCCTATTGCGCCGCCTCGCTGTGCCATTCCGTGAATTTCCGCTTTTGCAGCATCAAATCCGTCAATGAGGGCTGCTTCGCAGAAAATGTCACTTATAACTACGACGCCTTGACCGCCTACACCGGAAAAAATTATGTCCAGCTTCATTTAGGCCGTGCTCCTTATCGCTTTAAAGGGGCATATCGTTTCGCAGACGCCGCAACCATAACAGAGAGTGGGGTCAATCTCGGCGCGTTCCGCGGTGAGAGAAATCGCGGGGCAGCCGAAAGCCTCCACGCATACGCCGCATGCATTGCATTCTTTCAAAACCTCCCTTGCGGGACCACGCTCAAGCCGAAGCGGACAAGGTCTCTGAGCAATAATGACAGAAGGACCATTATACTCCATAATATCCCGAATGGCTTTCTTTGTTCCCTCAACATCGTACGGGTCGACAAGTTCCACTTTTTCAATTCCGAGACTCCGTGCAATCTCGGCGAGGTTCACTATTTTGGCATCTTCACCTAACGCGTTTTTTCCAGAACCAGGAGTAGGCTGATGCCCAGTCATAGCCACCACATGATTGTCTAGAATAATCACGCAGACGTTCGCCTTGTTGTAAGCTATGTTCAATAAACCAGGCATTCCAGCGTGGAAAAACGTTGAATCGCCTATAACTGCAAACACTTTATCTTTTACTCCGGCGTGAACCATACCTGCCGCCTGCGAAATTCCGCCACCCATGCACAAGCAGGTCTGCACCGTGTTCACGGGCGGCAAACAACCAAGCGTGTAGCAACCTATGTCGCCTGTGACAATTTTATCAGTGGTTTTTCCTCCAAAATTCAGAGCACCTTCAGGGCACCATTGAATACACAATGGCTCGCCGCCACATGTATCGCACACAAGGGCTTTTCGCGTATCACGATGCAACGTTATTGCGCCATACTCGCAGGCTTCGATGCACCAGCCGCATCCATCGCATTTTTCATCATCAACCGTCACTATGCCGCTTTCAACTGATTGCCTCAACGCGTTTTTAGGGCAAGCTGTAACGCAGGGCGCATCTTTGCATACTCGGCAAGTTACAGCCATGTTAGACAGAGCGTCAAGTCTCACAGCGCGGATTCTGGATTTAACTGGGTTGAAGGATTTCTCTTTTTCTAATGAACAGACGTACTCGCATATGTCGCAGCCTATGCATTTTTCGGGTTTGCAACTGACAAATTGGTTAACAGTGTTTAATGCGTAGTAGAAAGCCCTGTGAGGGCAGCCTGGGCAGAGTGTTGGCGGACGAGGCGGCAAATCCAGTGTTTCTTCAAGCGCAGTTCTTTCGCATAAACCTAACTCCGCAAAGGCGTCTCTCAATGTGTCAGGTGTGAATTCTCCGATTTCGCTTAGTCCTAACTTATTTTTCCCGAGAATGTCCACATGCAAACATTGGATGTTGCTTTCAAGGTAGGGTCTTAATTCTTCTACCACGATTATTTTTTTCACTTTAGACGCGAACTTCTTGACCAGTTCGCTTGGGAAAGGATAAACGAAACCCAGCTTCAGCCAAGAAAACTGGCTCGTATCCAGAAGCGACCTTGCGTAGTAGTAGCCTATTCCGCTTCCTATAATTCCGATTTCTTTTCCGTTGTCTTCAATGATGTTAAACTCGGACTTGTTCGCGAGTTCTGCTGCTATCTCCAGTTTTTCCCTCAGAGCTCTATGCTGCTTTATGGCGTTGGAAGGCACCATGACCCATCTGGAAATGTTCTTGTCAAACTCTGGTTTTCGGGAACTTCTGGCAACTTCCCTGATTCTTACCCTTGCTTTGCCGTGAGCCACCCGCGTAGTCAGGCGAACAATCACTGGCAACTGGAGCTTCTCGCTTACGAGGAAGGCTTCACGGGACATGTCTAAGGCTTCTTGAGGGCTACCCGCATCCAACAAAGGCAAATTGGAGTGCAACGCAAAATACCGCGTGTCCTGCTCGTTTTGGCTGCTGTGCAAAGCTGGGTCGTCGCAGACAGCAATAACCAAGCCGCCTTCCACGCCCGTATAAGCCAGTGTCATAGCCGCGTCAGCAGCCACGTTCAACCCAACATGCTTCATCGACACTATGGCTCTGACGCCTGCCATCGAAGCACCAGCGGCTACTTCCATAGCTACAATTTCGTTAACGCTCCACTCAGCGTATATTCCAAAAGTCTTCGCTACTTCAGCAAGAGCTTCCAGAATTTCAGTGGCAGGCGTTCCAGGATATGAAGCGGCTACTTTAACGCTGGCTTCCACGGCGCCTCTTGCAATAGCCTCGTCTCCGTTAAGCAAAACGAAACTGTTCGGTTTGCCGTCTGCAATTTTTGAACCCATGCTGACGAAGCCTTCAAATCTTGCCTGAACGCAAATCCAAAACCCTTTTCGCTTTTCCCTCAGTTCGAGGAATTTCACCAGGCTTAACAAGCTCAATAATCGGTGAAAGCCCAATGACGTTATGCATTTTTTCTATAATTTTGCTCTTTAACGCGGTTAAGTCTACTTGTGTTTGCAAAGTTTTCTCTGTTAATTCCACCTTTATGGAAAAGACATCCAGCGCTTCAGGTCTGTCGATGACTATTTGATATTGCGAGGCTAATTCTGGAAAGCCCAGTAATACGTATTCAACCTGAGACGGAAACACGTTAACGCCTCTTATGATTAGCATGTCGTCTGATCTTCCTCGTACCCGCATCATCCGACAGTGAGTCCTGCCGCAAGCGCATTTTTCTTTGTCGATGACTGAAATGTCCCGCGTCCTGTACCGAAGGATGGGTAACCCCGTCTTTGTAAGAGCCGTGAATACTAATTCACCTTCTTCGCCAGCGGGCAATACTTCGCCAGTGTTTGGGTCAATGGTTTCCACGAGAAAGTGGTCTTCCCAAATATGCAGCCCATTATGTTCAGTGCATTCTATTGAAACTCCTGGTCCGCATAACTCGGTTAAGCCGTACACGTCGAAGGCATCTATTCCCAGTTCGCTTTCGATGCGTTCTCTTATTCTTTCAGACCAAGGCTCTGCGCCAAAGAGACCTATCCGCAGTTTGAGGTCTTTCCGAGGGTTCACGCCTTCTTTTATCATGGTTTCAGCGAGGTAAACTGCAAAACTCGGGGTGCAACACAAAACCGTGGTGCCTAAGTCTTTCATGAGTTTTATCTGTCGCTGGGTCATTCCGCCTCCAGCAGGAATTATTGCTGCTCCTATTTTCTGGGCGCCATAGTGAAAGCCTAAGCCGCCTGTGAACAAGCCGTAGCCGTAGGCAATGTGTGTTACGTCTTGTCTTCTGACGCCTGTCGTGTAGAGTGACCTTGCCATTAGTTCCTGCCAGACTTCCATGTCGCTTTTGCTGTATGCGCCGATTATGGGGTTGCCTGTTGTGCCGCTTGAGGCGTGAATTTCAACAATTTCATCCAAATTCACTGCGACCATTCCGAGTGGGTAGTTGTCTCTTAAGTCGTTTTTTACTGTGAAGGGAATTTTCTGGATGTCTTCCAAAGTTTTTATGTTTTCAGGGGTTATTCCTGCTTTTTTGAATTTGTTTCTGTAGAAGGCGGTTTTTTCGTAGCAAAACTTTATTTTTTCTTTGAGTAGTCGGAATTGATGCTTCCTGAGTTCTTCTCGTGGCATGGTTTCGATTTTTTCGTTCCAATACGTTTCGTTCATGGGGGGAATTCTCCGTTAAATACCCAAGTAGACTTCCTTTATATGGTCATTAGATAGCAGTTCTCTGCCTTTGCCTTCTATAAGAATTTTGCCTTCTTCAAGAACGTATCCTCTGTCGGCTATGCTTAGGCTATCGCGGATGTTCTGCTCCACCAGCAGTATGGTTACGCCATCCTCGTTTATCTTGGTCAGAGTGTCTAGAACTTTTTCAACAATTATAGGCGCCAAACCTAACGAGGGTTCATCCAATATCAGAAGCTCAGGGTTCGCCATCAAGCTTCTGCCGATAACCAGCATTTGTTGCTCTCCGCCGCTTAGGTTCTGGGCTAAAAGTTTCTCTTTCTTTTTTAAAACAGGGAAAATCTGGTAAACTCTTTCTTTTGAGTCCTTAACCTTGTTTTTGTCAGCAATTACATAGGCGCCTAAACGCAAATTCTCTTCCACAGTCATTCGTGGAAAAATTTCTCTGCCCTCTGGAATCATGTTTACGCCTTTCTTGACAATCTCATATGGAGGCAGTTTTCCTATTTCTTCGCCCTTGAATCGAATACTCCCGTTTTTCGACGGCAGCAGGCCAACTATGGTTTTTACAAGCGTGGTTTTGCCTGCGCCATTCGGACCAATTATGCTGACTATTTCTTTTGCGTTTATTCTGAATGAGACATCCCACAGTATTTGAACCATGCCGTAGCCTGAAGAAACTTTTTCAACTTCCAGCATTTTTATTCCTCGTCTAACGAGAATTTCTTGCCCAAGTAAACGCGTATCACGTCTTTGTCGGTGCAAACTTCACCGGGCGTTCCTTCACAGATTTTCTCGCCGTGATGCAGGACGGTTACCCGGCTACATAAGCCCATGATTACTTTCATCACGTGTTCAACCATGAGCACGGTTACGCCCTGCTTATTTATTTGCTTCACCAAGGCGATGGCTTCGTCGCTTTCCTTGGGAGTTAAACCAGTTAGAAGCTCGTCCAAAAGAAGCAATTTAGGTTCCGTGGCTAAGGCTCTGGCAAGCTGAACGCGCCTCAACTCCACCACGTTCAGAGTCTTAGCGGGAATATTGAATTTGTCTTCCTTCAAACCCACCATTTTTAGAAGCTCCATAGCCCTATCCACTGGGTCTCGTTGCTTATTGCCTTCTGTCTTAGCGAAAAGCGCGCCTACAAGCACGTTTTCGACTGTAGTCATGGCCGGGAAGGATTGCACAGTTTGAGAAGTCTTTGCTATTCCCTTAGCACAAATTTTGTATGGCGGAAGTTTTGATATGTCCTCGTTCATGAACAAAATTTTCCCTGTGTCTGGTTTGTAAACGCCGCTGATAACGTTCAACAGTGTCGATTTTCCAGAACCGTTAGGTCCAACAAGACCCGCAATTTCGTTTTCGTGAACCGTTAAGTCCACTTTTTTTAATGCTTGAAGTCCTCCGAACTCTTTTGAGATTTCCACGCACCTCAGCACTTTCGCATTCTCCGATTTTGAAGGATGAAGTGTTAGGGAATGTGAAGATATAAATATTGTTTGAATCTACTTGATTTCGGTGTCGCATGTGCACGTACAGCAAGTTAGCGTCTTTCTGGATAATAGACCAGGCTCACTGTCTGAAGTGATGAATCACCTTGACAAGCGCCAGATCAAAATTTTCGCTTTATCAATTGCAGACGCAGGCGAATATGGGTTGGTTCGTATGGTGACTGATGACCCTGAAAAAGCCACGAAGATTCTGGAAGATGCTGATTTTAACCTTGCAAAGTCAAAGAAGAATATTGAAGTAGTCGCTGTTTTGATAACTGAAAAAGCGACAATGTCCAATATAACCCAGATTCTGAGCAAGAGCGGTTTAAACATTGAATATGCTTATTCATCTGCTGTGCATACAGATGGGAAATTTGCTTTGATCCTGAGGGTTAACGATTTGAACAAGGCTGAGCAAATATTGAAGGAAAACAACATAGCTACGCTAACTCTCCAAGAAATGAAACAACATTTTCAATAGTTCTCATGGCAACTTGCCAGCTGGATCACAAATTTCTCTAAAGCGAAGAGCCTATGCTGTTATAAGTGCCTTTAACTGCTGAACGAAGAGCGCTCGGCTTTCCTCAATGGCGCGTTCTCTGTCCGTTTCTGCATTCAGTTTATTGATAGCATCTTTAATTGCTGCAGTGTCTGTGGCTAAGCCTGTAACCTTTGCCAATTCATCCAGCAACTTCACAAGTTCGTTGCGCTCTCTGTCAACTTCTTCATCCTCAACCATTATGCCCAAGGCAATGTCGTTCAAAATGTAATATGCCAGAACCACCTTTTTTGCTTCGTCATTAGTTGGATGAACGTGGCTGGGTGAATCGCCTTCCGAAGCTAACCCTTTGAAATAGTCAAACACTGCTTTTAAGATGCCATATGCTTCTTTAGAAATTTCTTCTGGAAGATGCTCCTTTATAACTGAAGAAAGCTTTGCAACGTCCAAGTCCACTGCGCCTTCTTGATGTGGAAAGCACCTAAAGTTTTCTCTGGAACTTTTGAAGCGAGTTTCTAGACGGTTCCAGTCAACCCGCCCATGTAAGCTTCGTAAAATATCAAACAATGAATCTGCAATCTTTATGGAGTTGCTGACAGCTTGAGCAAGCTCTTTTCGTTGTTGTTTCGGTGCCTCTTCTTTGTGTTCCAAGGTTTTTCTCTGCGCATCCAAAACTTCAATCATTTTCGCCCGAATTGCCTCTGCAAGTTCTGGGCGGTCCAAGACGAATCTATCAACGCCTCCTTTCCACGTAATGTTCAGCTCGTTTTCAACGCGCTCTATGCTCTCGACCTCGATAAATGGGATTTCCTTGGCAAGCTTTTTCTGCTTTTTAAGGTGTCCCTTTTCCACGTAAAATCTGATGGCAACGTCGCCAAATTCGATTGTGCCATTACCCACATTTCTCAAACGGGCTTTCGCAACGGATTCTGCCGAAACTGCTTTTTGCACTTGTTGTTCCCTGAGTTTCACGTTTTCGCTCTCCTCACAAGCGTCAGGTCTGTGTCGTCAAAAGAAAACTCACTAAATCTTTGACAATAGAACAGCCTGAGATACTCCTCCGCGTACTTGGAGTCAAACGGAAGGTCTTGAACGGTGACGCGCTTCTTCTGCCTGAGCAAATCGTCAATAGCCATTTCCGCTATCGGATAGTTCAGCAAAAACTCTTTCTTCTCAGCGTACTTGACTATCGTTTCCACGCATTCATTTATATCCGCCAAGGCTTTAGGCATGCTTTCCAGAACTTCATCCAGCTTATCCTGCTCTGCTTTGCAGATTATTTCCAACGCGCTTGCCATTCGTTTTCTCAAAGTGACGTTCCTCTCCCACAAATAATCTTTCGTGGGCAAAAGACCTTCGATTGCTGTTTCTTTAGCTTCAATATCTGAGTGAAGAATCGAAAGCACCTCGCGAGCAATGTTTAAAGATGATTTCAGAAGGTCTCGGATAGCGATAACGCTGAGGATACCACGCGGTTTCTCAATGCAACGCTCGATTTCCTCAGCCTTTTCAGAATAATCCAACAGCTTCGAAAGGTCACCGCTTATAACGGGCAATAACCGCTCACGCTGAGCACGCAATTTAGCAATAGGCGCTAAAGAACTCTGGAGTGCATCCAAAGACAGGGCAATTTTAGCGCCGTATTGCTTCCGCCAATTATTCCAAGCAGTAAAAAGTGCATCCATAGCGCTCCAAGGCGCTCCTTCCATGAGTCTTTGCTTTGCAAAAGCGACGGTTTGGCTTTCTTCAGGAAGGCTTGTGTCGTACAAGGACCGAATGGTCTCATAAATCTGCTCGGAGACGTTAATTACTTCGCCTGCGAGAAGGTGTCCGCTTTCAAAGACTTTTTTTATGTGTTCTATTCTCTGTTCGACAGGCAAGTCTTTTTGGAAACCTATTTGTGCAGTAGGGTCAACCTCCAAGCCCATGTCCCTGAATTTTCCTATCCATGTCGAGTACTCGCAGTTGACGTACACGTGATACTCGCCTAAGGTAACACTGAGTTCGGAGAATAAGTCGTCTATCTTTTTGCTTAAGCCAGGTTCTAGCTCGCTGAATTTTTTGTCCAGTTCAGCGGAGTTGTATGAGTTCACAGTTGTCCTGCGAATAATATCGTCGAGTTTGTCCTTAATAACAAGCATTTTGCCCTCAATAGGGCTAACATTTATTGGGAGGCTGCTCTTGGTCTCGTTCAGCAGCATTTCAAAACCTTGCAGTTTAGTCATGAGTTCTCGAGCTTTTTCGATGATCATTTCCACTGTTGCCTTCGTTTTAGGTGAATACTCCACGAAAGCCGTGGGCAAAGTGAATAAAGCAGCTGCCACCATGCCTAATGCTATCTGGGCGCCGGTGATGTCCGCTCTAAACGCTAAGGGTCCTTGCAGGACGTTCAATAGAATAAAGAACAATGCGGTAGCGCTGGTTGCTAAGAAAGCTGGGAAAAACCTCTCCATTTCTGATAAGCCGCCCTTTATGAGGAAGCGGGTAACAAACGAAATGGCAAAAACTACGCCGATTACGATGGCTAAGAAAAGGAAAATGCCTGGAACTGAGTCCAGATATTGTCTCAGAACTGTGCTCACTGTGAGCCTCGCGGGTTCAGGAGTTACTGTGACTTGATCGATTATAGCGTACACGACTTTGGAGGTGTCATACAGCCTGAACTGGAGCATTGACTGCTGTAGTTCTTTGAAAATCGCGGTTAGCGGGACATAAATGGGTGGGCTGGCGCCTGGTACTCTCCACCATTCCTCTTCCGTTATCTGCAAGATGTAGTTCAAGTACTGCATCATCATCAGGGGCACTGAAATCAAGACGTAGTATGCCACTGTAAGCCCTGAACTTTTTTTGAAGAGCACGACTGAAGCGAAAATTAAGGGTATTGCCAGAAAATAGGTTTGGTTCGAAAACAGCGAAATAGCCGCAAGGATGCCCATGTTGATAGCTATAGCTTGCTTGTAGCGGCAGAAAATGGCTGGGAGAGCAACAAACAAGAAAAGCAGAACTACAACCACGGCGCCACGAGTTAACGAGTCACCCAGCATGGCAATGAAATTCACTGTCGATAACTGATACATCAAGCCTAACCCAATAAGCAATGTTCCAATGGGCATGCCAAATCTTGGTTTCTTGAATGTTACTAAAGCTACCAAGAATGCCAGAACAATTGGCAGGGGCTGCGGGAAGAGCGGCATAAGCGACAAGCCTAACGCCATGCCAGCAAGTGTTATGATGAACGTGAGCATCTTAAGCGGAGCCGGCTCAAGCGTTGACTCTTTCTGTTTTCTCTCTTTACTTTTTTCTTTTTTTCTCCTGAACCACCTGCGCCCACGAGAAGGAGCTACTTCGGTTGCTGGCTTCAAGTATTACGACCTAAAACCTTATTTTACCAATCCACTCTTAAAGCTTGTTGTGGATAACACTCATGGAAAACTGCAAACAAAATTTTGAAGTTCTGGAAAGCATCGGAAAGCACATTGCACTGTTGAAGCCGCTGCTGCCTAACCATGCCATTATCTGCATCGGTGAGTACCCAGTGAAGGTTCTTTTAAAGGGGCCATATTCAGAAAAAACAGACGAAACGTTGCCAATATTTATTGACAAATCTGCCAAAGAGATTTCCAAATGGAGCCAAGCACGTCTTGACCCCTACAGCATCTTGGGTTTAGACAAGAAAATTGACACGCATTTTTGGTTTCATGTCACACCGCATCTCGCGAAAAATGACGCGTTCATGACGCGTCTAAAAAACAAACTTGCCGATAAACAACGTGACGCTTTGATTGTGTCGTCCATCTGGGACGGTGTCGGCAGCGCCTTGTTGCCTGCTTTGATTTCGCAGTTCGCGGAATGGGGCACGAGTTCAGCGGCGTTGGTTGTGTTGCCTTCGAAGGTGCAGCCCTCGGATGTGCATTTCAACGCGTTTTCATCGATAGGGGCATGTGCAGCGATGGAGACTACGCCGTTAGTGTTAATTGACAGAGACCGCTTGGAGGCGTATGTGGGTGTTGACCGGAGCGGCTCCACGATAGCGGGTAATGGCGTTGTCAACTATTTGCTGGGGTTGATGCTGACTAAGGACACGTGGGTGCAAGAACTGTCCGAGTTGTCTAGGGCGTTTAATGTGAAGATTTTCACGATGCTTGCGGCGACAGGAGCCAGTTTCAGCATTTATGGGTCGCTGGAAAATATTTTCAACGCGGCTTTGTTTAATCCTTTTCTGACCTTTGAACTGTCGACTGCCTCGGTTCTTTATGTTCTTCTTCGTATGCCGCTGCATTTCAAGGACAAGCTTTCGAGGGGAAAAATTGAACTGACAGTGGCTAACTGGTTCAAGAAGAGAGCCAGCCTCAGCTCCATTTACGTGACTGAGCCGCTCTTCGTGGAAGATGTTAGCGACCGAATAGACTTGGTGATGTTCGTTGGCGGTTTTGATTTGACTGAGATGTTCATTGCGCTGGAGAAGAAAGTTAGTTCAACAAAAAATCAGGCGATAAAAAAAGGCTGGATAAAAGAAGAAGAGTGGAAAGGCATAGTCAAGAGTCTAGTTACAGCTAAGGCTTGAGAACCGCATCTGATTAACGGCTATTTCTTCTTGTCGTTGTTGTTATTGGTTAATTCTGCGATTATCTGTTTCGCTGAGACGCCATGTTCCAGTAGGTACGAACGTGAGAGGCTTCTCTCGAAATCATTAGACTTGTTATATAGCAGTTGCATTTCATCAAACGCTTCAAGATGCTCCGCTTTTCCTCTTCCCGCGACGACTAGCACTCTGGTTATCCATGGTTCACGAGATTCAATTACGCGCACGGTTATTGTTCTTGAAACCTCGCTGGTGACGTAAGCCGCCAACGCAGTGTAGATTTCCTGGGTCAAATCTTCGCTCCAAAGTTTCGGAGGAGCCTGCACAGTTACCCAGATGTAGTCGGATTTGTAGGTCGGTTTGAATCCCATCACGCTTGGCGTCTTGAATACTCGTATGAGGCTCTTCATGTAATCTTTGTAGTGCTCCATGTCCAAGATTTCGCTGATGATTATGTCTTTGGTCAGCGTCTCTTCCTGTTCGGTTAGTATCTTAAAGATTATCTTTAGTTGTTCGTTTTCGGTGAGTTCAGCGGATTTCTCGAAGTACTTCTTCGGCTGAGTTATGTCGGCGATTTTTTCCTCGTATTCTCTCTGCAGATCCACTATCTTGTTGAGTTTCTTCCGATATTCCGAAGTTACCTCAATTTTTTTGCCCAGTTGATCATATAGCTTAATCACGTTGTCAATTTTGTCAAGTTGGTCGCAGACGTAGGCTTCTTCTTCGTGGATTCTTTTCAGGTCTCTTTCAATTTGGATAAGCTGTTCTTTCGCGTATCTTTTTGTGCTGAAGATTTTTCTTATCTCGCGCTCTTGTTTCAGTTTGTCAAATTCTCGTCTTTTCTTTGTTTCTTGTATTCTCATCAATTCGCAGTCTACAATGCCTTTCTTATCCATAAAGCGCCCTATTATTCCATTCAGGAAGGCAAGGTATTCGTCAATCATTTTCGCTTCGTCGGAAGCTGTTCGCAGCATCAGTTGCACGATGAGGTAAATAGTTGCCAGTTCAGACTGGATGTTTCTTAAATCTTTCAGTTCAGCTTCAGATTCGGGGAGAACTTCGTAGTATCTGACTAGGGCGTCAACGAAATATCGTGTTTCGTCATAGAATTTGAGAATGTTAAGCGCCTTGTCCGCGATTTCGCCCAAGTTCATGAAATCCTCCAGAATTCTCTTCTGTCTAACTGTGAACACTTGTGAGCTTGGAATAAGCTGTTTTAGCCGTTCAAAGATGGCGGTCTTTCTTTCGGAGAAATCACGGTGCGTCTTCGTAAAGCGCGTTAACAAGCCTTCCAAGTTGTCTAGTTTTCTGGAGCCTTCTTTGTGAAGCGTCAAATTCACTATGGCATCTTCTATTGGTCCACTCTTGCCCATCAGTTTAATTGTTGACAGATACCTCATCAGTTCGCTCATCCAGTTTTTCGCTTGAAGCTCTATACCCTTGACATGCAACTCCAAATCCTCTTCAAGTCTTGGATTATTGTAAATGATTGCTTTCAGCTTCTCCTCAAACTGTTCCTCGGCGTAAGTGCCCGTTTTGATGAGGTAGTTTTTGTACAAGTTTCGTGCTTCTTCGTTGCTGATTTTTATTATTTCATGAATTTTATCTAGGATGTCAAGTTTTTCCCGTCTAATCTCACGCAGTAGCTCTAGTTTTTCGAAGTTCAGTTTCAAAGCAGAAATATAGTCATCCATCGGGTATACAACTTTGAACATACCCAGTGTGTGGACGTAGTTGTCTGTGAGTCCAACCTCTGTGCCTATTCCGCCTAAGAGGTCAGCCAAGTCAAAATCCATCAAAACATAGAGCATGTCCACTATCATGTCGTCCATTTCTCTTCGGGCAGCAACAATGTTGCCTACTTTGGTGTAAGCAGGCAACAGCGGCAAGTAAATGAGCGCGTTCAAGGGATTACGGTAACATTCGCCGTAGGTTTTGACTACGTACTCGTTGTAATCCTTATTCAATAAAAGAGAGAGTTCGTTCATCGCTGTGAAGGCTGAGCAGCCTTTCGCGGGAGGGTCATCGCCGCCACATGGAGCTATTACAAAGGCGATTATGGGTACGCCTGAGCCCAAGACTTTTCGTAGATGCCGTGCGAAATCGAAGAATACGCCGCTTCCTGTGCCGCCGCCTAAGCCATATAGCAAAAGCACGGTTGGCGTGATTATTGATGAAAGCGCTTGTTCTTTGAATGAGTTTATTAGGGTTCTGATTATGCCTAGTTGGTAGTAATTCAGAGCGTATATCGCTTTGGCTAATGCTCTTCTCCTGCCTGCACCGCCTGCCATCGGCGGTATAGCCATCGTTGAATTAAGCCATGGGTGAAAGTTAAGTTTGGCGCCTTCGCCTACCAGATATTCATTATATTTCTGGTTAATGAAGTCGAACATTGCTTCTGCGGTTGGGAACTTTACTGATTGTGCAGATAGACGCATCCTTTCTTTGGGTATGCCTGCTTTAGCCATTGTTTTCATAATTTTCTCGTTGGTTTCCTGTAAGGCTCTGATTTCAGGATCCGCGATGTCTACAGCCAACAGAGAAAGACGTGTAATCTCGTTCTCTATTAATTCCATTGTTTTTTTGTTTTCTAAGAAGGCTTCTACGATGTTGGTTCCTGCGGAACCGAGTCCTATCAGCTGCACGCTGTTTTGGTATATCTTCGTGTTTTCACATCCCAACTAAACTCTTTAGCCGGTCTTTAACGCTGTCGAGACTGGATGACAGGGTTCTGTCAATTTTTGACGCCCGCATTGTTAGCCCTTCCAAATCTTTGATTTGATCTTCGAGAACTAGCAGCACGTATTTGATTTTGCCTCTAGCCCTCAGGAACATGAATCCCGCCGCGCCCGCTACTGCCGCCAAGACCACGATCAATGGCAGGAAAAGAGATTCCATTACTGAAGAAGCAGGCTCATTAGAGACTGATAACGCGTTCAAGAGTGCAACTGCGTTGTTCACGTATCCTTGAGCAGCTTCAGCTTTGGCTTGATCAATAACATTTTCAAAGAGTTCGATGTATCCCGCAGCAACGCCGCTGTCCTTAAGCGACTGCAATTTTTCTTCTTTTTGCTCAAGAAGTTTCAGGTATTCGTCCATTGCAGCGTTAACTACATTGGGTTTGATGTTATCCAGAACGTCGCCGGCGGAGCTGGATAGTTGAACCACCGAAACCGGCACCGGAAAGACTGTGCTCGCAGGGTAGGTTTTAATTTTTCCAGTGCATATCATTTCGAAACTTCCTCGGACAGCATTGAACTCTACTGCGGCTGAATTCGGGTTGTAATTCACAAAGTTTGTTGTGTAATTTGCCGTGACAAGGTTCCAGAAGGTGGAACTCACTGTTGAGTGAAGCATGCTGGTGGAGAGTCTTAGAGTGCCGCCTGAAACGACTACGTTGACCGTGAAAGTCACTGTGAGTTCAGCTCCAGGTAGTATCGGCGCATAAGTTTTGTTGATTCCTCGTGCAAAATCTACCTCCATGAGAAGCTGCCCAGTCTGTGAATCTTCTATTTTGTATTTTGTGATCCACTCTCCTTCGCCCGCCCCATAGGTGGGCGCTACAGATACAACTGCTATTAACAAAAAGAGACTTATTGCTGTCGCGAATAGTTTTGTTCTCACTTTTTCAATCCCCCTTGCCCAAACGTTTACAATGCTACACAATATAACTCTTATGCTAAATTGGGGTGTTCGCTTTGAGTGCCCGTTTCTAACCAATTGCGCGCTTATCTTTGGTTCAGGTTTTCGCCGCGGCCTTTCTGCCTTCTCTACCATCACGCTCTATCAGCATTTGTCCAATTATACCAACCATTTCTGTTAAAATATGCATGTATGTTTTATTTTTATTGAGTAATGTTTATATAAATTCTGAGTAACTGAATGTATGTCTTGAGAGGTACCTGTCGAATTGAATGTATTTAGGAGAGTTCAAAGTGAAGACAGTCGCAATCGAAAACATTGGCGATGTGGACCTTCAAATCATTAATCTACTGCAGGAAGATTGCCGCTTAAGTTTTAACAAGATAGCAAGCAGGCTCGGAATATCCGCAGGCACCGCCTTTAACCATGTCAAAAATTTGGAGAGAAAAGGCATACTGAAAAGCTATGCGCTAATTGTAGATTCAGCCAAATTAGGCTACAGTCTAACAGCCATAATACTCATCCAAGTTGAAAGCGGATACCTTGTCGATGTAGAAAAAGAAATGGCAAAGGCGGCCAACGTCATCGCTGCCTACAACACCACAGGTGACTACGACATCGTGGTGATTACCAAATTTAAGGACGGCGTTGACTTGAACGCCTTCATTAAAAATCTTTTGTCAACGCCTCATGTTAGGCGAACAGTTACGAATGTCGCCCTTGACGTCATCAAAGAAGACCACAGGATCAAACTATAACCTTAAACAACAGAAGACGCATACTCTATAGTGGCACTTTCTCAAGGAGAAAAGCTCTAATGAACCCCACAAGAATAACCGTTGCCTTTGACCAGCCTACAGCTAATTTGTTGGAAAAAATCAGCAAGGAAACTCAGCTTTCTCAGAGCGAAATCATGAGGCGTGCATTGCGGTTTTACAATGAAAACAAGACACTGCTGGACCCTGCAATTAGAAAGAAAGCCTATGCCTATTTAGACTTGTTACTAAGCGGCGAACACGTTATTCTGGATGTAGACCATTGGCTGCTATTTATGAATCTGATTGAATCGTCTCCTGAACAGGAAAAATTCTGGAACGCTCACAGAACAGTTGCCCAATCGCATAGAGAACAACTGAAAAGCAAAGTTCACACAGCAGAAGATGTCTTGGCAAGGCTTGAAAACTGCAATTTCTTCAGGATGACAAAAAATTCAGAGAAAGACTTCACTCTGATTTTGGGATTGGAGCTTCCTAAAAAATTTGTTAGAATTATCATTGAGGAGTTTTTCTCAGCCATAGGTGTGAAAGCCGAGATTAAGGAAAACTTGTCTAAGCTAAATGTCACGATTAAACCATAATTCTTGAACATAAGCTCAGACTTTATGCTATGTGCTACAAATATTTCCATTTATTCACACAAATTATGAACAAATCTTAACTACATTTATATTGGGCTGCCCTCATTTAAGCAGCAAAAAAAGAAGTGCACAAACATGAAAAAACCAACAGCACTCACGCTGGAAGAACTGCAAAAAGAAAGAAAAATCGAATGGATTGACATGGGCATTGAAGGACTGACCGATTTCATTCCAGGCTTACCCAAAGGCGACGCTATACTCGTAAGGGGCGAACCAGGCACAGGAAAAACAATTCTCTGTCTCCAGTTCATACACAAAGGGGCAGAAAAAGGCGAAAAATGCGTATACATCACCACCGAGGAAACACCGCAGACAATAATGAGAACCGGCACAGAACTCTGGAGCGACTTCCCACAACTGATCCAAAGCAAACAGGTAGTCATAATCGACCTTTCAATAGGTGCAACATACGCTAGCGACTACTCACTCGTCAACAAGGAAGAAGCAGTGGACATTCTGATGAAGGGCTTAGACGCTCAACCTGGAGCCGCGAGAATAGTCATGGACTCATTGTCTTCGCTTGAACGACGACTCGTTGATCCAACTGATTTCAGGGAAGTATTCATGAAACTATTGCTTGAGGTAAAAAAACGAGGAGCGACCACTGTGTTTTCAGCGGAGGGCATTCCAACAGAACCCAACATCACAGAGTACCTAGTAGACCACTTGATATATCTCGACTACCACAAACACGACGTAATCTGGACCAGAGTCTTCATCCTGAGAAAATCAAGAAGCTGCCCACTGAAGCCACAGATACTGAAACTTAACATTGAAAGCGGTGGGCTGTCAGTAGAGGAAATTCCGATTTCGCTGAAGCCAGTATGGTTCGCAAGCAAACTCTAGGCAGGGTGAATTGAATGTCAACTCCCGTCGACGACACATTTGCAGCCATACAACAAACTTTCGTTGTTGGCTGGGCACCCGTTGCCATACTCATAATGGCTACCGCTGGTTTCGCTCTCCTCTACGCAGGCTTGGTGCGAAAGAAGAACGTTGCCCACACCGTTATTATGCTGAACATAGGCTGGACACTGGCTTTCGTGATGTACTTCCTGATAGGCTTTCCAATAGCGTACTACACGACAAACCCTGTTCTCGGCATACCTCAAGTGTTACCAACTGTTGCAAACCCGCTGCCAGCAGCGCTGTCCTCAACTGGAGCTTACGGTATACCAGCAAGTCCTTTCGGGTACGGTGATCTGGCTCTGTGGTTCAAGATGGCAATGTTCGCCATAACCGCTA
The DNA here is from genome assembly GCA_026014705.1 of Candidatus Bathyarchaeota archaeon. Taxonomy (GTDB): domain Archaea; phylum Thermoproteota; class Bathyarchaeia; order Bathyarchaeales; family Bathycorpusculaceae; genus JAOZHU01. Next base: position 27,529 of record JAOZHU010000021.1, on the reverse strand, counting down.
TCGCAATAATTCCCGGTGCAACAGCAGAGCGCGATAAGCTCTGGGGCTGGGTAATAGCCTCGGCAACAATTGTCGGCTTCCTTTATCCAGTAATAGAACACTGGGTTTGGGGTGGTGGCTGGCTTTCGCAGCTTGGTTTCATAGACTACGCAGGTTCAGGCGTTGTCCACTTAACAGGCGGCATGTTCGCCCTGATGGCGGCGTACATAATTGGACCAAGGACAGGTAAATTCGGTGGCTTGAAGAAGGAACCCCGAGCGTTCTTCGGGCATAGCTTACCGCTATCGACTATTGGGGCATGGTTACTAGTCTTCGGCTGGTTCGGATTCAACGTAGGCTCAAGCGTGGCAACTGACGCCCAGACAATCAACGTTGAATTGGCATGGGTAGCAGTCACGACAGCAATGGCAATGGCTGGCGGACTCTTCGGTGCAGCAGTGACCTCGAGAGGACACGCATTGACGTCAATGGCAGGTTTACTGGCTGGAGCAGTTTCAATCTGTGCAGGCGCAGCTATGATGCATCCGTTGTTCGCGTTCATAACAGGCGTAATCGCAGGCTTGATAATGACGTTCGTGCAAGGGCTCTTAGAAGTGAAACTGCACATTGACGACCCAGCAGTCTGCGTTCCAGTGCACGCTGCATGTGGACTGTGGGGTCTCGTAGCGGCAGGTCTCTTCGGTGCAACATTCCTAGGTGGACACCCGTTGTATGCCGCATCAACCATTGACGCGTACCTGAGCCAAATCGGGATTCAAGCAGTAGGTGGGCTTTCCATAATAGCGTGGACTGCAGGTACTGGTTTCGCCCTGTTCTGGGCAATCAACAAGGCTGGCTTGCTACGCGCACGGAAGGATGCTGAGCTCTTCGGCTTGGACATTGCAGACCACAAGACATACGCGTACCCTGAAGAAATGATGGACAAAGATTTCCCCTAACCAAAAAATGAAATAAAAATTGGAGGAAGAAAAATGCAAGAGATAATTGAAACTACATCCGAAGATGTGGCGCACTTGAAGAAGCGAGTGCAACATCTTGAGGAAGAAGTGGCTAAACTCAAAATGAAGATGAGTGGCAAGAAATGGCTATAGAGGCAAATGCTGCGGAGATGATGCAACATGAAGAAAATTGAAGCCGTAATAAAGCCCGACATGTTCAGTTACGTCAAAGCCGCCTTAGGAAAAGCAGGGTTCCCAAGTTTAACGGCGTACGATGTCAAAGGTCGCGGTAAACAAAGCGGAATAATCGAAACAGTGAGCGGGAAAACGGTGCGTGCAGATATCCTGCCTAAAACCAAAATCGAAATAATCGTTGAAGATGACGACGTCAAAGAAGTTACGGATGTCATAGCAAAAACTGCTGGCACAGGGACAATCGGCGACGGAAAAATCTTCATATCGACTATTGATGACGTAATCCGAATAAGAACAGGCGAACGCGGTAGCAATGCCATATAGTTGCTATATGCCAATCCTTCCCTTCTTTTTTTATTGCTTTTATAGACGATTTGGCGATTGTTTCCGGGTTGAGTTTCGCAAGCAAAACCTGCAAAATTAACGGGCAGGGTGGCGTTTTTTGAACGAATATCAATTTGTTCGCCTGGCTTCGCGTGGGAAATCGAAGGTTGTTGCACAAATTCCTTGTTTCTTGGACATATGGTAATAAATAAATGAATTTCATCATCAAACGGATACTTTTAAATACTTGTACAGCTTAAATGCACAGAAAAAGTGTAAACATTCAATACATGTGTCAAAAGGGGATTAAGAATGACTGCAGGAGACATATCATGGGTTTCAACCGCAACAGCACTCGTAATGCTAATGACTCCCGCTGTAGGTTTCTTCTACGCTGGGTTAGTTAGAAAGAAAAACCTTGTTTCCACCATAGTCCAATGCCTAATAATATTCGCCGTAGTAAGCGTAGTATGGGCGCTCTGGGGATACAGCCTAGTTTTCGGACCAAGCATTCACGGAGTAATCGGCGACCTATCCCTGTTCGGATTGAACAACATCAGCATACATGCGGTAACGCCGCTGGCGCCAGACATACCAGAACTGCTGTTCTTTGCCTTCCAACTGAAATTCGCAGCCATCACGCCAGCGCTCATCATCGGCGCATGCGCAGAAAGAATCAGATTCCGCTCGCTCCTAATCTTCATTGTGCTCTGGTCAACGCTCATTTACACGCCAATAGCTCACTGGGTCTGGAACCCCGATGGATGGCTACGCGCTCTAGGTGCAATAGACTTCGCAGGCGGCATCGTGGTCCATGTTGCAGCAGGCTTATCCGCGCTAGCAGCAGCATTGGTCATTGGCAGACGGAAGGGTTGCATCTACTGGAAAGATCATTTGAAAAGCTTAGATAGAAAGAACGCTGACACAGGTGAAATCAAACCAAGCAACATACCCTACGTAATCCTCGGCGCAGCGCTGTTATGGTTCGGTTGGTTCGGTTTCAACGGGGGAAGCGCTTTAGCCGCAAATGACTTGGCAGTTTCAGCGCTTGTCGTCACTAACCTAGCCGCGGCGGCAGCCGCAGTAAGCTGGATGGTTTTGGATTGGGTGCGGAAAGGTAAACCGTCAGCAATTGGCATATCCGTCGGTGCCGTCTGCGGGTTGGTAGCTATAACGCCTGCTTCAGGATACGTTAACGTTACAGCAGCGTTAATCATAGGCTTAGTTGCTGGTGTAATCTCGAATTTTGTGGCTAACTGGCGTGCGGGGAGAACTAGAATAGACGATTCATTGGATGTGTTTGCTTGCCACGGAATCAGCGGAATATGGGGTTCGATAGCTACAGGGCTGTTCGCAACAACAATGGTGAACAACGTTAACGGCTTATTCTACGGCAATGCGGGGCAACTGGTTGCGCAAGTAGCCTCTGTCGCGGTTGTCGCGGCGTTCGCGTTCTTTGGTTCGTACTTGCTGCTGAAGCTGATTAATGTTTTCTCGCCGCTAAGAGTGAGCCCTGAAGAAGAGGATAAAGGCTTAGACTTAAGCCAACACGGCGAAGAAGCATACCATTTGGAATAGTACAACCACAAGAGAGCCAAAATCAGCACACAGTTCCTCATCTTTTTCTTTTTTTTTGTGGCTTAAAATGCACTCGGCAATCTGGTTCCGATGTTGAGATGGTGCAGAAGACGGCGGTAACCGCCGCTTTTGGTATTTGGATTTCCGAAATGCTTTTATTTTCGATTCAACACCCTTGTGGTCGGTTCGAGGCTACAATGACCAATCCAGACACAGAGAAAGAAAGTGTTTCAGCGCAGTTCGGTAGCTTCGGCTATTGGTTCTATTACTATTATTTTTAGTTAGCCCAGAGCTTGAACAAAGTTTTGTGGTTGAAGTTCTGGGCGCAGGATGGTTGAGCTAATGGTAAAAGCAAATTGTTGCAAAAAAATTGTGGTCAAATTTGGTGGATCTAGCCTAGCTGATCATGAACGCTTGTCAAAGGCTGTTACTGCCGTGGTTAACGAGGCTGAAAGGGGCACGCGAATTGCTGTGGTGGTTTCAGCTATGGGAAAAACCACCGATGTTCTCATGAGCACCGCGAAAAACACGTCTAACGGCAAGCTGGAAAAACGTGAATTAGACGATATACTCTCGATGGGTGAAAGAACCAGCGTGCGCATTTTTTCTGCGGCTTTGAGAACTAACGGCGTGAAGTCTCGCTACTTCGATCCGTTGGATGATGATTGGCCGATAATCACTGATGCGGCGTTCTCGAACGCGAATCCGCTTTTGAGCGAGTGTAAACATCGAATTACGGAGTGTGTTTTGCCTCTCGTTGAACAGGGAGTTGTGCCTGTAATTGCGGGTTTCGTGGGCAGAACCTCAGATGGCAAAGTCACGACTCTGGGGCGCGGCGGAAGCGACACCACAGCGTTCATACTCGCCGAGGCTTTGAACGCTGACGAGGTCGTGTTAGTTACTGATGCTGACGGAATAATGACTGGTGACCCTAAGGTTGTCGCATCTCCGAGAAGGCTTCCAGAGATTAACGTTAATACTCTTGTGGGTTTAGCTGATTCAGGCGCCAAGTTCATCCATGCTAAAGCGTTGAAGTACAAGCCGCGCGACATCAATGTTCGCGTAATCAACCATGCGCACGGCGATTTGACCAAGGAGGGCACGATAATCACTGGCGGTTTAGCAACGGAGTTGGGTGTGAATATTGCTTATCCTTCGCCGATAGCGGAAATAACCGTGTTGGGCAATCGCTTGTCTGAGAATCCGCTCATCGTAAGCGAAATAGTGGACAAGGCAAAGGCTCATGCAACGCTATTGGGCATGAGCATGAACACGAATTCAGCTATACTTTACGTTTCCGAGGAAAAAGACATTGATGCGCTCTTCAACGAAGCGCATAAAACGGTGCTGAACCACGCTGAGGCTTTGGCTATGGCTGTTAAGAAAGACTTGGCTTTCTTGAAAATCAGCGGCGTTGGCTTAGAAGAGACGCATGGAATAATTGGGAAAATCTCCGAAACCCTCCGCGTCAACAGCATAAACATTTCGGGCATACTAACAATCGCATCAAGCATATTGCTCTTCATAGACTCGAACCAAAAAGAAAACACGTTGCAATTAATAAGAAACGCTTTGAGGAGCCCTCAAACATGAACAGCATACTGATTTTTAACATTAAACACGACCAAGGAGTAAGAAAAGCATGAATGAAGGCAAAAACCGACGACTGAAAAGAATACTCAAAAGCGACAATCACACAGTCATAGTGCCAATGGACCACGGAGTAACCATAGGACCCGTCAAAGGAATACGCAACATGCAGGAAATAACCACTCAATTGTTAGCAGGAGGAGTTGACGCCCTTATTTTGCACAAAGGCATGGCCCGCCGAGTTGACACGGGAAACGCCGGACTCATCGTGCATCTCTCCGCTATATCAAGCCTGACGCCGAACTCTTACAACAAAATTCAAGTCTGCACCGTGGCGGAGGCTATCCGCCTTGGCGCAGACGCCGTTTCAGTGCATGTCAACGTAGGGGCTCAGGACGAGGATAAAATGCTTGCAACATTGGGCAAAGTTGCCGAAAAATGCGACGTTTACGGCATGCCTCTGCTGGCTATGATGTACCCACGCGGTCCCAAAATATCGAGCGAGCACGCCGTTGATGTGGTCGCACACGCAGCCCGCTTAGGCGCAGAGTTAGGCGCAGACATAATCAAAACAAACTACACTGGCGACGTTGAGACTTTCAAAACCGTTGTGGAAAGCTGCCCTGTCCCTGTGGTAATCGCTGGTGGTCCCAAATGCAGCACAACAGAGGAACTCTTGCAGATGGCAAATGACTCAGTTAAGGCTGGAAGCGCAGGTTTCTCTATCGGTAGAAACGTGTTTCAACATGAAAACCCAACGTTGATTGTTAAAGCTCTCGCCGCTATCGTTCACCAAGGCGCGTCGGTTGCACAAGCACAGAAAATCGTAGGCGAACTCCGATGAAAGAACTGTGGGTTGAAATCGAGTCAAAGGCTTCGGCTGCTGAACGAGACAGCCTGTTGAAACTGGCTGCCGAGGTTGGCGATGCAACATTGGAAGGCGCTGAAGCGCACACTCGCTTAGCTAAAGGCGTTATAAGCGTGCTCAACAGCCTAGACGAGGGCAAAGTTGCTAAACTGAAACGCAGCAACCAGAAAGTGGCTTTGAGAATAAACATAGGCGGCAAAGCAGACGAGAACACGGCAGTAAAGGCTGCTGAACTCGGGGTTGACTACATAATTCTGAACTGTTTAGACTGGCGGGTCATTCCTCTAGAAAACCTCATTGCAAGAGCCAGTGGCAAAAGCAAGTTAATCGCTGAAGTTAAAAACGCCGAAGACGCCAAGCTGGTTTTGGAGGCGCTGGAACTTGGAACCGATGGCGTGCTATTGAAAACTGCGGATGCAGCCGAGCTTACGAAAACCGCGGCTGTAGTCAAAAAACAGACTCCGAGAATCGCATTGACTCAAGCAAAGGTCACCGCGGTAAAACAGATCGACATTGGCGCGCGAGTTTGCGTGGACACTTGCGACTTGATGACTACCGGCGAAGGACTACTAGTCGGCTGCCAATCCGCAGGGCTCTTTCTCGTTGAAGCCGAAGTGTACGAAAACCCGTATGTGCAATCTCGCCCGTTCAGAGTAAACGCTGGAGCACCATCCATGTACACGCTTGCTTCTCTGCAGAACACGCGATACTTGTCGGAGCTGAAGGCAGGCGACGACGTACTCATAGTCACCCGTGAAGGTAAAGTACGCCGCACAAACGTGGGTAGAGCAAAAATCGAGTTCAGACCCTTACTTCTCGTAGAAGCTGAAGCTGAAGGCTCAAAGGTGAAGGTGATTCTTCAAAACGCTGAAACCATACGCCTCGTAACAGCTGAAGGCTCAAAACCAGTGTCGGAGCTGAAGGCAGGCGACGAAGTTTTGGTGCACATGGCAGCGAGGGGCGGCAGGCACTTCGGCGTATCCGTGGCAGACGAAAGAGTGATTGAACATTGACGCCCAAAATCTGCGTGTCAATTCTTCCAAAAACCGTGCTCGAAGCGCTGCGCTCAATCGAAAGAGCAGAAGACGCACACGCAGACTTAATCGAAATTAGACTAGACTGCCTTGAGGATTACAGCAAACTATCGGATGTGGCTGTTCATGGGGAAACGCCGAAAATTGCCACTTGCAAACTGCAGAGGTACCACGGCAAATTCGCTGGAACCGAAACCGAACAACGGCAGATGTTGCTGTGCGCAGCAAAAAACGGCTTTGAATATGTTGATGTAGACTTGAACCATTCAACGCTGAACGAAACCGTAAACGAGTTGAAAAGCCTAGGTGCTCAACCAATTGTCTCTTTCCATGATTTCGCCGGAACGCCGAACACTGCAGAACTTAATAGCGTTTTAGAAAGCGCAATCATCAGCGGAGCCAGCGTAAGCAAAATCGTCACAACCGCAACGCGCATCGAAGACAACTTGGCTTTATTAAATTTCACGTCAGCAGCCTCCAGAAAAGCCAAAATCGTGTGCTTCGCCATGGGCGAACTTGGTAAAGTCTCAAGGCTTCTGTCGCCGCTGTTCGGCGGATACTTCACTTTCGCTTCGCTTGAACGCGGAAACGAAACAGCGGCAGGGCAGATGACTATTCAAGATATGAGAGCGGCATACGAACTGTTGGGGTTAAAGTGAAATGACGATTTCGGGAAAAACACAGTTATGCGGCGTAATCGGCGACCCTGTAGCGCACAGTTTGAGCCCTGCCCTGCACAACGCAGCTTTCAGCCATTTGAAACTTGACTTCGTTTTCTTAGCTTTCAGAGTAAAAGCCGTTGAACTTCAAAATGCAATGCAGGGCATGCGAGGCTTAGGCATACGCGGGCTAAACGTAACTATGCCCCACAAGACCGCTGTAATCCGCTATTTAGACGACGTAGAATCCAATGTCAAATTCCTCGCTTCAGTTAACACCATACTAAACGAGGACGGCAGACTTGTAGGCTTTAGTACCGACGGCATCGGAGCACTGCATGCCCTACGCGAAAACGGCGTAAACCCTGCCGGGAAAAAAGTGCTTCTTCTGGGCGCGGGTGGCGCAGCAAAAGCCATAGCCTATACACTTGCTCAAGAAGTTGAAGCGCTCTGCATTTTGAACAGGGTGGCTGAAAAGGCGGCGGTGCTGGCGGATAACTTGAATCGACTGTTCGGCAAGAAAATCGTCGGCGGCGCTCTTTCGCCTAGCGCTGTGCAAAAGAACCTGCAAGAAGCAGAAATTCTGGTTAACGCAACTTCGGTGGGCATGCACCCAAACGTCAACCAAAGCTTAGTAGCGCCAGACTGGCTAAAGCCAGATTTAACCGTCATGGACATCGTGTACAACCCTGTTGAAACAAAACTTGCGAAAGACGCTAAAGCCGCAGGTGCAAGAGTAATCAGCGGCGTCGAAATGTTGCTTTACCAAGGTGCCGCTTCATTTGAGATTTGGACAGGGCATGTGGCGCCGATTGAAGTGATGCGCACCGCAGCATTAAACCAACTCGGCAAGGTCGAAACCAAATGAAAGGGAAAGCCACAGCCATCGCACATGGCGCCGCCACAATCGTAAACGCCATCGCATTGGGCAAAGGCGCCGCCTTCGGCGTAGACCTAACAACAAAGGCTGAAGTCACGCTAACCAGCGAACCAGCAGTAATCAGGGGCAAAATCACCTCTGACCCTGCGGAAAGCCCTGTCTTAATCGAAAAAACAGCAGCAAAAGTTCTCCAGCACTTTAACGTTGAAAAGCGGTTCGGCGCAGCAGTGCGCACATGGTCAGACATCCCCATCGCTCGGGGACTAAAAAGCAGCAGCGCAGCAGCAAACGCTACGGCTTTAGCCACAGTTGCAGCATTAGGCGAGACACTTGCTGACTTGGCGATTGTTAAGCTTGGGATAGAAGCGGCTTTCGAAGCGAAAGTCACTGTAACAGGCGCTTTCGATGATGCTTGCGCCTCCTACTTCGGCGGCGCAGTAGTAACAGACAACATGCGACGTAAACTCGTTAAACGTTCCACTTTGCCTGATGGCTTAACGGTTTTGTTTCATGTACCCTCCAGAAAAGCTTACACGGCCGATTCAGATGTTGACAGGCTCAAGCTTGTTAAACCGTTTGCTAAAGTAGCCTACAAAGAAGCTCGCAAAGGCAATTTCTGGACTGCCTTGTCGCTCAACGGCTTAGTCTACTCGGCAGCTTTAGGTTACGATGCCTCAGTAGCGTTGGATGCTTTGGCTGCTGGAGCGGTTGCTGCTGGTTTATGCGGCAAGGGTCCTGCTGTAACAGCGGTTGCTGTAGACGAGAAAGTTGACGCCGTTAAACAAGCGCTGCAGCGATATGAAGGCGAAGTTCTGCAAACGCGGGTAAATCACGAAAAAGCCAAGGTGGTCGTTCAGTAATGACCGAGGTCAAAGTTAGAAAAACAGATAATTTGCAGGGCGAAGTTGCTGCGCCGCCGTCTAAGGCTTACACGCAGAGAATGCTCGTAGCCGCTGCCCTTTCGCTTGGCACTTCAAAAATCACTGAACCGCTGCATTCGGAGGACACTGAAGCCACACTGCGGGCAATCAAAGCCCTAGGCGCAAAAGCAACCGCTGATGAAGGCAACTGGACAGTTACAGGCGCAAATCCGCTTTCAGGCGCGAAAGAACCGATAAACTGCGGGGAGTCTGGCGCTACTTTGCGGTTCATGATACCCGTTGCGGCGCTGGCGGCTGAGCCTTCAGTTTTTCTCCTCGGCAGCTCATTGGAGCAGAGACCGCTTGAGCCGTTGCTTGAAAGTCTCAGGCAGTTAGGCGCTGAAGTTAGCATTCAAAAACGCGCGGGTAAAGTGGTGGTTCAAGTTAAGGGCGGCGGATTAGCTGGCGGAAAAACCGCGATGCGCGGAGACGTGAGCTCCCAGTTTGTTTCAGGCTTGATGTTTGCTTGCCCAAAAGCGCAAGCGGACACCGGGATCACGTTGACGACGCCGCTTGAGTCGAAGGGCTATGTCCAAATGACACAAGAAGTTCTCGCCCAACACGGCGTGAAAGTTTCCATCTCCCAAGATTTCCGTTGCTTGCATATCCCGTCTAATCAGGTGTATCAGCCGCGTGACCACCGTGTGCCCGGCGATTTTTCTTCCGCCGCGTTTCTTTTGGCTGCGGCAGCGGTAACGCGGTCGCGTGTGCATGTTGGGAACCTTGATTGTCAAACGGCGCAGGGCGATAAAGCTATTGTGGGTATTCTTAAACGGATGGGCGCGGATGTGCATGTGCGTGGTAACCGCATAGAAGTAGCAGAGTGCAGCGGCTTGCTTAATGCAGTGGATGTTGATGCGAAGGATATACCTGACCTTGTTCCTGTCTGCGCTGTGCTTGCTTGCTATGCGCGGGGAATTTCGGTATTGCATGATGCCCAAAGGCTTAGGTATAAGGAATCTGATAGGTTACTATCGATTTGTATGGAGTTGAAAAAGATGGGCGCTGGTATAACGATGACTGAGAGCAGTTTAACCGTGAAGGGACCGTGCGCATTGCGCGGCTGCACGGTTGACCCGCATAGTGATCACCGTATTGCCATGGCGTGCGCGGTTGCCGCTTTGGGCGCTGAAGGCGAAACCACGATTCAGGACGCTGAATGCGTGAGAAAGTCTTATCCAAGTTTCTTCGATGATTTACGCGTGTTAGGAGCGGATGTGAGTGGCTGGGAACTCGATAGGTAAAGAATTCACAGTGACTTCTTTCGGGGAAAGCCACGGCAAACACGTAGGCGTCGTCGTTGACGGTTGCCCAGCGGGCTTGGCTTTTTCCGAAGCAGACGTTCAAGTGGAGTTGAGCAAGCGGCTTCCGCCGCAGCCGAGGATTGTGTCGGCAAGAATTGAGAAAGATGTGGCGGAGATTCTTTCAGGAGTTTTCAATGGCTTCACAACGGGTGCGCCGATCGTCATGACCGTAGCCAACAAGGAAGTGGACTCCAGCGACTACGCGGCTATTAAGGATTTGCCTCGCCCCGGGCACGCAGATTACGCTGCGCGCGTTAAGTACGGTGGCTTTAATGATTACCGTGGCGGTGGACGTTTTTCAGGCAGAGTCACAGTGGCGCTGATAATGGCGGGTGCAGTGGCTAAGAAATTGTTGAGCCAATTTGGCATCGACGTTTTAGCTTATACTGTAGCCATTGGCAAAGTGAAAATGGGTAAAGTGCTGAGCTTTGAGGAAATTCGCAGGCGCCGCTACGAAACCAGCGTCAGATGTCCCGATGAAGCGTGCGCTGAAGCAATGGAAAACGCGATTGTAGACGTGCGGAAAGAGGGCGACAGCTTGGGCGGCGTAATCGAAGTTGCCGCGTTAGGTGTGCCCGCGGGTGTGGGCGAGCCCTTGTTTGACGCGTTGGACGCTGATATTGCTAAAGCTTTGTTCACGGTTCCAGCGGTGAAGGGTGTCGAGTTTGGAGCAGGGTTTAAGGCTGCGGAGTTGAAAGGCTCAGAAAATAATGACGCTTATGCAGTGCGCGATGCAGTGGTTGCGGCGTTGACGAACAATGCAGGGGGAGTTTTAGGCGGCATTTCTTCAGGCATGCCCATTGTAGCCCGCGTGGCTGTGAAGCCTACGCCATCGTTAGCTAAGAAGCAGCAGACTGTTGACTTGTCTAGGATGGAGGAGGCTACTGTTGAAGTGAAGGGTAGGCATGATCCTTGTGTGGTTCCTAAGGCTGTTCCTGCGGTTGAAGCGGCTGTGGCTGTGGCGCTTGCGGATCACTTGATTCGTGCAGGTTGCATTCCTAAGGTTTTGAGGCAGGAGCGGAAGTGAATGGAGAATATTAGTCAGTTGCGGAAGAGGATTGATGAGGTAGACGAGCGGATTGTTCAGCTGCTGAGTGAAAGGGCTGCAGTTTGCAGGTTAATTGGTGCGCTGAAAAGAGAGCAGAAGCTGCCTGTTAAGGATGTTCCGAGGGAGAACGACGTGTACATGAACATTCGGGTGAAAGCTGCTGCGTTGGGTTTGAATCCTGTTCATGCGGAGGCTGTGTACCGCCAAATAGTTAATATGTGCATGGCGGTTCAGGAATTAGAAGAAAAAGGCGAATGAGGAAGACTAAGCTGGAGAGTTGTTAAACGTGCTTTATGAAATAAACGAGAAGGCAATCAAGCTTGAAAATGAAGGCAAAAAGATAATTAAGCTGAACATAGGCGACCCTGATTTGGAAACGCCCCCTGAGATCGTTGAAGCGGCTTATGAGGCGATGAAGAAGGGCAAAACCAAGTATGCCTCTGCCTACGGCGAGAAGAAGCTTAGAGAGAAACTTGCAGCGATGCATGGTGTGTCAGCTGATAATGTTGTGGTTACGCCGGGTTCCAAATGGGGTGTTTTCGCTACGATGTTTCTGCTGTTGAGAGGCGGTGGCAATGTTGTTACGCCTACGCCGTATTGGACAGCTTACGAGTTGACGGCGAAGACTCTGGGCGCTGAGACGCGGTTGTTGAAGACGGAGTTGGATGACAAGTGGCGGATAGACCTTGAAGCGTTTGAGCGGTTGATTGATGGAAACACGCGGATGATAATACTGAACAACCCGAATAATCCTACGAGTAACGTTATTGACCCGAAGGTTCTTGACGGCGTGGTGCAGATAGCTAACGCGAAGAAAATTCCAATTTTATCAGATGAGGTTTACGGAACCATAAGCTTCGTCAAAACCAAAAGCATATTGGAGTACAGCGGCAACCACGTAATGATTACAGGCTTCTCAAAGATGTTCACGATGACGGGTTGGCGAATCGGATACGTTGTCGCAAGCAAGGAGCTAATTGACAAAATCGCCAAGCTGAACCAAATAACAATCACCAATGTGCCAGTTTTCATCCAAGACGCAGCTTTAACTGCGTTGGGAATGCATGAGCAGTTAACCAAGGGCATAAAAATGGAATACCAAGAAAGAGCAAACATGGCATGCAAAATCTTAGCCAAGGCAGGCTTAGAGTTCACAGCACCTGACGCGCCGTTCTACGTGTTCCCGAGACGCCGTGGTTTAGATTCGGAACGCTTCGCGTTGGACCTGCTTGACAAGGGCGTGGCTGTGGCGCCCGGCACTTCGTTCGGGGACTACCGCGAACACTTCCGAATATCGCTGACTGCGCCCAGAAGCGACATTGAAACGGCGTTGAACAGGATTTGCGAGGCAGTGAGATGAGAATAGCTATTCTCGGCGCTGGAAAGATGGGCGTTTGGTTTGCCAAGTTCTTTCTCGCTGAAGGCTATTCTGTGGTGGTTGCCAGCAGAAACAAGGACAAGCTCTCAAAACTGAAAAGCGAATTAGCGGTTGAAACAGCTGATTTCGCAGAAGCCGTTAAAGGCGCCGACAGAGTGCTAATCTGCGTATCCATCAGCGCTTTTGAGGAGGTTGTCAAAACCATTGCCCCCAGCATACGTGACGGGCAAATGGTAATGGACATTTGCTCAATCAAAAAGTTCCCTGTTGACGTGATGCATAAGCACATAAAACGTGGCTTGGTACTGGGTACGCATCCAGTCTTTGGTCCCGGCAGCCGAGGCGTTGAGCATAAAGCGTTTGTTCTCACACCGACTAATGCTGCTGAGCAGGAGTTTGCGGAAGACTTCAAGGACTGGCTGGAGCAGAAGCAAGCACGCGTTTTTGTTATGTCTCCTGAAAGGCATGATGCGTTGATGTCGGTTGTTCTCGGGATGCCGCACTTCTTGGGGCTAGTCACTTGTGACGCGCTTCTTGAGCAGGCAGACTACGCTGAAACCAAGAAGGTCGCAGGTACAACTTACCGCATGTTGTTCACTTTGGCTGAAGCCACCGCGTTAGAGACCCCAGACCTCTACGCTACCCTCCAGTTGAATCTGCCTGAACTGGAGAAACTTGAAAGCTGCTTCATAGAGAAAGCCTGCGAATGGCTAAAATTAATTCAGCAGAAAGACCCAGCAGCTATAGCGCGCAAGATGGAACAGTTGAAAGCGAAACTGATGAAAGCTAACGGCGAGTACACGCGGTCTTATGACATCATGTACAAAATGTTAGAGGCAACCGAAAACTAAGCTGCTGCTTAAGCAGTCTACCTTTGTGCAGCTTTTGGGTATGACCCCAAGATTTTCACAAACAAAGCGCTTTTTTCCAGTGCCTTCAGAGCTTCAGCGCAGTGGGCTTCGCCTCTGTGTCCTTCGAAATCTAAGTAAAAGTTGTATTCCCATGGTTTCTGCTTTGTCGGTCTGGACTCAATGCGCGTCAAGTTGATTTTTCGTTGAGCAAACTCGAATAGAGCCGTGTACAGTGAACCCGGCGTGTGTGAGGCTGAGAAGATTATTGAAGTCTTATCTTTGCCTGTCATCGGCGAGTCTTCGTGTGAAAGAACAAAGAATCTAGTGTAGTTCTCTGTGTTGTCTTGTATTTCTCGGGCGAGGATTTTCATGCCGTAGATTTCAGCGGCTTTTTCGCTGGCTACTGCTGCTGCGTCCTTTAAGCCTTTTTCTTTCAGCATTTTCACGCTGCCCGCCGTGTCATAGGTGGGAATGAGCTCGCGCCCCAAGCGCTCCAGAAAATTGCGGCATTGAGCCAACGCTTGGGGATGAGAGTAAACTGCTTTAACTGCGTCTAAGCTTGTGCTGGGATTTGCAATTAGGCAGTGGGAGATTCGGATTATGACTTCGCCGCACACTTTCAAGTCATGAGTTAAGAAAAGGTCGTATGTTTGGTTCACGCTTCCTTCCAAGGAATTTTCTATGGGCACTACGCCATACTGCGAGTCCTGCTTGTCCACGCTGTCGAAAACTTCAGACAGGTCTCGGCAAGGTTTAACCTCCACGGATGCTCCGAAAAACGTGTAAACTGCACTTTCGCTGTAGGCGCCTCTTTCTCCTTGGAAGGCTACTTTCACTTTTTGTTTCCCAGCTTTCTATTTTTTATTAGGCATTTGTTTATGCCGTTTATCATTGCCTCAACGCTTGCCATAACTATATCTTCTCGAGCAGCACGTGCGGATACTATGTGTCCTTTTTCATCTTCCACTTTTATAACTACCTCAGCCACCGCGTTAGAGCCACCTGTAATAGCCTCAAGACGGTATTCTTTCAGCCTGATTTTCGCAAGATTATGCGTAAGCTTCTGGATAGCCTTCAGCACGGCGTCAACTGGACCGACCCCAGTCTCGGCTGCAATGTACTCTTTCCCATCCAAAATCAATTTCACTGATGCCGTTGGGATAACCTTGATGCCTGTAATCACCGCCAAGTCGCCCAAGTCAACGATTTTCTCTTCCTGTATAACTTCACCCATAACCGCCGAAGTTAAAGCTATCAAATCAGCATCAGTCACCATCTTGCCCTTATCGCCTAAGTCTTTAACCCGCTGAACAATCTCTTTCAACTGCTCCTCCGTAGGATGAATCCCTACATCCTCAAGCTCAGCTTTGATGCCGCGGGTACCTGCAAGCTTACCAGCCACAAGCTTCCTCGTTCGCCCCACAAGCTCAGGCTTTATGGGCTCAAAAGTCAGCGGCTTAGCTGTCACCCCGCGAGTGTGGATTCCTGATTCATGTGCAAAAGCGTTTTCTCCGACCAACGCCTTGTTCGCCTGCACTGAAATGCCCGTCAACGTTGCTACCATCCTGGAAGTGCTGTACAGCAACCGCGTGTTAACACCTGTCTTGAACTTGTAAATCATGTGCAGCGCCATAACAACCTCTTCCAACGCAGCGTTTCCTGCCCTTTCTCCGAGACCATTAATCGTAGCATGGACCTGAGCTGCTCCTGCTTCCACCGCGGCAAGCGAATTGGCCACAGCCATGCCGAAATCATCATGGCAATGAATGCTTATGGGCACTTTCACCGCGGTTTTCACTTCCTCAATCAACTGGCGCATGGTCCGCGGAATCATTATCCCCACAGTGTCAGGAATGTTAATCATGTCCGCTCCTGCCTTCTCCGCGGCTTGGCACACCTGCTTCAGAAACTTCAACTCAGACCTTGTAGCATCCATAGGTGAAAACTCGCATTTCAACCCATGCTTCTTCACGTACTCGATTGAATCCACCGTTGCCGCCAGCACCTGCTCAGGCGACAAACCAACAGCATACTTCATCTGCACAGGCGAAGTGGGAACAAACGTGTGAACCAAGTCAACATCACACTCGATTGCCGCATCTATGTCGGCTCTGGTAGTGCGGGCAAGAGCACAAATTTCAGAATCTAACCCCGCCTTAGCAATTTCCTTAACAACTTTCTTTTCGCCCTCAGAAGACATAGGCGAACCCGCCTCAATCGCGTCGACACCCAGCAAGCTCAGCTGTCTTGCAATCTCAATCTTATCATCCAACGTCAAAGACACGCCCGGCGTCTGCTCACCATCCCGCAACGTAGTATCAAAAACGCGGATATACCGAGAGTCCTTTGAGCCCATACACCATTCAACCTGTTTTCTTGGTTAACGCCGCAGCGATAGCTTCAGCCATACCCAAAGTCGTGGTTTTGCCACCCAAATCCGGCACCGTATCACCACTCCGCAACGTTGCCACTACTGCGGTTTCTATGGCTTCAGCAGCCTTCACGCATTTGGCATCATCGTATTTTTCACCCAGCCACTCAAACATCATTTTTCCCGCCAAAATCATCGACAATGGATTCGCAGTCTGCTTTCCAGCGCGGTTCGGGGCTGAACCGTGAATCGGCTCGAAAAGAGCAAAATCGTCGCCTATGTTAGCGCCTGGTGCCATGCCTAAACCACCGATAAGCTGCGCCGCCTCGTCAGACAATATGTCACCAAACATGTTACACGTTACCAACACGTCAAAATCCTGCGGCTCCTTAATCAAACGCATGCTCGCCGCGTCCACATACAACTCGTTGAACGCTATGTCAGGATACCGTTTGGCTACTTCGCGGCAGACGCTGGCGAATAACCCGTCAGTTACACGCATAACGTTAGCCTTATGAATCGCAGTGACCTTTTTTTTGCCGTTACGCAACCGCGCCGTCTCAAAGGCTTTTCGGGCTATGCGCTCGCAGTTCTTGCGCGTGATGACTCTCAGGCAGATGGTGGTATCGTTGCCTATTGCGAATTCTAAGCCTTTGTAAACGTCTTCTGTGTTCTCCCGAACGAAAATCATGTCAATGTCAGGCCACGCCACAGCCGCCGCTGGATACGCTTTCAACGGTCGCAGGTTCGCGTAAAGATCAAACATCAACCTTAGCTTCACGATGACATCAGCGGCTGTTTCGCCGACTGGTCCTTTCAAACACGCGTGGGATGCCTTGATTTTTTGTACGCTGTCTTCGGGCAGCGGTACGCCTCGCCGTTGAGCGCACGTGTCGCCTGCTTCTGCCTCAAGCATTTTTAGCTTCAAGCCGAATCGAGCTTGCGCTGCCGCTAGCACCTTCAATGTTGCCTCGGTCAGTTCGGGTCCTATTCCGTCTCCTTCTATTACGGATATTTTGTATTCTGTCATTTCTTATTTATCCTCTTCCTCAAGTTCTCAATCAACCCACCATCTTTTAATATTTCAACGATAAAAGAAGGCAGCTTATTCACATGCAGGTTTTTGCTTTTAGTGATGTTCTGCACTTTGCCTGCTTCGAAATCCACTTCCAACACGTCGCCATTATCCACTGCTGATGTTACGCCTTTGGCTTCGATTGCTGGCAACCCGATGTTGATGGCGTTTCGGAAGAAAATTCTTGCAAACGACTCAGCCAAGACGCATTGGACGCCCGCGTGCTTCAACGCTATGGGCGCTTGTTCTCTGCTGGAGCCGCAGCCGAAGTTTTTGCCGCCCATCACGATTACGCCGTTTTGGGCTTTTGCTGGGAAGGCTTCGTCTAAGCCTGCCATGGCGTGTTTAGCCAGTTCCTTTGGGTCAGTTAGCACAAGGTATTTGCCGGGCAGGATGACGTCTGTGTCTACGTTGTCGCCGAATTTGATGGCTGTGCCTTTTACTTTCATGGTTATGTCGCCTCGAGTTTCTGTGGGTCCGTTATTCTGCCTGTTACCGCTGAAGCGGCTACTGTGGCGGGTGATGCCAAATAAACGTTCGCTTCGGTGCTGCCCATTCTGCCGATGAAGTTGCGGTTTGAGGTGCTTATGCAGGTTTCGCCTGAGGCTAGTAAGCCTATGTGTCCGCCTAGGCAGGGTCCGCATGCTGAGCCGCATACGATGGCACCTGCTGCAGTGAAGATTTCTATTAATCCTTCGCGTAATGCTTGGGTGTAGACTTCTTGTGAAGCTGGAATCACTAATGTTCTCACGCTGTTTTTGACTTGTTTGCCCTTGAGGATTTGTGCTGCTTGCCGCAGGTCTTCGATGCGTCCGTTGGTGCAGGAGCCTATGAATGCTTGGTCGATTGGTGCGTTTATTTCAGAGGCAGGTCGCACGTTGTCCACCGACGAGGGGCAGGCTACTTGCGGTGTTAAGTTTGTGACGTTGAATTCGACGGTTTTTGCGTAAGAGGCGTCGATGTCGCTTTGTAGTGGGTCAAACGGCGGCAGAGGCTGGGCGGTTCTGCCTTTTAGGAAATCTCGTGTGGTTGTGTCTGGCGCGATTATGCCGTTTTTGGCGCCCATTTCCACCGTCATGTTGCACAGTGTCATTCTGCCCGCCATGCTCATGTTGCGTATGGTTTCGCCTGTGAATTCGACGGTTTTGTATATGGCTCCGTCTACGCCTAGTTTGCCGATTAAGGCGAGGATTAGGTCTTTTGGGGTGACGTGGTTTTGGAATTTTCCTTCCACGTTTATTTTGATGGCTTCGGGTACTTTTAGCCAGATTTTGCCTGTGGCGAATACGGCTGCGGCTTCTGTGGAGCCTATACCTGTTGCGAAAGCGCCGAATGCGCCGTAGGTGCATGTGTGTGAGTCTGCGCCTACTATGAGCGCGCCTGGTAGTACGTGTCCTTTTTCGGGCATGACTTGGTGGCATATGCCGCCTCTGCCCACGTCGTATAGGCGTATTCGTTGTTGTTTGGCGAATTGGCGTAGTGTTTTGTGGAGTTCTGCGGCTTTGACGGATTCTGCTGGGATTTGGTGGTCTAGGATTATGGTTATTTTTTTGTTGTTCCAGACGTTTGGGGTGCCTATGCGTTTGAAGGCTTCGACGGCTAATGGTCCTGTTAGGTCGTGGACCATGATCATGTCTACGTTGGCGTCTATTATGTCGCCTGTGTGTACTGTGGTTTTGCCTGAGGCGTGGGCTAGGATTTTTTCTGTTATGTTCATGTTTTGTGTTTCCTTTTTGTTGTTTATAAATGGGGTGTTGGTTTTGGGTGGGTTTATTCGTCGATTTTGATTGATTTTATGCCGCGTGATAGTGCTGTTAAGCCTGTTCTTGCGAGTTCCATTATGCCGTAGGGTTTCATGAGGTTGAGGAAGGCTTCTATTTTGTCGGGTGTGCCTGTGATTTCTGTCATTAGGGTTTCGGGTGAGACGTCGATGATGTGTCCTCGGAAGACTTCGACGCAGTTGATTATGTCGCTGCGTGTTTTTGCGTCGGGTGCGCTGACTTTGATGAGGGCGAGTTCGCGGGTTACGATGTTTTCTGGTTCTAGGCTGGTGACTTTGATGACGTCGATTAGTTTGTTCATTTGTTTGGTTACTTGTTCTAGGGTTTTTTCGTCTCCGCTGACGGTTATGGTCATTCTTGTTATGCCTTTTTGTTCTGTGTGTCCGACTGTGATGCTTTCGATGTTGAAGTTGCGGCGTCGGAACAGGTTGGCTACGCTGTGGAGTACGCCTGGTTTGTTTTCGACTAGGGCGGCTATGACGATGGTTTTTTGGTTTTCCATTTTAGTAGTCACCTACCTGCTGGTTTAATCCGCAGCCTGGCGGCACCATGGGGACGACGTCTTCTTCTGAGTTTATGGGGACGTCTATGACTGTGGTTACTGTGTTTTTTAATGCCGCTTTGACGGCTTTTTCGAATTCCGTTGTTGATTGCACGTGGAAGCCTTGGGCGCCGTAGGCTTCGGCTAGTTTGACGAAGTCGGGTGATTTGCCGAGTTTCACTGCCATGTAGCGTTTTTTGTAGAACATGCGTTGCCATTGGGCGACCATGCCTAGGACGCCGTTGTTTAGGACTATGACGGTGACTGGGATGTCCTCTAGCACGCTGCATGCTAGTTCTTGTTCGGTCATTATGAAGCTTCCGTCGCCTGCTATGTCCACCACGTGCCTGTTTGGGCAGGCGGTTTTTGCGCCGATTGCGGCTGGGAATCCGAAGCCCATTGTGCCTAAGCCGCCGCTGCTTATGAACGTGCGTGGCTTTAAGGCTTTGAAGTAGAGTGCGCTCCACATTTGGTTTTGTCCCACTTCTGTGGTGACGATGGCGTCTTCGGGCAGCAGCTTGCGTAGTACTTGCAGTAGCTGTTTGGGCTTTAGCTCTGTGGTTTCGGCTTTTTCGGGTGGGTTTAGCTGGGTTTTGGCTGTTTTGACGCGTTGCAGCCACGGCGTGTCGTTTTTCTTTTTGGCTTGTTGGATTAGGCGCTCGTAAATGGCGATTAGGGCTTGTTTGGCGTCGGCTACGATGGGTACGTCGACTTCGATGTTTTTGCCGATTTCTGCGGCGTCGATGTCGACGTGGATTTTTTTGGCTTCGGGACAGAACGTGTCCAAGTTGCCTGTGGCGCGGTCGGCGAACCGTGTGCCCACGGCTAACAGCACGTCTGCTTCCAACAGTAGCTTGTTGGCTAAAGGGTTGCCGTGCATGCCAATATTGCCAATGCTCAATGGGTGGATTTCGGGCATTGCGCCTTTGCCCATGAACGTGGTAGCCACGGGCGCCAGTAGCAGTTCAGCGATTGTTAGCAGTTCGTCTGTGGCGTTTGCGGTTATGACGCCGCCGCCTGCGAGGATGACGGGGCGTTCTGCGTCTAAGAGCAGTTCAGCAGCTTTGCGTATTTGCAGTGGGTGCGGGTTGCCTGGTGGGCGGTAGCCGCGTATGTCGATTGGACCATTGAAGTGTATCTCGGCGGTTTCGGATTGCACGTTCTTCGGCACGTCTATGAGCACGGGTCCTGGTCTGCCTGTCGTGGCGATGTAGAATGCGGCGTTTACGGTTTGGGGGATTTCTGCGGCTGAGCGCACTTGGTGGTTGTATTTGGTTATGGGCGTGGTTATGCCAATTATGTCGGCTTCTTGGAAAGCGTCTTTGCCTATCATGTAGCTGCTGTTGACGCCTGCAGAAGGCACTTGCCCAGTTATGGCTATTACTGGCGATGAGTCCATGTAGGCGTTGGCTATGCCCGTGACCAAGTTAGTAGCGCCTGGACCTGATGTGGCGAAGCATACGCCTGGTCTGCCTGAAGCGCGTGCGTAGCCGTCTGCTGCGTGGGCTGCGCCTTGCTCATGTCTTGCGAGAATGTGGCGTATCTTTGGGTGGTGGCATAACGCGTCGTATACGGGTAGGATGGCTCCGCCTAGGATGCCGAAGACGTGTTTGACGCCTTGTTTTTCTAGGGCTTCTAGCAGCGCGTTTGCGCCTGTCATTTTAGTTGTTGACATTTCATTTTATGCTCCTTTTCGGGTGAGAAGAATTACTAGGCATTTGCCTTAGAGACTTGTTGGGGGAGAATTTATTTGTAGCTGTCACGGCGGCTTCAGGGCGTGGGCTAAATAAAACGGTCTGTCGGTACCCGACGATCCCAGCTATTGAGGTGGCGATCCCTCACATTAATTGCCTCCGTGAAACTTCACGTACCCTAAACCATACAGCGCAGTGCAAATAAAAAGCTTACGGTGCAGAAACACGCACTAAACAGTTTATGAATAGCGTATCCTATTCTCATGCTTCTCATTATTGGAGATTCTGTTGAATTCTTGGGGTTTCAATAGTCAATGCTGATATTTTATAAGTCAGAAATGCAAAAATAGTTTATGTAAATCTGTCTTCAAGGAGGGCGTCGACACGGAAAAACCGCAAGCTGATGTAATACTCTGTGGTGATTGTGAAGAAATTCTCAGGTCAAGCTTTCCTGATCGATATTTCAATCTGATAATAACCTCACCGCCTTACGCCGACAGACGTAAGAAAATATATGGCGGAATTCATCCTGATAAATATGTTGAATGGTTTTTGCCCAAGAGTAAAGAATTTCTAAGAGTTCTAAAAGATGATGGAACGTTCATTCTCAACGTGAAAGAAAGAGCAGTAAATGGCGAAAGACACACCTTTGTACTTGAACTTATACTTGAAATGCGAAAGCAAGGCTGGTTATGGACTGAAGAATTTATCTGGCACAAGAAGAATTGTTACCCTGGAAAATGGCCGAACAGATTTAGAAATGCATGGGAACCACTTCTCCAATTTAATAAGACGCGGAATTTCAAAATGTTCCAAGACGCTGTAATGATTCCAGTGGGCAATTGGTCAAAAAAACGTCTTCAAGCCTTGGGCGTGAAAGACTTTATTAGAGATCAATCCAAAACCAGCAGTGGCTTTGGAAAGAAAGTGATTAATTGGGTTGGAAGAGACAAAGTTTATCCGACTAACGTCTTACATATGGCAACCGAGTGTGCATATAAGTATCATAGCGCCACATTTCCAGTAGACTTACCTTCGTGGTTTATTAAGCTCTTTACGGAAAAAGGTGATGTGGTTTTGGACCCATTCGTTGGTTCTGGAACCACGGCTTTGGCAGCAAAACAATTGGGTAGACATTTTGTCGGAATAGACATCGTACCAGAGTATTGCAGAATCTCCGAAAAGAGGGTTGGAATCATAAATCAAACATTGGACGCCTTGATATGAACAAAGTCGATTTGAAAAAGGTAGCTGATTTTGTAGATAGCAAAATTGCGGATTTTCATTCTGCAAAACTAGAGGCTATTAAGTGTTTAGAGCTCAATCAGCTTCTTAAGAGAAAAAACCCGTATCTTTTCAAAGCAAAAAACATTACCACTGTTGAAGCGTATATAAGATACCTTCTCGATGCACATTTATCATCGCAAGAAGAAACAATGTTTGGCACGTTTTTGGAAAGTCTCGCGATTTATGTCTGTGGTATAGCTTTTGGTGGTCAGAAAGCACCAGCTGAAGGAATTGATTTAGATTTTTCACGAGACGGAAAAAGATACCTAGTTTCTATCAAATCGGGTCCAAACTGGGGGAACAGCCGGCAAGTAAACAAAATGAAAGATGATTTTAAAAAAGCCAAGAGAATTATAGGTCAAGATATAATATGTGTAAATGGTTGTTGTTACGGTAGAGAAGGAAATGAAAATAAAGGTGATTATATAAAGAAATGCGGGCAATCTTTTTGGGCTTTTATTTCCGGGAGACCTGAATTCTACAAGGAAATAGTGGAACCCTTGGGTCATAAAGCTAAAGAAAGAAATGACGCGTTTAACGATGAGTATAGCAAAGTGGTGAATAAATTCGGAGAATTTTTTAGTTCATGTTATCTCAACGAGGACAACTCCATAAACTGGGAAAAGATTGTGGAGTTTAACAGCTCAATGAACCCACCGTCAAAAACGAAACCAGCTAAATTAGAATCACATAAAAGTAAGAAATAGTAGCTCAGCAAAATGCTGCCATTAGCTTTTATTCCTTAATGCCTAAATTTTGTTTGCAGAAGGAATAAGAAGGGTTCCAACAGAAGTATCATTGTTTTTTGGTTGTTGTAGTCTGTTGTCAGCACGTTCATGCAGCCCAGCACCGCATCCATGCTCGCCATTACAATGTACTTACGTACACCAAGCGCCTTTGCAATCAAAGTGTGATTAATCTTGAATTCACAACCTACAAGCAACTATGGTTAATTCATATTTTGGATTCTGAAAGAATATATCGATACTTTCACCATCAAGCTGTTAAGGCAAACCCGCAAACAGGGAAGTGACACGTTTGATAGCGAACATCTTGGTCATCGACGATGATGCGCAAATGAGGAGCATGCTCTCTTCAATTCTGCAGGAAGAAGGCTACGCGGTTGCAGCCGTGGAAAACGGCAAAAAAGCCCTAAAAACCTGCGAAAAAACACCCTTCGACCTTGCCCTCATCGACGTAGACTTGCCAGACATAAAAGGCGTTGAACTGCTTCCCCAACTGAAACAGATGCAACCAAAAATGGTCAAAATAATAATCACAGGCAACCCCTCAATCGATAACGCGGTGAAGGCAGTTAACGAAAAATCCGACGGATTCATACTAAAACCCTTCAAAGTACCCGAACTCCTAGAAATGATACGCAAACGCCTAGAAGAGAAGAAAAACGAGTATCTCCAAATGTTCACAGAAGTCGAAAAAGCAAAAAAAGAAAAACCCATCTTCAACTATTCCCGCCCAAGCCACTGGTAACACAAACACGAAAAACTGCAGCGCTATCGCATATACGCAGCCAACTCCCCGCTTCTTCACCTACCCAGCAATCACTAAACCAATTTATAGTATATATAAGGGGGGATATAGTCTTCCCTGAGCATAAAACCCACCATAAGCCGTCGCTACAAAAGAAAACTGAAAATCACTGAACGCCTTGACCACGCGATTTTGGAAAAACTATTTTAGTCACCGAACCTAAAAAAGCACAGATTCCAATGCCACCCAAACGAAAAAACCTCCTGCTCAAATACAAAAAACTCCTAATTCTAGCAGTAGCCATAGCATGCGTAATCATCGCCATAGTCGCCACCCTGCCCCAAATCCCCGTTGGCACCTGCGTCTACGCCGTAGCATCCACCACACCATACAGCGTAGACATAAACGGCTGCGAACTCCGAACAAAACAACTAATCAACCTCAACGACCCAACAGCAACCAGCGCCACAGGAAACCGCGCAATCACCATGAAAATATACAACGGCGAAACCGAAATAGCCACAGCAGAAAAAACCAACGTAGGCAACGACATCGGCAACTACGGCATCGAATCACCACCCCTACCCACAAACCTAACCCCAAACACCGAACTGCGCATAGTAATCCAACTGAAAGACGCCAACGGCAACCTCATAAGCCAAGCAGAAACAACCCTAACCTACAAATAAACCAACCCAACCAGCAACCAGCAACACGCACCCAACAAACCCACAACCCACATTTTAAAAACAAACAAAAAACTCCTAACCACAATAGCACAGCCTAAACCACAAAAAAAGAAGGAAGGCACAACTTCCCCGAACACTAACGCACGATGCTACTCCATCGGAGTCGGCGAATACCGCGCCAAAACACCCTTCGCAACCTTCGGCTCCCGAGGCTTCCACGCAGCCAACCGCTCCCGCAACTCCTGCTCACTCAAACGCACATTCAACAAACGCCCAGGAATATCAACCTCAATCACATCACCATCCCGAACAACCGCAATCGGACCACCCTCAAAAGCCTCAGGCGCAACATGCCCAACACAAGGTCCACGAGTAGCACCAGAAAACCTACCATCCGTAACCAACGCCACACACTCACTCAAACCCATACCCGCAATAGCAGCCGTAGGCACCAACATCTCAGGCATACCAGGACCACCCCTAGGACCCTCATAACGAATAACCACAACATCACCAGACTGAACCAAACGCTTCCGAATAGCATCAACCGCCTCCTGCTCCGAATCAAAAACCCTCGCAGGACCCGCATGCCTAAGCATACTAGACGAAACCGCCACCGTCTTCACCACCGCACCCTTAGGCGCAAGATTACCCGACAAAATGGCTATTCCACCTCCAGCATGAACAGGCCTACTCAACGGACGAACAACCTCACCGTTCAAAACCTCCGCCCTCACCAGATTCTCCCCAACAGTCCCACCCGTAACCGTCAAAGCCTCAGTATGCAGAAACGAAGCAAGCTCCTTCATCAACGCCGGCACACCACCAGCATCACCCAAATCTTCCATATCATAAGGACCACTCGGCACCATACTACACAAATGCGGAACACGCCTACTCACCTCATCAAAAACACTCAAAGGCAAAGACACACCTGACTCCCGCGCAATGGCAGAAAGATGCAACACGGAATTCGTAGAGCCACCAAGAGCCATATCCACAGCCACAGCATTCTCAAACGCCTCCCGAGTCAAAATCCGCGAAGGCCTCAAATCCTCAGCCACAAGCCCAACAATTCTTTCACCCGACTCCTGAGCCAAACGCAACTTCAACGCACCGGCAGCCAACGCAGTCGCGCAGTGCGGCAGAGACATGCCTAACGCTTCGGTTAAACAAGCCATAGTATTAGCCGTGAACAAGCCGTTGCAGGAACCGCATCCAGGGCATGCAGCAGCCTCCAACTCCGCCAACTCTTCGCCCGTGATTTTTTCGGCGAAGGCTTTTCCGACGCCTTCGAAAACGTTGTTGACGCCGACTTTCTCGCCGTGGAACGTGCCAGAAGCCATTGGTCCGCCAGTCACCATTATTGCTGGTATATCCAATCGTGCTGCTGCCATGAGCATGCCTGGGGTGATTTTGTCGCAGTTTGTTACTAGGACTATGCCGTCTAGTCTGTGTGCTTGTGTCATGATTTCTACGGAATCAGCTATTAGTTCGCGTGAGGGCAGTGAGTAGCGCATGCCTTGGTGTCCCATGGCTATGCCGTCGCATACGGCGATGGTGTTGAATTCGAAGGGTGTTCCGCCTGCTGCGGTTATGCCTTGTTTGACGGCGTTGGCTATGTTGTTTAGGTGGGTGTGTCCTGGGACGAGGTTGGTGTAGCTGTTGACTATGCCTATGAATGGTTTTGTCATGTTTTTGTCTGTTAATCCCAGTGCTTTTAGGAGTGCGCGGTGGGGTGCGCGTTCGGTTCCTTTTTTTATTTCGTCGCTTCTCATGTTTTATGCGCCTTTTTGTTTGGTTTGTATTGTGGTTGGTGTGGTTTATAGTTGTTTTTGTTCTGGTTTGTTGCTGTGTGCTGTGCGGTGAGCAGCTTTTTGTGTTTGGTGTTTGCGTTGTTTCCGCGTTGCTTTTTGTTGTGAAGTTGTGCTTGTGCCGCTTACTTCTTGGGTATTGTTCGTCACCGCGTTTGTGATAGCGTGTGGAAAAAACTATAGCCCCCTTATTTAAACTATGAGTGGTGTTAATAGCAGGGGTTCGAATTTTAGTTGCAGTGTTTGATTGAGTTATGTAAAATTGTTTGGGGGATTTTGAAGTAAATTTACAGGTTTATAGGTGAATCTGCCATTTTCTTAGGGGTATTAGCACACCCGTGGTTACTGGTCATACTGCAGGGAATATTGGTGTATCCTACCAGTTTAGTGCCTCTTCGACAGATCCCTATGGCCACAACATACGGTACACGTTTGATTGGGGTGACGGCTCGCCTCAGACGGTGACGGGGTGGTACGCGCCGGGCGCTACTGCATACGCGTCTCATTCTTGGGGTTCAGGCGGAGTGTATAGCGTTACTGTTAAAGCGCAATGCGCGAATGGCGCGTGGAGCAGTTGGTCTAGTCCGCACTTCATAAATATTGGGAACCAACAGGTCTGGCTGACTGTGGACGCTTATGACTACATCTATGGCAACCCTCTTTACCCTAACATCTACATAGATGGCAACTGGGCTGGATACGGCTACGTATCTGTTCAGGTAACAGCGGGTTATCATTCGGTTTTGGTGGATGATCCAGTCTGGAACGGCTACCTCGGCTGCTACGACTACCTCTGGTGCTTCACCGACGGCTACGGCAACGGCCAAAACAGACCCGTCTTCTCAAACAAGCTGATTACAGCACAGTACTTGCCTAGCTACTAATCGCACCTCGGAGACAACAAGCAGAACAAAGGAGCTGTTTCCGCTCCTTTCCCCTTTTTTTGGCTTCAAGCACTGCAACGGAATCCGATGGAGGTTACTAATGGTTGATAAACCGCAGACCAGCATCATTGGAAAGCTTGCTTGTCAAGAAAATTTGACTTAAAAAATGCCTGTTTAGTCAAGAAACGTTGACAAAAACGCTTTTACAGCAGAAACTGCACAGTGCAGATGGAGATAAGCATGAGCAAAAAAGTAGCTCTGCTGCTTGTTCTCGTTTTCCTGACAGCGTCATGCATTACGGCAGCGAAGCCTGCGTTGTCTTCCGTTACCGTGGC
>JAOZHU010000016.1 GCA_026014705.1 Candidatus Bathyarchaeota archaeon | reverse complement strand
AAGAAAACGTTCTCAAAGAACAGTTCCACGTACTCACTTCTGGACCTTTGCTGTTTTGAGGCTTCTTGGTCTATCCGCTGCAAGACGCGTTTTGAGAGAGCTAAGCTCACTGGGTGCTTACGCATAAGAAGGCTCCTCTGAATGCTTGTCCAACATTAATATTTAATAATTGTTGTTAAAGTCTAACAACAGCTCTTTTAAGCTAAAATAGCCTATTTCTGTCTTGGTGCTGGCAGTCTAGGGAAACAGCAGGCTTTCGGTTCCCTAGGCTGCGGGTTTGCTGTTTCTCCTTGGCTGACCTAACTTTAAGGTCTCTGTGTAGAAAATGTCAGAATCTAAAAGTTCAGGGCAAATTCATGAGCGTGTTTCTGCGCTCTTGCCGTTTAGAATCTTGGAAGAAATTGTTGATAAACCTTTGAGAATTCGCGGGATCGCCATAACGGCGGGCATGAGCAGAAACTTTAACATTTATTCTCCTGAGGAACTGCAAGCCTTTTCTTCGAAGCTCTGTGGCGCTCCAATTTACATTGAACACGTTTCCGTTGACAACGCGGTTGGCAAAGTCACTAAGACAGATTGGGATGGGCGCGCGTTGTGGTATGAAGCGGAGATTTACGAGGCTGAAGTTGCTGACAAGATTCGCAAGGGCTTAGTGCAGCATGTGAGTGTGGGCGCGGATTACGAAACAATCGATTTCGTTGACGGCAAAGTGCCGCATGGCCTGCACAACGCTGAGCTAAGCCTCGTAGCTGTGCCAGGGATTCCCGAAGCTAACGTGCAAGTTTTGGAGAAGCTGGAAACCAAACCCGCCGAAGAGGCTGATTCTGAGCTTAAGGCTGTGCAGGACAAGCTCGCCGAGGCATTAGATACAATTGAAGAGTTGAAGAAATCTCAGCAAAACGCCAACTGCAAAGACCAACCCAAAACAATCACTATACTCGAAGCCGTAAGCATTCTTGAAGGTTTGCTGCCAAGCCGCATGGTAGAACACAGCACGTTGGGCATGCAACGCGAGTGCCAACAGATACGCGGAGCTATTCATAGGCTCAAAGCGAGGTTATCCTAAGCAATGCCTCTTACGCTCACTTTTTGTGGGGAAAGTAAGCCAAGGACGAACTTGGCTGAAATCAATTTTTTGGAGAGTGATTTTTGATGGCGGATAAAACTGGCAAAACATGGATGGCTGTTGGCGAAACCGACGACTCAGAACCCGTCATTGAATCATACGAGGCTGAAGCGGCAGTCACTAAAGGCGACCCAGTCTACCTAAGCAGCGACGACAAAGTGTCCCCAGCCGCGTCAGCGCAAGACTGCATAGGCATAGCCGTAAAAGACGCAGCCGCAGGCAAACCCTGCCCAGTGCTAACCAAAGGCAGAGTCAAAGTGAAAGCAGGCGGAGCAATCACGCGTGGCAAGGCAGTTTACGGCGCAGACGCATCCAAACGCATCTTGGCTTTGACAGATCAGGCGGTGGACGAGGGCGGCTCAGCAACCTACACCGTCTACTACAACCGCAAACTAGGAACCGCTTTAGAATCCACCACAGCAGCAGATGACCTACTCTTCATCAACGTAGGAAAGTGACAGCTCGTGAAGCCGAAGCTTTTTGAAGCGTTAATGCAGCAGCCGAACAGCGAACAACGCCAGCTCTACGAGCAGCTTAAGCAGAAGGTGGAGCACCCGTTCATCAAACGCTACGTGCAAATGGGCATCAAAGAAGGCTTCTTCAGCGACGTCGTACACGCTCTGGGACGAATGCATGACACGCTTGTTCCCGCAGCTTGGCCTGCGCTAATTGGCAGAAGCATAATCAAGGTCATGCCGACAACCGAAGCCATGGAGCGTTTCCCGCTCGACGTGGATGCTGTGGCGTATGAGTACGCTGAAGGCGCGAAGACACGTTTAAGCGGCAAGAAAGTGGCTACGGTAGACATCAACACAGACGTGTTGGCTGATGCTTCCGAAGAATGGACACGCGAATTCCTAGAAGACGCCACCTGGAACGTCCTAAACAACGCAGTAACGAAAATTGGCAAAGCCGTAGGCCAGAAGGAAACCGAGAAGATAATCGCCCTTTACGCTGGGATTGCTGACGCGGATTTGGCTACGGGCGCGGTGCTGGCTGGCGGCGGCACAGTCATGAACTGGACCAAACTGCTTTCGCTATGGTACGCGGTGAAAAGCGAAAAATGGCTCGCTGACGTATTAGCCATTAACGACATGCAGATGGCGCAGCTGCTCAACGATTCAACGTTCACTAACGCGCAGTACTTGCAGGCTGGCGAAACGGATCTTGACTCAGGCGTTGTTTCAAGCGCGTTGGGCATGAACATTGTTTCAAGCCCGTTGATTCCTAATGGCACGGCGTACGCGATTGACCGAAGCGTAGCCGCCGTAATGCTCCTGCGCAGGGACGCCGCGGTGCAGGATTGGGAAGACGTTAAAACAGGCAAATACGGCGTACGCGCCACCACACGATTCGGCTTGGGCGTCCTAAGGGCTAACGCGGTTGCCAAAATGACCAACATCAAAACCACACTAACCTAAACGCCAACACCACAGTCATACACTCTTTCCCCCCAGTTTTTTAGGATTAAACTTCAACGAGGCATAGCACGGTGAGTTTACAGGCTAAGTACCACGAGCGCATGCTGCTTATTCTGCGAGAGCTTAGCAGAAGCCCTCTATCCCGCAGACAACTGCAACTCAAATTCATGCGCAAGTTTGAGTCGCCTTCCGCGTTCGAAAGCACATTCCAATACCTCGCACGCCAAGGCCGCATAGCCAAAAGCAGCGCAGAGCACAGGGCGCCTTACGTGTTAACTGAATCTGGCAGGAAGTTGCTGGAGGCTTTGTCCTGAGCGGCTTAATCAAGCGAATACGCGAATTCTTCTCCTATGCTCCAGTCGCAGGCAGAGCCTCACCAAACGCTCCAGTATTCTACGAAACCACAGACATCCCGCTGGCTGACGTCATGCAGCTGTACGAGCGGGACCCCACATGCAAATCCAGCGTAGACCTGCTTGCAGCTGGCACCGTGGGTATGGGCTTTTACACAACCTGCGAACAAGGCCGAGAAAGAGCAAAAGCAGTGGTTGACGAGTTCTGCGAGAAAATCAACCTTGACAGCTTGCTCAACGACATGGCTAAATGCCTAATCGCATGCGGCAACGATTTCTGGCTCAAAATCACGGCAGACGAATTAACCGATATCTTGCGTTTGCCTGTAGACGCGGTTGAACGCATAGAGCTTTCAGCTTACTCAAACTACAAAATCCCCCATAAAGTGCAAGGCTACAAGCTACGCTCAACTTATCAGGGCACCAGCTTCCAAGGCAGTTTGAGTCCTTCAAGCGTCATCCATTGGAGGCTGAACAGTTCCAGTGCAGGTAGCTTTGGGCTTGGCCTGCTGCAAGTGCTTATTCACACTTTGCGGATTGGGTGTGATAGGCGCCCGGCTTACTCGTGGATGAAAGCCAAAATCGAGCGGCTAATGCCCAAGATTTTCGAGAAGTACGCTGGGCCTGATGTGCTGGCTTACTTGGAGAAGGCTGACCCAGCAACCATTAAGCAGTTTGAATCCGCAATTAAGAATAGACCAGAAGAGGGCGCTTGGCTGTTCTATAATAGGCCTTGCGAAGTGAAACCCGTAACGCTTGACCCCCGTGCTCAAGGCTTCGTCTACTACATCGACCACATAGTCAACCAGTTCTATCTTGGATGTGAGACCCCGCTCCCGAGGTTGTTTAGCACTCCTGGCTTTACTGAGGCATCTGCTCGTGCTGCGTTGGATTTGCAGGATATTCTGATTAGGCCTGTTCAGCGGTACATTAAAAGGCATGTTGAAAGAGAACTCTTTAACGTTGTCTTATGGCAGTCACGCATTGATCCAAATGAAGCTAAGGTGCGTTTAAACTGGGGAACACCCGAAACACCTGAACTAGTTCCTTCTGATTTGATTCATGCTGCACAACTGAGTCTTATTCGTCCTGAAGAGTTTCGAAAAAATGCTGTAAAATTCGGTTGGGAACTTTGGGATCAGAAGGCTGAGCTATGAAACTATATTAGCACGTCAAAGTTTGTGTATATTAGCTATCGCATTGGCTTTCGGTCAGCGCACCTATTTGTAATGCCGAGATGTGATGAAAGACACAAACCTTTGAGAACGCATTGTTTTCCGTATCCACATACCTCTTGACCGTGGTTATATAGTTGCTTTTCAAACAATTTTGGATCAATGTTTGCATTCTCGCATAGTTTGACAAGTAGTTCCTCATTATTAGGAAGACCTAAGGAACCTAAGACGTACTCAACGTTACTGTCAATTGGAAAGACGTTTTTTCCAAGAAAATCCCTAATGAAAACACTTATTCTTTTCGCTCGTGAGCTGTCTATCTCCAAGATCTCGATGAATTTATCTCTTGTTTCTATTCCATTCAACGGCTTCAGAGTATCAAGAAATGTCCTGAAAGACATGTTGTGCCCGATAAGGTAGTGCGCTAATTTGGGCAGCCAGCTATATGGTACCAGTCTTTTGTAATAACCTAGTTTTTCGCAATCGGTACTCGAGAGTATATTACGTATATCCATCTTTTACTCTGGCGATATGAAGTTCTTTCGCACAGTATCCCAGAGATCAAATTGCAGCTTTGGGGTTCTAGCTATCCAACATAAACTCATTAAAAAATTGCAGTCGGGGTTTGCTAGCCAAGGTGGTTTTTTTCCATATCTCTTATCGAACTCACGGTCTTCCTGAAGTTTGCCAGGTTTGGGCAACCTTCGATGAACTTCTGAGACATAATCTATGAAATTCTGAAGTTGATTCATGAGCGTTTATTGATGAAATTCGAATAAAATCTTTATGTAGCCACTCTATGAGTGACCGCGAGTTCCTGTCTTTTCGAGTCGATTTTTTCGCGGGATTACTTATCAACACACACCGTGCTCCTCTTACGCGTAGAATTAGCGTGGTTGTTTGGAGCTTTGGGCTACTGTGCTGTAAGCGAAGTTAAGCTTGTACTGCAAATCAGCGAAGCTACGTGGGATAGTGAGCTCACTGCATGTGTAACAAGCGCCAGCGCTCTGGTTGATGGTTTGCTTGCTCGTGAAGGCTTGATTGTGCCTTCTCCAACTCCTCAAGTTATTGTTGACGCTGCGAAGTTTTTTGCTGCTTGGGATTTCAGGCGTAGGCGCGACCCAGTTGGCGCTGAAGCATTTTGGGTTGAAGCGAACAGGCTTATTGGAGTGTATGTTGAGGCCGAAAGACAACCTTACGTCGGGAGCGCATAAACCATGAAGTATCAGTTGCCGTTGCGTTTTTCAAAGCGCATAAGCAAACTCCCGGAATCATTGCAGGTCATCTTTTTCGATGATTTGGGAACTGCCATCGAAAACCGATTAAAGGCGTTGGAGGCTGCAAGATGAGCTTCTCAATTGAGGTTTCTACCCGTGGTTTAGAATTTGAAGAGGTTGCAGAGAAGCTTAGCGGTCCCGTTAAGCAGAAGCTAATTGAGCGCTTAGCTGAAATTGCTTGGGCTCAGGCGTTCTGGAACGCTCCCAGAAAAACAGGTTATCTGGCGAGCACAATTGTTAAGCAAACAGGCGATGGTGAAGCCCAAATTGAAGCTCTGGCACCCTATACTACGTACGTAGTAAACGGCACAAGACCTCACATCATCCGTCCAGTGAACGCTTCAGTTCTGGCTTTTCAAAGCGCAAGCGGAAAAATGGTTTTCACTCGCTTAGTGCATCACCCAGGAACGAAGCCTAACCCTTGGATGCAAAAGGCAGCCGAGTACGCTCGTAACAAAGCGGAGGAAACGTTTGCCGAGTTATGGCAGGAGCTGATTGGCTGATGGGGTTCTATACTACGTACAAGGCAGTGTTCGATGCGGTTAAAGCTCAAATCGAGACGAAAAGCGCCATAAAAACAGTGGTTTTGGGCGAGCAATTCACAGTAGGCAAATTGCCGAAAGCCAACATAAACGCTGAGCCTTCACCAATTTCGCAAGCGACCTTAGGTTCTCGGCTGCAAGCGAGGGTAAACTTCAGCGTTATCCTAACCATTCTGGAGTATGAGCCCAAAGACTGGTTCACCGACATCATTAGCGTTATGGCTGATGTCGTGGATGCTGTTCTCGCTGACCGGAGCTTAGGCGGCAAAGCCAAAGATTGTATTCCAACGGGTTTTGCTCCTGGCGAAATCAAGTATCAAGACAAGCTGCTCTACGGCGGAGTCGTTCGTTTTGAGGCTCTGTTGCTGTATCAGCCTTCATAGTCACAAGCAAGGTGACAGGATTTAGGTGAAAATGGAAAATGAGTACGCCACCATTAGGCCGTGAAGCCGTCTTGCTTATCGGCGCAGTTGAAGTCGGCTACGCGGAAAACGTGAAAGAAACCATAGACGCTTCGCTAATAAAGAAGTACAAGTTGGGCAGCGACAAGCCCGCAGTGCTCAAGAGCGGAAACAAAACTTTCCAAATCGAATTCGGCAAAATGTACATCGACAAGACATACGCTGAACAAGTTCTCAACGGCACCGCAGTCACAGTCGAAGTAAGACCAAACGGCACAGGCACAGGCAAAGAGAAACACACGTACACAGGCGTCATCCTCAACAAGTGGGGTTTCGAGGCAGCGCAAGACGGAGTAGCAGGCGAAAACGTAAGCGGCGAAGGCTCAGACGTGGCTTTTGGAACACAAACATAACACGGGTGAACAAGAGTGAGCAGGGTTGACGAGTACAGAAAGAAGCTGCGGGCGCATGACGAAGCGAAGCAGGAGAAGGCTAAGGTCTTTGATGTACGAGCTTTGGCAGCGAACACGCGGCAGATTTACACCATCGAAGACGAAACGCTCGGCATAATACGCTATGGGCTGCTTTCAGCGAAAGAAGTCAAAGAGCTCAATCTTAAGCAAGTTGCGGATGACGAGGAGAAAGCCAACATAGTAGTCTGGGCAATGCTCCGCAAAGCAGATGCAAAGCTGTCTTACGAGGACTTTGAGGCACTGCCGTTTGATACGAAAGCGTTGTTGCTGGAGCGGATGAGCAAGGTCTTCGCGAGTTTTTTGCAGCGCCAACACCCGACTGGATCAACGCCAACACCGAAGCCCAACTCCCAGGCCTAATTGCACATGAGTACGGCTACACTCTAAGCGAAATTGGAGAGCTAACGCCTTTCCAGCTTTGCTATTTGGCAAGCTGGCTTGAGTGGCGCTCTGGCTTAAGCAGGAGACGGATAAAGTGAGCAGTGAAATCAACATCACGCTGAAAGCGAATGACGAGGCAAGCAAAATCATAGCTGACGCTGGCAGCAACATCACAGCTAGCTTAGGCAAAGTTGAGGAGTCAGGCAAACGTGTTTCCGAAACGCAGAAGCAGACTAATGCAAGCGCCAAAAACCTCGTAATGGGGTTCAGCGGGTTAGCCACAAGCGCATTCAGCCTGTACAATGCGTATGACCGCGTGGCTGACATGCAGGTGAGCGTTGACCGGGCTAATTTGCAGGTGAAGCAGAGCGCAAACAGCGTGGAAGACGCCCAACGTAAACTGAACGCTGCAATAGAAAAGTACGGTGCAGATAGTCAACAGGCGAAGGCTGCGGCTGATGATTTGCGTTTGGCGCAGGAGCGGTATCAGGTAGCGGTTGACCGCGCACAGATGGTTCAGGGCAACATGAACGAGGTAATGATTTCCTCAGCCCTAACAGTCATCCCAACAATAATCACTGCCATCGGCAGCTTGAGCACGATTAAGGCTTCGTGGGCAGCCGTAACAAGCGGCGTCACAGCAGCGCAAACAGCTTTAGGCTCAGCGCTTGATTTTCTTGCGGCAAACCCGATTGTGGCTGTTGTTGCCGCCATAGGCTTAATCATCGGCGCCTTAATCGCCGCATACAACGCGTGCCCAGAATTCCGCGAAGCCGTAAACGCTATTGGCAAAGCGTTGGGAGACTTCTTTAAGCCCATTCTTGACGCGGTAACCGCCGCGTTAACATGGCTCTGGGAAAACGTGCTCGTTCCCCTCGGCAACTTTATTGTGGGCACGTTCATCGGAGTCTGGGAAGGGTTAACTGCAGCATGGCACGTGCTCAGTAGCGCTGTTGACGCGGTTTACAACGGGTTAAAGTGGATTTGGGACAACATCTTCGTTCCGATAGGCAGTTTCCTTGCTGGTTACTTCATGAGTGTTCTGCAGGGGCTCGTCTGGGTCTGGAACGCACTCTCTACTGCTGTGAACACTGTTTATGATGGCTTGAAGTGGTTGTGGGATAACGTGCTGGTTCCGCTTGGCAACTTTATAGGCGGCGCTTTGCTGGGTGCTTGGAATGCTTTTGCAAACGGGCTGTCCTGGGCTTATAACAACCTCATTAAGCCAGTTTTTGACGCTTTGAACTGGGTTTACGTTAACGTTTTGAAGCCTATTGCTGATTTCTTAGGCACCATTTGGAACGGCATAAGCAGCATAGGCAATGCGGTAGGCGGCTTCTTTGGTGGAATCGGCAAAGCTTTGGGTTTCGCTGAAGGCGGAATCGTAACGGGACCAACATTGGCTTTAATCGGTGAGGCTGGCCCTGAAGCTGTTGTGCCGCTGCGTGAATTCGGCAACTTGCAGGGAGGCAGTGGCTCAGGCGTGGTTAACTTGTATGCGCCTCTCATAACCATTGAGGGAAATGCTGATCGTGCAACTGTTGAGGCTGCCGCGCAACGGGTTATGCAGAAGCTGAGAACCGTGATTGTTGAGGCTTCCAGCAGTGTTGCGCCTTCCACGCGGAAGCGAATACGGACAGGAGGTAGATTCTAAGAATGGTTTTGCTTGTTGAGCAAGTGAGGCAGCTAACTAACGAGAGCAACTTAATTGATGATTCAGCAACTTATACTCGTTCTTTCTCGCGGTCATGGGGCACACTCAAAAACTACGGAAACATAGTGCTATCAGCAAATTCGCTTGTGGTTTTCAGCTTTCAACTCAACACATCAGGATACAATATACGGCTAAAAATTGGCAGTTACTATGTTTGGGGCAAGAACAATGTTGGCACTGGAACCTTCACAGGCATAGCTTATGTTGCTTCGGGCACGCATGCGGTTGTTGTTGAAGACAGCAGCTCAGGCGCGGGCTCCAGCATCAGCAACTTCAAACTCGGCAAAGCCAAATTCACCGACGAAGCCGGCTCAGCACTTAACAACTACTCTTCCACGATTAACTTGACGGTGGCGAACCGTTCCACTCTGCCTGTTGGCTCACTGAAGAACGCCGTGTTTATGGTTCGTGTCTGGGCAAAAACCACAGGCGCTCAAACGAATTTTGAGAATCCAGGCGACTCGTTGACGAACGGTGTTTCCTTAAGCGTTGACGGCTCGCAAATCACGTGGACGGAGCGCAACCAGGACGATGCAAACTACGAGAACGCAAGCGCCACATACTATTGCACTTTAACCGTGGGCAGCAGCCACAGCTTCGCCATCACCAAAGACAACAGCAGCACCACAGTGAACATTAACGTTTACGCTTGTCCTTGGCTGCTTTTCGGCAGCAACAGCGAGCCTGTAGCCATGAATTTTGCGCAGAACAGCACGCTGTATTTGATGCTGGAACCGTTAGACCTGAACCCGACTAAAAGCGTGAAGGTTGGAAAGAAGCGTGCTGTAAGCTTTGGCGACTCCACAGATTATTTCAGCTCTGCCAGCGGCACGGGTTTGCTGGTCTACAGCTACTTATTCGATGCTGTGCAGATTGACACGGTTTCACTGTACGTCAGCGGGTTAGGCGCTTGCATAAGCCACATCGGAGTTGATGTCGTTTGACCGTTAAAATCACTCAGGTGTCCACAACCACAGGCGAAGTTACGCTGACAATAGCTTACGATAACCCCGCGGGCAGCGGAACCATGTTTGCTTTCGCGTTGAAGAAGCAGGACCTGTTTGAGCGTCTTAGAAGAATCCGCGAATTGCTCGGAAGGCCATTGACGCTTCAAGATGCAAAGTACGCGCTAATTGCGATTGTTAACGAGTTAAGGGCTGGCAAAAGCGGCGTTCCTGAAGACTTCAATTTTGGAGCAGTTATTGATGTGGAGCTGGAGCCTTCGCCATGAGCGTTACATTAGACAGCCAAACCCTAAACGTGGTCAACTGGGAAGAGGACTTGACGCCTCTGTCAACAGCATTTGACAAGTGGGAGAACGGCACGGCAAAAAGAAAAATCTCCGTTTTCGGCTACGTGCGCACGTTTAAACTGGACTGTTTCGAGCAGGATGTTGCTTGGGCGAGTAGCCTCGTGAAGTATTTTGAGGAGAAAGCCGCTGCAGGCGCCACATTAGCTTTTGCAAGCACTTTGGCAGTTAGGAACGTGAGCAGCACAAACGTGAAAATAACTAACGTGAGCTTCTCGGCGGTTGATGTGGCTGCGCAGAATCATAGAAGCTTCAGTTTGGAGTTGCAGGAGGTATTATAGAATTTGAAGAAAGGTAGTCTTAAGAAAACTGTGGAAGGGTTGAGTTCTGGCGATGTTGTTTGTGTGGAATGGTGTGACGCCAGCACGGGCAAGAGCAGCAGCTACGCTGGGGTTATTGATGTTCCTGTTAAGAGCTGGGGAGTTTTCGTTGGCTTGCTGGGAAACCGGACTAAGCATATTGTTTTGGCTCAGAACAGTTTTCAGTATGCGGATGGCTTGTATGATTTGGATTACACGGCTATTCCGTTGAGTTGGGCTGTCAATGTTGTGGTTGTTGAGCGTGGTCATTTTCCGCCGCAGGTGGCTACGGGCTTGGTGAATAGTTTTTTGATGAAGGACCGCAAGGTCTTCAGCCAGTCCAATCGCCATCGGACTTTTCAGAGGAGGTTGAGCACTCATGGCAGACCCGATTAAACGAGCGTTAACGCGAAGGCGAGTTCAGCGTGGCAGAATTGTGAGTGAGGAGCCTGATGAGCAGCTTGTGTACGTGGTAAAATTCGGCATCGGCATGACCATTTGCCTGGCTGCCATAGAGATTGCGCATCTGGCTTTACTACGTACATGGAACAGCGAGATCTTCGCTGCACTTACTGGCTTGAGTGGCACGGTTATTGGGATTTTTGTTGGCAAACGCGGAGGTGACTAATGCATGCAAACAAGTGAAAATGGGGAAGCGGCGTTTGTGGCTGTTGGCAGCGCGTGTGTGGCTACAGCTACATATGTGGCGTCTCAGCCAATTCCGGACGTTGTCAAGGCGCCAGTCTGCGCTATTGTAGGCTCGGTTGGCGTTGCGTTGTTGGCGTATTGGAAAGCCAAAGTCAACGTTAACGTGGCGTTAAGCGGTGAGGGTAAGGCGTGAGGGCGTTTGAGGTTAGAGCAGCCTTTGAGAAGCTGTTTAAGCGGCTGGATGTTATCGATGCGAAAGTCAGCGCTATGCCGCATGTGCAAGTGCAGGTTTCAGAGCGCTTCCTGCCTACGATTATCGCTTTGTCTAAGCTTGGGAGGCCTGCCTTGGCTGGGGAAGTGGCTGCTGTCACTGGTTGTCGCCGTGCACATGAGAGCATGGTGTTGAATGAGCTTGTAGGCAGGGGAATTGTAGCTAAGGAACAACGTGGCAGAAAGCACTATTTCAGTTTGAAGGTGAACCTCAGTGAAGGGTAAACCGTGGACTGCTGAGGAAGAAAAACAGCTTAAGGAGATGTTGCTGGCGGACAAGTCTGTGCGCGTTATAGCGAAAGCTATGGGTAAAACGCGTGATTGCATTCGCAAGAAGATAGCGCGTTTAGGATTAGAAGTAGTCGTCCAGTCTGAATCACAGAGGACTACTACTACCAGTTTACAGTTGCCCTCTGAGCTTCCAAGCGTAGAGGAAGCGTTGAAGACTTTGAGTGCAGCGTTGAAGGCTTTGGAGACTCCTGGCTTGGAGCAGGCTGAGACGTTGCGGTTGCGCAGCATCATTCAGGGCGTGAAAATCTACAAGGAACTCTTCCTTGAATACGTGGATATTCGGGGTTTTGAGGCTGAAGTTTTGGAGTTGAGGCGAAAGCTTGATTCCGAGCGTGGCAAGAAGGGCTAGAACGTGGCATAAAGCCGATTATGACCTGCAGCGTCAATACTTTCGAGAAGAGGCTAAGGTTCTGGATGAGTCGAAGAAGGCGGCTGTTGACCAGGTTAAAGGCGATACAGCCAAGTTTTTCAGTGACGTGTGCAAGCTGAAGCCTTTCTGGTATCAGCTTGAGCTGGCGAAGCTGTATCGTGAGAATCAGTTTCTTGCGGTAAGGTGGCCAAGGCAGACAGGCAAGAGCACGTCGATTGGCGCTTTGCTTTTGCAGGATGCGTATGAGAACTCTGACTTGTATATTGGGTTTATTGGTCCTAGCTGGCGCCAAACAAAGTTGAATATCAGGCGGGTGGCGAGTTTTTGCCGTAACCTTCCCGCTGGCGAAGTGCACGTTCAGAAAACACGAATCAGCTTTAGCAATGGTTCGGTGATTGAGGCGTTTCCGAATAATCCTGATACGGTGAGGGGTAACACGTTTCATCGGTTGTACTGGGATGAATGCGGGTTCACGCCTAACGACGAAGACCTGTATGACGCCATTTTATTTACGCTTGGAACCACTAACGGCAAGCTGATA
Source organism: Candidatus Bathyarchaeota archaeon (assembly GCA_026014705.1). Taxonomy (GTDB): domain Archaea; phylum Thermoproteota; class Bathyarchaeia; order Bathyarchaeales; family Bathycorpusculaceae; genus JAOZHU01. Next base: position 35,073 of record JAOZHU010000016.1, on the reverse strand, counting down.
GCGAGCAGCACGCCTTTCAACAGTGATTCTCTGTTTTGGAAGATGTGCAACCACCGCGATTACTCAGATTTTGCTAGGCACCATTTCACTTGGGAGAAAGCGTTAGCGCCTGATGGCCCGTTGAGTCCAGAGATGGTTTCGCGGATTAAGCGGCAGTTCGGGGAAGACCCTGCAAGATGGCGGCGGGAGATGGAGGCAGAGTGGGCTGAGGATGAGGATGTTTGGCTTGCGCAGAGCTTAATCGTTTCTTGTGTGGGCACGGTGAAGAACTGTGGAGAAGACCTGCAAGAATACAACCCAGAAGAAAGCTACGAGGGCGAGTTCTTCGGCGGCTTAGACTTAGCACAGACAAGAGACTATTGCGTATTCTCCGTCGTGGAGCGGGTGAATGATAGGCTTCTGCTTAGGCACTTGAAGGTGTTTCAGCAGCCGACAAAGTACGCTCACGTTTTAGGCTACATCAAAGCTCTCCAGGACCGCTGGGGCGGATTCGAGAAGATACGGGTTGACTTCACGAGGGAAGGACCAAGCATAATCAGCGACATGGAAACTGCGGGCATAAACAATGCTGAAGGCGTAAACTTTAGCGTTCCGCGGAAGAGCGAGATGGCGAGTTTGCTGAAGCAGCGCATGATGGACCAACGGTTATTTTATCCGTTGTTGAATTGGGAGAGGCCGTATCGAGGCGACATCTGCACTGAGCTGAACGTGGAGCGTTATGAGTTGCGGAAGGATGGCGCTGTTGGGTTTAGTCATCCGAGTGGAACGCATGATGACGTGTTTTGGAGTGTTGCTTTGGCTGTTTATGCTACGGTGACTATGGCGCCTGAACCGTTTCTGGCTGTGGTCCCGAGATGAAGCTGATTGGGCAAGCTTAAGGATGTACGCAGTAAACTGGCGAAACGCAAAGCCATGGGAGACACAAGATGAGACACCGAATTGAGCAATTCAGGGTTAGAAGGGTCTGCAGGACCTATGATAGGGAGCAGGCCAAATTCCGCTTCAACATTTCCTATGAGACTGCTGTTAAGCTTACTCCAAGAGCTCTTGTGGTTGCTGAAGCTTTTGGTTTGGGTGTTGATGAAGCCCAGAAATTCACTGTTTTGGACACGGAGCTGAAGATTGCTCCTACAGACATCGTCTACATCACAGGCGATTCGGGCTCGGGAAAATCCGTTTTACTACGGGCATTGCGGAAAGACCTTGGCGAAGAAGCGGTTGATTTGTCTGAGGTTGCGGTTGATGCTGATAAGCCTCTTATCGAGACTGTTGGCGCCACTGTTGAAGAAGGCTTAGAGCTCCTAAGCAAAGTGGGCTTGAATGACGCCTTTCTTTTCCTACGTACATACGGGCAGCTCAGCGACGGCCAGAAATACCGTTACAGAATAGCCCAGCTAATCGAAAGCAAGAAGCAATGGTGGCTAATGGACGAATTCGCCGCCTGCCTGGACCGAGACACAGCCAAAATAATCGCTTTCAACCTGCAGAAAATCGCACGGCAACAAGGCAAGGCGGTAATTGCAGCAACCACTCACGGCGACTTGTTTGAGGACTTGAATCCAAGCGTTTCTGTGCATAAGCGGTTTGGGCAAGAAATTCAAATAAACTATTTCCAGAACCAGCGGGCTTCCGAGTGCAGTCTTGTCAAAGAAATGTGGATCGAGCAGGGAACAATCAAGGATTGGCACAAGCTCAGCAGTTTTCATTATCGGGGGCATTTGGTTGCTGGTCCTCGCAAAGTCTTCCGTCTAATGCGCGGGGAAGAGCTGTGTGGTGTTATTGTGTATTGTTATCCTCCTCCGAGTTGTTTTGGAAGAAGGCTTGTGCTGCCCCACATGTCTATGCAAGAGTTGAATGAAAAGCTCAGCATAATCAACCGCGTAGTTATTCACCCAAAATACAGGACTATTGGTTTAGGCGCCAAGATTATTCGCGATACTCTAGCTTTGGCTGGGACGCCCTACATTGAAATGGTTGCAGTCATGGCAAAATACAATCCCTTCGCAGAAAAAGCTGGCCTTAAGAAAATTGTAGAACAACAGCCACTCGAAGGCATAAAGAGAATCGCAGCCCAACTATCAGAATTCGGTTTCAACCTCTCGCTTCTTGGAAGTGAGCATTATGTTCTCGAAAGACTCGAGCGCTTGAATTCCGCAGAGTTCGGAGTGTTAAAGGAACTGTTTATTGAAAACAAGCATCCGCGCTTCAAAAAAGAATTCGCCGTAAGCAGGCACCAGCCATTTGGAAAAACATCGGATTATGTACGATGTATTGAAAATGCTGACTCGCTAAAAATGGCTAAGCTCATAAAACTTGTCGGGATGCTGCTGCAGACAAAGGTTTACTTATTTTGGAACGCGCATGCGAAACCGTTGATTGAAATGAAGGATTAATTGTTTAACGGTCTTAGCCAAGTACGAGCAAAATCTATTTAGAAAGAAGCTTGATTTAGGCAGACTGGCTAGTCAAAAATGCTTGACTATTCTTGCTCTGACTTCAGGTAGGTTTAGTCGAGAACTTTTACAAAAACAAATTTATCACGGAGAACACAAAATATCGCAGGGATAAGCATGTCAAGAAGCATTGCATTGCTGCTTAGTTTAGCCTTCATAGTGACGCAATTCATGACAGCGGCGAAGCCGGTTTCCCCAACTTCTCAAGATTCCTGGCAACAAAAAACGCCAATCCCCAAAACCGAATTTGGACTCAGAGCCGCCTCATCCAACGGAAAAGTATACGTCATAGGCGATTCGATCAACTACGAGTACGACCCAGCAACAGACAAGTGGACGGAAAAAACGCCCCTGCCGACTCCACGAACCTATTTTCAAATAGCCACTTATGAAAACAAAATATACGCAATAGGCGGAAGATCAGGGTGGAACCAAAAAGAACAAAGAACAATACTCTCTGGAGCAAACGAAGTCTACGACCCCTCAACCAACACATGGAAAAAACTGAAACCAATGCTAACAAACAGAAGCGACATAAGCGCAAGTGTTGTCAACGGCAAAATCCACATAATAGGCACTGACATCCATGAGGTCTATAACATTCACGATGATTCATGGACAATTGGGAAACCAATGTCTTTTCCTCTTCTCGCCTATGGATACTCCTCAGCCGTCATAGATAGTAAAATATACATCGTCGCATGGAATCAAACTCATATCTACGACCCCAAGAGTGATTCTTGGAGTCTTGGAGCTTCCACTCCAATACCCGTCTCCAACGGTGGCGTTTGTGCAACAACCGGCGTAATGGCGCTAAAAAGAGTGCATGTTATTGGCGGAACGACTGGTGAAGGAGGAATGTTTTCAGAAGGCACAGCATTCACTCAAGTCTACGACCCTTCCACTGATACTTGGATTCTTGGAGAGCCAATGCCGACCGCTCGCCTTGGATTGACCGTCGCCGTCGTGCATGATCAAATCTACGCGATCGGAGGAAGCACGTCAACTGTGTTTTCTCCCTCATTGGGGGCAAATGAGCAATACACGCCTCTTGGCTATGGAACTCCTGACCCAACTTATGATGGCGCAGCTCCAGAAGTTGCGTTGCTATCCCCAAAGAATCAAAGCTACTATGAATCAAGTGTTCCATTAGAGTTTTCAGTAAACGAATCAGCGTTTTGGATGCACTACAAGATTGACGATGAGACAATCACCGAAGTCTCAGGCAACACTACAGTACGCGGGTTATCCCCTGGTTCGCACCATCTGACTGTTTACGTGTTTGATGAGGCTGGAAATTCTGGCATGTCTGAAACTGTTTTCTTTACAGTTGAGCCTTTTCCTCTTGTTCCCGTCGCTGCGGCTTTAGTTCTTGTCGCCATCGTAGTCGTGGCTGCTGGCTTGCTGGTTTACCTCAAGAAACGCAAATCTAAGGCTGGATAGCTTGTGAGGAAACGATTTTTAATTGCAACCATAGCCATAATAGCAGTATTAACAATTGCTGTGGCATTTTTAGTCAATCAAGAATTGATTAGCAAGCATATGTATCCACAGGACGCCCTTCACGAAGACTCTAATCTTACAGTGAGAGGCATCGTTACTTCAATTGAGGAAAATTACAAAGCATGGGGATGGGAATACCACATCTATCGCTTCTACATTCAGCTGAACATAACCGAGATAGTCTGGATCAGAGAGGATTTGTCAGATTGGATAGAGTACTCAGCCGATAAAAACACAATTAAAGGCTGGAACAGCATCGGTGTGGGCTATGACAATTTAGATAACCCTCAACTTATTATAGGACAGATTGTTGAATGCAAAGGTCACTACATACCAGTCACTGACTTACCAGGCTCTTTCAAAATTACTATTGCTCCAAGCGTGAATGATAGTTACCTTAAATCACAGATTTGACAGGCGGTTAATATGCAAAAACACACGCTTATTGCTGCAATACTCGTTCTATTAGCTTCAGCCATTGCCCTTATCTATTATTTTGCCAAATCTAATCTTTTGTTCTATGCAACTGGAGTATTTTGGGATGGAGCAATAACAGGTTTTGCAGGCTGTCTATTTCTCTTGTCGCTCATTTTGGCAATTTATCAGAGAACAACAAAAGATATGTCAACGAAAAAGATTAGCTTAGTGTTTTCAATGCTCACCCTATCGTTCTTAGTTACAGCGATACTATTTCTCTTCAAGCCTGGAGACTCTGATGTCTGGTGGTATGGTGTAATTGCAGGTTTTCTGGGTTGCTTGCTTCTGGTTTTTCTAGTTCTGGTAGCCTTGCTTTTGCTTAAACTAACTTCCAAAGAGTCTCCTTGATTAAGGAAGGTTTCTCTGCCTAGCGCTTCACTTCAAAATGAGTTGGTTCGGTCAAAACTTGCGGAAAAGAAAAAAGGGCGGCGGGAGATGCCGTCACTAACTGATTGAAATAAACACAACGGTTAATAGTAAGAAAGTAAAATAGTTTTACTGATGCATATGTCAGAAGAACCACAAGTCACCACAATCAGCGAAAAAGGCCAAGTAGTCATCCCGCAATCCATAAGAAAAGAACTCAAGATAAAACCCAAAACAAAATTCCTAGTCTTCGGCAGAGGCGACACCGTTATAATGAAGAAACTCGAGCTCCCCGACATCAAGAAAGAATGGAGCCAGATCTTCAAAGCTATGGACAAGAAAAAACTGAAACTATCCGAAGAAGAGGTCTTAGAAGAAGTAGCAGAGGCACGAAGAAGCCGCAGATGATACGATGCCCAGAGCTGTACTTGACACCAACGTCATAGTCAGCGCCCTCATTTCAGAAGGCAAGCCCAGAACGCTCTTTAGGAAAGGAATCAACGGCCAATTCGCCATGTTGACATCTGAACCGTTGCTGAAAGAGCTGGCACGCGTGCTTGGTAGGCCAAAGTTCAGAACAAGCCCAAGCGAAATCCGCAGAGTCACCCAGGCTCTCCTGAATTCAACCGAACTTGTAGAAATCAAATCGAGGCTAAGAGTTGTCACGGAAGACCCTAAGGATGACGTGGTCATCGAAACGGCAATGGATGGGCACGCTGATTTCATAGTGACCGGAGACAGGCACCTTCTCAAACTCGAAAGTTTCAGGGAAATCAAGATAGTAACAGTCGAAGAAGCCCTCAAGCTTCTTTAAAGAGAAATCTTGCAAGTCTTGCTCATTCTGGTCATCACTAACGTGTGAGGATGAAGTGCTTTTAGAAAGGAAAAAAAGAGGCTGCGGGAGACGTCGCCACTGATGCTGGGGTTCAAATCCCACCCCCCGCACTTTCAACATGGTTTAGGATGAACTCCCCGCAGTTTCGAGGGATACGTACGGAGACGCTACTTGCGTTTCTTGAAGAGTTTTGCGCCTTCGAACCCGGTGACATATTCAAACCCTGCCTCGACGAGTTTGCATATCTCTTTTTCTGTTTTGGCTGACTTCCCGTTCGCTGTGAGCGACTTTTGCGGTGTATTCGTCCTCTTAAGTTTATTAGCTACCCAGATCAGGCTGCCTCGAAAAATTAAAAGAGGAAAAAGGCAGGAACTGTTGGACATTGGCTTATTTGCTGTGGACTACTATGCTTCCGCCAGCAATCACGGTGGTCGAATCATCCGTTTCTGTAGCACCTAGCATGTTGTCATAAACCACATCGCCCGTTTCAGCGTTCCAGATTTTTATTCGGAACATGTCAGCACCTTTGGTTCCGCCGTCAATCGCAGATAACAGGAAACCATAGCTGCCTTCGCCGTTGATTGTGCCTGATCCCTTATACATCGCCTTTGTTCCGGCAATCACCAGCCACTGGTAGCTTGTGCTCTTAAAGTTCAAGCCTGCAGCGTGGAACTGGAACTCCGTATTACCCGTCGGCACCGTCGCGCCCTTCTGATATTTGGATACGAAGCCGAAAGTAGCCTTACCAGTAAGCGTTGGATCAGCCGCATACGCTCCTGCTGGCGACCATATCCAGCCTCCCCCAGTAACAAAACCCGCATTTGGATCATAAACCACTATGTAATATTCGCAGGCCTTTGTGTCGCTGCCGCCGTCCTTGTCGGTCACCGTTACAGATACGACGTAAACGCCTGGATACAGGTAAGTATGCTGAGTGGTTGATGAACCGTCTCCGCCTATTCCAATGTTGATGCTGGTGGAAGAGTCGTCACCCCAGGACCATACAATAGTCTGCGTATCCATTAAGCCTGGATCTGACCATTGCACCGTAAAGTCTACTGGTGTCCCTATTTTTATTGGATCTAACGGGCACGTCACAATAGTAATCGTTGGCGCTACATTGTTTACTGTTACTGTTAGGGTGTCGGTTCCTACTCCGTCGTCCTTGTCCGTCACCGTCAAGGTTACAGTGTACACTCCGCTGTCTGTGTAGGTGTGTGTTGGAGTTAGGGTTCCTGAGGCTTTGGCTCCGTCCCCGAAGTCCCATTCTATGGTCCATGGAGAGTCGTTGACTCCGGGATCAGAGTAGCTTCCTGGAAAACTGACTGGCGAGCCCTCATCAACGGATACATCGCTGCCAGCATCAACCTTAGGCGCCAAATTGATTACTTGTACCGTTGCAGTTTTTGAGACTGTTCCGCCGTCGTCATCGGTTACAGTGACTGTCACCTTGTATTCGCCGTTATCTGTGTAAGTGTGGCTTAAACTGAATGTTTTATCAGAAAGAGTTAACGTTTGAGTCCCGCTTCCGTCGCCATAATCAACAGTCGCAGTCCACGTGTCTGCGCCAGGATCAGTGAAACTGCCAGAAGCCGTGTAAGTGTCTCCTTCATTTATCGTGGTGTCAGAAACAGCGTTAATGCTTGGATCCACATTATTGACTGTAACTGTCGTAATAGCTGTTGTTTCTACGAAGCCATCACTAACTCCGACCTTCACCTGACCAGAGTAATCATCATACCAAGTGTATTGCGCTGTTGCATCTGTCGAGTATTCTGTGTCCCAAGTTCCATCATTGTCAAAATCCCATCGATACTTCAACGTGTCGCCATCAGGATCAGTTGAGTCAGAAGCATCAAACGTGATTGGCGACCTCTCAGTTCCAGCGTATGGTCCACCCGCGTTTGCGTTGGGATAATGCTGAACGATATATGTGCCGGTTACTGTTATAGGTGCCGAGACAACTGTGGATGGTTCGATGGGATTGACACTGGTTAGCGCAAAATATTTCCCTGCCTCGGTACTTTCAACGATCGCTTCATAATCATAGTATATTGTAGAGCCAGCCGTAACCCATACCAGATGCGGTAACTGACCATATTCAAGTGCTAGTGTATCCGTAACAGTCACGACTGTTCCCTTAGCTGTGCCATCTAGCCCAGTTTGGATGAATTTGACGGGTACACGAGCTTGATTCCAAATGCGAACCTCATCAAGTATTCCTTTAAATTTGGCGCCTTCTGCCGTGTAGGTACTTCCGAGGAGGAGGTTATAGTTTGGATACCAATCGATCAGACCTGTCACAGACAACTCTTTATCTAGGTCGCCATTGATGTAAAGCCTAAGTTTCGAGCCATCGTAAGTCATTGCCAAATGATACCATGTGCCTTCAGAGAGAGTTGCAGATGAGAACCCGATGTATTTGCCATTTGTAGTACATATAAAGAATTGTACCCTATTGTAAGGATAACCCGTAGATTGATAGATCATGAATCCTGTGGATTCGTAGTATTCTCCTTGGCTTATGATTGCGTGCCCCTTAGTGTCGCTGAAAAGCACATCATATTTCACCCACGCCTCGACAGTCAGCGCAGTCGTCGGCTTTAACTCTGGCTGATTGCCAACATCGACATAACCGTAGCCGTCAAATGCTAATCCGCCGCCTATTCGCCCAGTAGCCCAAGGATTTGTCGCAAAATTTTTCAATGTGCCATCATTGCCGTTTCCGCTTGAATCATGAGCGACTGAACCTGACCCTTCGTTAAAGCTCCAATACCCGACGAGTCCGCTGTCTGATGCAGCTGCCGGAGCAATGAACGCCACGTTTAGAGTGCTTACTAGAAACATCGCTATCACTATTGCCGCAGCAACCTTCATTTTGAATCTCCTTTCTTCATTTTACATTCCCCTTATATGTTAAATGGGGCGCTCATCACGCGGTAGTCGCGCTCCCCCCGACGCTTATTTAACGTGCTCATCGAGCAAAGCACCGATTAGGATAACACAACCCATGTTGATACCAGGTTATGACTTAACCTAATCAGGTCAAAACAACGAACAGCATCCTTAAAAAACCATATGATGAAAATTCCCATGTTTCAAAACACGATATACATTTTGGGCGTGAAACCAAGACGTAGAATAAAGAGTCTGAGGTTAGCCTTCACCGACCTTTCGGAAGCACAGTTTAGCATGGTCGATGCCTTCAGACTGCAGATTTTGCAAAGATTGCAAGGGTGGTGAAGCTTGCTGGGTTGCTTTCACAGACTAGGATTTACTTGTTTTGGGGCGCTGTTTAGGCGTTTTTTATGTATCAACCTTAAAAGTTTTTAAAGTTTGTTACATAAGTAACTACTATGAAAAGGTTAACTAGATCTATCCTGTCTCATTTCGGCGGAGACGCGGTCGTTAAAAGTGAAGTATCTGAAGTGTGCAAGCGTTTTGGCGCAGATCCAGATGCCACGATTAATTTCATGATATCCTATGGCTATTTTGTGCGTGTGTTGAGGGGGCTTTACTATGTCAAGACGTCAGAGGAGTTTGCGCTAAAAAAAGCTGTTGACGTTTACAAGGTGCTCTTTCTTGGGCTAAATAAGCTGAAAGTTAAATGGTATTTTGGATTGTATACCGCGCTGGGGCTTAATGGGTTAACTCATGAGTTTTCGGACACAATCTTTGTTATCAACGACAAGATTTATCGTCCCAAAGAAATTAAAGTTGCAGGCGAAAAGGTCAAGTTCATAAAGTTGGCGGACAGGCTGGTCGATTTCGGGGTAGTAAACAGTGAGGGCAAGCGTTTCTCTGATGTTGAAAAGACGCTTTTGGATCTTGTGTACATTTCAAGGTATCGTTCTCTTCCAGAGGGAAAAATTGTTTCCTTAATCGATGAGTATCGTGAGCGGGTATTGCCTAGCAAGCTTAAAGAGTACTTGGAGGCGTATCCTGAAGCGGTTGGGAGAGTGATTAGGGTTGCCGGGCTTGTCTGAGTTTGTCTCGTTTGTAGCTGAAAAGTCAGGGATAGCTAAACCTCTTTTGATAGAGAAGGATATAGTCATTCATAGGATTCTTAGAGATTTGTGTGGTTCAGGGGATTTTTTTGAGAATTATTTGTTTAAGGGCGGGAGTTGTTTAGTTAAATGTTATTTTGGCTATTATCGGTTTAGCGTGGATTTAGATTTTACTTGGCGGAACCAAGCTGTTTGGGTTGGTTTGGGGAAGCATAAGTTGCGGAAGCGTTTGCTGGAAGAAACTGCGAAGGTAGGTGCCTTGTTGGAGCGGTCTGCTCAGAGGCTTGGTTTAGAATTTAAGAATGAGCCTGAGAACGATAGGTATTTTGAGTTTGGGGGTGGCTGCAGGATGGTGACGTACAAGTTGTGGAAGGCTTCAGAGTTTATCAAAATTCAGGTTAATTTTGTTGATGAAATTCTTTTTGCAGCCAAGACTGTTGCTGTTAAGACTTTGTTGGATGGTGCCCTGTTGTCAAAGGATGATCGGGCATATTTTGGAGAGGAATTGAGCGCCTACGGGCAGTTTAATGTGCATGCGTATAGTGAAAAAGAGATTTGGTGCGAAAAAGTGAGGGCTGTGCTTACTAGGCGTGGTCAGAAGTTGCGTGATTTTTACGACCTGTATGTGCTTGAGAAATCAGGCTACAGGATTGAAGACCTAAAAGAGCAAGCTGTGGCAAAGATTCGTTCATGTTTGAACTTTAGCAGGTACCGTGCAAACTTGGAGAGGAACAAGGCGTCTTTTGAGTTGTCGTCTGTTTTGGAGGAACCGTTTGAGCGGAGCTTGTTTGTGGTTCAGCCGCCAAAAGACTTTGACTTGTTCCTTAAACAGGTGCCTAAAAAATTCGCAGAAATCACTAACAGCTTTTAGGGATTGACTACTATGTTGCTATGAGTGCACATTTATGGAAAAAGCATAGAACAAAAATTCGGTCAGGAGATGGCTATGACGTGGCGCTTCAGGGGCGATTTGGTAAAACTCCAATACGTATAGAAATAGAGGTAACTTCAAAAGACGGAATACCCTGACAAGCAGTTAGGTCTTGCTTTCGTCTCTTTGTGCGATTAAGTCTTCGATGACGTCGTTGAAGGTTTGGGCTTTTCCAGTTTTAGCCATCGCTCTCCAAGCAGGCGCATAAGTTGCTGGTGGTTTTCATCGGAGACACGAACTGTCTTCAATTTCCGAGCACCCTTAAAGCAACAGGTTACAAATGGAGCTATATTTCACTTTAACTCGCCTCTCTCCACAGAGCGGCAGTGTCGCTTCTTCACTTGTCTTTTAAGCAATCTGAACCATACGCACAAGTCCCAGAGGGACAGCCTATGAAAAAGAAAACAGCCCTACTGGCGACAGAAGAAGAGCTCCTAATTGATTTAACCTTACATGGAGTCCCAGCCTCACTCATAACAGAGTTCGCTGAAAACATCGTTAAACCATACTACAACGGTAACCTAAACGCTGCCATCCAAGACCTACTCATCAAAGCCATATCAGAACAAGAATTTGTCCACTCCCACATTACACACGTCAGGAAGCCCATGGAGGCTTAGCAAACATGGAAACAACTCAGGAACAACCTAACGACGTTATTGAACAGGAAATTAATCGTTGGAGCGGCTTCCACCGAGCCCTGCGCAGGGAAGACCGAGAAGCCTTCGAGCAGCTAATGCAAACTTACAGGCGCAACGCTTACGCAGCTGAAGCCGCAAGAAACCCCTTCCCCTTCGAAACCATGGTAATCACAATCCTAACGGCACAGCAAAAGATAATCATGCAGTTAGAGAAAGAATTACAAGCGCTCAAACAGCAAAAATCAACTTGGAGTCGTGCGCCCTAAATGGCCAAGAAAAAACCCGTTAAACCCGTGAGCAGAAAACCAGTGGATGACGTCTGCAGGGTAACCGGCAGGATGCCCGAGTGGATGCAGGAATACCTGGCAGACCAAGGCATTGAAGCTCAATTCAGCCTCTCAAACCTAACCAAAGAACAGTTTCTCGCCCTTGAGCTCGCTTAGCGCCTGCTGCAGAAAGAGATGAACGGGTTAATCCGCGTGACCTACGACCCGCAAAAACACCCAGAACCCCAAGCTGAACTAACAGACAGCGCCAAAAACGAATACTGCAAAAAACCACCAGAAACCGACGAAGAAACCACAGGCAAGCCAACCCACGAAACAATCGATGGCGAGTGGGAAGCTGGAGAAGACGCTGAGTGGTCAAACTCCGATACCGCGTAACCCACAGAAAATACAAAGGCGAAACCTACCATTCAGAAGAATACACCCTAAACTTCCCCAAAGAACTCCACCAGCTCCTAAGCACCCTGCGAAACCGCCAACTAAAAATAACCGCCAAAAAAGAAGGAGACACCATACACATAACACTAACCGAAAACACCAACACACTGAGCCAAAACTCGCCCCCCGCAAAACACACCCACAACACCAAAAACATTTTTCTCCCGTAGAAATGCACCCGACAAAAATTTCCTCCAGTAGAAACAACCCCGCAAAAACACCACAAAAAACCGCATTACGCCTTAACCTGCTCCATGAAAACCCAGTTTTTGTATAAATAGGGTCTCCAGAAAAATTTTGCCCAAGGCATTACTCCCGTGTAAAAATTTTACCTCGAACCAAACCAGCCTTTGAAGCCTCAAAAAGTGTAATAAGCAGGTTCCAGCGCCTCTGTTCCCCCCCAGCCTGTAACAGCGGAGCCTATTATTATGGCGCGGAAGAAAACGAAAGGCACAGAACTCAGTGTGTTCAAAGGCAGAGAAGCTAAGCTAAACCGCGCCATATTTGAAACCTTAGCTGTTAAGGGACCGCAGACGATGGAAGCCCTCCTAAAACAGATAAACAAGAAAGGAAACCTCAGAGGCATTTACTACGCGAGCTTAACCAAAAGAATCAAGCATCTGGAAGAAGCAGGATACACCGCGCAAGTTAAGCAGGCTCCGGCGAGCTCTTCGAGAGCAGCATTATACAAACTGCAGGTTAAAGCCCTCTTGGCTTCAGTTTTGGATGGAACAAGCTTGGAAGAGCTGCTCAGCCAAATCACAGAGCAGAAAGCAGCCTTGCTTCTGCTTGCTCTGCTCAACGCCACAGGCGAGCCGGAAGAAAAAGCAGGAAAAACAGGGTAAAACAGGGTGCGGCTCGATGCCGGCAGACCCGGACTGCCCCACAAAAATGTGTGTTTACAACTCGGAATGCCCAGCTGGGCAGTGTTGCGATAAAGAAATTCCCGGATGGACTGGAAGGTGTGTGCCTTTGGGCAATTTCCTTGGAACTCCAAATCTGTGTGTTTAATTTCATTTCATGAGATAAACTTTAATATCGTTGAATTCAGCTGAAAGCGTTTTCGCACCGTCTTTCTTAAGACCGTCTGCGCATGAAAAGATGCTTACAGTATTTCCTGGACCAAGAAGAACGTTTGGATAGCTTGCCTGCAGTCTCTGCGCCACGTTCTGAGGCATGCCGACCGCCCCTTGCCTGATTGAACAACCTTCTGCAAGTGGAGGGTAAATATTATGAGTATTCGTTGGAAATCCAGCCGTCCTCAGGACAGAGGGTAATATAATTTCTGTTAGCGGATTTTCTTTCACGAACAAATCTTTCTTTCCCCTCAAATAGCCAATTATGAATTTCGCCAAATCATAGGACGGCCAATTTCTTGTCAAGAACTGGTCAGGACCGTTCTGACTTTGAATCCAGTCATACCCGGGATTGTTCTGGATATCTTCTCCATGTCTAACCTTCGAGTCGTCCCAGCCGCCGACGAACGCGCTGATGGTGTTGCTCGATCCGTGGTGGAACCTGTCGTCCATCTCATCATAAAAGAAGAACCTTGGGTCTCTAAGTCCCATGTATTCTGTCTGCAGCATCCCGTTGGGGTACATGCTTTTTATTGCTCTGAACTGTTCAGCGGACTGGAGCAAGTCGGTCTTCACGCCCTCTATGCCAAATATAAGATTCTTGTCTTTGATGCTGAAAGTGTATGGGTGAAGATACCAGAGGTTGAACAGCTGAGCCCTTAGACCATTTTCATCCGGATTGTTAACTCTCAGTTTCTGGCTGTCCCACCAAGGAAAGTCGTTGTAAGTCTTCTTTTCACCGTGTATGGGAGCGAACTCTGAGAAAAGCTTCCACTGAAGGTTCGTCAGCTCAGAAACCCTCGAGTCATTAATTTTCATATTCGGCTCATGGGAATAGTATGCTATTCCTGAGGGGTCGCCAGTAGGGTCGCCAAAAATGCACCATTCGTTCGTGATGGCCTTCGTATTCAAAGCCAAGCCTATACCCTTCTGGTTCTGAACATCAAAGCCGCCCTCGTTTATCTGCTTTATCTGCTGGGTCAAATCCCACGCCAGCCTGTCTGGCACTGGGACTATGCTCATGTTGTTATAGTTGCCCTGGAGTACTATCGGTTCGCAGTTGAACGTGTCGGCATCGTTCTGCGTCAGGTTAGCAGCCATGTAGATGTCAGCCACGTCATGCCTCGGCAAGCCTTTCTGCAGCGCAAGCGAATAGTTGCTGAAGAAGTTCAGCGTCTGAGGCGCAAGAGGCTCCAGCCTAAACGTTCCCTGCCCAATATTCAAAAGGCTCGCGTTCCCATAGACATTCCAGCTTAGGAAATCCTGCGAAGCCTGAATCATGAAAGCCGTCCTGTTCTCAACCCTAACGTCAAAAGAGCTGCTGTTAAGAGCAGCGTAAACCGCCGCGTCACTGGCTTTCAGTTGAGCCTCTGAAGGCGACAAACCTCCACCGCCAGCCGCGCCACTGCTGCCACGAATTACAACATACCAGATAACTGGAAGAGCAACAGCAATAACCAAAATCACGATAACCACAAGAGCCAATCGGCCTTTACGCATAACTTCCACCCGCCACCCAACTAATTAGCAACCTATCGCCAAACTGCCTATTCTAATTTTCCCCAAAAAACGCCAAAACAGAAAAAAGCAAAAACGCAAAAACACAGCCCAAAAAGAACACCGCGCCTTTCTTTAGTTAAAACTGTTCATATTTCCAATCGCCAGAACACCAACACGAAAAGTTTTAAACATTTTTGAATAGTTTCCTTCGAAGCCCCACCAAGGAAACTCCTTCAAGAGCCCCTGTAGGAGTTTCCTTCGCAACGCCACATTTCTTTTATTTCCTAGCTGCAACCATAGTTCTAGGTGACATGAATTGGTTAATCTTGTGGATGATTGGGAAAGCCTCGAAAAATATGCCCGTCAAGCCTCAGCAAACAAGCTAATAGGCCTCTATCAGCTTCTGGAAAATGATGGAAAAGCAGAAATCCGCGTCTGGATTGGCAACTGCGGCTTCAAAAAACAGTTCGAAAACATAAACGATGAAAAACTCATGGCGATCCGAGATTTCTGCTGGAAAGAACAGTACACCCAAATCAGCGGAAACATTCCAGACGACAAATTCTTCGACCCATAGAGAAGTTTCTCAGAATAGGCAAAACCATCCTAGACGAGAAAATCCGAATAACCCTCAAGCAAAAGACGGTGTGTGGTTAACTTCGAAAATATCCAAGCTTCCTGCTGGTGCAGCGCTCGCCAAATCCAGACTACAATAGAGGGCGAACTCAAAGGTAAAAGAACCGTAGAAATTCTGCACGTGACTGCTTGCTATCAGAAGAAATGCCCGCAAATTCACTCTCATAACTGCTTGGTAGGTAAGGATGTGGAGGCGCATTGGCCATGAACTGCCCCTTCTGCCAACATACTTGGAAAAACCGCATAGCTTCACCAGTTGAATGCCCAAAATGCAAAAGGCGCCTAGACCACACACCCAAAAGACGCCTGCCAAAATGCTACAGAAACATGTGAGCCCACAAACATGCCAGAAGAAAATAGTAGCAAAGAAACACAACAACAAGACAAAAAACAATTAATAAATAAACTATTAATTAATACTACTAACATTCACCTCATCCGAAGTTTTAGCTTCCCACTCGAAAAAACAGAGGTTCTCAGCAAATTCTGCGAAATCGCCCGTAGAGAAGCAGGCTCCAGAGGCTTCAGCGAAATAGCAGTCAAAGCCATAGAAGAATACGTTAAGAACCACGAGGAAGGCAACCCACAGCTAAAACTTACCACGTACATAGACGACAAAACCCAAAGCCCAGTTTCCGTTTTATGCTTGTTCTTAGACGGAGCGGCATCAAACGGGGAAATTCACTGCCGAAAAGCAGGAATGTGGATCAAAGGCATACGCTGCTACCCCTGCAAAAACAACCGACTAAGAAAAACCACTAGGAGCCAACAGGAATGAACGCCGATTCCAAACTTAAAGACCTCATATTCATCCGGTACATCGACCACGTACTCTACAACAGGGCTCCTGCTCTGACTATGAAACCGCAAACTAGAGAAGCAGTCGGTTGGCTAGTCTATGATTGTGAACAGTACGTGATACTTAGCTGGGATAGGGACGCAGAGCCCTCAACTCTGCACGGTGGCGACCCGAAAGCCTCAGGCTTAGTGCTGTTAAAAGCTGATATTCTCGAGTTCAGGAAACTCGAAGCCTGCCAACTACCACCAAAAGAAAATTCAGAATGCCGCTTAAATTCTCAAAAAACTACAAGTAAAACCGAGTCTGCGCTTCAGCCAGAGAAGCGAAAAACTCAAGAAAAGAAAAAAGGCACAACAAAATGACAGCCGAAGCATTTCCACAAGCCATACTCCGCCAACCCATAATCCGAACACGACAGCTCACAGTTGACGAACTAAGAAGCCTCAATCTCCCAATAGAAATCCAAAACAACAAAATCACCATCACCCACAGCCTAAGAGGATGGAAACTGCAAAGCCCCGTCACCTTAGACCTCAACAAAGTCTTAGCAGCCAACGAAAAAGGCCTCGTCAACTACATCCTAACCGCCTTCCTCAGCGAACGCCCACCTCTAATTCCCTTCGTCTTCGACAACCAAAGCCTACTCAAAATGGCAAGACACTTCCTACGCCACTGCTCAGGATCACACCACAGCTGCCTCCTCTACACCGTAAACGTCCACAAATACGCAACCTGGCTAGGCTACAGCCCAGACCTAATAATCCAAGACATCAAGCCAGTCGGAAACATACCAGACCCCCAAAGAGTCCAAAACCACCAAGGATACCTAAACGAATACCTCGCAGAACTACAAGACGACGGCCTCAAACCAGGAGCAGTCAACAACTACATTAAAGCAGTTAAAACCTTCTACCGCGTCAACGGCGCCAAAATCGAACTATCCGAACCCCTAAGCAGAAGAATAACCTACAAAGACCGCGCACCAAAACCTGAAGAACTAGCAAAACTCCTCGACATAACCGACCTCCGCGGGAAAACCATAATCTCATGCTTAGCCTTAGGCGCCTTCAGAGAAGACACCTTCTCAAAGCTTCAGTACCGCCACGTAAAAGAAGACATCGAAAACAACCGCGTACCCATCCACATACACGTAGAAGCCGAAATCACCAAAGGAAAATACCACGACTACGACACCTTCCTCGGCGCAGAAGCAGCACAATACCTAAAACTGTACTTAGACCAAAGAAAAAAAGGCACAATCAAGCTACCGCCAGAAAACCTCACAGACAACTCACCACTAATCCGAGACGAAACGAGAAAAAACCTAAAAAGCATAGGACCAAAACAAATCCGAAAACTAATACACCAACTCTACCAAAAAGCAGACCTCCTAAAAGAACGCAAAGGCAGAATGTACGACCTCAGAGTCCACAGCCTACGCAAATACTTCAAAACACAACTCCTCGCCCTAGGCGTCCAACCAGACTACGTTGACTACATGATGGGCCACACCGTAGACACCTACCACGACATCCAAAGCATAGGCCTAGACAAACTCCGCAACATATACGCAGCCTCAGGACTATCAATAAAACAAAAAACAAACATCAGCAAAATCGACGCCCTAAAAGAAATTATACGCGCATGGGGAATGAACCCAGAACAACTCCTAACCAGAAACGCACTAACCGAAGGCGCAACAACCCAAAATACGCCAGATGACTTAGAAAACCGTCAACTGACCCTACTGAGCAACCAGCTAAAACAGCTAATCCAACATGCGGCAACAACCTAAAAACAGTATAAATGCGCCACTGGAGTGGCGCCGCCGAAAGGACTTGAACCTTTGACCGACTGGTTAACAGCCAGCCGCTCTACCGGGCTGAGCTACGGCGGCACAGCAACCGCTTATCCACTTTCAGTTCAACAAAACTATTTAAGTTTAGCCGTTCACTGCAGCACTTTGACTTCCACTTTCCGCGCTTTCTGCTTGGCAATTCCCGCGAAAACCCTGTAAAACTCCCTCAAAAACCTCACATACCACTTGCCCGCAAACGCCAAATCAATAAGGTCATCCAGCCAGTAGAAATCATGCTCCGCGCACTGAAACAGCAACTGCTTGTGCAACTCGGTCATCTCCGCTGTCTTGAACCAGTCTCTACTTCGCAATCTACCCAACGGAACAAAAAATAATGGCACAATCAAGCTTCTGCAATGTTTAAGGTCATCTACCAACTCCATCGTCTTCAGCACATCTTCTTCCCGCTCCTCAGGAAGCCCCACAATCAACGTGCACGCTGGAACCATCATGTTATCATGCAATATGCCCATACCCGCTTTGACAACTTCAGGCCACTCTTCCGCCCTGAACGGATGCGCCTTCGCAGGCATAATCTTCTTCGCTAAAGCAGGTGAACCCGTTTCTATGCCGATTTCAGCTCCCCACCACGTTTGCTTCCGGCGAATAATCTCAGAGACCCGCGAAAAAAGCTTCGGGTTAGCCGCCACCGCAGCAAGCGAACAGTGACTCCAACTTATGCTATCACAGTTCTTCATAACCAACTCATGCAACTTAACAAGCTTCGCGTCGTCAGGCACAGTGCTTCTGGAACCGTAAAGCATGACATCTTCTGCATGAAGACAACACATGTTCAATCCTCCAGCCCTGTTAACGCTCATTTCCCGCAGTATCTTCTCGTAAGGATACCACCGCAGAGGCCTCAGCGTCACATTACAGAATTCGCAGCCCCTGCAACAGCCGCGCCCAATCTCAACCAACCCGTTAATCGAAGGACCCACAATGTTCGGAATTTCATCTAGGGCAGGCGCATCCTTGGCACTAATGTCATAGTACCTCGGCAAGTCACCGCCGTTCAAGGCAGTTTTGAAGACTTCGCCAAGGGCGCTTTCCGCTTCACCATCCACCACACAGTCTATTTCATATTCCTCAACAAACTGGGGTCTATACCGGAACTGCCACGCGCCGGGACCACCAACAATTATCTTTGCGCCATTCTTTTTCGCTTCTTTAACTGCTGAACTGCATAACAACGCTTGAAAATGCTTCGCCAAATAAGGCTCCTTCTTCAAGATTGCCGCAAGAGTGGTTGACGCAGGACCCAACCCAAACGGGTCCATCGCATGAATGCCTATGACTTTCGCTCTGCTGGCATGCTGCTTCAAGTGTTGAGGGCTAACCGTGGCAACGCTGAAGCCTTCTTTCAAAAGCTGAGCTTCTACTTTTCGTAATCCATACGGCGCAGCAAACGGCACACCTTTACTTGTTCTGATCGGCGGGAAAAAAAGGAAACTGTAGAACCACTCAGGAATGAAATTAGGGGGCGCACAGGTTCCGAAACCTATGAACTCGTTGCCGTGATAATTACTCATTAAAGTCCTGTCACAGGTCAAAAGCACTTCTGGCTGCTTCATTTTTCCGCCTCCCTCTTTTTCAGACGGCAAAACGTTGACGCTGCAAACCACTGAAAGTCAAACCCGAATATAACCTTATTGCTGCAACCACAGCAGCGCCAGAAAACAAGCATCACTAACCTCCAAAGAAGCAATAACAGATAAAGAATTGTAATGCAAGGCTCTCCGAACCCGAAGACAACAACAACCGCAAAAACTCGAGAAATTCTAGAAAAATGTATATCAAGGGATGCCGCTATTAAATGAGGAAATACTCAATGGGGAGTTAAGGGGTTAATTGAAAAAGCTACTAGAATTTAGATGGCACGGCAGAGGCGGTCAAGGCGCATGGACAGCCAGCGAGTTGCTCGCACGCACCGCGCTCCTTGAAGGCAAATATATACAGTCTTTCCCAGAGTTTGGTCCTGAAAGAATGGGCGCTCCAGTAGCAGCGTTCACAAGGATAAGCGCTGAACCTATCAAGATACACTGTGCAGTCTACGAGCCGGATGTGGTTGTGGTTCTGGACCCAACGCTGCTTAAGGCGGTCCCCGTAGCGTCTGGAATAAGCGATAACGGCGTTTTCATAATCAATTCAACGGATGAACCTGCAAAAATCAGGGAAAACCTGAAAACTGATAAAGGACAACTGTGGTCAGTTCCCGCCACCCAAATTGCCTTAAAAATTTTAGGCATGCCGATAACGAACACGGCGATGCTTGGAACCGTTGCCAGAGCCACAAACATAGTCAAGTTGGAGAGTGTCGAAAAAACTGTGAAAGAGCGTTTCCGATTGGATTTAGCGGAGAAAAACTTCGCTGCCATAAAAGAAGCATTCGAGGAGGCAAAGAAAGAATGAGCAGCCGCGGAAAAAGCTGGAAAGAAATCGCGCCTGCAGGTGTGTGCTCAAAATCAAGCACAACATTCTTGACAGGTGACTGGAAAACGTACCTACCCCTGCGCGACTTGGAGAAGTGCACTCGCTGCTTGTTATGCGTGATTTTCTGTCCTGACGGCGCCATCCACTGGAAGCCCGAAAAAGCAGACATAGAGTTTGATTACAGTTTCTGCAAGGGCTGCGGAATATGCGCTAACGAATGCCCAACTAAAGCGATAACAATGAAACTTGAAAAGGAGTGAACTTCGAGATGAAGAATGTTTGTAAACAAGATTTAATGGCTATGAACGGTGACGAAGCAGTAGCCTATGCTGTTAAACAGGCAGACGTAGACGTTGTAGCTGCCTACCCAATTACACCGCAGACAATAATCGTTGAAAAATTCAGCGAATACGTGGCTAATGGCGAAGTGGAAACCGAATTTGTATGCACAGAATCAGAGCACAGCGCTTTAACTGCATGCCTCGCTGCTGCGGTCACAGGCGCCAGAACTTTCACCGCCAGTGCTTCCGCTGGTTTGGCTTTAATGCATGAAATGCTTTTTGTGACCTCGGGCTGCCGCGCGCCAGTTGTCATGGCAATTGCCAACAGGGCATTGTCTGCGCCGCTTAACATCCACGGCGACCACTCCGATACCATGGCACAAAGGGACAGCGGTTGGATACAGTTGTATGTGGAGAATGCACAGGAAGCATATGACTCGATTATTCAGGCGTTTCGTATCGCTGAAGACCTTCAGGTGCTTCTACCTGCGATGGTAGGTTTAGACGGTTTCACATTGAGCCACTCACTAGAAAACGTAAACGGGCTTCCAGATGAAGTTGTCAAAAAGTTTGTTGGCGTGCGCGAGCTGCCTTTAGTGGCGACCCATGAAGGCAAAAACGCGCCGTTCAAGCTTGACCCCGAGAAGCCTATGACTATGGGACCCATCGCTTTTCCCGATTACTATTTTGAGTTTAAGCGACAGCAAGATGAAGCCATGAAAAACGCGCTTTCAGTAATTCAACGAGTGCACGATGAATACGCAGAGTTAAGCGGCAGAAGCTATGGAAATGGCCTTTTTGAGGCTTATCAACTTGATGACGCTGAAGTTGCAGCGGTATGCTTAGGTTCAACCGCAGGCACGATGAAAACGGTTGTGGATGAGCTCAGACAAGACGGCGTTAAAGCTGGACTTCTGAGACTCCGCACATTTAGACCCTTACCTGTCGAAGAACTTCAGAAAGCGTTGAGCCATGCGAAGGCAATTGCAGTGATGGACAGGAGTTTGAGTTTCGGAGGTAACGGCGGCGCAGTTTTCCATGAAATCCGACATGTGCTTTATGATGCCGCGACGCACCCGTTCGTTGTGAATTACGTTTACGGTCTAGGCGGAAGAGATTCAAGCCCGAAAGAGTTGCGAGTAATATATGAGGAGTTGCAGCGCATACTACAGACTAAGCATGTTGAGAAGACAATAAATTATTTAGGATTAAGAGAATAGGAGGACTGAAAACGAAATGAGCGAAGAATGGAAATTCACGGCAAAGGACATCGCCGAGAAACCTGATTTGTTTCTATCAGGGCATAGAGCATGCGCAGGATGTGCACCTGCAACAGTGCTGAGGTTGATAATGAAGGCTACGCGTGGACCAACGATCGTGACTGAAGCTACTGGCTGCATGGAAGTGGTTTCGTCGATTTACCCGTATACTTCTTGGGCTGTGCCTTGGCTGCACACGGCTTTTGAAACTGCTGCCGCAAACGCTGCTGGCATCGAAGCTGCTCTGAAGATCATGAGGAAGAAGTGTAAACGTAAGCAGGAGCATGTTGATGTTATCGCGATTGCTGGAGATGGGGGTACATATGATATTGGGCTACAGGCTTTGTCTGGCGCTGTTGAGCGCGGGCACGATTTCCTTTTTGTGCTGTATGATAATGAGGCATACATGAATACAGGCATTCAGCGTAGCGGTGGGACTCCTCATGGCGCAGCAACAACGACTTCGCCTGCTGGTTCGATAGTTCCTGGTAAGGTGGAGTATAAGAAGCCTATTGCGGAGATCATGTTGGCGCATGAGATGCCTTATGTGGCTACTGCGTCGCCTTATTATTGGCGTGACTTAATTGCGAAGGCGCGTAAGGGCTTGGAAGTTGAGGGTCCAGCGTTTTTGCATGTTTTCGCGCCTTGCCCTCGTGGTTGGCGGAGTGACGCTGCTAAGTCTATTGAGCTTTCGCGTTTGGCTGTTGAAACATGTGTGTTTCCGTTGTGGGAGTCCGCGAATGGGAAGTGCCAGTTGTCTACGCCTAGTAAGCTTATTGCTTTGGCACCCCAGAAGAAGCGACCAGTGAGTGATTATTTGCAGGGGCAGGGACGGTTTAGGCATTTGTTTACGCCTAAGGGCAAGAAGATGCTGGATGAAGTGCAGAGCAGGACTGATGAGCGGTGGCAGAGACTGCTCAAGAAGTGTCAGGAAACATAAGCTTTTCCATCTTTTCTTTATTCTTCTGTGTCAGCTGTTTGGTGTAGTTTGGTTTAGGAAAGAGATTGAATATGGATGAAACTACCGCTTGAAAAAACCGCGGCTCCCTTAACTAAACTGTATTCCTATTCCACTCTACTCTCTGTAGAAAAGAGCATGTTATCAACGTGTGGACAATTCACTATCGTTTGCGTCTCTTGAAGTATATCTGCAAGCCAGCAACAAGAACAGCGGCAAAAGCCCACGCTGCAGCAACGGGCAAAATAGGAAAGGACTCTGAAGTTGAATCCTGATGGTTTAACAGTTGGGTTGCCCATTCGGGGAAATCGGTTTTTACACTGCTAATGTCAAAGGGAGCCATGAGTGGAAAGTTATCTTGCACATATGCGACAGTTATTTCTTGCTTGAGACTTTCGTCCCAGCGGTTTTCTTCAATCGTGTAGGGTGAATCCCCTATGCCGTTGTGGTCTCTGTCGGCGCCTGTGTAATCGTCCCAATGGTTGCCTTCGTCACCGTTGTCCCAGTAGTTGCCTGCTCCCAAGATTTCCCAGTTGGCACCGACGTGCTTGCTGTTGTTCACTAAGATGTTACGGTAGAAGGTGTTGAATTCTGCTGTAAGGTGGGTTCCGCCTATCGCTATGGCATATCCCTCTGTGTAGTTCGTTATGAGGTTATCGTGAAAGACGTTGTATCTGCCTGTGCTCATGAGTATGCCCCAAAGAGCGGGACCCGTTGCCTTGTTTTTGCTTATGATGTTGTTTGAGCAGCTGTTTCCGTAATCGCCTATGATTAGCTGTTTGAAGGAGTTGTTGCTGATGAAGTTGGAGTCAGAGTGCTCCATAGACATTTTTTGGAATGTGTTGTCGGTAACTATGTTGAAAGAGCCTTTGAGGTTGATGTTTTGGTTCACGGTGTTGCTTTTTATCGTGTTGAAGGAGCCTTGTGTTTCCAAGTAGCCTTCTATTGTGTTTTTGGCGATTACTTGGTTTGTTCCCGTCACCATTAGGGTGCCTACCAGCGAGTTTTCGCTTAGGTTTAGCCGTGAACCGTTCAGTTGTAGGCTGTTGCAGTTTCGTATTTTGTTGCCGATTATCTCGATTTGGTCTCCTGATGCGGTCAGTTCTCCGCCATAGCTGTAGTCTCCTTTGGTTGTGTTGATTGTTAGGTTTTGGATTTTGACTTTGTTTGCGTTTATTGTTATGGCGGTGGTGGGTATTGTGAGTTTGTTGTGGAAGATTGTGGTTTCGGTTAGGGGTGGGTTGAGGTTTATGGTGGTTTCGTCGGCGTTTTCGCCTATGATGGTGAGTGGCTTGTTTATTTCTATGGTTTGTTCGTGGTATGTTCCTTTTTTTATGAGTATTGTGTCTCCTTCGTTTGCGTTTGCTATTGCGTCGTTTATTGTGGTGTAGTCATCTGGGACGGTGATTGTTTTTGGTTCGGCTTTGATGGGCAGAAATGTGATGGTACTTGTTGCAGTTAGGATGAGTATGAGCGTCAGTGCGGTTGCTTTGTGCAATGGTGTTCCTGGTTTTTGTGTTAAAATGTTTTTGTTTTGTGTTTGGTGTTGGGTGTTTTTCTTTTTTGGTTGGATTTTGTGTATGATGGTTTTTGCGGTGTTGAGTATGAATGGTCTGCTTGTCCATAGAAGTCCTGACAGCGCGATTATGGCGCCGTGGAGCTGGAGTAGCGCGGCTGCGAGGTCGTTGGGGTTGGTTGGGTTGGGTACGAGGAATGTGTAGCCTACTTCTTGGTTTGGCTGAACTCGGAAGGTTAGATGGTTGACTGTTGTGAATTGTCGTGCGGTATTCATGTTTGCTATTATCGGTGCTGTCAGCAAGAGGAGTCCAAGTATGCTTGCGGCGTAGAGGAGAGCTTTTTTGGGTTTGGTGGCTGTTTTTGCTGTTTTGAGCAGTGAGGTGCTTTTGTTGGCGAGTGAGGCTGCTGCTAGGCTAAGGTAGGGTAGGGCTTGGTATGTGTATTTTATGGCGCTGGTGTAGGGTGCTTTGAGGTTTAGAGTTACGCCAAGGTACATGTTTACGGCGATTATGGTTGTTATTGTTGTTAGGCAGATTATGTCGGTTAGTGTTGTGTGTTTTGGAAGGTGTTTCCGAAGCAGCAGTCCAATTATTAGAGCGAATGCGGTTGCGGCTGTGAAGAATATGCCTATTGCGTAGTCGTTTAGAAAGGTGATGATGAATGTGTAGGTGGGTGTTACTCCTGGGAAGTTTGTGTCTGCGAAGTCTCGGTGTTGGATGAAGTAGAGGAGCCATTTGTGCATGATTATGTTGTACCACCAGAGGTTGGCGTGTACTGCTGGGAGTGTAAATGCAGCTATCTGGTGAAGGATTTGCCTTGGTTTTTTGGGTTTGGTATGGAGGTGGTGTATGTAGAGCAATGACAGTGGTATTAGTGTGAATGCGGCATATTGTTTGGTGAGTAGTGCGGCTGCGAAAGCTATGCCTGATGCGAGGGCGAGTTTGGTTGAGTCTTTTTGGATGGCTTTTATGCCTAGGTATAGGGTGGCTAGGCTTAGGAAGAGGCATTGTGAGTCGACGAGGAATGCTCGGGTGAGGACGAGCTGCCATGGTGATAGTGCGAAGAGTGCGGCTGCGAATAGTCCTGTTTGTTTTCCGTATGTTTCTTTCCCGATTTTGTATATCGTGATTGTTGAAGCTAGTCCGAAGAGTGTGACCATGGTGACGCCGTTTTGCATGGTTGCGCCGAAGGCGAGGAAGAATAGTGCTGCGGTGTAGAATCCGAGTGGTGGTATGTCGAAGAGGTTGCCTTTGACTGCGAGGTAGGGGTATCCCCATTTGAGGACTCCTTGGGTGGTTTCGTATTCCATTTGGGTGTCGGTGTTTTGGTAGGGGCCCATTGGGAGGGAGATGAGTGTGGCTCCGATTAGTATGGCTATGAGAGGGTAGTTTTCGCTGAGGAGTTTTTTGAGGTTGCGAAGGCGTAGCATGTGTATCAGTTGCTTTTTAGAGTGGGTGCTTTGGAAAATAAAACCTTTCATTGTTTGCCAGTTACGTGTGCGGGGTTTGGGGTTGTGATCTCTGGTGCGTGGGGACTGCTATAGCCCCCTTTTAAATAGTTTATAAAGCGCTGAAAGCGCTACTCGAGATAGACCCTCTACTGGTTTCTGCACAGAACCACTAATAGGCTTCAAATAGGTTGGTGGTTTCAACAGGCTATTAGGCGCCAAATATGAAGGTCGTTTGCTGTAGCGGTTGTGGCTGTTCAAAGGGGAAACACATTTCTTAAGTATAAGCGTGTTATATACATGGCACGTTGAAGCCAGCATGCCTACATCATGTGAAAAAGCCGTGCGTTACATTCTGCCGCTTTACAGGGCGTTTTTGGCAAAGGAACTTATTGCTAAATATAATTACACTCAGGTGGCTGCGGCTAAAAAGTTGGGAACTACGCAAGCGGCTATAAGCCAGTATGTGACTTCGAAACGCGGACACAAACGAATCCCCAACTCTGATGAAATCGCGCAGTTAATTCAAGACGCAGCGGCTCAGACGGCGGAGCGGATTGCGAACGGCAAAATGAACCTTGAAGAGTTTGATCAATCGTTCTGTGAACTGTGTGCGCTTTGCGCGGGGCACGAGAAAACCAATGGCGGAAAATAGAGCTACTTGCTCAGTTCAGCAAGCAGTTCTTTGGCTCTGTCGACGCGTATTTTGCGTTCTTTAATCATTCGTTCAGCAACCACATCTATTAGTTTGCCAGAGGCGCCTGCTGCAATGGCAACGTTTCGGGCGTGAAGCGACATGTGCCCGCGTTGAATCCCTTCACTTGCCAACGCCCGCAACGCGCCGAGGTTTTGAGCTAAGCCCACAGCCGCCAGCACCTCAGCAAACTCGTTAGCGGTTTTCACGCCTAGAATTTTGACCGCTACTTTCGCGGTTGGGTGAGTCCGCACTGCCCCGCCGATTAAACCTACAGCCATTGGCAACTCAATGGAGCCTGTGAGGTCTCCGTCTGCGTTCTTCTCCCATGTGGAAATCGATGTGTACTGTCCCTTCAGCGCTGCGTAAGCATGAGCGCCTGCTTCGATGGCACGGTGATCGTTGCCCGTGGCGAGAACAACAGCTATTATGCCGTTCAATGCGCCTTTGTTATGGGTAGCTGCGCGGTACGGGTCTGCAACTGCAAACGCGGAAGCATTCACTATGCCGTCTACGACTTCCTCGCCGCCTACCGATTCTTTAGGCACGGTACACCATGCTTTTGCCAAACGTTTGGTAGCCAAATTAGAAATGATGCGCAGATACACGCGCCCGCCTGTTAATTGCTCTATCAGCGGCGCGATTGCTTCAGCCATGGTGTTAACCGCGTTCGCGCCCATGGCGTCGCGGCAGTCCACATCCAACTCAACGATGAGCATCGTGCCCTGCGAGGTTTGAATCATTTTTGCGCTCAGGTCTTTTGCTCCGCCGCCTACCGAGGCAAGAACTGGGTCTTGCTCGTTGGCTTTCTGCAAAATCTGCGCTTTTGCTTCTAAAACGCGCAGTTTAGCCGTTTCAGCGTCGGCTACGTCGACGACTTGAATTTGCCCAATCATTACGGGCGGCGTGCTGCTGGTGTGGAAACCTCCGCCGTCACGCACCATTTTTGCCGCGTAGCTGGCTGCCGCCACCACAGAAGGCTCCTCGGTAGCCATCGGAATCAGATAGTCGCGGTTGTTGATGAGGAAATTTACGCCTATGCCCAGTGGTATGGGAACGGCGCCGACGACGTTTTCTATCATACGGTCAGCAGCTTCCAAAGACAAAGCGCCAGTGTTCTGCAGCACCGCGCATTCCTCGTCGGATAAATCGGCAAAGTCTTTAACCAAAGCCAAGCGGTCTCTTGGGCTGAGCTTGTAGAAGCCTGATATTGAAGACGACTTGCTCATGGATTACACACCGTTCTGTTCTTTGATGGTGGAGCTATGGCTTTTAAACCTTAACAAGCTTTCGCTGAGGCGCTGCTTTTCACCTAGACACTTTTCTTCTGCGGCATAGCCACGGCGTGAATTCCTAACCGCTTGCTAATCTCTTTTGCCAAGATTTCGCCATGACTCACGCGATAATTATCCGTAATCACCCGTTTTGGCTGCGACCGCCTAACATACTCAATCAAATCATCGAAATCCGAGTGGTCGCTTAAAGCTATTAAATGCTCGTGCTCACCGATTTGCCTGCACGGTGAATGGAACTCCCAGCCGCTGACGCATATACGCTGGTTATGCAAGCCGACTTTTCCGCGGGAGTTCATGTGGTAAAATGCTACGCAGGGAAGATTCTCATCCAGAAGCGTTTTGCCTTCCTTCGCCGTGGACAGCGTCAAACAGCCCAATTGCATGCCATGTTGCTGGCACACTTGTGAAACATGAAAGACACGCTCAGGCATGACAAAGGGCACGCTTACGTCAGCGTCGTGCAAGATTTGCATGACTTCCTGCAGTTTGCCGTGGAATCCGAAGACGTAAACGGTTCCTGTTCTCAGTTTTTTCTCGACCATGGACACTAAAAGTTCTTTAACATCCATTTTGAATGGTCGCCTGCATGAAGGGTTTCCGTAGGTTGCTTCGACAACAAGCGTGTCGCAGTCCAACACTGGAGTGCCGTCAAGCCTGAAATCCCCGGTGTAAGCTACGCGGCTGCCCGTTGCATCTTCGACTAAAACCTGTGCTGCACCGATAATGTGCTGAGCTTTGATGAGCGTTATGCGTTCTCCGTCGTATTGGATGGTTTCGCCGTAGTTCAAAGTCTCCACTTCGCCGTCTGCCAACTCGAGAGAACCATTCATGACGCTTATTAAGTCGCGGGTAGCAGCGGTCATCAGCACTTTTTCGCAGCGTCTCACACTTCGCCTTAAGCCAACCAAGTGGTCAGCATGTGCATGCGTAACAACCCTTATGGGTCTATTTTCGTCGAATGCATCGCAGGCAACCGAGTTGCCCAGCAGAACCGCGCCCCGTTCAGTTACCATAGCTTTCTCCGACATCGGGTATCTTCTCGGTTAAGTTGTCCGTGGAGCAAGCCAGTCGATAAGCTGCCGCGGATTTTCACACTTAATCACAACTCTTAAAGGACCTAAAGGCGACTCGTCTGTTTCCTGCGAGAAGGAAACGTGACCCGCAAATGCCACTTGTTTGTTCAAACAGAAACTAATAGTGCTTCCGCGTAGGCTTCCGAAAAGAGCTTTGCGTGCAGCGTCGCGGACTCGGTCATTGCGCAGCTGGTTGCGAAACTTAAACAGCGCTTCTTGCCCCTCAGCTTCGGCGGTTAGGATGCTTCCGCGGTGAGAAGGCTCAGCCTGCATGGCAATATTGCCGAACAGGTTTGCGACTGCCGTTTTCACTTTTTCTTCAGATTCCGTCGGATTGACTTCGGTTTCCACGCGGACTGTTACTTCAGCCATTTCTCCTCAACCCTGCGGAGCACTTCTCTGACTTTGGCTTTTGTGCTTTCGCGGTTATTCTCATTTATTATAAGGTACTCAGCCATAGCGATAGTGCTGCCTAAACCCACGCCGAGTTCACGGGAATCTCGCTCGTTAAACACTGCCCAATCAGCAGGGTCATCGCTTCTGCGGCGGTTGTAGAGCCGATAAAACCGCGTCTCAGGCGAAGCATGAACCGCCATGAGGCAGAACTTGGCAAAATGCGCCTTGAAAGCATCAGCCTCGTGCAGACTTCTCAAGCCGTCAACAATTACTTTGCAACTTTCTTGCCCCTGAATTTTCGGGATGCATTTATCGGCGATTACGCTGTTGCCGTTTGTTTTTCGCAGTTCAAGCATGACTCTTCCAATGTTCTGCGGGTTCAGCTCCAGCCCTCGTTTTTGCGTTTCTTCTCGTATCACATCGCCCATAACAACAACCGCGTAGCCCTCTTGCTGGCAAGTCTCCACCACAAGGGACTTCCCAGACCCGGGCATTCCCGCTAAACCAATAACAAGCTTGTCAGCGTTCATGAGGTACCCTTTATTTATTTCTTACATTAGCAGCACTCAACATTAAAAAGCATATCTAAGCATTTTTTATTATTTATGCTGATTTTCTGAACGGCAAAACGCCTATTTCCGCTTTCTGAACAGCTTAACATTGTCAATGTCACACACATATTCAAAACCTGATTCTACAAGCTGGCATGCTTCCTCTACGGTCTTGGCAACTGCTGAATGGTACTCGTTGCTTTCAAAGGTCACAAGCTGCGTGTATCGCAAGGTATTTTGCAGGTTTCTGTGTCCGAGAACTTGCTTTACATATAGGATATCTTTGGTT
Source organism: Candidatus Bathyarchaeota archaeon (assembly GCA_026014705.1). Taxonomy (GTDB): domain Archaea; phylum Thermoproteota; class Bathyarchaeia; order Bathyarchaeales; family Bathycorpusculaceae; genus JAOZHU01. The sequence continues at coordinate 5,072 of JAOZHU010000016.1, read as the reverse complement.
TTTGCGTATTCCATCGTTGCCTTCCAATGTCGGAAAGTGTGAAAGTGGATTTGCATTAGTCGTGGATTCTGAAGTTTTTTTGCTGCTCTCTTTCGCTGCACGCTGAAGTTGCTTTCCCAACTTGTTAGCAATACATTTCCAAAGATTCTTTCCGAGTTTTTCGCCATGCTGTTAAGCATTGCGCATAACTCTCCCGAAATCTTCATTGCTCTACATTTTCCGTGTTTTTCAGTGTCGTTCAACATTATGCTTTGAGTTTTGGTGTCAAGGTCTATCCATTTTAGCCTTAATGCTTCACCTACACGCATACCTGTTTCTTTCAGCAAACGCAATATAACACTAAGTTTTTTTCCACAGCACGCTATTAGAGCGTCTAATTCGCTTTCCAACGGTACAAAAGGCACTTTTTCATCCAGTCGGTAGGAAGGCGGTCTCCAAGAGAGACGGTTGAACTCTGCGAATTTTCCGTAAATCGCTACGGCTAAAGCCTTCGTGTTTTCGCTCCATTTTTGCTGTTTCGCTATGGTTTCTTTGACTGATTCAGGGTTTGAAAGGTCAGCGCCGTATCTTGACAGTAGCCTTAGGATTCTGAAGTATGTTTGGCATGATTTTTCTCGTTTTCCATCGTTGGTTAACTGCACAATGAACTGCACGATTTTTCCTTTAGTGTCGGCGTCTTGTTGTGTTTTCTCTTCTCCCGCGACAGTTTTGGTTTCTGTCGCTGTGTCCAAGTTTTTCGCTTCCCTTAACGCGCATACTTGGCGGTTACTATTTTCCGAGAAAACCGTATTTAAGCTTTCACCACGTGCATCCTTAGAGATCTCTGAAAACCTGTAACCGCACTCTCGACACAACCAGCGCTGAACCGTGTCTCCGTTGGCTAAGTAGCGCATGCCGTCTCGGAACAGCTTAACACTACCGCATTCAGGACACTTAACCACAGAGACAGATTCAACCATGCGCTTAAGAACGCTCCGTGTAAACTAAGAACAAGCATTTCTGAGCGAACCGTTTGCACCCAGCGCCGTCACCGTCACATTTAGAGTTGCCGCGCTGGTAATTCAAACAATGCTTTAACCGCTTACAAGCCACAGCTAAACCTCTCCCTATTCAGGATAACGCGGATAATCTGAAGGCTCGGTTACGGGAGTTACGGAAGTTACGGTTTTTCTATGCAGTGTATTTGAGTTTTCAGCGTATGCTAACAGCGAATTTTTATCAGCACTGCACATAGAATCCGTAACTCCCGTAACTTGCGTAACCTTGTTAGGCTCATAATCCACCACAAACTCTCTAAGTCGCCGTTCTAAGCGTCTTGGGTCAAAGAAAACAACACGCTGCGTTTTACCTTCAACCTTAACAGAATTTGACAAACCTTTTTCAGCGATTCCAAGACTGGCTAAAGCCTTCCGTATGCTCTGAGGGCTCCATTTGAACGCTTCAGATATGTGTTTTGTTGTTAAAGCCGTCTTACGCTCATTTTCCTTTCCGTCGTTTTCCTCTACATCTCGGCTTTCCAGCACATAGAAAATGTTTGGTCTCCAGTTTTCAAACAAACCCTCGCTGATTTTCTCCCATAGAAAGTTAATGATTAAGCCATCCATGCTGTTGGCTTTTTCCTCAATTTTTGCCTTTTCCACTTCTTTCGCTGTTCTGGTGATTGTTTCTTTTAGGCTCGGCTCATGTTTGCTCAATGCCAAAAGCGGCAAAAGTGAAGCCACAAGCCTGTGGTCGTTCAGGTCGTTAACCCATGCATCCTTGTCTATTGTTACTTGGCGATAATACTTCATTCGTAGGTAGAGTAGCTTGTTTTGCAGCTCTAAGCCTTGCTTAAGCATTTCATCGGTTTCGATGACGGGTAGCTTCTTGTCGGATGTCTCAGAATAATAAGGAATAGCTCTGCTTTCAGTCGCATTGTCATCAAAGGGGCGGCGCTGCGTCACAATAGTTAAGCCAAAGTTGCTGAAAGTATCCGTGATTTTCGGGTTCTTGGGGTTCTGACGGCTTAAAGGTGTCCCCGTCGCTCTGCAATTCAAAAAGTGAATTAGCTCAGATTTTTCGTTTGTGTTGGCAAAATCCGCTTCATCAAGCACTAGGGTTCCCTGCCACAAGTCTAATGGTCGGTAAAGGCTCGGTATCCGATACGTTGACATTTCAAAGTATGGTCGGTAACTCAGCAACCGCAACACAAACGCTAACCTGTTCTTACCACTCTGGCTAGGGCCACGAATAGGCAGAATAGGCGCAAATTTTCCAGCTCCAGCAACATCAAACATCGCGTTAGCTACAAACCTGTCAAGAAACCAGCTTCCAACAGCGATACGAACCAGCAATTTAACTAATGCTTCCTGGCCGCATGGATCATAAGCTGAAACAGCGAAAGCGTCTATCTCTTCAAAAACTTCTTTCCACGTGGTTTCTTTTGCGTCGGAAGGCACGATAACTAAGCCTTTTTTAACTGAATCGTTGAATGGCGGCACATAGATTATTTGCCTTCCCTTAGCGTCGTTTTCGCCCATGTCTATTTCTTTTTGCCGCGTGAAGGTGTCGCTTTCAAAGTTGTAAACCAAGTATTCTGGGGGGTCTTTGCGGTTCCACACCATTTCAGCAATAAACTCTGAAGTGACAACAGTAGGCTTAGGCACATACAAATTTTTTGCCTCAGAATCGTCTTTGTTTTTCCGTTTCAGTTTGCAGTCGGGAAGGCAAAAACCGTACTCGAATATGGTTTTACAGTTTGATGCTTTCGATGGGTCGGCGCTTTCAACCTGAGCTAAACACACTTCAGCGTTAAAGTCCGCTTGATTTCTGAACAAGTCAACAATTTCAGCGTTTGTGTAACCACAGCGCTTGAACTCTGAGGCTATGGCTAACCGCATTAAGTGTCCTGTGGCGCCTGTCAACTGCTGTTTTAAGGCTTCAGTGATGCATGGTCTCGGCTCGGTTTGCGGTTTGAAATTGTGTTGTGGTGGTGCTGATGGTTTACTACGTGCAACACCCGCTTTAGCTAAAGCCTCAGCAAACACGGTTTCAATATCGCCTAAAACTGTTGGCGTGTTATCGTTAAGCCGTTGGTATCCTTGACTCGGAGCCATGATGCACAGCTTATTTTCTCCAAGCAGCTCAACCGCTGCCTCATTGTGAAAAGTGCTTATTGTCCGCGGCTTATTGTGTACGTAGTAAATCCAATGTTGCCCGCCGCTTGGTGTTCTCTCAGTCGCCGTAGTCGGCAAGTGTTTTAAAACTTGTTTTCCTTTTTCCAGCGCTTCCGCTGAAAGGTTCTTCACGTCATAGTCTATAACCGCTAAGTATAAGCCATCTCTGTTCTGTGTGCCGCACACAACGCCGAAACCATCCGCATCCGCAAAATTTAAGCCTTCAAACTCCGCTTGCGTCTGCCGCTGTGATGTCCATTTTTGCCACTGCTCAAGCGGTTGCTTTCCCCTAACCGTGACAACATTGTAGCCTAAGCTGTGATAGGCTTCTGCCGCTGCCTTAAGCTCGCTGTCTCCGTTCATGTTTGAAACTCCTCTCGCAAAGTTTCACGCTTTCGCATTTTCGGCAGTTGTTAGGCGCTAACGGAGCTTTCCAGTAAACTATGCATCCAGGCAACGTGTCAAGCGCCTGACCAGTCATGGGTTAAGCCTCAATAGGTTTATCTTTCAGTTTCAAAATGAGGAGAATGGCCTCAACACTGGCTATTACTTGCTCAGTTTTTGCGTCTGCGGGAAAAATTACTCCTGCCGTGTCATTTGGTAAAATTTTTATTTTTTCGCCTAAAATGGCTCTGATACGCTTAGGTAGATATATGTGTCCTTGTTTCCCAGTTTTCAACTCGAACTCCATCTTATTCCCCTGTGGCTTACAAGTAATTTACAAAAAACTTATATACTTTTAGTTTCACATAATAGTATCAAAAAATGATAGTATCCAGATAGTAGTATGTGAGCGTGAAACTATGGCGGAAATAGCAACTCCAATAGAAAAAGAAATAATCGAATACCTCTCCCTGAATCCCAACCAAAACACACAGCAAATCCAGCGGGGACTAGTCAAAGCAGATAAGAATTATCCAACAGTGAAAAACGCCTTAGAGCGACTGGAAAAAAAGAACTATGTTGAAACACATAAAGGAAAAAGCAAGAAGAACCTGACAATAAAATTCTACAAGCTCTCTCCCCGCGGCGTTTCAATAGCCCTAGGACTCAACAGAGAAGAAAACCTCATGAGAACACTGGCCAATTACAAGGATGCGGCAGAAGCCTTCAGTCTTTTAAAACAATTCGCCAACTACTTGGACACACAGTTATCAATAAAGCTACTGAGACAGGCAGGTCTTCTAGCGGTCAGGCAGGGCAAGAAATACAATACACCCCGCGATATGATAACGCCTATTATGCTTAACGCTGTCAGCGGTCTAAGCGATTGGACACAAGAAGAGCTAACAAAACTTGCTGAAGCTGCGCTGAAGATTGAAAAAGTCAGGTTGCCACTAAAGGACGCTGTTGCCTTGATGGATAAGCTGTTCTCAGGTAAGGGATAAGGTTTTGAATTTTGGGCTTGTTCCCCTTGTTCTTTCCTTTTTTTTGTTTTGGCACCGCAACACCTCATTTTTCCATGTTTTCGTAGTTAAATTATTTATTTTGATACTGAAATAGAGAGAAAAAAGGTTCCTTCACTCAAAAACAATGGCTCATTTCCCATGATAGTCTAATAGGAAATGGAGCGTGTATTCACGCTGCTTTATGGAAAAACGCCTCAAGTTGTTGTGCCTCGTGGTAAATAAATAAAGGTGTCAGGTTACTGCTAAGTTTTCCCTTTCAATAACATCGCTTGCGAATCGCCTTAGGTAGTTGAATCCTGTCGTGTAGCTCTCCAAGTCCAAGCGCCTCTGAACTTTAAACGCTGCTATTATGGTGCTGTCCTGCTTGATGATGTCGCTTGCCACTGTCTCACGGAACAGGTGACACCAAAACGTGTCACTGCATTCCCTAACAATGTTGAAAACTTCTCTACCCGTCAAGTGCTTATCAGGAATCAAAACGTAGTTGCCGAATACGCTTCTTCCACTC
>JAOZHU010000013.1 GCA_026014705.1 Candidatus Bathyarchaeota archaeon | reverse complement strand
AAAGAACAGAAAAGCTATCGGAAAGGCAAGGTGCTTGAGCGTTTGCGCATTAAAAAATATCAGGGTTAATCCTGCTGCAAGAACGGGCAAAGTTGCCATGTGAAACTCTAACGGTGTGAAAGTGTAAGAACCGTACCAGTAAACAAGGATTGCAATAGCGCATAGCGTTATGCCTATTAAGGAACCAGAGTTTCTTTCAAAGAAAGACGCGTTAGCTTCTTTTCGTTGAAGGGTAGCGCGTATCATCCGTCGTTTTCGGTACAGCAGATAAGTGAACAAGAATGGAATGGCCAAAATGTGAAAGGCTGATTCGTCGCCCAGCGCACTAATGAACACAAGTGCTAAATCCTGCGCGTAAAGCGCGATTGATGTTGCGGCGACAAACGACGCCTTTAAGGCTAAAGCTATACTGTGCTGGTTATGCAGTAAGAATAAGCTACTGCGCCAACGGTTGTTTGCTGTTTTCTGCATATCATCCACGCTGCTATTGTAGACGCTGACCGCCACGCGCTCTCAAATTGGCACTTCAGAAAAAGGAAACTACCGGATCAAGGTGATGGCTGGTCATGCACTTTTTCTTCCCACCGCTGGCTTTTCGGCTCGTTTTGGTTCAATCCGTTTCGGCATTGTGCCTCTAAGAATGCCTGTTCTGCAGCTAAATCCTTCAGCAGTTTGCGAGTTTGAGCGTATTTCTCTTGGAATTGCCTGTATCGTTTTAGAAAGACATACCCATGTGCTGTTAGTTCATATTTGAAGCCGCGCGGTTGAATGAAGCCCACTCTAAGCGTCATATCCAAATATTTCTTTAACAGCTTAAAGCTCAAATTTGCCCTGTACATTATGCGAGTTTTAGACGCGCCTGTTCTCGCGGCTTCCAGAATGTCCGCTACCAAATTTAAGGTACCGCGATTCTTACCCATCGGTGCAACCCCGAAAACAGTTTAAGACTTGCTCAAAACTTGATTTACTTCAATTCTAGACTGCTACAAAGAGAAAGGCGAAATCGCCATCCTTCACGGCAAACCTGCTTCGTGTTTTGGCAATGATTAAGCCATAATAGAGCAAGTAAGTGGCTGTCCACTATTGCGGCTTTGCGCTCTCGCGTTCACGGGCAACCGCTACAGTAGCCGTTACCGCTGTTAGCGCTAGCAAGCTGAGGGTTATAGGCGTTAAACGTATTCCCCAAGGTGTATAGTTGAGTATTAAACCAACTATCGGGACAAGCGCTATACTCATGCCCAAGCTAAGGGCTATGCGCTCAATTGCGTCCAAGTTTTCGCTACTGGTTTTTATCGGAACTTTAGCTGGGAACAGGGCTTTGATGAAGGCGTAGCCTGGCAGAAAGAGCACGAAGATCACGCCTAAGGCTTGACGCACATACACAATGGGATATGCGTCTTCGGGAATAGTGAAAACAGCAAGCGTGGTGGCTACCGCCAGCGCGATGGTTATCCAGTACCATGCGTATTTTGAGGAGAAAACATGTGCTGCTTCGGTTGATGGTGGATTTTCGGGTTTTGTGAAGCGTATCTTGTTTTGGCTTTCCAGCTCAAGTATCACGCGCGTTATCTCTTTTTCGGGTAAGTTAGTTTTCTCGTGCAGAAGGTTGATTAGTTGTTGGGTGGTTTCTGGTTTCTTTGCGCGTATGGTTTCCAGTATCAGTTCCTGTATTTCAGTTTCGGATTGCTTTTTTGTCATAGTTTCGTCCTCAGCGGTTACGATGTGAGTATGCTGATTACTCTTACTGCGATTGTGACTAAAAAGGCTGCGCTTACCGCGAATGCCGCGTTCTTTAGGTTTTTCCTGTTCACAGCAAGGTTAGTTATGCCATAATACGGCGAAGTCAATTCTACGGTTACTAAGAGGACTATTGCGCCTATTGTGCACAGTATGCTCGCATCTGTAAACGTGAGCGGCGGAAGCTGCGTTTCCTATTCCTCCAAGACGCGGTATTCGATTGTGGTTGTGTTGTCGTCTGTGCCTTGTCTTTCATCATCTATCACAATTGGCTTTCCAGTTGCTTTGGCGAAAGCGCATGCGATGGCGCTGGGCAGGAGACAGCCGACAGCGTTATGTGTTAGTGGCAGTTTTCTGGTTTCTTGGCAGACGCTGCTGAATAGGCTGTTGGCTATTTCAACCGTTATTGTGTCGCTTTGGGTTTGGATGTCCACGTTTTCTGCTAAACCCATGTTTTCGACGAGAAGACTGGGCATTTTTTCTTGCAAGTATTTCAAGTTGGTTTTTGTGAAGGATACGCCGAGTTCCTGCTCAAACAGCTTCGATAACGCTAAGCCTGGAGGGGTTAGGAACACGCCGCTTGTTGTTGGAGAGGTCAGTTTTTCGTCGAGTGTGCCTTCGCGAATCGGCAATGGCGTGTTCGGCTTTTTCGGGATAAACGTGAGGCTTAATTCAATATCAGTAAGGTTTTTCGGCGGGAGGTAAATGCCCTTGTGCGTTAGACTGTGCTCGGCTAGTATTCTTTCGATGTTGCCTGAGTTTGCCGTTGCTGAGGCGGTTAGCAGGGTTAAGGGTACTTGCTTGGTTGGCGTTATGTAGAGTAGTATGGCGCCCCAGAAGATTATTGCTACGCCGAGTATTGCTAAGAATGACGAAACGTACACCGCAGACGCTGCAGTTAGGCTTATGCCTAATGTCAACATCGTGAATACGGCTATTTTGCTGGTTTTTTTCATCTGTGTTTCTCCTTTTTGGTTGCCTCGTTTTTTTGCGTTTTTAAGAGATGTTAATGTTTTTCTGTTCGGTTGTAGTAACCTGAATGGTCTTAGTTTGAGAACTGAAGATATGGGTTTCGGTTTTGGCTACTCTTCTCTCTGTTCGGCAAAAGCCTGCATCTTCTCGGCTTTTCTGAAGTGTGTTCTATTTTTTTGTGATAATGGGTGAAATTGGCTTAGTTTGTTTTTTGATTGGTGCTTTATAAGCTTCGTGGGGCGGTGTTGCGGTATAGCTTGTATTGTTGTTTTTGGAAGTCGGGGACTTCCGCGTTTCACGTGTTGACGTAAACCCGTGATATACTTATATACTTGTATATTATATACAAGTGTTGTGAAGGCTATGAGCAAAACCACAACCGTAAGGGTCTCAAGGAATACGCTTAGAATGCTGGAAAGGCTACAACGAAAGCTGCATACACAGACTCTTGACGAGACAATACGAGTGTTTGCCGCGCAACAACGCAAAGGGAGGCTCAACGACGCCTTCGGCGTGGACAAAGGAAAAATAAAAGCTTTCTCAGAGGAGGATCGCGGTGAAGACCGTAATTGACGCCTACGCATGGGTTGAAATCTTTATCGGAAGCAAGAGCGGAGAAAAAGCACGCGAAATCATCCAAAAAGCCGAAGAAACGTTCACTACAGATACTGTTATTGCTGAAATAGCGCGCAAGTATCTCAGGGAAGGCGTTGAAGAAAGCATAATCCGTGAACGCTTAGTTGCAATAGAAGAAATTTCAGACATAGTATCCATCGACAAAGATATAGCGATTGAATCCGCAAAATGCTACATGGAACTCGCTGACAAAGCCAAAAGAGACGGGCTTAAAACGCCAAGTCTCTTCGACGCAATAGTCTTAGCAACGGCAAGGACGTTTGACGCCAAAATAGTCACAGGTGACGAGCACTTCAGGGATATCAGTGAAACGCTGTGGATAGGCTAAACCTTGTTGCTGTTGGCTGTTGGGTATGAATTTCTGAATGAGAAAAGGGCACTTTCGCTTTTCAGAGTTAGCTCGCGTCAATAGTTCATGTAGAATATGGCGCTGTTACATTGTTAGAGTAACGCTTCTCGGATTTGTTTGTAAGCAACATCAGCTAAGGGGCAAGCATATTCTCGGTCAGAAATAAAGGGTTTTGCGCGTTTCACATTTTTTGCTTCTTTTATATCCAGCTTTTATTGCTTTGCATGTGAATTTTTGGTCAACTGCAGTGTTGCAGTTTTCCTGCACTTCTACTTTTTTTCATTGATGTAACATCAAAGTCTTTGTCGTTTGACAAGATTTCTTGTGCGCCTGCTCTAATTGCTACAGCCAAGTGCACCGCGTCTTCACCGTCAAGGTTGTATTCGTCCATTAGAGCCATTGCTGCGGTGAAGTCTTCGGTTTTTAGTGGTTCAATTACTAGGCTTTTTATGTGGGTTATTGCGGTTATGATTTCTTCGGTAAAGGCTTTGTCCCGGAGGTTTTTGCCTGTTAATCCTGCTATTATTATAAATGTCTCGTAGATGGTCAAACTGGAGGTGAGGTAGGTTCCGCTTTGTGAGCGCTCAATTTTTTTTTGATCCAGTTGTAGGCTGCTTCGCCGAATTCTATGTGTTTTCCCAGCCAGCGTATGAATATGTTGGTGTCTACGTATGTTGAGTTTTCCACCATTGCTTTGTGACCTCGACTGTGAATTCGTCTATGTTTGCGGGCCATTTGTCTATTTTAAAGGCTCCGTAGTATTTGTCAGCGACTGGCTCCAGTGGCTCAATTATTATGGTTTTTCCTTTGGTTTTGATGGTTACTGCGCTGCCTTTTTTGAGGTTAGTTGTTTTCCTGATTTTTTTTGGGATTATTATTCTGCCTTTTTCGTCGACTTTGGCTGTGGTCACGCTCATCTCTTTTTCCCACAAATCCACAATTTTCCCACTTACATAAATATTCCCACGTTTTTGTTAGCGCGATCATTTTCCTGTTTGACACTTAGGCGCATATGGTGCGGAGGGCGGTTGCGTTATGTTCCTTCGTATTCTGCGTGTTTTATTTTGTGGGTTAGGTGACGCAGCCTGTGGCGTAGGGCTTGTCGCGTTTCCAGCATTGCGTGTTTGCAGTTTTCGCAGTAGTAGAGTTTCATGCTATCGCCTCCAAGGACTCTGGTGTTGACACTTGGATTAGGTTGTTGCAGGGATAAAAGCAAAATTTTGAAAAAATTAATATGTCAGAACCTGATGGAACGCAGGGCTATTCGCGACCATAATCTTGGTGTTTAGCGTTCTTCTTTGGCGGGCAATTCTGTGACTCTTTTTGCGAGGGTTAGATGTCTATGTTGAGATGTGTGTGTTGAACTCTTCTTCTGTTCGGGTTTCGATTTCTGATATTTTTTTGAAGTCTGCGTCGTCGCTGATTACGATTGATTTTGTGTAGTATGCTGAGGCTGCTATAAATGCGTCGGCGATGGGAATATGGTATTTGCCTTTGAATTCTCCAGCTTTGATGGCGGTTTCTTCATTGATTTCAAGTTTTTTGATGTACGCCGTGTACCTAAGTTGTTCAGTTCTGGTTTTTGCCAAATCGGCTCTTCTTTCCTGCATGTATTCGTATTGGATTTCTGTCAGTGTGACCACGCTTATTGATGCCTCTATTTTCTCGTCTTCTATCATGGATAGGATTTTCTGGATGGGTTCCCAGCCTTCCTCTTTTGCGAAAAATTTGATGAGGGGCTTTGTGTCTAAGAGGATTTTAGGCTTGCTGGATTCGTTTCTCAAATTCCTTGGTCCACTCATTCCGGTTAGCCTCGATTTCTTTTGAGGTTTTTCTGCCCTTGAAAAGGTCTTGGTCAACACCGGCTAGCTTTGATAACTTTGGTAGGGGAATAATCCTGATGGTGTCTGCGTCGCGGACAATTAGGAGTTTCTCTCCTTCGGCTATTTTTAGTTCTTTTCTCAGTTTTGAAGGAATAGTTACTTGACCTTTGGAAGTTACTGTGACTGTTTCTACCAAAATCGATTTCACCCAACAAAGTATGGATTGTCTTACATTAATAAGCATTGTCGGAAACGCTTGATTTCCTCCTTACGGGAGGCAGTTAAAACAGTGGTCATTTTAGCGTATGTGCATACTTTTTGTGCTTATGTGCGGCTGCAATGTGTGACCAACTTTAAACTACATAAAGACTTTATTGTGAACCTCGTGAAGAATCACAGGCTATTTTTAGGTTTTTGAGGTTTTATCGATTAGGAGTAGGGTTTGGAGTTGGTATTTGAGTAGTGGTTTGGCGAGCCACCTGAGTAGCGGTATTCTTCCTGTTATCTTTGTTAGTGCTTCTAGTTCGGTTTGGTCGACGGTGCGCATTATGGGCATGAGCGTGGCGTAGATGATCAGGTAGCTGAGCGCTCCGACTATCAGGACCGCGGTAGGCGAAAGTGACGTGTAGAGTATTAGGCTTATGGCGGGTATGCTTGATATAGCAGAGATTATGTAGACGGTTATTGTTTTCTTGAATTCGAATTGGATTCTTAGCTTCCGCACCGCGGTGATTGCTGCGTATACGGCTGCGGAGAACCCTGCGATTAACGAGGCAGCGATGGCGCCTATAACGCTGTATGCTTGTGCAAGCAGAGGCGACAGGATTGTGAGGGTTATGAAGTTTATGATTGTTGCGTAGAGTGTTAGGCGGGTTTTTCCTAGGCCGTTGAATAGACTTGTTAGGCTTAGGTGCCCGATTATTGCGAGGAAGTAGATTAGTGCGCTTACGGACAGGAATAGTGCGGCTGAATCGTATGTGGTGCCGTAGAGCAGTTGGACTATTTGTTGAGAGAATAGGATGACGAGGGTTGTGGTGGGCACTATTATGATGCAGGTGTATTTGTTTGCTTTTTTGAAGAAAGCGTTTATTTTTTCTGCCGAATGTTCAAGTTTTGAGAAGGCTGGGAGCAGCGCGGTTGTTATTGCTGTTGCTATTATGGTGAGCAGGGCGACGAAGTTTGTGGCTGCCTTAAAGTTGCCTATGGCGGTGTCGGGGGCAAAGAAGGCGAGGATTATTTGCTGGTAAAGCGGGATTAAGCCTGTTAGCACGACGGCTACGTACAGTGGCGCGCCGTAGCGTGTTAGAAGCTTGAGGTTTTGGGCATAGCTTGTTTGTGTATTTTGAGTTTTTTGTGTGGGTCTTAGAAGTTTAAGGAATAGTATGGTGCTGGAGAGGGCTGCTGCGATGGCGAAGCCGCCTATTGTGCCAATTAAAGCGCCGGTTAGGCTGAATCCTAAAATTACGAGTGTGATTTGCAGTATTGTTTTTGCGATGGCTTGGATGTTTGTTGTTAGTGCTGAGTATTCTGATTTGTCTATGCCTACGAAGGCTGAGTTTGCGGTTGTGTATATTACTTGGAAGATTACGAGGATTGAGGTCAGTTGGATGTAGCTTGCTAGGTCTGGTCTGTTGATGAGTGCTGTGAACACGTTTGTGAAGGTTATGCTCAGCATTACTGCGGCTGTGCCTGTGATCAGGCGTAGGAGCATGCCGTGGCGGATTATTGCTGGAATGCGGTCGGGTAGTCCTTCAGTCCGTAGGCTTGCTGCGTATTTTGTTATGCCCGCGTTGATGCCCAGGTCCGTAAATAGCAGCAGGAGATTGGGGATTACCAGGACGAGGTTGTATTGTCCATATAGCTCTGGACCTAACAGCCTTCCTACGAGTATAGCGGATAGGGCCATTATTATGGTGGCTGTTGTTGCGCCTGAGAAGAGGAAGAAGCCGCCACGTGCCGAGTCTTCGGTTACTCGTGATAGTTCATCGGTCATAAAAATCAAGAACTTTTTATCTTTTAGTCTGCCGTGGAGTTTTTTGGTGTTCTGCGTTTGTTACAGTGTGATCCCAAATGACTAATCTTAAATCATAAGATATAATAGTGTGTTTGTTTACCCGTTGATAATGAACATGTGCACGCCAACTTTGAGCAATACATGAAGGCTGTTTGAAGAAATGATATATCGTGACATACTTTCAACACGGGGCGATTCCAAGAAAAACCAGAAACAAGAGGGCAGACGATGAATTTGAAAGCAAGTTGTATTTGTGTCCTTATAATCGTTGGCGTTTTGTTCTTTTCAGGTTTTCTCACAACAGGAAGCCAGTTGTGCGATTATAATTTTCCAAAAACTTCGACGCAAGGCCAAATGTTAACCGCCGAGAATAACTCGCAGTTATTAGTCTCAGACAGCGCTACGCATATTGAGGGTAAGAGCAGTTCTCCAGGAGCCTGCGATAACTCGAACGGTTATCAAACGACCATTGACCAGAATGAACTGCAGAGCGAGAGCGCGCTTGAAACGGGTAGTTCGGTCGTTACTATGCGTCTTAAACTTGGTAATGAGACAACACACATTGCAAAGGGGTTAAATTATCTATCGGCGTATCACATGTATTCAAATAAGTCTCTGTCGGATGCTATTTTGGAAAGAGATTTTTCACGTTTTAGACAGGACGGTATTGAGGTTATTAGTCTAAGCCTATACTGGTATCGTTTGGAAGGGCATACACGGGGAAGCTATGATGGGGTTCACCCTGATAAGAGCCCATATGGTGATACTTTTTTGACTAATGTTAAACGTGTTATAAACATAGCCAATCAGAATGGCATCAAAGTTCTTGTGACATTTCATACATTGTGGGGAAGTGACAGCCCATGGTGTACGCCTGACTACGTGATTGATCCTGTGACGGGAAATAACACTGGAATAGCGATTGTTAGGAGCGACGAAATGAGAGAGGCTTTCGTTGACATGTTCACTCACACGGTTAGCTATCTGGCTGGCACTCCAGGGATTTGGGCGTGGGCAATTCTAAATGAACCTTGGTACTGGCCACATGAGTTACCTGCGCCTTTTGAAGACGTTGATCAAAAGGAAAATTTCATTAACCTGTTTCAAGAGCTGTCAAACGTAGTTAAAGTGCTAGATGGGCGGCCAGTCACAATCAGATTTGTCAACACGCATATAGGTACAGCTTCAGATGGAGTACCGAGAATGAAGAATATTTTTGTTGATGATTGGGGATGGGACCAGAGAATCTTTAACACGTTGGATTTCATCAGCTTTAACGCTTACAGTCCACAACAGCCTAACTTTGAAGAGATATGGCTAAATATAACGACCACCAACGTGCTGGGTTCCTTCCAGAGGAATAAACAGGTGTGGATTACCGAGTTCGGCTCAAAAGCAGATGATGAAACAACTCAAGCAAAAGATTTTGATAAAATGCTGAGCCTTTATGTCTCTTTACACATCTCTGGATGCTTAGCTTGGCTCTGGTCAAGCAGTGAAGCCCCAGATGCGATCTCTGAAAGCAATTGGAACTTATGCATTAATTATCAAACAGGAATAGGCAAGCTTGCCTACCAAAAACTGCTATCGTATGAAGAAGAGAACTGACGCTAAAAGCGCAAAATGGCGCTGCCACAGAGAAACACCCAATAACAATGTATAGTGGAACAATTGTAGCATTGCGCTAAAAATTAAGTTCTTGCGCTGAGTTCGTGTTTTAAGCATCCGTGTATTCTCTGCGTGCAGAAGTTACCATCTCAGAGGTTACGCAGTTTATACTCTGTTCGTTTATATGATATCTTAAAAGTGTTGTACATCTGACTGCTTGCTCTGCACAGTGGATAGGGCAGATATTTGAAAAGGGGGACAATACTTCCAAAAACCAGCTGTTCTCTGGGGATTGTATACCCAATGCGCGCCACATCTGTTTTTGCTAGCCAATCGATTAAGGCTCTCGCTTCAGGGTGCGGTAAGGTTCCGGCGTGACGCGCATGACGCTGTAGATCAGTCCACATCCAGACCTCATCATCACCAAATGGCAGTTTGTTACTCTTCAAATTTGTCAATATATCTGAAAACGTATTGGAGGTAATCCTGAACCCATGGTTGTTCGGGTCAAGTCCAACTAATTCGAGCCCAATAATAGTTCTGCCACATTTTTCGCATTTACCCATACTGCAGTTTGCACCTTTGCCACGCCAACCGCAGACACGAATTGGCAAGTTAGGACACTTATGCCTAACATACTCTGCAATCACCTGCAATTTCTGTTGACGGGAAAGCCCGAAACCATCATGCACGCATTTTGTTCCAGTCCACGCGACATTATTATCTATTTCTGGGCAAGAACCCCAAGGTTTATGAAATTCCTTAGTGAAAGTTGATGCAATGTAAATTGTTCCAATTTCGTCCAGATAAGTGAGGGGTGCGCAGAGACCCAGGTAGGCTAATCCATGCATTACACGCCGCCACCATCTCCCATCAAGTTTTTTATAAAAAGTCTTAATCATCAGTTCGTCAACTAAACTATGAAAGTTGCTTCTTATGGTTCTAAATGTGGCACCGGTTGTTTTAAGGAAATCTGCAAAATATGTGGTTGCCCTCCGCCAACCTTCGAAGTCGTTTACATGAACATCTGATCCATGAACAGCCACCAAAACTGGGTTCTCAGCTTCATGACGGATAAATGTTGCTAACGAATCAACGCCGCCACTAAAGAGAGACATTGACCCTTTGTGAATTCTTACAGGGAGAGTATCGGCAGATTTATTTGAGAGGATCTTACCCCTAAATGTGATTAGCGGATAAAAATTCTGAAGGGCCAATCTAACTTTCTCAAGTGATTGCAAAAATGTTTTATCCATAGTTTCAACATACACATCTGCTTGATTAGCCCATGCGACAGGGCAAACAGTGGATAAGAAAGGAATTAGCAAAATTGTCTCAGGTACATCGTCTATACAAATGCTATATTCAGCGAAAAAACGGTTACTGGAAAAAAATCTCTTGGTTTTTCCAGTGCAATCAAACTCTATTTCGAGCAATTTATTAGTTACTTTTACACTCTTCACTATTAATCTATCCATTCGGGTTCCTCTGTTAAACAAATTTCATGTTACAAGTTGGATTTACTCAGTTTTTTTGTACATTCTAGTAAGAAATTAAGGATTGTTTTCAGCAGCTGAATAATAAACCACAAAAGAAGGGTTGGAATACAACAGACCATAATTTGTAGCCTTAGTAAGATTAGAATATATGTCCTGCAAAAACATTGAATCCCCATAAAAGAAGGAAAAGCAGGCATTTGTCGCATACGATATGCATACAAACCTGTCAGTGTGCAATTCTCTTGCTTTAATCCAAAGGTCACCAGAACTATTATTCAGATAAATGTTTCTAAAACTTGTGTAGCTATAATTTTGATGGTAGTTCAGGTCTCTAAAATCGCCCGAAAGTGATAGTCCACCAACAACATGACCAGCGGCGGTTTTGTCATAAAGAAAATTAACGCCGATTATTTCACTATGTGGAACATAATTCATTGTTTCGTTTCCATAATGAGCAATTACATGCAGTGAAGGCGCAAAGACCACAAAGAATATGAAAAATAAACAAAAAATAAACCGATTTTTTAATCCCCTGCACGCAAAATAGGCTAGAGGAAGCAAACTAAACAGGTATACTCTTTGAAACATTTCCCCGCCATATGCAAATGAGCATAGTAGGAACGAAAAACCCGCCAGAACCAGTAACACTTGCTTATCCACAGCACCCACCCGCTTGTTTTTGCAAATTAACACAAAACCCAAAACAGCAATAGCGATAATCGCGACAGAGTACGTCATTCGAACTTGAGTGACCAATACGTGAGCGGCACTCCCAGAAATCCTAGTCGCCACGTTTCTCTGGAAAATCTGCATAAAGTCCAGAATTTGTGCAAATAAATGGTTTATATTCCCTGAAAAGTAGCTGTGGGCATTAAAAATTGTCCAGCTAACAATCGATGACAAACAAACCAAGAACAACGCGTATCTTGGTAAATGTTTAGTTAACGTCAGGACAAAGAGTGCACACAAAATAGCAAGAGAAGACAACAAATGACTGCTAGCCAGATAGAAGGAAATCAAAAGAAACACGACTACCCATTGCCGAATACGTAAACCCTGATTCATGTTCTTAAATGATAGAAAGAGCAACAAGGCTATTGAAAAAAAACCTATGCTTTGCATACTAAAGTAGTCTTGACTTACCCAGTTGCCAAAGAAGACAAACCATATTGAAACCCAAACTATCTTATTATTGTTACTTAAAACCCGAAAGAATGCGAATAGAGGTAGAAGAAGTAAAATGTTAAAAAACGTTGGGTAAATAAGTAGAAGTGTTTGCCCTAAAATTGAAGTAATTTGCACAAAAATATTCATTAGAGCGCTAAAACTGGGCCAATTGAGAGCCCAATGACCAGTAGGGGTTATTTTTGCGGTCTCTGAAATGTAGTCAACAGACCTAAAAATTGAGTAACCAGCATTAAATCTAGCCGTATTTTCAATTATTGCTGGAGTTAGATTTAGAAAAAAGATTAGAAGAAGAGTCTGGCAAACGATTAAGCTCAACCAGTTTTTATTAATCCAATACAGCGTAACAAAGAAGGAAATAACTAGTAATGAAAAAGCTACAAAGAAGGAAGCGGGCAGTATTGAAAACAAGCCCAATTTGCTCATATCGCCATTTAGTGAACTACGCGCCTGAAGCGAAGAAAAAAGCCATAAAACAAATGCTACGCTAGTTAGAACACTGCAAATTGGGAAACTCTTTTTCTTAAGGTGATGAAGCAATAGAATCACCTAAAACTATGACAAATATTTGGTAACTGATGAATTCTCAAAGATGCAACAACCAAAATTATAGATTCAACCCCGCACACTAATCATCAATTCGAAGTAACCAGGAGTGTAAGCAAACGCTCCAAAATCGGTCTATCCCTTGAACGAAGCAACGCTACTTGTTCCTTCAAATGTTTTTGGATGGCACCCCGATTTTCCCAAACATAATTGGCTTTAGCAAGAAGTTTCTCAATTGAAAGATCATTGACACTTAGGCCAACTTCACTCAACTGCAAGCTCTTGAGCAAACCAACTTGCTTGTGCTCATAAATAATTTCAACAAAAGGCACACTTAGCCCTGCAGCAAAAATACTAGGATGCATTCTGGTAGTTATCAACATATCTAATTGCCGTAAAATGTTAACAAACTCGTCTATAAACTGAGTACAAAAAGTAGTGGTAACTGTTTGCTGCCCAAGACGCTGCCCACAAACATTAGTTTGGATAAGTTCACAAACAGCACAATCACTTTCCCGTCCAGATACGACCATCGCCTTCCCCTGAGTCGTCTGACTGGGCAAAAGCACCACAGAAGTTCCATATTGCTCCTGCATTTTTTTCATCACCTCAGAAATAACTAAAACGTAACGTGCCTTTTCCTCATCACCCATTGCCGCAATAAAGCAAGGGGAAACACCAATTACCGGAACAGTAAAATCAGCTTTCTGGACTACTAAATTTGCCTCAAAAAAAAAGCCCATATCAACCAACGAAAAAATAGGCGTCAAAACACCTAATTGCTCAAGCGTATGTTTAGAAATATTCTCTCTAACACAAACAGCATCCATATTGCCAAAAATAAACCTGGCAAAAAACCGCCCGACAAAAGTATTAAATGGTCCTACAGATTGCGGGAAAGTAGCGAAACGTCGCCTAAATATCTTTCTGGCGACTAATACATCAGTTGCCCCCCAAAACATTACAAGAAAATTGGCCAACGTATCCCACAATGTCCTTTGGCGATAACGCGAACATTCAAAAAAAGGTTGATGCCCTGACGAAATTACTAGATCCGCATTTTTAAGAGCACACAGGTGCCCTCCACGGTAAAGTGGCGTAAAACTGAATCTAACTAACAACGCTGAAAGGACAGAAAGAAAAAAAGTAACCACGAGAACAGGAAGATATAGAGTTAGTGGAACTTCTTTGCCCCTTATCTTGAAGTCAACCAGTGGAGAATAAACCTCAATTTCAGGTTCAACTTCCTTTAGCAAATCGTTTGACCACCATGTCGCGACAGAAATCTCACAGTGGGGAAACAACTTTCTTAGTAGTGCAATTTCACTTTTTAGAATTCCTTGATCGCCTTTGTTCCCAACATCGCAAACTTGAGTGATGAAAACCCGAATTGGTCGCGCCGTACCCTGAATTATCAGTGCTTACCCACCCACATCATTATAATATCAAAAAGGTTTCAGTCAGCGTTGAACAATCTATACGCTCAGAAAAGCTTGTCCAAAACGAAAAATATTGCATTGTAAGCCTTATAACACCACAAAGGAAAAGCCTTTAAAACTGAGAGCGCAAATTGATTCTTACGCAAATTTGCTAAGCGCAACCGGGCAGCGTTTATAAAAAAAGATTCAACCGATGAAAAATGGATATCGGCAACACTACATGAGGGCACGCGATTGCCCATTTTCTTGACTAAAGCTAACCGAACAGCCCAGTGTTTGCTTTTGAATTTTGCAGAACTCCATTGTGACCTAACTATTCTTTCAAAAGGATACTTTCTTAGCGTTACCACTTTTGCTTCAATTGCGCGTTGAATTAGCTGCTGCCCTTTCTCAGACCTTGCAGTTATCAAAGACAAACCGATTTTGCTTCTCTTAAATTCAGGAAGCCAAGCATCTGCAAGGGTAATGTCAGCGAGTTGGTTAAAGTGATCTTGACACAACATGCACCGCCAAGGCGTAAATAGGTAAGATTCAAAGACAGAAAGGTAATCATTAAACAAGCCCATTAATGGGATTTTGCACGAATCACCATTCAATGTTTCAGCCCATAAATACCCTGGCCAACCGTGACCACGAAACGCAAATTTTCTCACATTATCCCGGTCAAGTTTCATCTTTGCTAACAAAGTGTCAACACCCTGAGAACTAATAGTAAAAGCACAAAACAAACCAATTGTCAAAGCTATTTTTTCCCTCAATTCCGGAAAAACTTGCTGTGCTTTTCGTATCGCATGTAAATGACAAGGCAAGCCAACCACTGCAAATCGCCCTTCTTTGCGGAGTAACTCTTTTAAGCCAAAATTAGTTGGGCTTGAACAATATTTGGATCCCGCAGCGGATACAAGTTCCTCAACAGTTGTTGCCAAAAATCCCTCCGGCTTCAAACAATCCTCCCTACAAAAACGCGTAACCAAGGCACCATCAATCGCCCCATTTTGCAGAGCAAAAACCAACAACTGTGTAGCAATACCACCTGAAGCTACAGAATTGATAAGTTTGGAATTGTAATTGGTTGAGTGACCGTAATAGCATTCTACAAAGTTGCCAAAAAGAGCGTGCGCCGGTTGTTGCCCAAAAAGGGCGTGATTGAATTCTTTGATATTTACCTCCGCACCTGGACAAACTTTTAGGCAGACACCGCAAGAATTGCACTTAGCAGAGTCAACTTCCGGCACTAATATACCCTCAAAAGTATCGTTTTTCATAATTATTGCTTCACTCGGACAAAAAGCAGCGCATGTACCGCAACTCGTGCAAAGCCGCGTCCGAGCTATTTCAGAGACATCATATAATCCGTTCGTTTTTTTTATTGCTATTTCTACCCCGCTCCTTAATTGGGACAAGAGTTTGCGTCTACAACTTACATAATTGGGGAAACTAACCACCAAATTACGTTCTTTTTTCTTTTGTCCACATAAAATCTGGTCCATTCAAGGCCAGCTTAAAAAAGCTCACTATCAAGCTTAATTGTGCCTCTAAAAAGCCAGCGAGAGTTCTAGGTATTGATTTAACGTAAATAAACGCAACGGACAATATCCCGAAAACAAATAGCCCTGATGCAGAATATACTCCGAACAACTCCGACAAAAATAGAAAGCCTAATGGTACCAACGAAAGAAACAGCCAAGGCGAAATAATCATCATGAAAAAATTAGCTGGAAAGACAATCCACCCAAACCTACCGTACCGAGAATTGAACAGTAAACCAAGATTTTGGAGTAACAAACGTATGTGCCCTTGAGCTCTTCGAGATTTCTGACGCAGTCTATCCTTCAAACCAGCGGGGCACTCATCAAACGCAACTGCAGTTGGGGAATATACCGTCTTATAGCCGCTCTTCCTGATTTTTAAAGCAATTTCACAATCATCAGCTACAGACCGCGCATCTAAGGGCGCAATTAAAGCCTTCCTAAAAGCACTAAACGGTTCAAAAATGTATGTGGAGTCCAAGTTCGCCTCTGCAAGGCGTAACTTTGAATAAATAGATTTGTAACCCTGCTCCAACTTTGACGAGCTCGTTATGCGAAGCGCGCCAGTAACAGCGCCAATGTGGGGGTTACCAAAATATTTCACAAGCTCCTTCAACGCCAGTCTATCCAGAGTAATATCCGCATCATTTTTCACCACAACCTCGCCCTTTGCCGCTGCATATCCAATGTTGAGCGCCGTTGCCAACCCCTTTCGCGAAGACTCTTCAATCAAACGCACGTTGAAACTACCTTCCTCAACCCAACTTCGAATAATCCCACGCGTACCATCCGTCGAGGAATCCACAAAGATTATTTCCAATCTCTCAATAGGATAATCCAGACTGCGAATATTATCAATTTTCTCACGAATGATGTCTTCTTCGTTATAAGTCGCAACAACCAATGACACAATAGGAAAATAATCAAAGCCATCAACAGCATAATTGACTTCTCGGCTCATGCGTCGCCCAAACAAGAAATACCCACAATAAAAAAACACCAAAACAGACGAGACGATTAAAGTTAAAACTACAACCAACATCCCCAATGACATCACCGAAAAAACAACCAGTAAAGTTGGAACTAGTTAGCACTTCCCGTTCTGTTCATTCAACAGTCGAAAAGTCTCAACTGCCTGCCGTTCTGAGGAAACACCAACTGCAATGCATTTAATTTGCGGAATACCCGCAACATACTTTATCGCCTCAATCGGTTTAAGGTAACCTGATGCCAAAATACTCATAGCAATCACTTGTGCTCTCGACAGATTCTGCAGCGCTTTTTCGCACTCAATCCGAGAAGGATTCATCTCAAAACCTATGCTGTTAAAAGGAGTAAGAATCGCTAACTCGCTTGTATCGATAGCCCATTCTTCAAACTTCTTTACGAGAAAAGGTAAATTACGTGTGTGAATACCCGGCCGAACATTAGATTTTAACATGAACTTAATATAGGATAGAAAAAGCCACCTAAAATTAAGGGCTAAAGCCATATCCGTAACTACCTCATGAAGTATAACGCACTTTAAATGCCCATTCGGGCTTGATGCACGTCTAATCCGCGACAACTCATACATCAGATACGTCTTCATAAATGTTTCCGGGTCAATCCTAAGGCCGCAAAAAAGAACAGGTGCTACAACTCTAATGTCTCTAGAAAGTGCAATCTGCTTAAACATCTTCGTCGCTAAACCAGCAAAGCCACCTGTCTTGGTTGCTATCCTAACATATTCATATGCATAAGGCACGACAGGGTATAAATCAACTTGCGCATCTTGGCACAAAGTTTCTAAAATTGAAAGCGTAGTTTCACTGACTGAAAACGTGAATCCAGAAGCACCGTTTTCCAGACAAAATTTCACCAACTTGGAGGCGCGTTCGATGTCGAAAAGTGATTCTTCCTTGGTGCGCGAACGTGCTCTTTTCTGAGAAAGATGACTGATCCCGTGAAAAGGATTGTCGCCCACGAGAAATTCGAGTTTTCTTTCATTCATCTGTTTTACACCTCGCTGATTCCAATAGAGCATCAACTTTTTTGGCGGTGCTAAAAGTGGGTTCTGAACTATCTCCATTAAGTATAGATCTTATAAAATACTCATCTTCTCGGAAGTATTCGGATTCGCCGAGCGCAAAAAATACGCTGTCCTTAAGGTCTTGTCTATAATATGTTAGCGGGTTAGCGCCGTGCAACTCGAGTCTTAGTTCATAGTCATCCACCGTTAGAACCCCATTACTTCCTTTTATGACTATTCCGAATTCGGGCATTCGATATCCGCTCTCAACCCATGAGACATCAAAATTGCCACTAAGATTGTCTGAACCGTCAACACTGAAATTGATTGAATCTATGGAGCCCTGCGTTATTGAAGATTTTATTCGCGCAGATTTGACTCGCAGGTCACCGAAAAACCAAAGTGCTATGTCCGAGATGTGCGAACCTATGTCTAAAAGGCATCCCCCTCGTTTCAAAGATAGGGTGGAACCTTGCTCTACTTCAGCAAAATCAGATGAATACGCATATGCATCAAAAGACCGCAAGGCACCTAACACTTTTTTGTCTAATAATTCCTTTGCCTTTTTGAAGGTTACACAAAACCGCTTCATGTAACCGACCATCGTGTTACCGCCGTAGTTTTTCGATAAAGCGCAGATGTCTTCAGACTCAGAAAGAGTCCGCGTAAGCGTTTTCTCCACGAATAAATGTTTCGCAAGACGCTTAGAAATAATTGTTTTAACAACACTATAGTGAGACGATATTGGAGTTGTAACGTAAATTACGTCAAGATCAAGATTCATAAATTGCTCTAACTCATCGGTTACCAACACGTCTTTCAAAATTTTCTTTGCAACCCTACGCATTAGCCAACTTTTGTCACAGAAACCTGCCAGACGAACATTTGGCCAAACATTCAATATAGACGCATGGAGCAGCCCCATTTTGCCCAATCCAACTATGCCAACATTCATTTTCTTATCCGCTACAGATACCACTTGTTTACCACCATCCTCACTTTCTAAACAGGTGTGAACTTTTAGACCAAACATTATTCCTTTTAATGAGCAACATCCAAAAATGATTCCCGAGAAAGCGAGATTGCTTTATTGTTATGCTGCAGACTTGTTGCCTGTCATGTTCAACTGGAGATAGACAAAGCGATCGGTGAATTCGATTTTGTGATGTTGAGCGTTATAAATCCAAAGCTCCACGAGAAGCCTGTAATACCAGCCCTGCTGCTCCGCATCCCACGCAACAGGCGCATCCACATCAAAACTGACTCCTTTCACCTCAACCGTCTTAACCATGGACTGGTTCTCCGAGAAAGAAGCATCAACAACTGAAAAGCTTAACGGTCTCTCAAACGTGTCACCATCTTCCAGCACAAAACGGTACTCAAACAAAGGCTCAAGCGGACTCGGCACACCGCCTGTCGCGTTAGGCAACGGCTCACCACTGCCGCCGAATTTTACGTAAATTGCATAATAAGCCGGCGAACCCATGTGGTTGCCTGCGCCAACATAAACTGAAAAATTCTGTCCTGTAGCGATGTTGAATGGGAAGTTTTCAGCCATGCGTTCAGGACCCAAAAGATAAAGCTCAGAAAACGCTTCACCGTCTGGAAAACGCACAAGTGTACCTAGCACAGGCGCCGAAATAAGCAAAACACCAATTAAGCCTACAGCGACGAAAACAAGCTTGCAATCCGCAAGTTTCATTGCCCAACCACCTCAGGCTTTTCACAGCACAGCTTTCCGAAGTGACGTTGCTTGACTCGCTGCCACGTGAAAAATAAGACTACAACAAAGACAACTCCGCCCGTCACAGAAAACAAACTGTTGAACCACAACGCGTTTTGATACGCCCCTAAGGCCGCTTCCTCCGCGCCAACTGCGTCCGCCCTGACTTCCACAGCGATTTGAAACGCAGCATCTGCCCTTTCCGCAGCGGCACCAGCATCTCCACGCCTGTAGGCCACTTCAGCCGACGCCAACAAATCCCCAGCCCTGTTTAAGCGAACCAGCAGTACAGTAACGTTCGCGCCTGCCTGCTCAGCCGCCAAAACCGCGCCGAAAGCTTCTTCAAAGGCGTTGCTGACTGCCTGCAGATCATCGGCGACAGAATCCGGTTGCACCTCGGCAACGCAAAACGTGGAAAACGCTAGGAGAAGCAACAAGAATCCAAGTAGCATTGCGGTTGGCTTCTTCAAATTCATGATTCGCCTCGTCAATAAAACTGAAACTAAGAACTTAGACAGAAGCTACGGAGAAGAGAAGTGTTTGACTTTTCAGTTGCGTATGGCTTCTAAGAGTATTGTTCTGAGGATTTTAAACCCATCTCTTAAACTATGGAGATTAGAGGCTCCGCTTTTCCGTGAGTATTCAAAGCTTGGAACTTCAACAACCTTCAAACCTAATTTCTTGGCTTTAATGAAAAGCTCCGTCTCTATCTCAAAATTATTAGATTCCAAAACCGGAGCCAACTTGCGTATGGCCTTCTGGCTGAAAGCGACAAAACCATAACACATATCCGTATAATCTGCAGCCCACAGCAGATTAACGCACATGGTGAACAGGCTATTGCCAATTCTCCGCGCAATCGTCATGTCGCTGGAGCCGCCTCCTGAAACAAACCGCGAACCCTTAACCACATCAGCGCCATTACGCAAAGCTTCAACGAAACGCGGCACTTCCTGAGGCGACATTGACCCATCAGCATCCATCAAAACCAACGCGTCGGCACTCAAATAGTCGTTGCTTAACACTTGCCGAACGGCAGCACCTTTACCGCATCCATCCTGCAAAACGATTTTGGCGCCGTTTCTCGCCGCAACCTTAAGCGTACCATCACTTGACAACCCATCAATAACTAGTACGTTTCGATAGCCGATGCCCTTCAGCCCAGACAGCACATATTCAATGTTGTGCTCCTCATTCTTAGCGGGAATAGCGATTCCCACATTAAAACGCAGGTGCTGATTGACATTGGGAAGCGGGCTGAATGTCGGAGCCCACTTTGCGGCTCGATATTTCAGGACCACTTTTGGCTCACTC
Organism: Candidatus Bathyarchaeota archaeon; assembly: GCA_026014705.1. Classification (GTDB taxonomy): domain Archaea; phylum Thermoproteota; class Bathyarchaeia; order Bathyarchaeales; family Bathycorpusculaceae; genus JAOZHU01. Next base: position 13,173 of record JAOZHU010000013.1, on the reverse strand, counting down.
CTTAATCACTCTGCAGCATAAGCGATTGCTTGTGGGCTAGTTGTGTCCGTGAAGTTTTTTGGAGCGGTTGTATCTGAATGCGCCAAACGCCGCGAAACACGCCGCTGTCGCCATCAGCGTTCCCAAAATGCTTTCGGGAATCACGAAGAACGTTCCATAAGCAAGCAGCCTCTTTTTTGTTGCACCAGTACAAGAAACCTCATAGAAACCAACCGCATCTGGTTCAAAAGACACAGTACCCGAAGAGGGCTGATTATACCAGTTGAAGGATGTAGGGTCTCCAGTGGGGTCATCCTCAGTCTCGTAGTAGGTTACAACTATGTCGACGTCGCCGTTTGCTGTCCACTTCAGATAAACGGTCTCTCCTACGTCAAATTCTACTTTTTGTTTTCCGCTACTGTCTTCGACTGAAATTGTCGCCCACGTAGCAGAAGCTGCATAAGCCATGTTAACGATTAAAGCAAAGCTTGCGATGCAGACAACCAAAGCCACTATGTTCTTGATTTTCATATCTCGGTACCTTCCATTCTCCTCACCGATGCTGTTACGATTTTTGCTTATAAACTGCCATGGAAAAACGAGGGCAATATTCTAGTTAATTTTTCTATACTCCATGACCCTGTTGAAACCGAGAAAAATCAAACGCACGCTCTGTTGTCGCCACAGAATCGTAAAACACGCAAAAAGTTTTTGATAACTTGTGGTTTAGCCTTTACTTTTGTGCGTCTTTCTTAGCTAACGCTTGCTTGCTACCACATTCATTATTGAAAAACAAGCTTTCCAGTTGAACGCGGTCTTTGGCGGTTCGCTCCACTTCCTTCTTGACACGACCACATTTATCAACATAAGCAGCATAAGACTTCAGAAAATCCTTGCCTCTAAGCGTAAGCGAATAACAGGAGTCACCGTCACACTCTATCAAATCGTTTCTTAAAAGCAAACTCAAATACTTCTCCACTTGGCTATAATTCAAATTAGCCTGATACATTATCCTAGTTTTCTTCACTTTGCCCACCACGGCGAGCAGCATGTCACGCACAATTTCCAGCTTATCCCTGTTCTTGCTGTCGTCTTTCCCGAAACCCAAAAACACCACACAAACACCCAATCCAATTCCGCAATGGAAGTAACAATTCACCTGCCCAAACTAACTAAACCAGCCGCACAAAAACCAACCTGCAAGGCTGCTTCAATATTCTGAAGTTAAAACCGTTACTCTCAGGAGTAACCAATCCCTCCGTGCAGCCGGAGCGGAAAAATAAACCAAAAGTTTGTTTTGCCTTCTCCTCTAAACCCAGAACATCGCTCTGTAAGTTTATAAAACGTGAAGAACGAAAAGTAAGGCTCAAAAACAACTGCTTAGAAGTATAAAGCGCAAATAGGGCTTAAAAATATAAAATCTCCGCCAGCACTTTTCTATAAAATAGCCACTAAAAAATATAGAAGTAAAATTCAAACCAAACCCTACCACAGGTTCCTCACAATTTAAATGCGCCCCAATAGAGTACAAAATGATTAAAATTGAACGTAGGTAAACTGTTCGCCGTTCTCAACGACGGCAAATGGCACAGCGCCAGCGAACTGTCAAAACTGCTGAAAACGCAAGGAGACAAGCTCGTAGAATTCGCACAGTTTCTCTGCGAAAACGGCATAGTAGAGTACGAATACGAAAAAGGAAGCTGCAGAATAAGAATCTTGGACGAGTGGCAGAACCTATTGCCAATTCAAGCTAAACAGCCTCCAGAAGCACGACACGAGCTCAAGTTGGAGCCTTGGGGACTATACAAGAAAAAACCGCACAAGTCTATGCGTGCATCAGCAACCTAACTTGAGCCGCAAGCGCTATTTTAAAACTGTATCCAAAATTCAAAATCTGCGGAAGTGTCACGGGGCATCAAGATTTGCTAGGTCATGCGCTTTCCTGAGGGCTGCAAGCAGTGTTTTTCCCCGTTCCGAAGTTTTATAGAATGCATGCCCGTCATTGTCTTCCATTTTTTCAATGAAGCCTTTCTCCAGCAAATCGTAAAAGTACCGTTTGAACCGGTCAAAATTCAAATTCGCTTTATACATTATGCGCATTCTCTTTTCAGGCTGCAGAGCGGCGGCTAAGAGGTCAATCGTGATGCTGTCCCAACCGCGTTTCAGCACCTTTCTCTCTCGATGCAAGGGTAACCTGCCACCTTTTTACATCCAATGTCCTTCTAGCATCAGATGCCGATGCCGATTCAGACCATTATCAAGCAATTTATTTTCCTCTATGTGAATATAAAACTTGTGAAAGAATATTTTCGAACAAAAACAACCAAGAAGCAAGCATTATGAAACGGTTGATTCTCGGAGAGAGCAAATGAAAAAATTTCAGGCAGCAAGAATACGCTGCAAAATTACGGTTCAATATGTGCTGCTTTTTGTGCGTCAATGCGTTAAGTACTCTACTGTGCCGTCAGCAGTGATTCTTGCAGAAGCGCGTCGCGCAACCCAGCAGCTGAAGGCAATGGCTGCTGGAAACGATGCTGGATGCCTGTGCGCGTAGTCTATGTGAACGCCTAGCACCGTGGTTTTTCCGCCTAGTCCCATGGGTCCTATGCCTGTCATGTTTGTTGCTTCCAGAAGTTCTTGTTCTAGGCGGGCGATTTCTGGGTCGGCGTTGGCTTCGTTCAAGGGCTTGAGCAGTGCCTTTTTCGCTAAGGCTATTGCTGTGTCTGCTCCACCGCCAACTCCAACGCCCAAAATGGTTGGTGGGCACGGTTGAGCGCCAGCGGCTATGACAGCGTCAATCACGAACTTTTTCAAGCCGCTTATGCCATCGGTGGGAAGCAGCATCTTGACAGCGGAGACGTTTTCGGATCCTCCGCCTTTTGGCATGACTGTTAGCTCCAAGTAGTTGCTGTTGGTGATTTCCCAGTGTATTGGTGGTGTGTGTTTGCCTGTGTTGGTTTCTGTGTTTTTTTGGTTGAATGGGTGGATGGCGTTTGGTCTGAGTGGGATTTCTTTTGTGGCTTTTTGTGTTGCGGTGGTTAGCGTCTTTTCTATCGTGTGTAGGTTTGGCATTTGTGTGCCTGCTTTGAGGTAGAATGTTATTGTGCCTGTGTCTTGGCATATTGGGGTTTGGTGTTTTTCGGCTAGTGCGATGTTGCAGAGGATGGTTTTTAGTTGTGTTTTTGCGGTTGTGTTTGTTTCTTCAGTGTAGGCTTTTTGGAGTGCTTGTTTGATGTCTTCTGGCAGGTAGGTGACTGCTTGTTTTATGAGGTTGATGGCTGTGTTTTCTATGGTGCGTGTCAGGTTCAAGGTGGGTTTCACTTGTTTGTCGGTGTTCTTTTATAGAGTGCGACTTGTACTTATAATTTGGTATGCTGTGGTTCGTCGCGTGAGCGCTTGGAAAAGGCTATAACCCCCTTATATAAAGCACCTGCATAGGGCTGTTTTGGGTTTGATGGATAAGGCTTAAACGTGCTGCCCTTGTTAATTCTTTTGCATGGTTCGGAGACCCGCGTCTAAAGTGTTCATTTCTGAAGAGCTTGCCGAGCTTCTAAGAAAGGTTGGGGCGCAAAGCAAGATTTCCAAGTGGGTTGGTGATATGAAGGAGGTTTTGAGGGAGAACGTGTACGCGGGCGAGTTGATTAGGAAAAGTCAGATTCCTAAACGGTACCTTGAACATTATGGCGTGAATAACTTGTACAGGTACAGTCTTCCTGAGGGGTTTCGCGCGTGTTACACGATTGTGAATGGTTGTCCGTTTATTTTGGATGTGTTGTCGCATCAGGAATACGATAAGGTGTTTGGTTACAGAACAACCTAGAGGATTCTTACGCTTGATTTGATTAGGGCTTCTAGTTTGGGGTTGTTGACGCCGGTGTAGATGATTTTTTTCTTGTCGTAGGCGATTTTTCCTGAGGCTTCCAGATAGTCCAGTATGCGTTTGAAGGTTTGGTACTGCATTTTTCTGGGTAAGCTTTTCCAGAGTTCAGTTCTTGTCGGGTATTCTTCGGCGTCTATGATGGCTTTTTCAACCATGAGTAACGTGTCTAGTTGTGGTTCGTGGAGAACTTGGGTTCGCGCGGTCACCATAAGCTTCGCCGTAGTGATTACCCAAAACTATCATATAAACTTATATGATAAGTGGAACATTTTGCTAAACAGATAAGGAACCTGCTGTTTCTCGCGCTTTGTTAAGTTGTGCTCGTATGTTGTTGATTTGTTCTGATGTGATGTTTTCTGTTGCTTGTTCGAGTTGTAGTACGAATTTGCGTGCTGCTTCTGTGTTGTTTTTGCTGTCTGTTTGGGTGAGTTCTTTTGTCACGTAGTATTGGGTGTCGATTCTTGTTTGTTTGGCTTTTGTGATGTCGTTGATTAGGTGTGGGTTGAGGATTTTGTTTTTTGCGAGGAGTTTTGCTATGTTGATGGTGCAGTCGTGGATTTCGGATTTGACGCCTATTTTCATTAGCAGCGCGTATAGTGCGAAGTATCTTGCGTAGTATGCGGTTGTTGCTGTCCAGTCGGTTTCTTTGATTTGCAGTGCTGCAGTCATGGTGTTTAGTGCGCTTATTGCTTTTTGGAGATAAGCTTTTGCAAGGTTTGGGTTTGGTTCTATTAGGCGTATGCCGCGTTTTTGTTTGAAGCACCATGTTATGGCTTCGTCATCGTTCAGTGTGAAACCTCCATAGCGTGGTTACAAAGGGATCTGCGTTCTGGAGGATTATGTGGTTTCTGACTATTTCCTTTATTAAAATATCGCCTGTTCGTAAGCCGGCGTTGAAGTTATCAGCGGTGGCAGTTTTGATGTTGATTTTTTTTCCGAAGGTTGTTTCGAATTTTTTTATTTGGCTCAGTTGGTTTGGTGTGGTTTTGCCTATGATGAATAGGTCTATGTCGCTTTCTTCTGTTGCATAGCCTTTTGCGTAGCTTCCGAAGAGAATTAGCGGGTTTGTGGTGTCTGTGTTGGTTAGGTGTTGGTTGAGTTTTTTTATGAGGAAGTTTTTTTGTAGGTATGTTATTGTGGTGAGTTCTTCGGTTATTATGAGGTGGTGTTTTGTGAGGGTGTTGTCTTTGTTGAGTGTGTATTGTTTGTTTCTGCCTTCTTTTTTGGATTGGAGTATTTTGTGTTGTTCGAGTTTTTTCAGGTGCGGTAACAGGGTCATGTGGCTTGTGTTTAGGAGTTTCGCCATGGCTCTAGCGTGCAGGCTTGCAGCGTAGTCTGTTCGGTACAGGGCGAGTATCCTGAAACTATTGGCAGTTTTTTCTTCCATATGGAATAAAATTCTTCCAGTTACTATTAAGGCTTACGCAAAAACAGCACACCCTTATTTCAGCGCGTGTGCTCTAGCGCTCGGGAAAAACTATACCCCCTTTTATAAAGCACCTGCATAGAACTGTTTTTTTGGTTTCCGCTGGTTTTTTAGATTATTTGAGTTTTAAGCCGTCTGGTTTTTAGTCTTTGGAAGCGTTCGTCGGTTGTTTCCAATGTTAAGTCGTGTTTTATGGCGGCTGCGGCGATGAATAGGTCTGCGTCGGGTAGGAGTGTGCCTTGTTTTTTGAGGTTGCTGTAGAGGTCACAGTACTTTTCGACTGCTGTGGTGTCTAAGTTTATGACGGCGAAGCTTTCTTCCAACAGCCGTCTAATTGCAGGTCGCTTCTGCGTGTTGATGCCTCGTAGAATCTCGGCGAGGGTTATGATGGAGATTATGCCTTGGCGTTGCTCTTTTTCTTTAAGCATTTCGATGACGATGCCTGTGTCTAGAAGGTTCATCGTAGCGTGAACTTCTCCCTGAAGTCGCGGCTGGACTGGAATACAGCTCGTTACAATTCCTACATGCCAATAACACTGAGATTTGCAGAAAAAGTTGGAAAAATCTTGGGTTCCATACCGCAACAGGACAAAATAGAATATCAATACAGGTTTTACATGTAACTCAATTATGTGCACTCATAGCCGATGCTTCATTTAGGCGCAAAACAACCCTACCGCTCCATTTATTTTTCAATAGGTTGCTAAAATGGCTATTTGCATGTGTTTTTGGGCTTTGACGTTTCCTGCTGTGGCATAGCCTCCTTGCTCCTCCAGAAAAAACGCTTGTTTTCTTAGGAGGTGATCCGGCCGCAGGTTCCCCTACGGCCACCTTGTTACGACTTTTCCCCCCTTACAAAACTAAGATTCGACGCAGCCAACAAAGACCACGCCTCACCCAAGAGTCGCTCGGGTGGAACGACGGGCGGTGTGTGCAAGGAGCAGGGACGTATTCACCGCGCGCTAGTGACACGCGATTACTAGGGATTCCATGTTCACGAGGGTGAGTTTCAACCCACGATCCCAACTACGGCAGGCTTTCGAGATTACCTCCCCCTTTCGAGGTCGGAACCCACTGTACCTGCCATTGCAGCTCGCGTGTGGCCCGGGAGATTCGGGGCATACTGACCTGCCGTGGCCCGCTCCTTCCTCCGCTTTATCAGCGGCGGTCTCCTCAGTGTGCCTAGCACAAAACCAGTAGCAACAGAGGACGCGGGTCTCGATCGTTGCCTGACTTAACAGGACACCTCACGGCACGAACTGGCGACGGCCATGCACCTCCTCTCAGCTCGTCTGGCAAGACCTTTAATCTGGCCATCATACTGCTGTCGCCCCCGGTGAGATTTCCGGCGTTGACTCCAATTAAACCGCAAGCTTCACCCCTTGTGGTGCTCCCCCGCCAATTCCTTTAAGTTTCAATCTTGCGACCGTACTCCCCAGGCGGCAGGCTTAACAGCTTCCCTGCGGCACTAGAGCGGCACGTAGCCGCCCAAACACCTAGCCTGCATAGTTTACAGCTGGGACTACCCGGGTATCTAATCCGGTTCGCTCCCCCAGCTTTCATCCCTCACCGTCGGGCGCGTTCTAGCAGACAGCCTTCGCCACTGGTGGTCTTCCCGGGATTATAGGATTTCACCCCTACCCCGAAAATACCGTCTGCCTCTCCCGTCCCCTAGCCGAACAGTATCCCCCGCAAACCAACGATTAAATCGCTGGATTTAACAGGGGACTTGAACAGCCAGCTACGGATGCTTTAGGCCCAATAAACATCCACACCACTCGGAGAGCTGGTATTACCGCGGCGGCTGACACCAGACTTGCCCTCTCCTTATTCTCCCAGCTTGCTAGACTGGGCAAAAGCCACCCTCAGCGGGCGGCACTCGGGATAGCCCTGTCACACTTTCGTGTATTGCAAAGTTTGCGCGACTGCTGCGCCCCGTAGGGCCTGGGCCCTTGTCTCAGTGCCCATCTCCGGGCTCCCGCTCTCACGGCCCGTACCGGTAAAAGGCTTGGTGAGCCGTTACCTCACCAACAACCTGATCGGCTGCGGCCCCATCCTTGGGCGAAGCCTGCAGCATGAAGCAAGCGTCCTTTCTGGCGAAGACCCATTCCAGAGTTCTTCACCTATTGGGAATTAGCCCCAGTTTCCCGGGGTTGTTCCTATCCCAAGGGCAGGTTAGCCACATGTTACTGAGCTGTGCGCCGCGCTCCCATCATGGCTAAGAAGCGCTCGACTAGCATGTCTTAGTCCTATCCCGATAGCAGTGGGGTCCGGCAGGATCAACCGGAGTCACGCACAACACGCGGCTCCGTGACCATGCAGGATGTTTATTCACTAATGGTACTTCTCGCAAATCGTTCTTTCTGGATTTGGAGGGAGTTTCAACCACATAAACGTCAAAGCCCAATTCAGACCTAACGAGCAATTAATCAGGTCCACATACATGTCCCCGCAATTGGAGGCCAACACCCGCATCCCTGCAAGGCGAATTCGCCGTTCCGGTTGGGGTTGAGCCGCCGCCATATATGATATTGCGGGGCAGCTATCGTAGCTGAGTTTAATCAGATGCGATTTCAGTCAATATAAACATTACGTCTAAGCCCGAGATAAACGTTTGCTTAAGCACCAAAAAAGCAGTTTCCACATTCACCCGCAGCCCAACCGAAAAACCCACCGCCTAAAACTCTAAAGGCTAACTGGCGACAACACCTCCCCCCGCAATTCTCCGCAATCACCCACCAGCTAACGCCGAATAAACGGGCTTCCAGCGCCAACCTTGAGAAAACTTTAATGCGCAACAGCGTTATTGATTCACTGATGAATGCTTATGATACTCGGTATATGCGGCAGTCCACGGCAACAAGCAACCGAACACGTGTTGAAGGAAGCTTTGCGAATGCTGGAAGAGCAAGACATCAAAACACGGTTCTGGACAACCCGCGGAAAAGACATCGGCTACTGCACCCACTGCGACTACTGCCTCGAAAACAAAGCCTGCGTCATCCAAGACGACATGCAAGAACTATACGTGCTGCTAACCAAAGCAAAAGGCATAGTCATAGCGTCACCCGTGTACAACGGAGGCGTAAGCGCCCAAACCAAAGCCATAATGGACAGGTGCCGAGCACTAGTCGCCGCAGACACAGGCGTCTTTAAAGGAAAAACAGGCATGGGCATAGCCGTAGGCGGCGACAGAGCAGGCGGCCAAGAACTCGCACTCATGCAGATCCACACCTTCTTCATCCTCAACGGAATAATCCCCGTCAGCGGCGGATTCTTCGGCGCAAACTTGGGCGCCACTTTCTGGAGCAAAGACACGCTGGAAGGCGTAAAACAGGACGAAGAAGGCTTCAGAAGCCTAAAGAAAACGGTGAAGAAATTCGCCCAACTCACAAAAGAACGCGAAAAATAAAAGGAGAAAAACTAACCGTGACAGCAGAAAAAACGGAAACCGCGAAGAGAAAAGTTGCGTGGGGAATCACAGGCGCAGGCGACAAAATCGCCGAGTACATCGAAACCATGAAAAAAATGAAAAACGAATATGCAAACAAGGTAGAAATACAGGTTTTCGTGTCCAAAGCCGCCGAAACAGTGCTGAAATTCTACAAGCTCGAAAGCGAGCTACGACAGAACTTCCCGAAAGTCACCGCTGAAATTAACGCCAACGCGCCGTTCCTCGCCGCATGGATGCAAATGCGCAAATACGAATTCCTACTCATTGCCCCAGCCACATCAAACACCGTGGCAAAAATCGCCAACGGCATCGGCGACACCATGCTCACCAACGCCGCAATAATGAGCCTCAAAGCCTTCGTGCCCGTTTACATCGCACCCACCGATTACGCCATAGGTGTAGTGTCCACGAAACTGCCAAACGGGAAAGAAATGAAACTCCGCGTCAGAAAGGAAGAAGTGGAACAAGTCAACAAACTCAGACACATGGAAGACGTTTTCGTGCTTGAAGGACCAGCAACAATCAGCCCCGTCTTCAAAAAATGGTTCCAACAAAACATCTGAATGCTCATCGCGGAAAACTTCTCACGCTATAGTCGCCTCTGCTGCCACATGCCCTATAAGGGGCTATATGAGCGAGGCGAGGAGTCCGCCTGCTAAACCTAAGAACACTGGAAAGGGCAAACCTGGGAAAATTCCTTTCTTCTCCAGCATCACGAAAGTCAAGAACACGCCTGCCAAGATGCCCGCAAACGATGCGGCGTAAGCGAGCATGCCAAAATTGAAGAGCATGCTGGCGCTAAGCATTGAGTAAAATACTAAGTCTCCGAGACCCATCTGGATGTCCTTGAAGGAAAAACTTAACCCTTTAAGCTGCTCAAGTCCCGCATGTGCTATTTTGCCCACTGGACCCTTGTAGACGGCGAATATATCGTAGACTGCCAAGAAACACAAAATCAAGAGTCCACTCACTAGTGGGATAGACACGCCGAAGAACACGCCGAGTGCGCCGCCTAGGCATACTACTATGGTGTTGCGAATGTTGCTGCCAAAACGGAAAATTGCGAGGTCAACCAGCAGGGTCACAGCTATGGATAGCGCAGCTACTATGATCGCCGCGTTCGGAACAGAGGCAAACAGCACAGAGAAATAGAATACTGATAGCAACATTGAAGCTGCTGTCAGGGCAGATGCTATGAGTATGATGATTAATTTTCGGCTCTTCCATTTAACAAGCAAATACAGCACAGCGGCGCCGACAGCCACAATCAAGACAAAATACAGCGCGTTACCCAAAGGGCCAGAAGTTGTTTCGTCAGGGAAGGGCGTGACAGGAACAAGTGGCGCTGGCTGCACTAACAATAAGTAGGCGCAGCCTAATCCGAACAGCAGGCTTGCCAAGACAGGAAGTAGATACACGATTTGGGCATCAAATTTCTCAGTCAAATGCTTTCACCGCAAGTTGTTAACACTTAGTGCAACTTTCAAGTAGCACTCATCGCAGAACGCGCTTTGTTTTCTGTCGGTGTCAAAAATTGAGTTGGAGAAATGCATGACACAAGAAGAGCGTGTACAGTGCTTCAAGCCTAATGTGTGTCCCAGTTCGTGGACGGCTTCTTTTAGGACGCGCTCCGCAAAAAGTTCATTGTTGGGGGGTTCACCGTAGAATTCGGGTTTTAACCGACTTGTAGAAATCACTGCTGCCTTGCCAGGGCACGCCGCCTCGCCAAATACGAAGTTCAATTCGGAAACAAAAATGTCTGCGTCTACAACGCCTAAAACGCTACGCAAGTTTTTCCGCTTAACTGCATATGCTTGAACTTCGCTTAATATAATGTCAGACCGGTGTTGCCCGCGGTTTTTGTCGAGGGCTCTCCTAGGCATAGGTAAACCTGCATCAATCACTGCAAAGGTTGTATCTGGGAAAACAGTTGCTAGACCGTCCTTGAGCTCAAGCAGTACAGTAGCGTCTGCCTGGCCGATGGCTAAAAGTCCTATTTTTGCAGTCACAGTTAGACCTCAAATGTGTCTCCAGTCCGCGGGGCAACAGCTTCTAAACCAAGCTCGGAGCGAGCCCAGTTCGCAAAAAGTTCACAGTTACCTTCTGCTCCATGTACAACGAAAACTTTGGGTTTTCCGCCCAGTTTCTGCAAAGCCTCTTTGAGCTGGCTTGCTCCGCAGTGGGAAGAGAAGTCGAAGTGTTCAACGCGTGCTTTGACTTTGCGTACTTTTCCGTCAATCGTGCAGATTCCTTTTTCCAGCAGTTCTTTTCCAGGTGTGCCTGGAATCTGGTAGCTTACGAGGAAAATGGCGTTTGAGGCTTTTTTTCCAAGCTTCGAGGCGTAAAAGGCTGCTGGTCCGCCTTTCAGCATTCCTGCGGGTGAAACGATGACGCTGGGTTCTTTGAGCGCTTTGCGGCGGTCTCGCCAGCCGTCAATCCATTCGGTTGCGTGCACCGCGTCAACAAACAATCGGGGGTCTCTAAGGAACTCTTTGTAATTCATCATTATTCTGCTTACTTCACGAGCCATGCCGTCTAAAACGACTGGGTACTCGAAGTGGTATGCCGCTAGCACTGAGATGATTTCTTGGGCACGTCCAACGCCGAAGGCGGGTACAAGAACACTGCCGCCGTCTTCTACTACTTCGGTGACGGCTTCCACAAAGCGTTTTTCAAGTTCGCCGCGTTCTGTGTGGTCTTCGTTTGCGTATGTGCTTTCCATTATTACCGCGTCTAAATCCCCGTAGTTCATGGTTGCGCCTGCCAAGAGTTTGCTGTCTGCAGTGTTGAAGTCTCCTGTGTATAGCAGTCTTTTTCCTTCAGTTTCGATTAATGCATGGGCGCTTCCCGGTGTGTGCCCTGCGTTGAGCAGCTGGATTTGCATGTCGCCTACTTTTTCTTTGACTCCATAGTCCAAGTGTTTATTGCTTTTCATCATGGTCTTTAGTTCTAAGTACTCGAAGGGCAGGTAGTAGCTGGAGAGGTGGATGAAGTCTTGGATTAGCAGCTGCGTTAATTCCAAATTAAGCTTGTTTGTGTATAAGAGGCGTTTCTGGTCTATGTAGAAAATGGGCAGTGCGCCTGAATGGTCTAAGTGACTGTGAGTTAAGATTAACGCGTCTACTTCTTTCGGCGGCACATGCATTGGGAAGCCTGGTTCACGGTCGAGCATTACGCCGTAGTCCAGCAGAACCTGACTTTTTTCAGATTTGACGGCTATTCCTATTCTGCCGACTTCGCGGGCTCCCCCCAAAAACCTAATGTGCAACTACGACCAGTCCTTTTGTTTGAAATTCAATCAATAATCATGCCTTGTGCTCTTTTAAAAACGTATTGACTTTCTCGGCTGCGGCACCGTGACCAAGCCTTTTTTCACAGCTTTCAGAATTTCATCAACATCCAAAGACGCTTGAATTTCCGTGTAAACCGTGCATAACTCAGCAGGTTGATGCGCGTCGCTGCCTGCGACACCGGGCAAACCCATCAACTTGGCTAAGTCGTGCGCAAGCTTGTTGGCTGTAGGCGTTGACGCGCCGTTGAAGACTTCGACAGCGTCAAACTTGTAGTTCCGCGCCAAGTCGCCCATGCCGTATTCCCTGTAAGGATGCGCAACTACGGAGACATAGTCGTGGTCTCTGGCGAAATCCACCACGTTTTGCACTGTCCAGGGCTGAGGGGGCGTTTCCTCAGCGCCTAAAACTACGATGTCACCGTTTGGCGTGCTTATCTCCACGCCTGGGATAATCAGGATGTCAGGGTAAGCTGCGGCTAGCTGCCGTGTTACGCTGATTCCGCATGTGGTATCGTGGTCGGTTACGGCTGCGACTTTGATGAAGTCATGGGCAACAAGCTGCTCTACAAGTGTTTTAGGTGTTATCGAAGAATCAGAAGAATACGTTGTGTGTAAATGCAGGTCGGCTCGAATCAAGGTTATTCGCTCGGGTTTTGCTTCAGAATCAGCTCTAGGCGAGTTAAAATGTTTTTGGTGCTTTCCGCTTTAATGTTTACGTGTTCAAAGCGTATTCCTTTTTTCAGGCAAATTCTGCTACAAGCTTTTTTGATGCTGTTGCCCCATTGCTGTGGGTCATGAAGCAAAACGACAGCAGCGTAGCGTGCACGTTGGATGTACTCTACTACTTGGTTCGCGACGTAATCTACTGTTTCTTTGTCCAGCGGAAGCGCTGTTTCATGTTGCGAAAGCGGGTAGATTTCATCCAGCTCCAGCGGAATCACTCCGAAGGGCGCAGCGTAAAAGCAAACATGCCCATCAGCAGCGACGGTTTTGCTTATTTTCTTGTATTCCTGCGCTTTGTGAAAAGGTTTAGTGCGGGTTTGCGGCACAAGCAAAAGCGTTTTGGCGTTTTCTGACGGGCTATAATTCGATGACAGTTTGCGTCTGTAGTGGGTGACTTCGGGTCTGGCAAGTCCAACAGC
>JAOZHU010000044.1 GCA_026014705.1 Candidatus Bathyarchaeota archaeon | reverse complement strand
CGGGCTGAAAGCGCTCCTAGTGCAAGTGCGTTTCCCAGAAGACAAAACAGGCATCGTGGACGAGTTCGAGACTGAACTTGGAAAGATAGAGCGCGTAAGCCAAGTTCAAACGCTGTTCGTGCGCAGGTCAAGCAGGTAACCGCTCAGTGACTACGTTTTCTCTTGTAGTAGATGAGTGCACCTGCGACGAGAGCAGTTGCTAAAGCTGCCGCTGCTGCAGCTAAAGCCGTTGCTGAGAAAGGCTCCGTTGGGGGCGTTATTATGGTGAAAGCGACTGGTTCGGACGCGCCGACGTTTCCATATTCGTCTTTCGCGTAGACCGTTATGTTATGCAAGCCATCGGTTAATCCTACTAGCGTAATGTTGCCTGTGACGGTTATGTTTTCCTTCCCGTCAAGGCTATAGCCCATCCACAAAGCGGGCTTATTCAACGTAAAAACCAAAGAAACGTTACCCGACGTGTAATTCTTGTTTTCAGGCGAAGCAATGGAAACTTTAGGCGGAACAGTACCGTACCCGAAAGGCATGTACTGCTCATTCACACTTGTTACCTGACCAGATAGATAGAGATGTCCCCCGATTACATATAGAATGTCATTTATGACTGCAACATCAAAGTCCTTGCGGGTTGTCGTCATGGCAGTTGCTTTCGTCCAGGCGTCAGCCTTAGGATCGTAAACCTGATTAACAGACGGGGGAGGATACTGCTCCACTGCCAACCCTATGACATAAATTTTTTGTGGCGCTTTTGTGCCAGTTGTTGCTGCCGCTGTGCCTTCAACGACAACAATCGGCCCAGATGCGCCTTCGCTCCAGTTGTCTGTTTCCGCGTTGTAAATAAAAATTGTCTGTTTTGGAGTGCCATGCAGCTTTGAATATTCGCCTGTGACGATAAGCCTGTTGTCTACGGTAACTGGCCAGGGGTGAGAGGCAGGCGCCTGTTTCTTGAGCGTCCAAGCATCATTTTTAGGGTCATAGACGTAAGTGGAAGCTCCGCCTACCACGTAAATTTTCCCGTTCACCACAGTGGCTTGGAGTTCCATTTGAGCATATGGTAAGGTTTTCTTTGTTTCCCATGTATCCGTAACTGTATCGTACACTTCGTTGACATCAGACTCAATATACGAATAGAACCTAGTTCTTTCATCAAAGCTGACGCCAACGGTTCCTCCTATGCAGTAAATCTTGTTTCCATAGGCGGCTATGGCGAAGTAGGCTCTCGGCGTCGGCATAGGCTTTCTGTAAGTCCATGTGTCCGTTGCCGGGTCATACTCCTCGTTTGTCCCTACAAAGCCCCCCCTATAAGCATTTGATGTGGAGACAGTGGTGCCTCCGATAGCGTAAATTTTGCCGTTCACCGCTATAACTCCTAAGCCAGCTCTTGCCTGATGCATCGGCGCCTTCCTCGCCCAAGAATCCTCAGCAACAGCAGCAGAAGAAAACACAGGATTAACTGCCATTACGCATGATGCTATCAGGAAGACGAGAACAAGCAGCAGCGTGGCGCTTTTTCTCACGCGCATCCCCATAATGTTAGGGCTGTTCCAGCGGTAAAAGCGTTTTTGTCAAGGTTTCTTGACTCAAAGGGCTTTTCATTAGTCAAGATTTCTTGACAAGCGAGACTTTTAAGAAAAAAGGAGGAGAATAGTGTTTTCATTTTTGCTGGTTGCTTTGGCTGCTACTAGTACGTGTAGTAGTACGCTGTGAGTGTATTGTCTCCAGTAACCAAGATAGTCAACGGATTATCACCGTACCAATTGCCGCCGTACACGTAGTGGTTAAAAACAGCGTCAGCGAGAGGGCTTTCCACATAGACTTGGCGGCTTCCCAAGAGCACCGTATAGGTGTAGCCTGTGGTTCCGACGTAGTTGCCGTCTATGTAAAGTGGAACGTAGCCGGGCATGCCGTATTGGTTGTAGGCATAGGTGGTTAGCTGCGCCGTTAGGTACCCAATGTTCACGTAGTGAAAATTAGACCAGCTCCCCCACGCACTGTTCGAGCATCGAGCTTGAACTCTGACGCTGTATAAGCCGTTTGAACTCCAAGGGTGAGACGCGTATGCAGTAGCGCCGTTAGGATACCAGTCTGTCTCTGTGTAAGGTGAGCCATCACCCCAATCGAACCTGTATTTTATGTTGTGGCCATAGCTGTCTATTGAAGCGGTGCTG
>JAOZHU010000020.1 GCA_026014705.1 Candidatus Bathyarchaeota archaeon | reverse complement strand
AGAGCCCTCCTCCGCTGTTTTAAACGCAAAAAACTCGCAAAAACCCTCTTCCTCACTCTTATCAAAGATATATTGAATCCAAGCAGCAGCCTGATCTTCACCTTTCAATGTACGCAAATCCTGAAGAACATGATGCGCCAACTCATGCCAAAACACAAATTCAACAAACAAATTCCACAAAGCCTTAACATCAAGGTTCACCGAAGCACGGAAGAAACCCAAAAAACCTCGATAACAAGAATCCATCTCTTCGACCTTAAAGTAAATACCCCAGTACTTGTCGCCTTGCTGGCTGCCTATATTCAAATCTGAATATTGAATGTAATATGCCAGCGGGTCATCAATGACACGAAAATCCGCGCAGCCTCTCATTTCATGGAAAAAAGCGATTAGGTCGTCATTATTGTCTTTCTTCTCTGCAGGAATACGGTCGCTGTCAAAGCGGAAACAAAAATCGGGCTCCCGCAGCCGCAACTGACCAGAACGATAACTTAGTTGGGGTGGTTTCTTAATGAGTTGCGGTTTCCACTCATAATCAGACAACAGTTGCGGCTTGCTTTGGCTAAATTCTGGAAAGCGACCAGCTTGGTTTAAAGTGCTTGTATGTGAATTTGGCTTAACTGAAGCCTTTAGCTTAGCACGTTTAATCTGAAAAGCAGCCTTCTTAATTGATTTTCCACGTTTCTTTTTCATGGCTTACTTACCACGGAAAAATTTGAGGCGCTACTTTACATATAAAACTTATTTATTCCAAATATGCACTTAGTAACCTCACCCCGTTCATAAGACAGAAATGCGCTTGAATAGGAGAGTAAAAGAATTGCAGGAAGACCCAGAAGCATGGCGAACCCCAAAACCCGAAATCGCAGTGTTCTGCAGCAAATGCGACAGGTTCATGCAATACCGAGGCGAATACAAACATAACTCACACGTTTACCGATGCAACCACTGCGGAAACCTCATCGAAATCATGCACGAAAACCTACTAAGAAAAGAACAACCTGGAACCTACGGACAATTACTAACCGAACAGGCCAACTTCAAACAATAAAGCTATAATCAACCCACTTCTCAGCAATACACCTTAACCAGCACCAAACACAACTATTCAGCCTACTGCAATATAGCAATGCACAGAATTCTTCGAGACGCAAAAAATAACGCTCATGTGCCGCTACCAGCTTTGTCATAGCTACGCCAGCGAGCATCAAACAGCCACTGACAAAACTTGAAAAGAACCGCATGGAATAAAAAAGGCAACAACAAGTGACTAATCCTAATACAGAACGCTTACGAACGGCAGCAGCAAGAAGGAACAGGTAAAGTAACCTGACCTATATATAGTATTTATAAGGGGGGTATAAATCAAAAATCGCGCTTAAGTCATCACACTATTTCTCGTCTTCAGGCTTCTCCCACAACTCAAGCATCTGCTTCTTAAGCTCGCTCCGTTTGCGCTGCAGAAACTTGTAAACCGTGTGATGCTGTCTTCCCTCAATCAGCATTTGCACCGCAGAACGCGCAACATTAGCCTGCTCAAACGTGCCGATTATGCCCACAGTGTGCCCGTAGACAACCACGTCAGCGCTTGAAAGCTCCTCGATTAACCGCCTTGTTTTTCCGTTCATGCCGATTATTCTGCCTTTAACACGTTTGATGTCTGATTCTGAACGACCGAAAACTTCACGCAAATCTATAAGGTCAAATATAGCTTCTTCATCCCGAATCAACCGCAACGCACGCTCAGGCGCGAATCCTCTGCCAATAGCCGTGACAACATCCTTAGCCTTCAAAAGCAAAGACGGATCAGCCACGTCATCTTTCAGCACAGCAGTTACTCCACCTGACTCGCTTTCCACCTCAAGCTTAACGCCTAATTTCTCTTCGATGTGCCGTTTCACATTTCCATCGGCACCAACTAAAGCGCCTACACGTTCCTTCGGAATCCTGACAAACGCGCTTGGTTTCGACATGTTAACACGCTACCTGCTTGAAAGCCTCTTCCACAGGGATAACGTTAACGCCTAGCCGACTAAAGAACCTATTTAAATTGGTTAAGTCTCGGCGCAGGAGAAAACTCGCCATTGGATGCGAAACGGGCACAGCTTGGGAAAGGTCGAAGATTACGGGTTTGCCTTTCCAAAGCATTATGTTATATTCGCTTAGGTCGCCGTGCACTAGTTCTGCTTCACGGTAAAGCCTCTTCAAGCTGACCAGCAATTGCGTGTAGGCTTTTTCAGGGTTGTTTATGGCTTGTTCCCTTAAGGATGGTGCGCTGACTCCGTTTTTGCCTATGAACTCCATTACCAGCACGTTTTTCTCTACTGCTATGGGTTTGGGCACAGGCACTCTTGCTTTTGTGGCTTGTTGGAGGTTTCGGTATTCTTTTTGTGCCCAAGCGAAAATCAGCGAACGCGTGTCACGTTTAACGCTTTTGAATCGTTTGTCGCCTTCGATGTATTTGCGCATGCCTTTGAGGAATTCGGCTGAAGATGTCAAGTAGATTTTTACGGCTAGTTCTTTGCCTTCTTTGTTTTTGCTCCAGTAGACTCGTGCTTCTTTTCCCGCGTTCACTACGCCGTAAATTTCGTCCAAAATGCCCTTGTTTAGGAAATTGTAGATGACCATGAGTGTTGACTGGTCGAAGACTTCTTCCAGCGTTGCCCTTTCGGAGGAGAAATCATGTATGAGCATTTTGTCTCTTCTCTCCACTGTTTTTTCTCTATGTGCAAGTTTCTCATGGGCTTTTCGCGACATACATATTCAGCATGCTAATTCTTTGCGTGATATTTAAAACCACTTGGCTTACACAAGTGAGAAATACGGGAAACACAGAGCGCATTCATGGAAAGCGAAGTGGGATAAAGTGAAAACCGCGAAAGATTTACTGTCGGACTTGATTGCGCCTTGCGGGATGAACTGCGCGCTGTGCGCCAGCTACTTGGCGTTGAAGAACGACGTGAAAAACAAAGGCGTCCACATGCCCTATTGCGCAGGATGCAGACCCAGAAACAAAAACTGCGCTTTTCTGAAAAAACACTGCTCCAAACTGCGGAATGCCGAAGTGACTTTCTGTTACGAGTGCTCCAGTTTTCCATTCGACAGATTGAAAACCATTGACAACCGCTACAAAGCGCGCTACAGGATGAGCATGATAGACAACCTAAACTTCATCAAGCAACAAGGAATGCTGAAATTTCTAGCTGAACAGGAAAAATCATGGAGCTGCCCAAACTGCGGCAAAACAGTTTGCTGCCACAATGGCGTTTGCTTCAACTGCAGCTTAGACAAGCTGATAAGCATAAAAGAAAAATACCGATGGCAAAACAGGCAATAAAAGCAACCACGCTGTTTCAGGCTAAATGGTTAGGTAGCCTTTTTTGCGGAGAATATCCGCTTGCGCATGCGTGTAACGCCACGTGACATCGCCGCGTTTGTCGCTTTGGAAATCCCAAGGGGAAACTACAACGATGTCTCCTTCTCTGATCCACACACGGCGTTTCATTTTGCCGCGGATACGGCATAAGCGTTCTTTTCCGTCTTGGCATTTGACCATTATGCGGTCGAATCCGAGCAATTTTGTTACTACGCCTAGGACTTCGCCTTGTGCTGGGTAGATCATTTCGTTGAGTTGTCCTTCGCTTAGCACTTTTTTCTTTCCCAATGATGGTGCCTCTTTGTTTGTGTGTTTGAAGAGAATGTTTTTTCTTGCTTAAAAGCGTGTTCATTGCGCAGGCTGTTTCGAATCAGGTTGTGCTAATGTGCTTGTGGGAATCTATAGCCCCCTTTTAAATAGTTTATATAGCGTTGCAGGCGTTGCTCGGGATAGACCCTCTACTGGTTTCTGCATAGAACCACTAATAGGCTTCAAATATGTTCGTGTTTTCGATGTGGTTTTGGCTTGGGGAACAGGCGAAAACGTAAACGGCGATTTTTCTAAGGAAAAAGTTTGGTTTGGGCGGCGTTAGGCTGAACTTTGAGCCTTCTTTTTCCTGAATTCTTCTATTGTTTGCGGCTTCTTGCGCCCGTCAAGCATGTGATGCAGCGCTAATCCGGGGCTGTGAAGGAGCATGCGTGGACCTGAGTACCGCATGATTTTCTTGGCTTTTTCCCTCATTTGAGGTTGATAGCAATGTACGAGGCATTTGCCGCATGTGGATTTTTCTTCTTGGAAGGGGCATTTGTCTAGTCGCAGGAAGGCGTATGCTAGGAACTCTGTGCATTCAGGGCATAGTTCTTTGCCTTTGGTTTCGTGGTGACCTTTGCAGTATATGTGTACCATTTTGTCGATGGTTTTTTTCTCTCGTTTAATTCGCTGGTGTTGCTCGTTCATATGCTGTTTTTGCCCCTTTTGTGAGTAATATGTGAAATTAGACTAATAAGAATGCTTTTCCAAAACTCATAAAAACTGGCGTGCTGTTGATTATATTCACGCTTTATGTTGACATCTGGTTGAGGGAGGGTTCTGTTGAAGGTTTTCATAGTTTATGACACGAAGTATGGCAACACAAGACTTGCAGCGGAGAGCATCTTGGAGGGAATACGCGAAACCAACGGAATTGAGGCAGCTATCGGCTACGTTAAGGATGTAGACGCTGGAAAAGTGGCTGATTCCGACGCTGTAATTCTCGGTGCGCCAAATCATATGGGTAAACCTTCCCGTGCAATGAAAAAGTTTGTTGACCAGCTGGTTGAGCTTGGCGTGAAAGCGAAAAGCGCTGTTGTTTTCGGCACTTATGCGGGAAAAGAAAGGAGCGATAGAGCGGTGAAAAAGCTGGAAAAAATGCTGGAGCAGAAACTGCCTAATCTGCGCTTGATTTTGCCTGGTTTATCAATTAGAGTGAACGGCGTCAAAGGACCAGTCGTAGAGGGCGAACTGCCTAAATGCGTGGATTTCGGGAGAAAAATCGCCAGCCAACTCACAACTTAAGTGGTCACTTGCATTAGCTGGTTTACTTCTGTTACCGCCTTCACTGAGACTTCAAGCATGTCATCCGTTGGCTCTTTCGTCGTCAACCGTTGAAATGCAAGTCCAGGCGCAACCAAAACTTTTGTTATGGGCGAATCTTTGTATTTTCCGCTGAGGCGCAGCAGCTCATAGGATACTCCTGCAATGACGGGAATCAAGGCTATTCTGTAGGCTACGCGGAAGTAGAAATCCGAGATTGGCACGATAGAGTAGAGCACGATGCTGACGATTAGCACTATGAAGAGGAAGCTGGTTCCGCATCGGGGGTGCAGCCGCGAGTAACGTCTCACGTTTTCAACATCCATGGGGACGCCTGCTTCGTATGCGTTTATGGCTTTGTGCTCTGCGCCATGGTACATGAGTATTCTCTTGAATTCGCTCCACATTGAAATGACAGCGAGGTAGAGGATGAACATGGTTAGTCTGATTATGGCTTCAACTACGTTAAACAGGATTCCCGTGAGGTTTAACCATGTGGCAAGGAACAGCGGCAACAGCAGGAAAACCGCGGTTATCCCAATGACACCTGCAATCACAACCGCGATTTCTTTGTAGCTGAACTTCAGCGGTTCTTCACCCTGAGGCGTTAATCCTTCAAGAGCCAAGTTTGCTGAAAAGAACAATCCTTTGATGCCTAGGTAGAGGCTTTCGAACATCGCGACTATGCCTCTCAGGAACGGGAGTCCCAGTGCTCTATATTTTTCGCTTAGCGGGTTAATTTTCTCTATACATGTGGCGATTTCTCTGCTGGGTTTCCTGACGCACATGACCATGTGCCTTCGGGAGCGTATCATCACGCCCTCCATTATGGCTTGTCCTCCAAAGGCAAGTGACGGTTCTTTCTTCTGAGTTGGCAGATGTCTTCACCAAGGTTGAATGCTTATAGAAATTGCGAACAAGTGTAATATAAATGACGCTTAATCCAGTGAGGTCAAGAGAAGTCAACTTCCAATGCAGCTAAGCAAAAAGAGCGGAAAAAACATTTGTTAAACTGTGTGCAATCGTTGAGTAGTAGACTGATGATTTGCTGAGGTAGAAAATGCCTGCGAAGAGCACGCCAAACAGGAACGTTGAAATCAGATAGAAGACGCTTTCGCTGAGGAATAACATTCGCGGTACATGCATGAGTGCGAAGAGCGCGCCGTTTGCGAAGATTGCCACAATAGCATCAAATCTGTGCGGTAGCATTTTTTGCAGGATTACGCCTCTCCAGAAGATTTCTTCCGTTAGCGGTGCAAAGAAAACAAGCGTGAAGGAAGCAAGGTCCAGTTTCAAATCGAATTTTGTGAATCCACCATACAGAAACGTGCGAAAAACAAGAAACGCCAAGAAACCAGCGCAAAGCAAAAAGCCGTATCGGCGATTGCCGCGTCTGAATCCGAGCTCGACGCCGCTCCTAGCAAAGTAGATTGCTATTGCCAATAGTCCGATGTGGTAAACGAGCGACATTAGTTCGAAGTCTCTGAAAGCGAACAGCACTAGGGCGTAGGTGACTGTGAGGATCAGCCACAGCAACAGGAGTCTAGTCAGGTCTTTCACGTTCAACCCGCATGACACTTAATCCAGAAGGAATATATAATTTGCCAAAACTTGCACACCCCCCCTGTTCCCACTCATCCTTGGGTGTTAACCCATGCTGATTAAGACTTTGTCATTTCAGGCTGGTTTAGTCAAGAGAATTTTTACAAAAACCCTTTTACAGCAGAAACAGCCTTATTATTAAACAAAGATAAGCGGTTTGGTGCTTATGAAAAGAAGGACATTGGCACTAATACTAATCATTGTGCTCTCGTTTTCGATGCCTATTGTGGCTTTCGCAGATGCCGCTGCAGAGGAAGAAACAGTCTACATTAGGGCAGACGGCAGCATAGAGGGAACAACTTCTATTCTGCGCAACGGCAACGTTTACACGTTAACAGGCAACATTTCAGGCGGAATTCAAGTTCAGAAGAGTCACATCGTTATTGATGGTGCAGGCTATGCTGTCAAGGGAAAGGGTGAATATGGAAGAGGAATTGACCTTTCAAACGGCGTAGGACAAGACCCTTCGCGGTCCAGCATTAGCAATGTGACGCTTAAGAACCTGAAAATTATAAACTGCTATTATGCAATAAGCAGCGAAAACACGCACAATAACACCTTTGTTGGCAATTACATTTCAGACTGCGACACTGGATTCTGGATAACTGGGAGCTCAAACAACACCCTCATGCATAATACCGTTAAAAACTGCGTAACGGGAATTTCCATAAATTACGGCAGCGGCGGCAACATCATAGTCGAAAACAACATTCTGAGCAGTTTTTCAGTTTGGCTGTCACCAGAGCCTCTCGTGGACAAAAACTATTGGGGCGACTACCTAACAAGATACCCAAGCGCCAAAGAAGTAGGCAGCACAGGAATATGGGATACGCCTTACGACCGCGAAACCTTCAAAGATAACCACCCGCTCACCAAACCAGTAGCCATTTCATATGATAATGCTCAACTTCCTGATACAGACAATGGAACAGAGCCAACATCTGAACTTTTTCTAGCAGCACTTGCTGTGGTTTCTGCTGTGTCAGTAGCCCTAATTGCCATGGCTCTGCTGGTTTACTTTAAGAAACGCAAAAAGTAAGCTTTAGCTGCATTTTTCGATGCACAGTCAAGCTCCATAACTTTTTTCCATTTTCAGTTTTCCATGTTGCTGCGTGTCGAAAGGTTCTTAAGTGATTAGGTGTTTCTGTTTGCGGCTAGGAAAAATGCTTTAATGCATGCCTAGGTTTAAGTAGTTGCTTGTCTCCTTTAAGGGGAATAAGCTTTAGAGACCAGAAAAAGTTAAAATAGTTGGATGAAGAGGTGAAAGGGTATGGAATACGTTTACGCTGCGATGCTCCTTCACAAGGCTGGTAAAGAAATAAACGAGGAAGCTCTCTCAAACGTTTTGACAGCGGCAGGAGTAGCTGTTGACGCCGTCAGAGTAAAAGCGTTAGTGGCTTCTCTAAGCGAGGTCAACATTGAAGAAGCAATTAAAGCTGCTCCAGCAATGATGGCCGCGCCGGTAGCTGCACAGGCACCGACCGCGCCGACGGCAGAATCAAAGCCGAAGGAAGAGGAAAAGAAGAAGAAAGGCGAAGAAGAGAAAGCTAAGGAAGAAGCAGCACTTGAAGGTTTAGGCGCCCTATTCGGGTAATTAAGCCATCATCTTCTATTTTTAATTTCATTTTCGCTATTTCAACAGACTATTTTCTGCTTTTCTTTCAGCGAATAGTTTCCATGCGACCACAGGCAGCCAACCGAAAATAATCATCAACGTGCCTGGGAACGCTCCGAAACTCGTGTTCAACAAGAGTAGTTCGAAAACGCCGAAGGCTATGCTCATCGTTAGTGCGGAGACAACGCCAGCCTTCTTACCTAACTTCTTGTAAGTCTGAGTAGCCAATGTTCCTGCGAAGAAGAAATCCCCCAGCCCCAGCGCAATCGGCTGAAGGCCAAAGAGACCCGCTGAAGTGAATACAGGCGGAATAACGGGCAGCACGATAACCACAGGCAAACCCAAACCCACGACATGAGTCGCCGCGGGCTCCATCACTGGAATAACCAAAACCAGAATAAAATCTATTACCGTAAGCAGCACCGCGAAAATGAAAGTCGTTTTCCACGTGAACAAAGTTGACAAATACAGCGTTATCAAAACGGCAAAAACTATGCCGAACGCGTCAAACAGAAACGGAAACCACACGGGCGTTGGACTGAAAACAAAGAAAATTATCACGAACAAGGCTGGCGGCAAAACTGCAAGATACCATCTGCCGCTTGACCCTGTTCGCTTCAACTCAAACAGCAGTGCAGCAAACGCAAAAACCGTCAACCCGCACGCTGCAATACCGCCGTAAAACGTGAAACTGGAACTGAAGAAGCCCGCTAAAGCCACGGCTCCAACAACAAAGCTAGCCGCTAAAAAGGTCGAAATTAGGAGCACAGCCCTTTTCTTATTAACAGCTGAGAAGAGATAGGAAAACGTGAACAGCAGCGAAGCATAAGAGAACATAAACAAGGCGATTAACGCCATCTGCGGCACGAAAACAACCACCGACACAACCACGCCGACCATACCCGAAAACAGCACCATATCCACTGTTCGGAACTCCCGCTCCTCGAGGGTTGCTTTCAATTTTCCTTCCACGCGTTTGCTTAACAGCAAAGCAGCAAGCGTCACAAGAAACAAAGTAAGCGGCATAGCAACGTCGAAGGTCAACATGAACCCAAAAATAACTGACACGAACATTTAAACTTTAAAACCCAAACCACACGTTCAAAATGGACAAAGTCGCCAAAACTGCTTCCTCCGTCCTAACAGTCTCCGTACCCTGACAAGGAATGGTGTTCGCCACGAAATCCACTGCCTCACCAAGCCGCCAACCCTCCTCTGCAGCAATTTCATAAAGCCCTCTCGTTGGCGCGCCAAAAGCCAAAAGCACGCTGTTCGCCCTCTTCCATTTCTCAGCCAATTCCCCAGCGATGGCACTGAATTTGGTGCCTTTAGCAGAAGTGGCAACCACTAAATCAAACCTACCCTCATCCAGCAGTTTCTTCAGCGAGCGCCGCTCAACAGTAACCCTGTACCCCCAGTAACAAGGCACTTCGCCGCTAACGGCTTGCACCTCAATCTGCTTACCAAACTTGACTATCTGAAGCGTCACACGCGCGCCTACAGCGAACTGCTTTTCCCGCAAGAGCGCAGATTGTTCCACACCGATGTCCACAAGCAAGCCTTCTTTAGTTTCAGATAAAACCAAGCCTTCACGGTACTCACCCTCTTCTAAGCTCGCTTTGCTCTTCAGCGGGTGATGCGGCGTCCGCAGCGGCGGCAAAATTCCCGCGTACTGCAACCGTGGTTCAATCTTAAACAAACGCTTCCGCAAGTACTGCGGCGTCTCCATGTACTCCAACAGGACCGCAATCAAATCCAAATCCCCGCTTTGATTAGCTTTAGGGTTGTCGGCGTAAACCACAATCTCGTTTACTCGAAAAATCGCCGCTGCTCTTCCAATCAAGCCTACCTTCGAGGTTTTCTCACGCAAATGCGGTGTGTCTGAAACCACAGATGCAGGCACAGCTATAGCCAATTTGACCACTTGTGCTTTGCGCTCCTGCAGAGGACCGATAGACTTCTGCGTTCAGCTTAAAAGCCAAAACCAACTATAAAAACTACCTGTAACCACTGCGGATGTGAATGAAAATTGACAAGGTCACCTTTAGACGAAATAAGCGAAATCAAAGAAATTGACAAAAGCGGTATGCTCTCTTTCTCCGTTGAAGCAGCCAAGCATTATGCGGCAGCGGCACAACTAGCCAAACCCCTCTCAATCAGCTATGCTGAACCCGCAAACATTGTTGTTGCTGGCATGGGCGGCTCAGCCATCAGCGGAGAACTGCTGAAGGACTGGGCAAGAGACAAAATAACCGTTCCAATCGAAGTCAGCCGAGAATACTCTCTGCCAGCTTACGCGGGCAAAAGCACGTTAGCCTTAGTCACAAGCTATTCAGGCGAAACCGAGGAAGCCCTCAGCGCCTTTCTGGATGCACTTAAACGGAAATGCATGACCGTGTGCATAAGCTCTGGAGGTGCATTGCAGGAATTCGCTGAAAAACTCGGCGTCCCCCATCTGCGCGTTCCCGCTGGCATGGCTCCTCGAGCAACACTGCCCTACCTGTTTATGCCTTTGCCAATGTTACTGGAGAAGCTAGGTTTGGTCTCCAAGGTTGCCCGTGAAATTTCCGAAACCACAGAAGTCCTAGCGCAAGTAAGCGCTGCAAACGCGCCTGAACTTCCACTTAGAGGCAACTTCTCTAAGTCACTGGCATCAAATATTTGCGGATATGTGCCTGTAGTTTACGGCTTCGCATTTTACCGCGCTGTTGCGCAACGGTTCAAGCAGCAGTTTAACGAGAACAGCAAGGTTCCAGCGAAATGGGAGGTTTTCCCAGAACTTAACCACAACGAAATCGTAGGCTGGGAAAATCACGGAACACTAACGAAAAACTTCTCGGCAATATTCATAAGAGACAAAGCCGAACCCGCTGAGGTTCGTAGCAGAATCGAAACCACAAAAACCTTAATGCAGCCCGCGGTGTCGAACCTGCTCGAAGTGTGGGCTCAAGGCAAAAGTCCACTGGCAAAAATGTTGTCCACCATCTGCATCGGCGACTTCGCAAGCGTGTATTTGGCAATTTTACGCAAAATAGACCCAACCCCCGTCAAAACAATAGCCTCACTGAAACAGCAAATAAAGCAAACTGGACTGAAAGAGAAGATAATTCGTGAACTAGCTAAACTCGCAAGCTAATGCCCAGCATTTTCCTTTATGAAACGCGTGAACATTTCCTCAGCAGTTTCCAGCGGCACAAGCTGCGGCGGACGCTTAAATGCGTAAACACAAACAGGCAGCACTGCGCCTTTTTGCTTCTTTTCTAAAGCCACTTTCATGGCGCGCACAACATCAAACAGCACTGACCCAGCGTTCGGCGCGTCAACCGTGCTGAACTTCAAATCAATCCGCATCGGCGCATTGCAGAAGTAACTGCCGCTGATCCAGAAGTAGCTGTCACGCTTGTTCTGCAAGAAATCAACGTAATCCGTGGAACCCGCCACTACTTCAGCCTTGTAGGGCAAAGACGCAGCCACTGACTGAGTCTTAATGGCACGTTTAGCATCACGTGACCTGTCCAGCGTGTCCAGCGACTCAGTGCCGCCGCCCACGTCCAGCTGGTATGTCTCTGCAATGCGTACACCGTTCATCGAAAGCAGCTTCAGCAGCGTCTTATGCAGCGCCGTAGAGCCAACCTGATCTACTAAATCATCACCAGCCACAGGCAAACCCGCGTCCTCAAAACGTTTAGCCCAAGCCGCGTCACTCGCAACAAAATTAGGCGTAGCATTCACAAAAGCGCATCCCGCAGCCAAAGCTTGTGCCGCGTACCACCGTGAAGCCTCAACTGCACCGCTCGGCAGCAGATTCACCGCAACCTCAGCGCCGCTTGACCGCAACGCCTCTGCAACGTTCACGTCCGCCGCGCCGCTGATTTGCACAATGCTCCGTGTGCACTCGCCCACGCCGTCCAGTAACGAGCCTTTCTGCACGGTGACACCTGTTGCAGGGACATCGGCGACTTTGGGCGCGTTGTTTGGCGCAGCGAAAATGGCTTCTGCTAAGTCTTTGCCTACTTTGCGTTTGTCCACGTCGAAGGCTGCGACAACTTGGATGTCTCGGGTGGTTAAACCGCCAAGTTGCGGGTTACGTAACCCCACGCAACTTTCTGTTTGTTTTCCGTAGTACTGTAAGCCTTGCACGAAGGCTGAGGCGCAGTTGCCTACGCCGATTAATGCGACTTTTACCTTGGACACTTTCGCCACCTTTGCTGGGGTTTTATTTTGCGATTGCCTTATAAAAAGCTACGCCGCTCCTATGCCCTGGAAGAGCTGGTTTACATGAACACTTGGTTGGATGTGGCTGTGGTGCGCTGCCCAAACTGCGGCAACATGCACGTTGACGCTTCATGGTTCCTCATCGAACTAGAATCCGACATCCAATGCGGACGCTGCCAAACGGAATTCAACGGCAAAGACAACACAACCGACCGCTTGCTGCTTGAGTTCACATTAGATGAAGAGGGAAAAATGCAGAGCGTCCGAGTCAAAGAGCATCTGCCTGTTGAACAAAGCCCTGAATAATTCGCTACTCATGGTGGAGTAGTGGTCATGATAAGGTCTCTGGTAATGTATCCGTCTGTTCCAGTTCCAGACTATTTTGATGACGGATGGCAAAATGTTACGAATGCTTCATAACCGTTTCCTTCAACTTTCACTCTACACCTCGAAGGCAAAGTCGACCGAGTTTCTCGATGCGGCTACATCTGCACAAGATTACCTTTCTTGATGTTATGGCGAAAACTTTGGAGTTGATTTCTACAGGCACGCTCATGTGCATGGAAATTGTTCTGATGGCTGTTGACGCAGGGCTTATTCCAGAAGAGAAAGTGGTTCTCGCGTGTGCAGGCACAGAGATCGGCCTTGACACTGCATGGATTCTCAGAAGCTGCGCTTCCTCGAACGTGTTCCGATTCGTTGAGCTGTTAGCCAAACCTGGAATTTCGCGTGTTTCAAACGTAAATATAACCTATCTACGATAAAGCTGGCGCTCTGCTAGTAACCTTTTAATTTCCTTTGGGCATTACCCTAAAACGAGTTGACTCAGAATTGGACGATTCAGGTAAGGAGAGCAAATTTACAGCCGTGAATGAGTTAGCCAAGCGCCGCGGCTTTTTCTGGAACTCTTACGAGATTTACGGCGGCGCAGGCGGTTTCGTAACTTACGGTCCCTTAGGCACAAGGCTGAAACAAAACATTGAAAACAAGCTCAGAGAACTTTTCGTGAAACAAACAGGCATCTTCGAAATGGAATCCTCCGCAATCACGCCCGGCAAAGTCTTCGAAGCCTCTGGACACGTGGATCACTTCAAAGAACCCATGGTAGAATGCGTCAAATGCAACAAACGCTTCCGTGCTGACCATTTGCTTGAGGAATACGCGAAGATTAGCTCAACCGAAGCAGAAAAAATGAGTCTGAACGAAATCCACGAGGCACTTGAGAAGAACGGCGTGACCTGCCCAGACTGCGGCGGCACCTTCAATGCTCCACAGCAGTTCCTTACGATGTTCGTGACCACCATTGGACCTTACGCTGGCGCTACAGGCTACGGCAGACCCGAAGCGGCGCAGGGAATATTCGTGGAGTTCAACCGCCTGTACGCTATGGCACGGGAGAAACTTCCGTTCGGCGTAATCCAGATAGGTCATGCTTTGAGAAATGAAATTTCGCCTAGGCAAGGTTTGATTAGGCTTAGGGAATTCACGATAGCGGATTTGGAGTTCTTCTTTGACCCTGAGGAACCTCAATGTCACCTGCTGAGGCAGGTGGAGAACGAAACCCTGCGGATTCTCCTCGCCGAGAATAGGCTGAAAGACTCTGAAGAAACCGTGGAGTTAACTGTCAAAGACGCCGTCGCCAAGAGGATTATCCGCGCCGAGTGGCAAGCCTTCTTCATGGCAATGGCGAAAAAACTCCTAACTGAGTTGGGAGTTCCCGCGGAAAAGCAACGTTTCATCGAGAAGCTCCCGTGGGAAAAAGCGCATTATTCCAGTCAAAGCTTCGACCAAGAAGTATACGTTGACCGCTGGGGCTGGGTGGAAGTCTCAGGGCACGCGTACCGCACAGACTACGACTTGACCTGCCACATGAAAGCCAGCGGCGCCGACATGCGCGTCTACAAAGAATATGCTACACCAGTTGAGAAAGAGCAACTTGCGGTTAAACCTGTAATGGCGAAGCTTGGACCCGCATTCAAAAAGGAAGCAGGCAAAGTGGCGGAGTTGCTTTCGAAAGCTGACCCTGAAGAAGTTGCGGCTTCTCTGAAAAAGAATGGTCATTACACGGTTGGAAACTACCGTGTCTTGCCTGAACATGTGGACATTAGCCTTCAGAAGACTGTTGTGCGCGGTTCGCGTTTTGTCCCGCATGTTGTTGAACCCAGTTTCGGGTCAGACAGGCTCTTTTACGTGGCGCTGGAGTACGCATACCGAGTGAAGGACGGTCGTGTACTCCTGAGTTTCCCAAGGGACATCGCGCCCGTGCAGGTTGGCGTTTACCCATTGATGAGCAAAGATGGCTTGGCGGATAAGGCGAATGAAGTGCGCAAGCTGTTGGCGGAAAGCGGCTTAATGGTGGAGTTTGACGAGGCAGGGTCGATAGGTAGGCGCTACGCTCGTGCAGATGAGGCAGGCATTCCCTTGGGCATAACTATTGATTATGAAACACTTAGTGACGGCACGGTTACGATACGCGACCGAGATTCATGGCAGCAAGTTAGAAGCCCAATTAAGGATTTGCCCGAGTTGTTGCATAAGTATTTTCAGGGAAAACTAGACTTTGAAGATTTAGGCACTTTGCTGAGGGTTTAAGTAGCTAGCTTTTTTAATGTACGTGCGCACTAACTGTTGAAAACATCAAGTTGTGTATTGCGGCGGGAAATTGGTTTGGTGCTTCCAGCGGAAACAGAAGAACGCGTGAAACGTAGAGCTTTAAACGTTTGCCAAGATAACCTGCGCAAGGTCTTGGAGTTGACGAGGAAGACTCCTCGCATGGTTGAGCACTTTGCGAAAGGCGACAAAGAACTGGCTAGGCAACTTTTCGCAGAAATAAGAAAAGACGAAGAAGAAGTCATCAAAGCAAGACGCATGGTTTCTCAAGAGCTAGCGGAGATAGGCGCCATACTCGTTAGCCGCGAGGACTTTTTACGATTTACTAACTTAACAAGCGAAATCGCAGATTTCTCCGAGGGAATCGCTTTTCGCTTGGTTGAAATCATGGAGCATAACTGGAACGTTTCAGGAGACATCAAAAAAGAGTTGCTGCGGCTTTCCGAGGCTGTCCTCGACACGGTGCTTAGGCTAAGGGAGACCATGATGGTTCTAAGCTACGGTTCAGCTAAAACCTTGGAGAAGGCTAAGGATGTTGAAATTGCCGAAAGAGTGGTAGACGACCTTTACCGTGAGCTCGAAATCAAGATTCTCAGCAGCAAACTTGACATTCCAGTATTACTGCTCTTGAAGGATGTTCTTCAACTGCTCGAGGATTCCGCTGACAAAGCCGAGGACGCCGCTGATGTGGCGCGTGTGCTGTCGTTCATAATGTAGCAGCGAGCGAACAACCGCTATGACTAAAATAAAAGTTGAACTCATCGAGAATTTCCTCGTCGTATGGAACCCTGAAGAAGGCACCGAACTGTACAAGACGGGGTACTACGGCAAACCGCTTGGAATTGCGAAACCGAAAATTCCCGAGTTCACGGTGCCTTTAATCCTTGATTTGATGGAAGGCGTGTACTTAGCTGAACAGGGCAAAGTAGCGATTTATGATTCAGGCAACCGCAAAGTCGGGCTTAGAACGCTGAGGCAGAAGGCAAAGCAGTTGTACGAGGAATTTGACGAGAAATACGCTGTTTACCGCGATTTGCGCGACAACGGGCTAATTGTTACGCCAGGCATCAAGTTCGGATGTGACTTCGCAGTGTACAAGTACGGTCCAGGCGTTGAGCATGCTCCCTATATGGTTTCGGTTAAGAACGCGAAATCGGATATTTCAGCGACTGAAATTGTTAAGGCTGGGCGTTTGGCGACAACCGTTCGGAAACGCTTTATCATTGCTGTGCCTGATTTGGAAGCGAAGCAGACTAAGTATTTGATTTTCAAGTGGTTCAAGGCTTAGCTCGGCATCAGCGTTTGTCTCTGCAGTTCGCCTTTTACGTGTTGGTGCGGGTAGACTTTTGCGGCTGTTAATGTGCCGCCTTCTTCGATGGTAACGTCGTCCGCGATTACTGAAACAGCGTTGATTTTTGTGGGTTTGCGGCTGCTTGAAAGCACGGTGGTGTGTCTGCCGATGATGCTGTCTGCGACTTCTGCCTTGTCGCCGATGATGACTCTGTCCAACACTGCCGAGTTTTCTATGGTGGCGCCTTTGCCTATTCGCGTGAAATTGTCAATACACGAGTTTGCTATTCGTACGCCGTCTTCTATTTGGCAGTGTCTGCCGATTAACACTGCGCCTTCAAGCTGTATTCTTCCTTGTTTGACTTTCTCGATGATTTCTTGTCTTCTTTTTTCTGAATCGTTGCTTTCGCCCTGAACCCAGATGTTTTCTTTTTCGCTGATTCTGCCGCCAAAATCCGTGAGCATGCTGAAGCCGCCGTGAAGCAACTTGTTCATGGCTTCCAAGTAATTCTTAGGCGTTCCCACATCGAACCAGTTGCCCTTCAACGTGTAACCATACACTGGGTACCCTGCCCGCGTCAAGTACGGTATGAAATCGTAGCCGAAATCCAACCGCTGTTTCTCTTCAGCTATCTGCTTGACTTCTTTTTCCTTGAAGATTTTTTTCACTTCAGGCGAAATCACGTACAATCCCGTGTTGGCAAGGTTGCTCGGCGCTTCTTCAGGTTTCGGCTTCTCCACGAAGCAGCGGATGCGGCTGTTTTTGTCGATGTCTGCTATGCCTAAGCCTTCCACGTTCTGCACTTCTCTGAGCACGATTGTCATCGCTGCGCCTTTTTCTCGGTGAAACTGTACGAGGTCTTTCACGCAGATTTCGAAAACGTTGTCGCCTTGCACTGCGAAAACAGGGTTTTTGATGTCGTAGTATTCCATGTTTATTCTCGCCGAGTCGGCGCTTCCGAGGTCTTCCACATTGGGCTGGTATTTTATGTGGATTCGCGGTTTGATGTTGTACCGTTCTGAGAAGCCATAGCCTGACTCGAAATAGTCAAACAGGTCTCTATAATTGGTGTAGCCTTTTACGCCGAAGATGAAGTGGCGTATGCCTTGGCGGGCAAGCGACAAAAGCGAAAACTCTACTAGTGGTCTGTTCAGCAAGCGGAGGCATGCTTTGCTGGTTTCGGCTGTAAGCGGCAGGAGGCGTGTGGCTTTTCCGCCTACTGGGATGATGACTCGTAATCTTTCTGGAGCGTAGGAGTCGCCCACTAAAGGTGCGTAATCATTGCTCAAACAGTTTCACTCCAATGGAGTTAGTATCTAATTTGGTGCAAGCCGTATTAACCTTTTCAGATTCTCACTTCAGCAGAATCGGAATTTGAAGCGTCTTGCCCCTCAAGAGCCAATTATGGCTACACAAAGGCTTCATTGAGTGGAGCATGGCGCCTTCTTGAAGGTGGGTAGTCTCAAAATGTGCACGCTGACCGCAACTGCAACGGCTACCATAGCCACCTGCATCGGTAGCACTAGTGACTCGGGCAGAAGGTGGTTCAGCATGAAAACCGTTGAGACGCCTATTGTTGTCCAAAGCACTGCTAAGGCGAATAATTTGGTTTTCAATGGGATTCCCTTGCCTTCCTTGTAGTTTCTTATGTACTCGCCGAACCACTTATTGTTCAGAAGCCAGCAGTACAATCGCTTTGAACTTCGACAGTAGCAAGCAGCTGCAAGCAGCAAAAACGGCGTGGTGGGTAGAATCGGCAGGAAAACTCCGATAGCGCCTAAAGCTAATGCAACTGTTCCCACAGCGATGAGCACTATTTTTACAATTTTGCTGCTTTCCTTTTCCTTTGCCTTTGATGGTGTCTCCTCGGGTTTCTTTTCTTTCGTCATCCTTTCTCCCATTTATGCTAACCGCTCTGTCTTAAAAAACCATTTGTTGCAGACGTGTTTCTGCCTGTTCAGCGCTACCGACGGTGAATTTTATAACCCAGTCAAGGCTTATCATTCTACGCAAGGTTCAAGCGACATGCTAAAAATCAGCGGTCTCCTACGGTTAATGCGTCCAATCAACTGTGCAATGATGGGTTTCGCCGTTATAGTCGGCGCAGTTCTGGCAAACCCGCAGTTCTCCACCAGCGACTGGCTGAATGTCTTGTATGGCTTCGTCACAGGATTCATGCTGACCGCTGCCTCAATGATTATAAACGATTATTATGACAGGGCAATTGACGCGATAAACGAGCCATCCCGCCCAATTCCAAGCGGCGCGGTCACCGTTAAAGAAGCCTTAGTTTTAGCCGCGGTGCTTTCAGCCGTAGGCTTTGCATTCGCCTTTCTGGTAAGCCTCATGTGTCTTGCCGTTTCCGTGGTCTCTTGGATAATCGTTTCAGCCTACGTTACGGTTGGAAAACGCAGCGGTTTGCCAGGCAACTTCCTCGTCAGCGCATGCGTGGCTACGCCTTTCGTCTACGGCAGCATAGCAGTTGCTGGCGAGGTGCCGTTGAACGTTGTACTTTTTGCGTCTATGGCTTTTCTTTCTAACACGGGCAGAGAAATTACTAAGGGAATCGTTGACGTTAAAGGCGACAGCGCGGAGGGCGTGAAGACGCTGGCTGTTCGCTACGGCGAACGGGCTGCGGCTGTTTCGGCTGCCGTGTTTTATTTGGCGGCTGTTGCGTTGACGCCGCTTCCTTGGTTCTGGGGCATCGTTTCTTTTTGGTTCATACCGTTTGTGTTGGTAACTGATGTTGGCTTTGTGTTTTCCTCTGTTTTTCTTGTCAGGGATTATTCTCGGGAGAATGCGCGGAAAACAAAGAAAACTGTTCTGCTCTGGTTCGTTCTAGGCTTGTTAGCGTTTGTTTTTGGTGTTTTCAGGTGAAGCTTATGCTTGATAGCGAATTTCTTGCTAATTTGCTGCTGTTGATTGCCTGTTACGCTTATATTTTACTGATAATCCTGATTTCGGGAAAGCTTGACAGCGTTGCCCATGTTTCGCGCAAGTCTTCTCGGAAATTTCTGCACTCACTGATTGGCAATTTGCCTTTCATAATTCCTTTCTTTTCCTACACTTCTTTTCCGCTGAATTTCCCTTTTCTGGTTGCTGCACCGTTCATACTGGTTACGTTTCTCGCTTCTCGTTACTCGCCTTCCAAGCGGATTTACGAAAAGCTAAAAGGGTTATCCGACATTACGGGAGGCGGACACCAACTTGGACTTGTTTTCTACGCCGTATCTTATACACTGCTGGCGCTGTTCTTCTCAGCGAAGCCCTACGTTATTGCCGCTGGGGTTTTGCCGATGGCTTACGGCGACGCTTTTGCCGCTT
Source organism: Candidatus Bathyarchaeota archaeon (assembly GCA_026014705.1). GTDB lineage: Archaea > Thermoproteota > Bathyarchaeia > Bathyarchaeales > Bathycorpusculaceae > JAOZHU01. The sequence goes on along the minus strand of JAOZHU010000020.1, from coordinate 7,757 downwards.
TAATAGGAGAAAAATATGGCAAGCGGCATTATCGTATTTTTGCACGAAAAAGCCTTGAGGGCTCAATCACAATGTTCTTAGCAAGTTTCATCAGTTTAGCTGTGAGCCTGCTGTTTTTCTCGCTCTTCTACTCGTTTCCACTTGTTACTGCTTTACTGGCTGCTTTAGGCGCTGCTTTGGTGGCTACTTTAGCTGAGAGCCTTTCGCCCTTGGGATTTGACAACATAACAGTGCCCCTTCTAAGCGCCTTGACCTTCCTGATTCTAAGCGGAGGCATTTAACGCGTTGCTCATTGTCATCGACGGGCTGGACGCTTCTGGGAAAAGCACTCAGGCGCTTCGGCTCCTCAAGTTGCTCACTGCTGAAAATAAAACTGCTTGCCTTCGTTTCCACCCGTCAAACGACAATTTATTCGGCGTTAAAGCTAAACAGTTTCTATATGCGAAAGGAAAAGGCGCACATTTCGCTTCAGCAGTGTTTTACATGCTTGATGTGATTCGCTCAGTTCTTATCTACAGTTGGCAGAAGTATGACTACATCATCTTCGTGCGGTATTTGATGGGCACAGCTTATCTGCCTGCGCCGTTGCACAGGGTCGCATACCATTTTTTTGCTCTTCTCGTTCCGAAATCTAACGCAATGTTCTATCTGGACACTGCTCCTCAGGAAGCCTACAGGAGAATACGCCAGACGCGTAGAAGCCACGAAATGTTCGAGAGCATAGACGCGCTTAGAAAAGTTAGGGTGAAAGCGCTTTCGCTGGCGCTAATTGGCAAGTGGCGAATCATTGACGCGGACAAGTCGATAGAAGAAGTTGAAATGACGATTAAAAAACTACTCAGCGCCCCTTGATGGAGGTATACAACTCAATTAATCAGTTCACAAGAAAACAGCCAGACTCTGCATCAAGCCGCAGGTCAGTGAATTTGGAAACAGCGCAGCAGCCATCCACAGCACTAGCCATAACAGCAATAACACTCCAAAAAGACACAGGAGATACGCAAACTAGAGCCGCCTTGTCAACTCTATATTTACTTTATATAAGGGGGTTTAGATTTTTCTGGGCGCAACAGCAGAAGACTTTTCACCATTCAAGAGCCTGATGCCGTAACTGCTTCTGAAGTCAAACCTGCTAACCACACAAACAGCTAACTCAAAAGACGCTCCAAAGTTTCAACGTTTTTGTCTATTGTTCCATGCGTTAAGATCGTTGTTTAGTTGACAATTGCATCTTCCAACTCGCCAAGGAAACCCACATATATACCCGCATATTTCCCACATGTTAACAACGCATAAGTACATTCTGCCTGTTCTCCACAATTGAGGAATGTTAACTTGTCTGAACGCTTCGCCAAAAAATGGGAACCAAAACGAGAGGAAACCTCCTTCATAAACAACATCAAAGAAACCGTCATCCCACCCGCACCACTGAAACCCCGCATAGACAACGCCACACGACGCCTACAACTTCAAATCCAAAGACTAGACCAATCCTCTGAACGATTCAGCCAAAAAGACCGAGCACTCTTCACAAAAATCGTCAAAGCATACGAAACACACGACACCGCCCACGCAAACATATACGCCAATGAACTCGCCGAAGTCCGCAAAATGGAACGCCTCGTCATGAACGCGCGCCTAGCACTTGACCAAGTGCTCCTGAGAATGCAAACAGTCACCGAATTCGGAGACCTAGTAACCACGCTGGGACCATGCATAAGCGTCTTGCGCTCTGTGAACGTTGGCTTAGTCGGCGTGCTTCCAGAAGCCGAAAATGAACTCGGCGACATCAGCAACATGCTAAGCGGCTTAATGTTCGACTGCGGCGCAAGTTCCGGCATGTCTCTGAACTTCAACAACGTCAACGAAGACGCGTCAAAAATACTTGCTGAAGCAGCAGTTGTTGCGGAGCAGAAAATGAACGCTAGGCTGCCTGATTTGCCGTCTGGTTTGTCAACGAATTTGTCGACTGGGAAGACATCCACATAGCACTATCAAGCTCAAGCTTCCTTCTTTCTTTTTCCGCGCAGACACCCTTTTACCTCAGCGAAGCAGCAGTTATATTACTAAGCGAATAGAGTCTATAACAATGCAAAATTGAAACTGCCAATTCTTGAGTTGCGATGGAAAAATGAAAATCGGTTACCCCTGCATCAACTTGACACTCAAGTGCAGCGGCAACAAAACCTTTAGGCTCAAATCTTATTCTGAACCACGTTTAATCGCCACAGTTGAAAGCAACCTAAACTGCTTGCTGCGAATCCTTGAATTCAACGTCAAGCACAAAATATTCTTTTTCAGAATAAGCTCCGACCTTGTCCCCTTTGCCTCACACCCAGTTAACACGTGCAACTGGTCGCAGCGCTTCAAAGACAAACTCGAAGAAATCGGGGCCTTCATAAAGAAACACAGTTTGCGCATTTCAATGCATCCAGACCAGTTCACGTTGATAAACTCGCCTAGCGAAGACATATTCCAAAGAAGCGCCAAAGAACTCGCGTATCACACGGCAATTTTGGACATAATGCAGCTTGACGCTTCCGCCAAAATCCAAATTCACGTAGGCGGAATTTACCATGACAAAGACACCAGTTTACAACGCTTTATTAACCGTTTTTCACTGATAGATGCCAGCACTCGCAAGCGTCTCGTAATCGAAAATGACGACAGACTGTTCACAATCGCCGATTGCCTACAAATCAGCGCGTCCACAGGAATCCCAGTGCTTTTCGATGTCTTTCACCACCGCGTCAACAGCACATCTGCTTCAGTCTGCGAAGCCCTAAAGCTTGCTCAGAAAACGTGGAAAGCAAGAACTGATGGCGTTCCGATGGTGGATTACAGCTCACAACGAATAGATGGCTCTTCACGGGCGCATGCCGAATCCATCGACATGGATGATTTCCAGCAGTTCTTGGAAGAAACTAAGCCCATAGACTTTGATGTTATGCTGGAGATTAAGGATAAAGAAAAAAGTGCAATCAAAGCAGTGAAAGCGGCTTCACAAGATTTACGTTTTCACCAATAGTGTATACCAAGTTTATTGCCTTATAAAAAAATGAGGGTGTTTGTTGGGCCTATTTCCTTTTTCTTCTCAGCACTACCCCGGTGTATTCGGTTTTTTCGTAAGGTCTCAGAAAGGCGCGAATACTCCGATGAACACAAGCCAAGCCAAGATTGTTTTTGCCACGAAGCTAAGGATAATGTAGACTCTTTCTCCGTATAGGTAATCTTTCCAGCGTCCGACACCCTTATATTGCAGAACCATGTTCAGCGCAAACACATTGAAAACTACGAAGTAAATCAAGAATATCGAGTAGACGAAAGCTGGCGGATTCGTACCTGTAGACATCACCGCAGCGACGAAATACGCGAATAGCACCACCCATGGAACACCCCCAGAAATGCATCCCAGCAGAAACGCTGACCAGTTGGTTTTTTCCGTTTTCTGGTTGATTAGCTCCATTAGGTATCCGAACATAATCATCATTGCGTTTAGCACGAAAATCATGACAAGCGACCAGAAATCCCAGACGCCTACGAACGTTGCAATTAGCACTATCATTATGGAACTTGAGAACGCATACTCGTACCATCGGTAGGGGTTCATGCCTTTCTTGAGGTTCTCAGCGTACTTTGCGTTTTTTGGAAAGGCAATTGTGAAGTGAGCCAACGCTGATATCAGCGGGAACGAAGCGACTATAACACCCAAATAGCTAAGCGTAAAGAACACTTGCGGGTTTGGAGCAACTTCGAAAGGTATCTTTGCTATGTCCAATTTCAGATAAAACGTGTATATCGGCTGGTTCCACTCCAAAAGAAGCCCCAGAGACAGCATGAGTAAACCCTGAATCAAATGCAGGATGCCTGCTCCGATGTTGAAACGTCTTAAATAACTGAAGGAGATAGGCGACCTAGCGATTATTTCCTGTCTTTCTTTGGAGTCCATAATATATAATTAGCAGTCATACAGCTATTATGATTTGCGTAAGCGGCTGGCTTTTTCAGCCACTGCGAAGTGTAAATAGCGTTTTTCAGCGCGATTTATTTCATTGATTATTACTGCCTCCGATGGAAGAAATGACCAAAGACCAAATTAGATGCCAATAGCAGTAATAATGCACATGATAGCCACGGTGGTGAGTGTTTGGGACTCTTAAAACTACCCAAAATGAACGATTCGGAAATAGATAAGCTATTGAGCGAGCAATTTCTGTGCCGTATTGCTTTTGCAGGCGATGACTCTCAGTATATAGCGCCTTTCCAGTACGCATTAGTCAACAGTAAACTCTACTTTCATTTCACCAACTATGGCAGAAAAATGAGTTACCTCAAGGAAGGAAAACCCGTTTGCGTTGAGGTTGAAAAATACAAACAAGACTTAAGCGAGTACGCTTTCGTAGTGTTGACAGGCAAACTGACGCTTGTATCTGACCCTGAAGAGAGAAAACTTGCCATAGACCAACTGGTTTCCTCCAGTAAGCAGAAAAACCTCTCCCGCAATTTTCTTGCCGTGCATGGATTTCCAGAGACTGCAGACTGGGCATCATTAAAATCAGCGGAAAACCTCGTGATAGCTAAACTTGAAAAAGTAACAGAAAAAGTAGGGCTTAAGTCGCCATAAACAAAACGTTGCTTGACCATTTCCTTCGCAATTTCGACTCTACTCTTTAACAAGCGCCATCGGCTTTCCACAGCAAACCAGTGTTCCCACTCCTGTGGCTAGAACTTTCACTTTGTTACCGCAAATCTTGCATAAGTAAACTTCATCCAATTTGGTCATAGAATCACCTCCGAACTCGCGCCGCATTCAGACAGTAATTTGTTCCAATGAAGTTAAGTGTTTCCCATCGTCCACTTGAATATCGCTTCAATATTCGCGAGAACTATTTCTATTTCTTGTGCTATACGGCGATGCTTTTATTTGATTACCGCAGATTATAGATTGATGGCGAAGCAACCATGTATGAGATTCTGTTAGATGCTCTCTGGGGAATATTCAAAGGCATAGTCTCAGGAACCGTCGCCTTCTTCGCAGTTATGCTACTGTCAATTGTTTACCGATACTTCACGAATGAGAAACTATCCTCCTTTATAGGCATCGCATTCGGGCTTGGATTTTGGGGTTTCTCAGGAGGCTTACTTGCCATTCTGGAGACACCTACTGTAGGCGGAGCTCTGGAAATTGTGGCTGTAGCCATTTTTGTTGTTTGGGGTGTCAATACAGGCGACAAAATAGCCGAGAGAATTCCAAAAAAAGGCATTTCGTTGTTTGGTCCTCTCAGGGGCGGAAAACCCGCGTACACCACCATTAAACTGCCCAACGCACGCTTAATACATGACATAGTTTCTAAGCCTGTGGCTCCCGCTTCCCTTAAAGCCGAATTATCCGAGCGGGAATTCATTTTGCCTTCTGACCTTCCTGCGTCAGAGATTGCAAGCCGAGTGAAGAGGCGTTTGATTACAGATTGGGGCGTAGGCGATGTAGAACTCGAACTTGGCCAAGACGGCAAAATCATTCACCTCGCGATATCTGCAAAGGAACAAGGGTTAAGCGCTCTGATACCAGAGGGAAAGGTGGCCATACCCATAGAATGCGCGGTTCTCCCCTCCAACTTGGCTGCAGGCGATATGGTCAAAATATTCTTAGACGATAACGAAGTTCTCGAAAGAGTCGAACTAAAAGGCGTAGACGAAAATAGAAAAGTCGTAACCATAGTCGCCAAGGCAAGCATGCTTGAAAAAATCCGCGGCAAAAAGGCATCCTTAATCGTTGCTTTGCCGTCTGCAGTATCGGTGCATCCGTCTATCAGTGTCGCGCAAGAATCAGGAGTAATCGAAGAGTTCCAAATCTCAAAAATCGTTACTTCTCTTGGGAAAATCGGGGTCACCGGCGATGCGGCAAATGCTATCGTGATGAAAGTGCAAACTAAACTGGGCAAGATGGACCCACCAGTTTCCACGAGATTAATCAAAGCTGTAGTCGTTGAAGAACTAGAAAAGGTAAACCCAGAAGCAGCAAAGAAACTGAAGGCTAGACGATTCTGGAAATAGCAGGAGCCGCTGCAGATACGCTGCGTTGAGCTTTTATCCTCAGTGGTCTATGTTTAAACTTCTGCCGACTTCGGGTGCCTTTCAAAAAAAGACGGTTCTTTACCCCCTGCAGTTTTGAATTTGGAAATACACATAAATAGTAAGAGAAAGACTGTATGCTCCTTAAGAAACAAGGTCAGATTGCAATTGAATTGTGCTAAATGTGGCAAAGAAATTCTTGACAAAGAAAGCAGTTTCTGCGCTTACTGCGGTGTTCCTCTTGACTCAAAACCGAAAATCTCCGAGCTATTGCCAATAGCTGGCATTCTGGCAATAATCGCTGCAACTTTTTCTGTCGCTCTGGGCGCCATCGGAATTGTGTATCACCAATCATACATCGCCGTCTATACTTCCTACGGCTATGACACATCGGGTTCCATCGGATTTCTGCTTTTTTCGGCATTTGCTTTCATTTCTTCGGTGTTTGGTGCTGCTGGAGGGATGATGGCGCTAACAAAGAAACGCTTCAAATTCTCAGTCATTGGGCTACTCGTCATGTTAGCATCCGCCTTATTTACTTTCATAGCAATCTGGTACTATCAATACGGCTATACAGAAGGTATACTGCTTTCTGGAATATCCATAAGCGCTTTCTCAACTGCAAGCGCAGTTTTCGTGATGCATTCAAAGCCCGAATTCACATAAACAGCCCAATTTAAGAATCTCCGCGGTAATCCGCCAGCAAAACAAGCAAATACTTGACAGTACAAAGACAAGACGTAACTTTTCAACTTCAGCAACTCAGCTTAACCTGCAGATGTGCACGCATGTTCTAACAATTGGACTTATATGCTTCTTGCTCGGCATTAGTACCAGCGAGGCACCTTGCTAATTGAACACCGCTGATGAAACCGAACTCGAGTACGCGCTTAGAGGCAAAGCTTGGAAAGTCTATTGGTTCCTACTAAAAAACAGTCACCCTGTAAGCGTGCGCGAAGTCCAGCGAGCTTTGCACTTCAGCAGTCCAAGCGTTGCCAACCATCATCTCGAGCAGTTGCGCGAGTTGGGATTGGTTCAAAAACAAGATATCGGCGGTCACTATGTGCTGGTAAGCGAAGTCAAGATAGGCGTGCTGAGGCATTATGTGAAGTTGGGCAGGCTTTTGTTTCCAAGATACTTTTTCTACGCGGTTTTCTCAACCATAATCTACGTGGCTTACCTGCTGTTTATGGGGATAGGTTTCGCGCGTGAAAATTTGTTCATCATAACATTCGGCGCAGTAGTCTGCGCGATATTCTGGTACGAGGCATACCGCGTATGGTCCATGCGCCCGTTCTAACAATTGGAACAGAATGTTCTGAAGCTTAGGATAAAATAACCTGCTCGCGATAATGATAGGACAGGTGAAAGAAATGGTGCAGCAAGAAATCAGGAAAAAAACCAGAGTCTACGGAACAATTGCAATTCTCTCAGCGCTAGTTCTGGTAACATTCATCTACACTTTAGGCTCAGGACCAATCACGTTTCCCCCATCAGAAATCCCCTTAGCTGCCGAAATGAAACGCTTCTCATCCTACGAAGAACTACGAGACTATTTAACTGCAAACACCAGCAACACTTATGTCAATACCTTCTGGTCGAGAAGTCTAGAATCAACAGACGCCAAGTTTTCCGTGACCGCGCCTGCTCAGTTAGGCGCTGGCGAATCAACACGGAACGACTGG
>JAOZHU010000019.1 GCA_026014705.1 Candidatus Bathyarchaeota archaeon | reverse complement strand
TTCTGGCGCAAATTTTGAGAAAGTGGATAAGTGGCAAAGTTTCGAAGTCAAGTTCACGCTGGAAAACGACACGAACACAGTCGAGTTCAGAGGAGTCAACGTGAGAGAAACAGCACCCATATCACTACTCGCAATAGAAATATACCCGTGGCTTTTGGGATGATGGTATGGGTGAGTTTAGGCTCTCCGTTGTCATAGTAACGTACAATAGATGCACAGATTTATCGGAATGCTTGAACTCTTTATTCAGTTCGAATGACTCCCCCAGTGAAATCATAGTTGTAGACAGCAACTCAACAGATGGCACTCATAGACTTGCAAAGAGCTATCCTCTAAAACTGGTAAACATAAAAGAAAGAAGCATGGTTAAAGCCAGAAACGTTGGCTTCCAAAACGCAGAAGGAGACATAGTAGCCTACGTCGACGACGACGTAGTAGTCAACAAAGACTGGTCAAAACAAATGCTCATACCCTACACAGACAAAAACGTAGGCGGAGTTGTCGGACGAGTCCTACCCTACAACAATGCCGTAAGAGCGTATCTGCCAACCAAGAATAACGCAATCGGAAAAGTCTTCAACAACGGCTTCATTCTAGGCAACTTCGACATCCCAACACAGCAACCAATAGAAGTGGACACAGTAATTGGCTGCAACATGTCATTCCGAAGAGAACTGCTACAAAAAACGGGGGGCTTTGACGAGAACTTCAGAGGCAGCTGCTTCAGAGACGACACAGACATGAGCCTCAGAGTGAAAAAACTTGGATGCAAAATCATATACCAACCAAAAGCAATAGCACAACACAAATTCAAAGGCAAAACTGTAAACAACAAATGGTTCTACTGGACAGTATACAACCACACATACTTCTACCTCAAAAACTTTCAGCCCATAAACCTACAGAAAATCATCAGTTACCTATGCGCCACATTTCTGCCGCCTCCAGACTACGTCAAAAAAACAGGCATAAGAATCAAACCAACACCATTAGCAGTTGTCTACTCTGCAGCAGGACTAATTAACGGTGCATGGATACACAGGAAAGGCAACCCAGCACGAATAGAAAAAATCTTCAGAATTGAATAACGCCACTTTAAATGCGACGCAGCCTCTACCGAAACAGCACCTTAACCGTGTCAACGTACAAATTCGTCATTCCATTGCTTGAAACCCTAAATTCAATGTTGGAAGTAAACGCTGCAAGAGAAAATGGCAAAGCAACTTCAAACCATGAACCATCCTGAAGTCCAGACGAACCCAACGTCATATTTGACAAAACATGAGTACCAGGCTGAAAAACCACCTCAAAGAGAACCGACGCATTCGCCAAAGTTCCAGAAGCTTTTATTCGAAAAACCGCCTCATAACTCCCGCTGGACAAGGCAATGTAGGGACCATAAACGAGCATGCCTGCATCTAACCCTTTACGTGATAATGCCACATTTCCGCTTTCAGAAGAAGCCTCGCTTACAATTTGACCCGCGCCAACCTGCAAACCTCGATGGACACTGAAAAGCTCATAGTTAAGGCTGGGAGAAACAGCAACAGCTTCCACAAGAATATACGCCAAAGATAAACTATAGTTGGACGAAGGAAACAGCCCCGCAAACTCGACACCGTACAAGCTTTCTCTGGAAAAAAATTCAACAGAAAAACTGTGCCAGCCCAGAGGCGCAGCGTTATCAAGGAAATCGGAAGTCTTCACCTCGCGTCTTGCGTATACATCTCTGCCAGAATTAGCCGTAACACTCAACGACAATAGATGCTCTTTAAGCTGAAGAGGCAATGGCGAAACTTTTAGTAAGAAAGTAACGCGATATTTACCAGCGGGAAGAGAAATGTAGGGGCCCGACCAGAAACCACTACTTTCCGTATGCTGCGGAAAGATGAAAAAGCCATCATCGCTAATGTAACCACTAATAAGGGATAAAACGCTAGAATCGTAGGTTCTTGACCCGAAGTTTGATGTAGCGTTTGACGAAACTCTCCTCATAACAACTCTGTCGATGTACATGTCAGTGGTTCCATAACTTGAAGCCCGAAACTCAACAGAGGTCAGAAGCTTTGTTGTAGAAAACGCTAAAGTGATATTAGTCCAAGTGTTCGACGGCAACTCGAAACCAAAAAAATCCCTCTTTGACAAAACAGTAGGACTTAGGTTGCTTGAAATGTCACACCAACCAAGGCGACCGCCCTCGTGTTCGCCTGCCTTTATTGTGAATGTAACCTCATAAGAACCTTGAAGCAAGTAGTTGTACGGTCCGAAGACGAAATAGCCAGTTTGATTCACGGGACATTTCACTGCTTTTCCGCTAATTGCCGATGAGTCGCTGATTGTCAGGCTGAAAGGCGCTGTTTCGAGGTCTTTGTACGCTGAGAAAACCCTACTCTCAGTGTAATACGAGAACATTGGCTCACCTTGGAATCCCCGCTTGAACAGAACAGCCTTGCTTGCAAGAGCATACGCACTATATGAACAGTCACGGGTAATTTCATTCATGACAAAATGCGTATTATAGTCCATGAGCGTTAAGTCCAAGAGTATAAACTCACTACTGCTTATGAGGAATCTAAGATACTCAGTGTCGTTCACTACATCAGGGGCGGGAAGGACGTATGCATTCATTCTACTAGACAAATGCGGGAAGATAGTATTTTGGGCTAACACTGACGCGTTAGGAGGTATAACGCCGAGGAGTGCATTCAACGAAGCAGTTTCTTCGTTGGGAACGAGGCTAATCACAGGATACCATAGAAAACCATCTCTAGCAAAAGTCTCAGATGCTGGACTAATCGGGCTTACGCTTACCGCAAACAGCAACGTAACCAACAAAGTCGTTTTCAGAATTGATGAACTGACCTTAAATTCGAATTTCTTTAAGCCATAAATCATTGCTATAAAGACTAACGGTGCTATGTAGAGGGCATATTGATTACCAATCGAATAATAAGCTTTATAGTTAGAGAAAAGGAAAAGCCCCAGAAGCGCAAAAACTCCAATCGCAAGTTTGCTCTTTAAAGGAACAAAAAGAAGAGGCGCGAAAAGGAAGATTATGTACAAAAACTTCAAAGGATAATCATACATCAAAGCATTGAATGCGTTCTGTGGGTTTGCTATCAAATAAAATGGAAAAAAAAGGGGGTCACCTTTTACGCCAGCGACACTGTAAGCCTGCAAAGCTTTGTAACGTTCAAGATAGTCGGGGTTAATTGGGAAATAACTTTTAACGCAGAGCATAAACGCATAATAAACTATGCAGATAAGCACCGTGAGTACTGATGCTAATCTCTCATTCATCGCAGTGGGCTTATTCAGCCTAAAAAAAGATTTCAAGTCACCAGATTTTAAGAAATAGTATGCCGCAAAAACAAGAACCACAAAAAGCGCTTGTTCTTGAATCATCAAAACAAGAAATACGCAAGGGAAATAGAGTTTCCAACAATGTTTTGCCCTAAAGTAGCAGAGAGAGAAAAACAATAACGGCAAAAGTGCAGGGGTATGAAAATCAAACCAGTTAGCCCCTTGAATTGCAGGATACAACAAGTAAGCGATGGCTAACATGAATGCTGTTTTATTGTTTTTCAACAATTCCTTCGCCAGCAGATACAACGGCAGGGCCGCCAAGGGCAAGACACAAGACTGAATAATTAGTAAGGTTACTGGAGATGGATTTACAGCATATAAAGGTAACAATAGGAACAGGATTGGGCTGAAATGCACTGCAAAATATGAGCCACTTGAATTGAAATACAATTCTACTGTGTTATAAAAGAGTTGACCTTCATGGAGAGTGGTGTACATCGCCTGGTTAAATATTCCAAGGTCCCATGCGTAACTTTGGAATACGTTGTGTTTCAACACAGTGAAATAGGAGAAGACTAAGCAATAGATTGAAATTGCGACAAAAAGCAAAACAAGATATGGTTGCGCGCGCATAGTCGTCCAAAGCTTAATGACCAACCGGCGAACACATGTTAACATACGCCCTAATTTAGACGAAACACTGCTGAGCATACCAGTTCTCATGCCACGCATCACCTTGGTCACGGTACTGAAGCAAATAAGTATAATTTCAAGTCTTTATTATCCTTGCTATGAGCAACAAGAATAAATCTGCCACGAAGCACCGCTTAGCAGGATTTGTTTGAGTAGAAAAACCAGACTAACACATGAGTGAAAACCACAAGAGGCAAGCAAGTTTTAATTAGCAGCACAGTCAAAAGTGAACATGTTGAAACCCGAATGGAGCAACAACAAAGACCCAGAATAATAATTGCCTCGCCCAGTCTCAACATGCTCGGCGGAGCACAGAGGGCATGCTTACATGCAGTTCACGCTTTAAGAAAAATTAACTGCAAAATCATACTCGCAACGATAGATAAAACGAAGTGGGCTCAAGTTGAAACGACATTCGGAGACGCGCCTAAACCAGATGGCGAGAGATACCTTTTCCGAACAATGCCTAAAATGCCAACCGAAGCACTAAGACAAGCTTCTATCGCAATACTCTATGCTGCGCAACTTTTTGGACTTATGATGAAAAACAAGAACGACCTATTGATAAACATGGGTGGAGAAATTGCAGATAACCTCGGTGACATAGTCTACATTAATGCGGTACCACTGCGACTGATGCATCTATTTCCGGCTATCCAGCCCAAATCAGGAATTGAGTGGAGAATGTATGGCAGGATATTCACTGTGTTCTTAAGAACTCTGGGCAATTCCACCGCAGCAATTGTCGCTAATTCAAAATTCACTCAAGCACTCATCAGAAAGCACTTAGGAAAGCGGGCATTTGTTATCTACCCGCCCGTAACAACAAGAAAGATTGGATCGCGAGCTAAGACGAAAGAGCGGAAGAATCTGGTTGTTACAATCGCCAGGTTCCGCTCTGCAAAGAGGCTCAATATTATCCCAAAAATAGCTGCCTGTGCCAAAAACTGTGAATTTGCGCTAATCGGGATAGTTGATAATGGATCAGAACAATGCCTAAGCGAACTGTCTGCAGAGATAAAAAAGCTGAAATTGCAAGAGCGCGTGCACATTTTCGGCAACATGCCTTACGAGTTCACCCTTAAAACGCTATCTAAAGCTAAAGTTTTCCTTCAAACACAGAGCACTGAAGCCTTCGGCATGTCTGTTGTCGAGGCGATGGCGGCGGGTTGTGTTCCGCTTGTCCCTCGAATGGGAGGTCCATGGATTGACATTCTCGATAGCCAAGAGGGACTCTATGGCTTTTCGTATGAAAATATCAACGATGCCACAGAAAAAATCAAATCGCTGATTGACAATGAAACTTTAAGGAGTGAAGTTTCAGCACGAGCAACTGAACGCGCAAAAGTCTTTGATAGTTCTGTTTTCGAACAGAAACTCTGTCATATTGCCAAAACCATGATCTGGCACAACAAATCTCCTCTTGTTAGGCAATTTTCCAATGGGAAAACTGTGAAAACATCTAACTGCTGTTAACGGCTAGCTTGTAAAAAAAAGAGAGGCGAAATCGGCTTTCCACATGGGGATGCAAGAGAAGATAACAAGATACCGTAGCTTTTAAAATAGCTTTAAAAATAGTGCACGCTTCGGACATCGTCAACGAGTTCTACCTGAAAACCGTGAGTTTTTGGGAGAATATACAATTATAATGAGAAATACTACGTGAATAGTTGATTTAAAAAAAGAAAAAGGGGGTTTGTGTTTTATGGGTCGTGTATGCCGCCTTTGTAGGGGTTGGTGACGTCTTTGGCGCCTATGTCTGTCCAGAGGCGTTCGCTGATGGTGCCGAGTACTTCAGGTATGGTGTAGGTTGGGTGGTACGGGTTGGTGTAGTCGATTTTCAGTATTATCGACGTGACGCCGTTCGGTGCGCGTTGCAGTTCGATGATGCCTGGTTCTAGACCGCGTGCTTCGTCGCCGTGCAGCCAGAGCGAGGCGTAGTAGGTGTCTCTGCCCCAGTGGCCCCAGACCGTGAACAGCACTGTGCCGTTGATGTCCTTGTGGGTGGCGATGACTGCGTAGCCCGTGTTGCTGCTGCTATTGTACGTGTTGTAGGTGTAGCCTGGCCAGTTCCTGTTCCAGCACGTGATCGGAACGATCTTGTTGGCGTACGCTGTGCCCGCAAACTGCTCCAGACCATAGAACGCGTCTGTCCAATCGTTAGCGTAGTAAGCGAACAGGTTAGCCAGCGGACCACCGACGCCGATCATGTTGCTGCTCGCAACAGGCCAGTACGTGCAGAAGTCGTCCCGCAAGGCAGCTCTCAGCAAGCTGTCCTTGTAGGCAGCTACGCTTGTGCCAGTTGCAAAGTTAGCCATCACCCACGGCATACGGTTCGCAGCGTCCGAAGCCTCCAAGTCCGAGCCAGCAATGCCGATCTGCACCTTCTTCAGCGAGTCGAAAGCTTCAGCAACCAGCGCTGAGCCAGCGGAGTCAACAGTTGCCGCGTCACGGCCAATGTTGATCCACTCGTAACGGCCCATCTGGTTCTCAGTATACATATACAGCATACCAGCATACTGCGAAGCAGGGTTAGCGTCTAAGGTTGCAGTGAGCAGCGTATAGTTGCCGCCTGTATCACTGTTGTATACGTATGTCACGTTCACGCTTAGCGTCGCGGTGAAGCCAAGCTGCGAGACTATGAGGTCTTGCAGCGTCGGGTTCGTCACCATCCAGTGAATGTCAACCATGGATATGGCGACAGACACGTTGTTGTTGCTAAGCGGCGCCAAGTTCTGGAAGTCCCAGCTGCCAGTGTACGTGTTGCTTGCAGGGTAACTCACGCCTCGAACCACAAAGTTGGTTTCCCAACCGTTCAAGTCACGAGTCAACACCGTAGTATAGTTCACCGTGTAATCATTGCCTGTGTTGAGGGTTGCAGCCAAGTTGATGTCGTCGACGCGGAACACCCACTGCATGCCAAGCGGGTCAGTCCAAGACTGCTGTTTGGCATCGTTCATCGAGACAATGTTGTACGGCGGAGTCGCGCTAACAGAAGTGTCGTTGACCGTGAAGGTCATAGCCAACAAGTCTGCCAGCGAGTAGGTAGCGCGCGTGGAGTACAAGATCTTGTACTTCATGTTGTTGTTGAGTCCGCCAATAGTGGCTGTGCCGTCAGCGTTCAGCGTGAAAGTGTATTCGCCCTTGAGCCTGCTCAACAGTTTGCCGCTGGACATGTTGATGACGCGCTCAGCATAGTTACAGTAAGCATCCCACTCAGTGGCGGGAACCACTATAACAGGCTTCGCCTTAGTCGTCAACGATGTGCCGCCGCCAACGTTCTTCCACTCCAGCCACCTGCGCGAGTCCTTGTGAACTGCTTCATTCAAGTCCCACGGGTTGAACGTCTGGTTCAAGTAGTACTGCATCTCACTGTCAATCCTGTTTTTGCCCCCAGTCATGGCAGCGTCGCTCGCGTCATGCTGCTTAGTGACAGCATACTGCGTGACGCCTCTGAACTGCGTCCGGTTCTCGTTATCAACC
>JAOZHU010000017.1 GCA_026014705.1 Candidatus Bathyarchaeota archaeon | reverse complement strand
CTTGTTTACTGGTACGGTTCTTACACTTTCACACCGTTAGAGTTTCACATGGCAACTTTGCCCGTTCTTGCAGCAGGATTAACCCTGATATTTTTTAATGCGCAAACGCTCAAGCACCTTGCCTTTCCGATAGCTTTTCTGTTCTTTCTCGTGCCGCCTCCCTCAGAATTTCTTTACCACGCGGGTTCAACTCTCGCTGGCATAAGCGCGGAAGCCGCAAACGCGCTCGTCAACGTTTTCGGCATAACCTCGGCGATATCTTTCGACTATGGCAGTCCAATAATAACGTTAACGCGGCCTGACCAGACAGCAATGCAGTTCAGTGTCGATGTCGCTTGCTCAGGAGTCTACAGCCTCATAGGCTTCACAATATTCGCGGTGTTCATCGCCTACATCACGCGAGGCAGGCTGCGAAACAAACTCGCCATACTAATATTGGGGATACCGCTGATAGTGGCGTTAAACATAATCCGCTTGACAGTTATTCTCGCAATAGGCTACCACTACGGCGACCAACTTGCGCTGCAAGTTTTCCACGCAGTAGGCGCGACTGTGCTTATGTTCATAGGCACATTCATTCTCTTAGCAGTAACCGAAAAGGCTTTCAAAAAACCTAATCCACCTGAACCTTGCCAAAATTGTAACCCTCATAAACTTGAGGCAACAGAGGAGTTCTGCTCTCACTGCGGAAAACTCTACGCATACCCAAAAATCAGACTACAAAAAAGCGATATAGCAAAAATCGCCAGCGTAGCTATCCTGATAACCGTTTTGCTTTCAATTCAGGCACCTGTGTTTGCGTTAACAGAGGGACCAGCCCAAGTCCTAATCCAAACACCAACAGGCACCCAGGTAAACACGCAAAAACTCCCGCTACCGCAAATAGCAGGCTACAACCTCAGCTTCATTTACCGTGATACAAATTTTGAAGAAAAAGCAAGCCAAGACGCCTCACTTGCTTATGCCTACAAAGCATCTGACAATTCAAAGCACACGGTGTGGGTAGCGGTTGAAATTGCGGGTTCAACTGGAAAGCTGCACCGATGGGAAACCTGCCTTATCAACTATCCCCTAAGCCGCGGTTTGCAACCGCGAGTAACCCAGCTTGACCTTTCGGATATTCATATTCAGGAAAACCCGCCATTGATTGCGCGTTACTTCGCTTTTCGCTATAACCGAACAAACCAAACTCAAGTTGTGCTTTACTGGTACGAAACCGCTGATTTCAATGTTAACGGCACATCGCAACACAAACGCGTCAAAATAAGTTTAATAGCCTATCCTGAACCAGACGGCAACATAAGCAATTGCAGGAGCGAAATGTTGCCTGTTGCCGCAGCCATCAACAATTACTGGCAACCAATAAAAACATGGACATCCATCGCGCTGCTTATCAGCCAAAATGGTTTAGCTTTGTCCGCCGCGGCAATAGTCATACTAATCTCTCTGCTTTTCTTTCGACTTTTCTTTCGGCTTCGCGAAAAGTCAGCGTTGCTCACTCTATATGGGAAAATGCCTGAAGGAATGCAACGCATCGTGGACGCGGTTGCGCAAACACAAAGGCGAGGTGCAAACACCCTGAGAGGCATAGCAGACGAACTGCAGTTGCAGATGAAAACCGTGAAGTTAGAAAGCTGGCTTGTTCAAAGGCTGAACGAAACCGAGAAAATCGGATTAATTGAAAAAGCCATAGCAAGCAAGAACGATGAACCAGCAGTCACGTGGAAAAGCAAAGTCAGGATTAAAGGAAATTGGCACAGAGGATTACTATAGAAAACCGGTCTCATTTTTCCACGTTCACTTAAATGAACAACAAATCCAACATAACGGGAGAAAGGAAACACAATGCAGAAAACAAAATTACTCGTTTTCATAGCTATATCATTGCTAATTATTGGAACCACCAGCATGACTCACGCCGTCTACGCACTGCATAATCCAACCGTTCCAGCGCCAGAACTTAACCCTTCGGTCATCATCACCTACGGCGAGTCGGTGACAGCGTCAATCAAAATTTCAGGAACCAAGCACATAACTCCAACAGGAAAGGTTGATTTCCAAGTTTCCACAGATAGCGGCAAAACATACACTAAATTCGGCGCTACAAAGACCCTATCAAGCGGCTTCGCAACCTCAGACTCATACACACCAGCCGCAGCAGGAAGCAACTACCGTTTCAGAGCAGTATATTACGGTGACAGCAACTACAAAGGCGAAACTGGACCATCACGGAGTCTAACCGTCAAAAAAGCATCAACCGCCATCAAAAACTTGAACTGCTACCCTAACCCTATAGGTAAAACCGGACATGCAACGACAAAAATAAGCGGAAACCTATACAGCGGCAGCACAGGAATAGTCGGCGCCACAATCGCCATATTCTACATTGATGGTGGACCATGCTGGACGCCAATTGCAACGGTAACCACTTCAGTCGATGGTTACTTCGAGTTCGACTGGGATGTTCCTGACACCTTGGAAAACGGCTTTTACTACATTAAGGCGAAATTTGAAGGCAACGACAACTATTGTGGGGCGTCAGCAATAACCTGCAAATATCCTCTGCTTGTTGTACCTGAATACGTCTTAGGCGGGCTCCTTTCCTTGTTCGCATGCTTCGCTGCTTTTATCGCCCACAAAAAAATGGGCCTCAACCGCCCCAAATGAAAACCGAGTTACCTCTTCCGCGAAACAGAGGAATTTTCTAGAACTAACTCATCAAAACAGCAAGCTTGTCAATTAGCAAAATCCTGCAATTCGGCTCATGTGCGTACCTCGGAAAAAAATTAACAGGCAGGTGATGACGTGTTATGAGTAAAGACCAAACAGTCGGCGCAGCAATCCTCGTCCTTTGCGTAATCGTCGCCGCAAGCTACATCGTAGCCCTATTCCTCTATCCAGTTGCCATTCAACCGTGGCTAAACCTAGGCTCCCACGCTGAAGTGCAGTTCTGGCTGATCGCCGTTCCAGTGCTCGTAGGCTTCATCGGCATTCTCGCCATAGGCGCATGGATCGGCTATACTATGGCAACCACGCCGCCGCCAAAACCAATAGAAGAACTCGAGTCCCCCGCAGAAGAAACAAAATCAGCTACAGATCAATAACAACGCAACAAGCACCAACCCATTTCTTTATCCGCCATATTCTTTTTCGTGCCGTCAGGCTATTCTGCTGCAAAACTAAAGCAGCAAGTTGACGAGCGCCTAGTTATGGCTTTAGCTCTGCAACCGCCATTCCCCTCCTCATGGCTGAACAAGAAAACCACCGAATAAAACCAAAAGGGGCGCGTCATAAAAAAGCATGCAGGAAAACTCGTCTGACCAAAAGCCCCATCAAAAGCGTAGCTGAACCGAACAAACCAATCTCCCAAAAACGCTCATAATCAGCCTAGAAGACAACCCGGCACTCGCTTGGAAAAGCTGAGCAATCATATACAATACATGGAATATTTATAGAAAAATGCAACCTAGTTTTTCATGCATTCTTAAAAAGCAAAACTAGCCAATATACTTGGGTAAAAAAATGAAAAAACCAAAGACCATAGCTCTGCTTATGCCACTGCTACTGCTCATTGGAGCCTTAACCCCGTATTTTGCACATGCTGGCTATGAATATATAGGAGCAGATAATGACGCTTACGTGGATATGAATAAGGCACAAACGAATTATGGTGGCGCCGAATACATTTACATCAACGCGACATGCAATGGTTTAATTCACTTTGCGGTTGATTTTATTCCATCTGGCGCCGTTGTCACCTCTGCTACCCTAAATCTGTATTTTAAGGAGGTCGAACATGGAGGCTCAATTTATGTGTATAGAATAACTAAATCATGGTGGGAAGGGTCGGTAAAATGGAGCAATCAGCCTCCTCACGAAACCTCAGCCACTGCTAGCGCAACAGTAGCTGCGGGTGATGTTGGTTGGGTGACTTGGGACGTTACAGCCGAAGTTCAAGAGTTTGTTTCTGGCGCAAAGAAAAATTTCGGCTGGAAACTGATAACCGACGATGGTAACGTTACAGTGCGCACGAAAGAACAATCCTCGAATTGCCCTACGCTTGAAGTCGCGTTTCGAAGTATTGAAAGCTGTGATGCTGAAGGAAATGAGAAGGATATTTTTCAGCTAACTGACGATGTGTGGGCAACAGGAGAAGGCTTCGAAGCCTCAACTTCGTATCCCATATACGTGGTTAGTGATGCTGCGTGGACAGATGGCATGCACATTCCAGATAGCGTCTCTGGGACAATATCAACAGTTTACACTGAAGAGAATGGAGTAATAATGCGGCAGACACCCGTATGGAATCATCCCCTCACTCCAGGAAAGTACGACATCGTAATTGACGTCAACAGCAACGGCGTGTATGATTCGGGAATAGATGTTCTCGACGACAACGACATACAAGTAACAGCGGGATTCTTCGTAATCCCCGAATACGCTTTCGGCGCACTTATATCCTTAGCAGCATGTTTCGCAGCCTTCGCAGTATTCAAGAGCCGCCTAAACTTGCTGCACCCAAAACTCTGCTAATAAGAATCACAAAAAACGTCGTTCCTCTTTTTCTCTTCTCTTGCCCATTCACCACAACATAGAAGAACCAATAAAGCAACTAAGCATCACGCTGCATCGTTGAAACATTTTTTCTCAGACTCTATTTTGCAGTGCCGCCACGCTATTCTGCTGCAACGCTTGAGCAGCAAGCTGGCGGGCACCTAAATCTGATGCTAAACCTGCAGCGTATAAAAACTTGAAAAACAAGCTTTCAATAGGTTACGTACGTTTACGTGGCTGGATCTGTAAGCGCTTTTTACAAAGAAAGATCATAGTAATCTTGATAAGTAACCCAAATCTACAATAAAATAGGTAACCGAAAATGGGTGAACAAACAAAGGTGCTCCAGAAAGGTAAAATCACCATTCCAGCTGAAATCAGACAAAAATTAGGAATCAGCGAAGGTGACTACATAAAGCTGGAAATAGTCGATGGAAAATTAGTGCTCTTGCCGCCGAACACCGTTCGCAACCCAACAGACCTTCTGGTAGGACTAGCAGAGGGTATCCAAGTCACAGAGCCAGTGAAACAGGAATTAAGAAAAGCAGCCGCAGCAAGAATTAGAAAGAAAGCCTCGAGGACAACGCAATGAGATTCGTTGATGCTAATGTCTTCATTTACGTGCTAGTCAAATCCCCGAAAAAAGACTACGACATCTCCAAAAAAATACTAAAAAGAATCGAAAACGGCGAAGCAGCAGCCACAAACTTAGCCGTCATCCAAGAAGTCATAGACTGGTTGGAATACAACAACCGAAAGAAAGAAGTCAGAAGCTTCCTCACAGCCGTCAACTCCTACCTAACCATGGACAAACTTCCAATAACATGGGACGACAACCTTGCCGCTCTGGACGTTGTGGATAAATGCGGGATAGACTTTGTTGACGCACTGACACTCCAGACCATGAAGAAAAGCAAGATAAACGAAATCTACTCAAACGACAAAGACTTCGACAGAATACAATGGATTAACCGAATTTGGGAATAAACACCCAAAAAACTCCAGCGCTCGAGCTTAAACAACCGCAAACTAGTGGCAAAACAAAACACAACCCACAACCAAAACACCCAAAAACGCAACCCAACAAACAAACACAGCCTAAAACACAAACACACAAAACCACTTCCACCACAAAAGCAAACACAACAACACACAAAATACGCAATACTCAGAAAAGGGGAAACCCAAAACAATGAAAAACCGCCTAAGTGCTAACGCACCCAGCTATATCCTCTACGCCAAGCTAACACTGGGAAAACCTTAAGTTCAAAACCGAACCCTTAAACCCTCAGAAAAACAAACACGGAAACGAACACAAAATGGCTACACATCAACTCAAAACCCCGCTTTCAGAAGCCCAAGTCCGCAAACTCGAAGCAAACGATGAACTATACTTGTCAGGCACCATAGTCACAGCACGCGACCAAGCCCACAAGAGAGCATTAGAATACGCGGCACAAGGCAAACCCCTGCCCATAAACCTTGAAGGCTTAGCCGTTTACCATTGTGGTCCAGTCGTGAGCAAAAAAGGCGAAAAGTGGGTTACCATTGCAGCAGGGCCCACCACAAGCACGAGACTAGAACCATTCGAGGCTGAGTTCATCGAAAAATTCAAAGTGCGCATAATAATCGGCAAGGGCGGAATGGGCAACCGAACCGCTGAAGCACTGGCAAAACATGGCGCTGTTTACTGTGCGTTCACGGGCGGAGCCGCTGTTCTAGCCGCCAAAGCCGTAACACACGTTAACCGTGTTGAATGGTTAGATTTGGGTGTGCCTGAGGCTTTATGGGTTTTTGAAGTCGCCGAGTTTGGTCCGCTGCTGGTTGCCATAGACTCGCATGGCAACAACCTGTTTAAAGGTGTAACTGCAAAAGCGGAAGCAAATAAACAGCGGATTTACCGCAAGCTGAACCTATAAGCTGAGCGCTTATTTGCTGCTGAGCCTTTGCCTATACCCGTCGTAGTCGGGTAAAATCCGCGGGTACTCCTCAGCCATCAGTGGAGAAGATATTAGGAAATCGGCTGAAGCACGGTTGCACGCTATAGGTATATTCCACACTACGGCTATGCGCAGCAGCGCTTTCACGTCGGGGTCATGCGGCTGCGGCGCCAGCGGGTCCCAGAAGAAAATCAGGAAGTCTATGCAGCCTTCAGCTATGCGCGAGCCGATTTGCTGGTCTCCACCTAAGGGTCCACTTTCGAAAATTGTGATTTTCGAGCCCAATTCTTTTTCTAGGATTTTACCCGTTGTCCCCGTAGCATAAAGCTCATGCTTGAGCAAGGTACCCTTGTTGAATTTTACCCACTCCAGCAAATTCTGTTTCTGGCGGTCGTGCGCTATGAGGGCAATGCGTTTTTTCTGACCTATGACTGCTACGCGATTTGCCATGTGTTTCGCTACTCCTTTAAAATACAGCATCGCATGTGGGTGCCTATAATGGTTTCCCCAATAGACCACCATCGCGCTATTGCCGCACCATATTTTAAACAGTATCCCGCGTATTACTTGTTGAGGTGAATGATATGGGGTACGGCAGCGCGGGCACACCTGCATGGGTTGACGAGGAAAAAATCGACGAAGAAAAACGGAAGCGAAAAGCTGCGCAGGACGCTGAGAAAATCAAGGAATTAGAAGAAGAGAACGCAGCGTTGAAGAAGCGGATAAACCAGTTAGAAGCAGAACTGAAGAAACTCAGGAAATGAAATGCCAACCACCAGTTTCGAACCGCAAACTCAAAGGCTTTCAATTCATTTCTGCGTTATCACAAAGCAGACTTACAGCTTTTTAGTCATAACGTAGGCGTTCTCGCCGTCCGAATAATACCCGTCAAGCGTCCTCGTCACTTCAAAACCCAACTTTTTGTAAAGCGCGATTCCCACATCGTTCGTCACACGAACTTCCAAATAGCACAACTTCGCTTTGTAGTGGCGCATGCCCTCCAGCGCCGCATTAATCAACGCTTGCGCAACGCCTTTTCGTCTGCTCTGCGGCATAACGGCAATGGAAACCACATGTCCCTTTCGTATCAAACCGCCTAAACCGTGGTTTGACAACCCTACTTCAACGCGGCACATGATGTAACCTGCGATTTTGCCGTTTTCTTCAGCCACAATAAAAGTCTCAGGAAACCGCTCGTACAAGTCCATAAAAAAATAATCAGTGTAATTCTCAGGCAAGCACACGCGGTTTATCTGCATCACACTTTGCAGGTCATCAGGCGTGAATTTTCGCAGTTTGAATGTCTCCAGCATCTTTTCGCCTTCGTAAACGAAATTCCCCTAATAAACTTAAAGTTTACGTTTCTAAACCTCTTCTAAAGATTTAACCTCGGGCAAAGTAATGTTGCCGTGAGGCATAACCCAAACCTTTGCTTGCGAACCAGCAGTTTTCAATGCCTCAGAAAACGCATCATTTACTGCCCTCGCCGTCTTAAGCTTGAAGACATTCACCGCATAAAAATCAGGCAACGAAGAAACTAGAATAATCGTGTGATTCTGCAAAGCCTTTAGCAGATAATATGCTTTATGCCCGCCCAGCACAAAGTTGCGCTTAACCTCGCGCTCAACAGCCTTTAACTCGCCAAACCGCACCATCCAGTCATAAAAAACTTGGTTGCCATGACCCTCAGGGCACTCAGCGACAAGAACAATGACTCCACCGCGCTTAACAACCGCCAAAGCGTTATCAAGCGCCTTATACGCCTGAAAAAGGTTAATGTCTGCAGGGGCTCCGCCGGGACTAACAACCACAATGTCTGCCCTGCGGCCCACTGTCACGCGATAAACAGCGTCAACAGCTTTGACTGCTTCAAAAAATGCCTGCTCCAAATCGCCTGCAAAAGCCTTGACAACTTCGCCCTTGCCGTTGGCAACAACATTTACAATAAAATCAACTTTCGCAAGCCTCGCCGCTTCAGTCATATCCTCATGCACAGGATTACCCGATAAAACTCCAGTCCGCGCATTAGCGTGCAAAAGCAAAGCATGGTTATGCTTTATTGTCTCCTCACCAGCAACAGCAGGCAACACACTTTTCCGACCACCACCGTAACCAGCGTAATAATGAAACCCCACATCACCCACAAGCACCTTAACATCTGCTTCCGCGAACGTGCGGTTCAAGTAAATCTTGTTTCCATGAGTCTTAGTGGTACCCACGTAAACCAAATCTTGCGCTTTGCAGTCATGACTGACCGTTTTAACGCGTTTCAGGATTTCTTCTCCGACAAGTCTATTTGCTTCTTCAGCCGTGACAGCCCTGTGAGTGCCGCAGCCGAAAATCACCGTGATGTTCTCATCTCGCACGCCCGCAGCAGTTAACTCCGCAAGCACGGGCAAAAGCATAATGTCACTTGGCGCGTCTCTTGTAGCGTCATCCACAACTATTGCCACTTTATGTTCTGCCCTAGCGATTTCGCACAGTCTCTTTGTGCCAATAGGTTCCTTTAAGGCTCTTTCCACTTCTGTTTTCGCATCGACTGCGCTGGGCTGTTCCTTAGGCTGAATTGAACCTAGAAAGTTTCGGGCTGGAACCCTGACGCAAACATCGGTTTTTCCATAGGGCAGCCAAACGTCTACCATTCACATCACGAGGTATATTGAAAACAGAACAGAGGAGGCAACTATTAAGCCTTATCAAACAAGAACCATGCAAGGAAACAGGAAAAAGGGGTGGCTTCTGGCAGTAAAAATCGTTGAAAACGCTTGCGATGTCAAGCGGGTCTCAAGTATATGCGAAGTTGCCCTTTTGAAACCTGCAGATCTATTCTACCAGTAGAGGTGCAACATTTTGACGCAGGTCCGGCTGCTGAAATAGCTAAAACATTTCTAAATGCGGATTTTGCACCAAGGAACTCTCTAGCCGCCTCTTTTGTCAATTCAATCTCCAAATGAGTGATTTTCCAGCCCTCAGGATCCACATGCACATCTTTAACTTTCCCCACTTTGAAACTCTCAACATATACTTCCTTACCAATTAACTCGCTACTCTTCATGCAATCGCTCTCCTATCGTGTTTATCTGCATCATTTGTTTATATAATTTTCCAACGCAGTCCAAAACACTTTTAGCAAAGCCAATATCAGCTTTTTCGCACGGAACATTGTGATCGCAAACTCTACACATCAACGACATCATAAACCCTATATTCGACGACGCACCCGTAAGAAAGAATCAACAAACTGTGACGCGAATGGACATAATCACGATGATGCTAATAGCCGCTGGCTTAGCCATGGACGCTTTCGCAGTGTCAATGGCAAACGGAATGGCAACACCACACCAAAAAAAGAAAAACGCGCTAATAATGGCCTCCTTTTTCGGCAGCTTCCAAATGCTCATGCCCATTGTCGGGTGGCTTGCAGGACTCGCAATGGCAGAACTCATCAGCGGAGTCGACCACTGGATAGCTTTCAGCCTCTTAACTTTCATAGGAGGCAAAATGATTTACGAATCTACAAGAAAAGAAGACCGCGCCAGCAGCAATCTCCGCCTTCGCACATTGTTAACGTTGTCCTTTGCCACAAGCATCGACGCGCTAATGGTCGGCTTAAGCTTCGCCTTCCTCCAAACATCACTTGCGCTACCCATAATCATAATTGGGCTGGTAACATTTTCTCTTTCATTCACAGGTTTCTCGTTCGGCAGCACCATCGGGAAAATCTTCGGAAACAAAATCAAAGCCGTCGGCGGAATCATACTAATAATAATAGGAATAAAAATACTCCTCGAACACATAGCCTAACCAACCAAAATGAAAACACAAAAACGCCCTCAACAATTAAAGAGTATATATAAGGGGGCTATAGTTTTTTCCACGCATAAAAATGGAAGCCCCACCACTAGCAACTCGCAGCCACCGTTAACCAAAAGTTTCCAATTTGTTCCCAGAGCGCCGCACAAAAATCAACACAACATCTTCGAAACATAAACGCCATCACGCCTATAACCGAACCGCGCATAATACTGCTTCGTGCCCAACGCACTAATAACCAAAAGCTTCTTCAAATCATACTCCTCAAACGCTATACGTTCTGCCTCGCTAAGCAAAACAGCCCCAAAGCCCCTATGTTGCCAAGCTTTGCCTGAATGCATGCCCACGGGCACCAGTGGACCATAAACGTGAAGTTCCCTAACTATGGCTGAGTTCGTCGCTTTAATCTCAGGTCTATGCACCTGGACGGAAGGAACACGCAAGCGTAAATAACCCAGAAGAACGCCATTATCCAAATCCTCAGCAGACAGAAAAACTTCCTGCCCCCCAGAAGCTTCATAACGCGTGGCTAAAACCTGCACCTTACTTAAGTCAGGCTTCACGTTGTCAACTATCGTGCGGTGACCAACCTCCCTGCAGCGAATGCAAGTGCACCGCTCGCCACGCTCAGCAAGTTTCTGCTGCACATGCTGGCGCAAATTGCTTTTGTTTACGCCAGCCACTATTAGACTTGCTGGGATGTCCCGTTGAACACGCATCACGCGTACCCATGTTGGAATGGTCTTTTTAACTTCAGCGATTAACGCTGTAGCCTCCTCAGTTGAGTAGGGCTTATACGCGCCTGTGCAGTGCCAATCATGCGCTCGTGTGCCCTCCAGCACCAAACAAGGGTAAATTTTTATCATGTCTGGCTTGAAAGCGGAGTCTGTGAAAACTCGTTTAAACGCTTCCAAATCCTTCTCTGGGCTTGAACCAGGCATTCCAGGCATCAAATGGTAGACAACCTTCAACCCTGCGTCTTTGGCTATGCGTGTGGCTTCTACAACGTCAGCAACCGTGTGAGTTCTGCCCACTAGACGGTAAATCTCATCGTCAGGATTCTGCACGCCAAGCTCCACGCGTGTCACACCCATGCTGAGCATGGCGTCAATGTGCTGTTCTTTCGCCCAGTCAGGTCTAGTCTCCACCGTAATGCCTACATTGCGGATTTTGCTCTTCTCGGCGTTAATCTTTGCTTCTTCCAGCGTTGCCGACTGCATGCCTGTAATAGCATCTAAACAACGCTGAATGAACCACGTTTGATACTCCAGTGGTGTGGAAGGAAATGTTCCGCCCATAACGATAAGTTCAACTTTATCTACGCGATGGCCAATCGCTGTAAGCTGCTCAATGCGGCTCTTTACTTGCAAATACGGATCGTAACTGTTTTGTTGTCCGCGCATTGCTGCGGGTTCGAAGCCTGTGTAGCTTTGGGGAACGCCTTGTGCTGGTCCGCCTGGGCAGTAGGCGCATGGTTCAGGTTGCGGGCAAGGATGCGGTTTTGTCATCACCGCTATGACTGTGACGCCTGAAATTGTTCGGGTGGTTTTTCTGCGTAGAATTGGTAGAAGTTTGTTTTTTTCTTTTGGTGTTAGGGCGATGATTATTTCTGCGTTGGATGGTGTGTGTTGGAGTTTGTGTTTGGCGGCGGTTTGGTTTTTGAGGCGGTTTAGGTCGTTTTGTGTGGGTGAGGGTAAAAGCATTAGTGCGTTGATGATTTCTCGTGTTGCGGTGTTTGTGTTCAATGGGCGTATACCGTTTAGAATTTTAGTGTGGTGGTAGATAAACTACACTGGTGTGGGTGATGTTTTTGTTGAAAAGGATTTTTTGGGTGGTGTTTGGCTGTTACATCCAGTTTTGGCCTGGTTTCCGCTGCAGCACCATGCGTTTTTCGTAGTTGCGTCTGCTTCTGATTTTAGGGTTGAGTTTGGTTTTTTCTGCGGCTTGGATTTTCGGAGTTTGCGAGCGGACTTTTCCGGCTTTGGATAATGAACCGTGTGTCGGCACTTAGATTCCCCTGATGCAGATAAAGTATAACGGTAGCTCTTAAAGGTTTACTTGTGTTTTTGCTGTACTAGTGCTGAGAGCAGTCTATAGCCCCCTTTTATATAGTTGCTTTAAATAGTTCTGCTTGCTGTGTTGGGTTCAAGGCAGTTAAGCGGGGTTGTCTTGCGTTTGGTGTATGAAGGGAAAACTTGCAAAGGAATAAGAGAAAGTTAAGTGTAATATTAGTTGAGCGCTTATGAAAAGGAAAGCCTCAGCAGTGGCTTTTGCCTGCATCTTGCTGTTTTCAGCAGTGAGTGGAAGACAATTTGCTGATGTATCAAACGGGGTTTTCTCTGGAAGCATCCTGATAGAGTCACTGCAATTGCTGTTGTGGGTGTTGGTTTGCTGATGTACCACAAAAAATACAGGAGGAAGCAAAGTCAATGAAGAAAATAGCGTTGGCAGTAACTCTTATCGTAGGATTAATTTTTTGGGTAACTTTTAGCTGTGCTGTTGTGGGGGCACAGGATCAACAAGCGAGTGACTCACTTCAGGACTATTATGACCGTTACAAACCAAAAATGACGCCGCCAACAATTTCAATAGCGTCTCCTCAAAACTATTCCGTAATTAACACGAACTCGATTTCTCTAGTTTTCAATGTCTCTGAACCGCAAGTCATAGAAATCTCCCCTGACGCCAACAAGGTTTCTACGCGCCTCTTCAGGGTTTCCTATAAGGGTGATTGGCAAACTGAAGAGCACTTTCTGTACTCGGCGGAGCATGGAAGCTTGGATTTTCTGGAGTTCAATACTACTCTACTCAATATTCCAGATGGAACACATCAACTGCAGGTCATCGCAGACGGCGTTGTAGGTTTCACTGTGGCAATGTTCGGATTTTCATATAATTCTGAAACAAACACTTCAATCATTTTCACTGTTAATTCTACTCAACCAACACCTTCAACATTCACATCAACGCCAGAGCCTTTCCCAACATTACCTCTGATAGCCTCATCAAGTGCGATAGCAGTTGTTGCCGTTGCTTGGTTATTTGTTTCAAAAGAGTTCACAGGAAGCAGAACCAAGAAAAAAAGCAGCGTCAGCACTAATACTCATCTTGTTTCTGTTAGCAGTGGCATTAACAGCGACTACTCCTCAAGTTCACGCAGTCTCTTATCCTTCAGAGCCTGTTACAGATCCACCTGAAATAATTGTGTATTCACCAAGCAACACGACATATTACGAGAGAAACATTTGGGTAAACTTCACCATAATTCAGCCCACTTCATGGCACCAAGACAACTTCTCATTGGTCAGCATACAGCAAGTAAGCTATCAGCTTGATGACACCGTGCCCGAACACGTGGGATTCCCAAACCTGACAAACAACCAGTATTTAGCATTGCTAAAAGAACTACCTGACGGAAAGCACACTCTACAGATAGATGTACTCACGTATAGTTATTACAAACAAAGAGAAAACTGGATTTTCACCGAGACATACACCATGAATACACGCTTAACAATAGACTTCACAGTAAACGCGGAGCCCACTCCTTCACCATCAGCATCACCTTCGCCTACCCTCTCGCCTTCACCCTTACCAAACCAAAAAGAACCATTCCCAACAACTTTGGTTATCGCCATTTCAGCCATGATAGCTATCATAACCCTAAGCGCAATTGTCTACTTAAAGAAACGTCGTCACTAATCCCGCATTTGTTTGCGTCTTTCCCGCTTCTCCACATCCTGCCGCAACAGTGCAAAAGTGTCCGCAGGTAAATCCCGTTCAACCATAAAGTTCGGTCCAACCCAGCTATTGCAGCCTACTTTGACGCCGGGCATCAAAATCGAATTAACCCCAGTCTTAACGTTATCGCCTAATATAGCTCCGAGCTTCCTCCTTCCGCTGTCCACAACCTTGTCCTTCACCATCATCTTCACGGTTCCAGCATCCAAACGGTAATTCGCCGTGATTGTGCCTGCACCTAAATTACAGTGCTCACCGAGTATGCTGTCGCCAACGTAAGACAAGTGCCCCACATGCGTATAATCCATGAGTATGCTATTTTTTATTTCACACGCGTTGCCCACACGCACATTCTTGCCTAAACTCGTGCACGGACGAATAAAACAGTTGGGTCCAACATCACTGCCTTCATCAATAAACGCTGGACCCTCAACATAAGCCCCAGAACGCACACGTGCAGTTTCCGCCACCGTAACAGGACCCACCAGATGTGCACCGTCTTCCACATTGCCGTAAACCGCGTGCGCCATCCGCTTCAGCACCCAACTGTTCGCCTCAAGCAAATCCCACGGGCGCCCAATATCCAGCCAGTCAGCCTTAGAAATCTCCGCGGCCGCCACCTGCTTACCATCCTTCGCCAGCAGCGAAAGTGCATCAGTAAGCTCCCACTCACCCCGAACCGAAGCCTTGACATGCCTTATTTCCTCGAAAATCTCTTTGGAGAACACGTATAAACCCGCGTTAGCCAAGTTCGACGGCGCCTCGCCAGTGCTCGGTTTCTCCACGATGCGCTTAATATGCTTCGCGTCAGCTAACTCAATTATGCCGTAGCTTTCAGGCTTCTCCACGGGAACAACAGCCATGGCGGCAGCAGGATGCTCCGCCGCAAACACGTCAAGCACATTTTGCAGCGCGGCTGAGGCAAACAGCAAGTCGCCATATACAACCACAAAATTGCCATCCACATAAGGCTCAGCCACGCTTACAGCGTTTCCTGTGCCGAGAACAGCCTCTTGCGCCACATACTCCAATTTCAAGCCTAATTTTTCACCAGCACCGAAGTAATCGCGAATTTTTTCGCCCATAAAATGCGTGACGACTATGGCTTCAGTTACGCCGCAAGCCTTCACCGCTTCCAAGCAATGCTGCAGAATCGGTTTCCCGCCTACCCGAATCAAATGTTTCGGTCGCGTGGCAGTTACGGGTTGAAGCCTCACGCCTTCACCTGCGGCTAACAGTACAGCCTTCATTTTTCCGCATCACTCACCTGCTTTTTCACAAGCGCCTTGCCTTGTGCCATTATATCATTAGCTACTTTTAACGATTCACCTTCTACCGTCAACCTGATAAGCGGTTCAGTGCCTGAAGCCCTAATCAGAAGCCAACCGTCCTCAAGAGCCAAACGTACACCGTCAACAGTGGAGAAATCCTTGAACGCTGGAAAAACCGACTTTATGGTCTTCCCAACACCTGCAACCGCTTGCTGCTTTAATTCGTTTCTGCAAGATATCTTTTCTCTCAGAGTCACGAACTCAGGCACTTCAGCCACGAACCCCCGCAAACTCTGCTCTTCCTCCTCCAAAGCCTTAAGCATAAGCACGGCGGAAAGCGGGCCATCAGGGCAATAATGAAAACTCGGATGCACCCACGCACCGCAGGGTTCCCCGCCGAAAACAGCGCCACAATGCTTTATGGCTTCCGAAACATAAACGTCGCCAACCCGTGTACGCACAACATTGCCGCCCTCAGCTTCAACCATCCTCTCAATACACATCGACGCCTCAACAGTCGTCACCACCGTCCCACTGCCTTTCTTCTTTACAACGTAAGCGGAAAACGCGGCAAGTGCACGGTCAAAATCCACAAACCGACCCTGCTCATCAACGAAAGCCACGCGGTCGCCGTCGCCGTCAAAAGCCACACCAACCTCACCGCCAAGCACCTGAACAGCTCGCGCCAAATCCTCAAGCGATTCAGCGGTCGGCTCGGAGCTTCGAGCAGGAAAGAACCCGTCAGCCTGAGCGTTCAAAGCAGTCACACGGCACCCCAGAGCTTTCAACAAAGTAGGCGCAACCGTGAATGTGGCGCCGCACCCTGGATCCGCAATAACACGCCATTGCCTTCTCAGCTTAACAGCGTCAGTCACCATTTCAACGTACATGTAACTAAAATCAGCCGATTGCGCTTCTCCGATGCCACGCCAATCCGCCAACGCAAAATCTGCTTCATCGATTACCTTTTCAACAGCATCTTGACTTTCATCAGCATAAGACACGCTGGCACTGCCGAAAACTTTTATGCCATTGTACATAGGCGGATTATGCGAAGCCGTAAGCATAAACCCCACATCAGCCCGCAACTCCATAGTTAGATAAGCCAAGACAGGCGTAGGAACAATGCCGACCAAATCCACATTCACGCCGCTTGCCAAAAGCCCAGAAACCAACGCATTCTCAAGCATCGCGCCTGAAACACGTGTATCCCGCGCCACCAGCGCCTTTCGCGCCTTGGAATAAGCAGCCACAGCCAAGCCTACCCTGCAGGCTAAAGCAGGCGTCAACTCCACATTTGCCAAACCACGCACGCCAGAGCTACCGAACAGTTTAGTCAAACCTGATTTCACCCACCGCTAATTTGAACACTTCCATGGTTAAAAAGATATTACGTTTAAAACGATTTCCTGCAAACGGCAACCACGCTTTAACTTCGAACATTCTGTAACCGATAAGAAATACTTAATTATCTCCTCACTCATTGTCCAAGATTACAGGGCGATGAGGCTCGCCTTCAACCGCCTCTGCTTCTTTGGCAAAGGCTGATAGCTTCTACCAAGTCAAGCAGGGTGGAAAAATGCTACGAGAGAAGTCATGCGGTGCCGTGGTGTTCCTAAAACAAGAGTCTCAGGTCAAGTACCTCCTCCTCAATTATTCTGTTGGTCGCTGGGACTTCGTTAAGGGCGGCGTGGAACCAGATGAAAGCGAAAAAGAAACTGTTATACGAGAATTAAAAGAGGAAACAAACATAACTGATGCGCGTTTCATAGACGGGTTTAGAGAACCAATTGCGTATTTCTACCGCAAAAACTGCGCTGCCGTGCATAAAATCGTCGTGTTTTACTTGATGGAAACTTGCAGCGAGCGGGTCGAGTTGTCCTACGAGCATGAAGGCTACGTCTGGCTGGATTATGAGCAAGCGATAAAGAAAATATCATTTGCCAATGCCAAAGCCGTCTTGGAAAAAGCTCACTCTCAGTTAGTTAGAATGGGAATTGTGAAAAAACAGCCGTCAATCAAAGTGGGGGAAAGCTACGTTGGTTGAAGCAATAAGGATAGGCACCCCAAAATGGCTCCAAAAAATTGAATATTATGTAGTCAACCGGCAAAATGAAGACGGAGGCTACACTTTTGCGCAAGGCTCAGAATCAAACGGGCAAGACACTTATTATGGACTAGCCATACTGAACTTGCTAAAAACAAAATTCCCCAACGCAGAGAAAACAACAAAATTTCTGGACGAAATACGCTTAGACAGCATCTACGGAATTTATTACACCGTAAAGTCCTCATTATTGCTGGGCAAAGACCTTAACCCAAACTTGAAAAAACGACTCAAGCAGACTCTCGAATCCAAACAGTACTTTGGATCCATAAACTTCTTTTCAGAAGTCTCTTCAGAATTCATCACAACCTTCATGGCGCTAGAACTTGCACATCTACTGGAAATTGATGTCAACACGGAAGCAGCTAAATGGTTAATGAAATTCAGAAACTCGGACGGCGGATTCGGAACATATTGCCAATCTAACATTAACTCCACCTATTACGCGGTGGCTTCCATGAAACTCGCTAAAGCAAACCTTAGCAACATGCATGAAACGGTCAACTTTGTGAGAGCATGTGAAAAGCCCTACGGAGGCTTCACAGTCATACCCATAAACTATGCACCATACATGGAGCACACTTACTATGGCATAATGACGCTTGATTTGCTTGGCGAAAAAAGCAAGTACCCGGCGCAGACAATAGATTGGGTTTTAAAATGCCAAAGGCGAAACGGTGGCTTTGCCCGCTCGGACCTCGGTATATCCACCTTCATAGACACGTACCACGCTCTCACCGTACTACAAAAGCTAACTAACTCTGGAGAATTAAGATAATGAGCGATATAACTTACCTCCATCTGAAACGGGCCGTTGAAAAGAAAACCGAGTGCTTCCTTTGCAGCATAGAAACTGAAATCGAAGCGAAATATCTGCAAACGTACCTCCAAGAACTCGTCATGGATTCCAAAGCAAGAGAAAAAATCATCAAGAGCAGAGGATTCTGCAACAACCATTTTTACAGAATACTTATCGAGGCAGTCAAACCAACAACTTCAGACGAACACGGAGTTGCCTTAATAATGCAAAGCGTCATCCAGCAGCTAATGCAGGACATAGCTGAACAAAACAATCTTCACAGGAATACCTCCGAACGAATAGGCACTAACACCCATAAGTGCCCCGCATGTAATCACCTGACTGAATCCATGAACAGGTACATCAAAAAAACTGTCGACCTTCTTGTAGCCAGCACTGAATTCTCAAAGCTTTTCAAAGAATCAAAAGGCCTTTGCATTCCACATTATGCAGCCTTAACTAGCATTGTCGAAAGCATGGAAGCTAACCAGAGAAAAGATAGACTCAAAATCCTATCTGAAGTTGAAACAAAAAATCTTGGTCGCTTAAACTCAGAACTTGCAGATTATGTTAGAAGACAAAGCTACGAGTATTCCGAGAAAGATCGCATGGCTGTTGCAGACGTGGTGTCGCGAAGTATCGAAAAGATTGCAGGAAAAAGAGGAATAAAACTAAGTGAAGAGATGAAAAAGTATGATGTCTGAAAAGGACGCAGTTAAAGGCAAAATACTAGTCAGCGTAGCAGTGGTAATTGAAGGCGAAGAAAACAAAATTCTTCTCATGCGGGAAGGCGATTTACCTTATCACAAGTACTGGGTCATTCCTGGAGGTTACGTAAATCCAGACGAAACCGTAAAACAAACCCTCGTGCGTGAGGGCAGAGAAGAAACGGGCTTAGAAATTCTTCCAGCAAAATTCGTTGGAATCTATGATGACTTCTTCTCTGAAAACGACGAACCGATACATCACATCATCATTGCTTATGAAGCAATAGTAATCGGAGGAAGAATAATTATTACTAAAGAAGCCACAGAATATGCGTGGATGGATTCTGAAGAAGTTCTTAATTCTCCTCAAGTTCCCGACATTTTCAAGAGAATAATCGATGATTTCAAAAAACAAAAACCAACAAAGCGCGCATCACGACTAAAGAAGTTCTTAACTGCCCATCTTGCACTAACAAAACAATTCGATCCCAGAGAAGAAGGCACAAAAAATGAAAGCCGAATCTGATAACAGTAAAAAAAGTGGAAAGTGGTTAAATAAGAATGTTGTTGCCATGGGATTTACAAGTTTATTTGGCGATGCAGGTCATGAAATGGTTACGGCGGTTCTCCCATTCTTCCTCGCCGCCTTAGGCGCAGGACCAGAAGCCTTAGGATTAATTGAGGGATTTTCCGATGGCGCATCAAGCTTTGTTAAGTCGTTCTCAGGATACTTAAGTGACAGAATAGGAAAAAGAAAACCCATAATTAGCGTTGGTTATGCATTAACAGGATTTATAAAAAGCGCTGATAGATCCAGCCACGTAAACGTACGTAACCTATTGAAAGCTTGTTTTTCAAGTTTTTGCACGCTGCAGGTTTAGCATCAGATTTAGGTGCTCGCCAGCTTGCTGCTCAAGCGTTGCAGCAGAATAGCGTGGCGGCACTGCAAAATAGAGTCTGAGAAAAAATGTTTCAACGATGCAGCGTGGTGCTTAGTTGCTTTATTGGTTCTTCTATGTTGTGGTGAATGGGCAAGAGAAGAGAAAGAGAGGAACGACGTTTTTTGTGATTCTTATTAGCAGAGTTTTGGGTGCAGCAAGTTTGGGCGGCTCTTGAATACTGCGAAGGCTGCGAAACATGCTGCTAAGGATATAAGTGCGCCGAAAGCGTATTCGGGGATTACGAAGAATCCCGCTGTTACTTGTATGTCGTTGTCGTCGAGAACATCTATTCCCGAATCATACACGCCG
>JAOZHU010000014.1 GCA_026014705.1 Candidatus Bathyarchaeota archaeon | reverse complement strand
TTTACGCGGGGCAAGATGGTTAAGGAGTTTGAGAGCGCTGCTTTTGCGCTTCAGAAAGGCGAGACTTCGGCTGTGGTGAAGACGAAGTTTGGCTGTCACATCATTAAGCGGCTAGAGTGAGGACTTCGGTTTTTTTAGAAGCATTGCTTGTGGCGGTTCTTTAATTGGTAGTGGGTTTCGAGTGGATGAAAAATATGTCTTGTGCAGATATATTTATAAGCGATGCCACGAAAGCAATAATATACAAATTTTTCACGGAAGGCTAACCCGCTATGGCACAAGCAAGAGACCCTGTGTGTGGCATGATGGTTGACACGGAAACAGCCATCAAACGCAAAATAGGCGACCGATGGTACTACTTCTGCAGTCAACAATGCGCCGACGTGTACGAGGCACCTGAACGCGAATTGAAAGCCATGAAACGCCGCGTAGCCTTAACGTTAATCGGCGTCGTAGCCGCAGGCGCACTCCGTGTGCTCTCGCTTTTCGGCATAGTCGCAGCCATAATGTATCTAGAAATCGCAGGCGGGCTTTCCGTATACGGCTTAGCCATATTCCTCGTTTCAACGCCCATAGTGTGGATTGCGGGCTTCAGCATCATAAAAGGTTCCTACTATTCGCTTCGAAACCGAAAAATAAACATGGATGTGCTCGTAGCCACAGGCGTTTTGGCAGGGTGGATTTACGGCGCGCTGGGCACGTTTCTGCCCGCAGTCACGCATGAAGGCATAACGTACTTGGAAGTGTCCGTGGGCATTTTAGCCTTCGTTTTGCTGGGCAAGTACATTGAGGAAATCATACGCCGCAAGTCCGCCGCCTCCATAAGGAAACTGCTTGAGTTGCGCCCGACGATGGCGCGCGTGCTCCGCGACGGGCAGGAAATGGAGGTCTCCATAGACGAACTGCAAGTGGACGACACGTTAATCGTGAAGCCCGGCGAGAAAATTCCAACAGACGGCGTCGTCACCGCAGGCTACTCCTCAGTAGACGAGAAACTACTCACGGGCGAAAGCATACCCGTTGAGAAGAACGTGGGCAGCGAAGTCATAGGCGCCACCATCAACAAGACAGGCTTCCTGAAGATACGCGCCACAAGAGTCGGCGAAGACACCGCTCTCGCCCAAATAGTGCGCTTGGTGGAAGAAGCTCAAGCGTCAAGCGCTCCAGTGCAAAGGTTCGCAGACCGCGTAGTAGCCCGATTTGTGCCAATAGTCTTCACCGTAGCTGCTGTCGCCTTCGCCGCGTGGCTCTATTACTACACCGCTTACCTTAACCTGTCACTGGGCGAAGCGTTCTCAAGCGCTTTTCTGGTTTTGCTCGCTGTGCTGCTGATTTCCTGCCCGTGCGCCTTGGGCATAGCTACGCCAACTGCTATTCTGGCTGGCGTAGGCAAAGGCGCCGAATACGGCGTGCTACTGCGAAGCGGCGAATACGTGGAAAAAGCCCGCAAGCTCAGCACCGTAGTTTTTGATAAAACGGGAACGCTTACAAAGGGCGAACCCTCAGTGACCGATGTCAAAGCTTACGGCGGCTTCACGGAAACAGACGTACTGCGGTACGCGGCTATTGCTGAGAAAGGCTCAGAGCACCCACTGGCGGAGGCAATCACTAGCCATGCGCAAAAGGCTGAAATCAAGTTGGCAGATGCTGAAACCTTCGAGGCTCTGCCGGGGCGCGGTGTCCGCTGCGTCGTTGAAGGCAAAAAAATCCTCTTGGGCAACCGCACGCTGATGCACGGAGAGAACGTTCCGATAGCGCAGTTAGAAGGTGATTTAGCTACGCTGGAGAGCCAAGGGAAAACCGCCATGCTGCTGGCGGTCAACGGCGAAGTGGCAGGTATAGTCGCCGCTATGGATACTTTGAAGGAAAACGCTTCTGAAGCCATTCAGCAGCTGAAGCGCATGCAGCTGGAAATTGCGATGTTGACAGGGGATAACGAACGCACCGCAAGGGCCATCGCTGGGCAATTGGGCATAGACGAGGTTATCGCTAATGTGTTGCCGTGGCAGAAAGTGGACGCCATCAAAAACCTACAAAGTAAAGGCAAAGTTGTGGCTATGGTGGGCGACGGTGTAAACGACGCGCCCGCGTTAGCGCAGGCGGACATTGGCATTGCCATCGGCAGTGGGACGGATATTGCTAAGGAAACGGGTGGCATTGTGCTAATCAGGGATGATTTGCGTGATGTGGCGCTTGGCGTGGAGCTCAGCAAGAAGACTATGCGGAAAATCAACGGTAACCTGTTCTGGGCGTTCATTTACAATGCCGTGATGATTCCGATAGCGGCGTTTGGGATTTTGAATCCGATGTTCGCGGCTGGCGCCATGGCGGTGAGCTCGTTGACGGTTGTCAGTAACTCGGCTACTTTGAAGTTGGCTAAGTTCAAGTTCGAAAAGTTTAACGGTGAGAAGTCACAAGTGCGTGGGGAGGTGAAGTGAGTTATGGCTAAAGATCCTGTTTGCGGAATGACGGTTGACGAGAAGACCGCCAAGTTCAAGTCGGACTACATGGGTAAGACGTACTATTTCTGCGCCGCGTCCTGCAAGGCAACGTTCGACAAGAGTCCAGCGAAGTTTGCAGGCGGAAAGTCTGGGCATTCGGGCGGATGCTGCTGCGGACACTGCTAAAAAAGCAGAAACCGCAACAACAACTTTTTTCCATTTCTACGTTTTTTGCAACACATCAAACGCTTAATAATTCAGTGAAAATTGGGCATCGAGCAGCAAGGCGAACTGTGTTGCCTTATTTCAAAAGTACAATTGTCGCCGTCATGGTCAACTAGCCCACTGAGGGTAACAGTAAAAGTGTAGTTTCCAGACTTTACAAAAGCACGGTTACCGTCTACGCAAGCCTTCTGATCCCAAATATAGGGGGTATATTGAGTTCTTGAACGCGCGGGAAAAGTGGGGATTGAACCCTGATGGAGTTCAATGGAAACGGTGATGCTATCTATGCTGTCGCTATCTTTCTCCACATGGTAGGTTATAGTGTATGGGCGCGGCACTTCCCAATCTTGCTCATTGTTCACATAGATGGAGAATCGTACTTCCTCGCCTTGCAGATAGACGAGCTTGTCAGATATGACTTCGATTTCTACTGGTCCCGAGCCATAATTGTTTTGATCTAAATTGAATAAGCCTAAGAAAACGACGCTAATGATTACGACAATCAGTGTCACTGCTGCAGTCAAAGCTTAAGTAAAACCTTCGGGTTCTTATCTTGGGTTCAGCTTGCGACTCCGCATTGCCCACGCGTCATCACTACTGCTGCTCAGAGGGGTTAACTGTAAGATATCTTTATACATAAATTGATGTTCCTTTGCTTGCGGGATGCCGCTTGAAACACATTGAAACTGGATTAGTAGGGCATCAATAAACGCTGTGAACTGCTACAAACGCCTATGATTTGCTCGGATTTCCCATTGGCTCTTGCAATTTCAACAAAATGTTATTATACTACGTTGCCAGTAACACTCCATAAGTCTCTTGTTAATTGCGATATGCGACTAGGAGGATAGCATAATGCAGGACATGAGCATAACAGAACCACTATCTTCACGAGCGGTCAAAGACATAGAAGACCACATAATAAAGAAACTCCTAGACATAATAATCCTCAAAACCATCAGCGAAAAACCACTAACAGGCTACGGCATCATAACCATAGTTCACAGAGAATACGGCGTCCTCCTCTGCGCAGGAACAGTCTACAGCCTCCTGCACTCGCTGGAAAAAAGACACGCAATAAAAGCCGAGTACGTCAATAACACAAAATATTACACATTAAGCGAAAAAGGCGAAGACACCTTGGGCATAATCACCAGCAACCGAAACAGAATAAGAAACACCCTAAACAAAGTAATCTAAGTAGCAGCTTGCTCTTTTTGTTTTTCTGCACGTGCCTTCTCCAACGCCTTATCCACTTCCTCGCGTATCGTGAACCCGCCGATGTGCAGAATAGGCTCTTTAGTCTCAGGGTCAGTGTTCATCGTCGCCGTGCACGGGTAACTGTGATGCGCCTTCGCAATCGCATCATAAAGCGCCTCCTGCCGCGTGGAGACGCCAGCGAGTTTCCGCGCTATATACCACGTAGAACCGCACGGAGCGCTACGCCTAACCACAGCGCACTCGATAACTTCGTCCTTGCCAATAGTGGCAAGCGTAATCTCAAGCAGTGGACGCCCAACCTTCGTCTCAGCAATAAACTTCGCAATGGTCGGCTTGCCTTCTTCAGGCACAAGCGTGCAGAAAGGCTTCGGAAAAGCGCACTCCAACCCCAACTCAACGCATCGGGTTTCCACCTGCTTTCTCACGCCTAAGGGTACTTCCTGCCAATCCTCTATCGGTGCAATCAACGCCTTTATGCCCGCTTTCGCAATGTGCTCAGGTAGTTCCAGCAGCAAATCCTTATGCAAACCCGACGCCAAGCAAATATCCGCTTTCGGCAGTTTTTTAGGCATGTACTCTTCTGGATTGTCGATGAACGCAGGCAAATCCGCCACGCTGGGCAACTGAATCGCCGCGCGCACGTTCCGCACAAAGCTGTAAACGTTGTACTTGCAGGATTCGCAGTAAAGCCCGCAGGACTGGCAGAAACACGGGTCATTAATCAAATTCCGTATCACGCGCTCCATGAAGTCGCCGCTGTAAACAAAAACCAGCGAAACGCTTTCCGCCTTATTTGCTTCGCTCACTTGCCATTGCTCCATTCATGCTAAAAGGCGCCGAGCAAGACATACTCCGCGAACAAGTCCTCGCTGAACGCCCCCATAAACTCCACCTTCTCGTTAATAACAACCTTCGGCACGCCGATAACCGCGTACTTCTGAGCCAAAGCAGGAAACTCGTTGCTGTCGATGACATCAGCGCGTATCAGCGGGCTCTCCACTGCCAACTTGTGCGCCACCGCAGCCGCCGCAGCGCAATGCGGACACGTTAAAGTCACGAACACTTGAATATGCACAGGTGCCTTCACATCCGCCAATATCACCTTGGTTTTATCCGACAGGTCGGTTCTGCCCCGTGAAACGCTTACGATGGCTTCCTTCAAAGTCTGCAGTTCGTACCCGTAGGGTATGCCGTAGAACCTTACGCCGTAGTCCCGCTCGCCAACCACAGCCAACGCGGGAATCTTCTCAACACCATATTCCTTAGCCTTAGCGGCGTCAGCCATGAAATCGTAAACTTCAACCGTAATTTTCTCGTTTAACTCTGCAACTTCTCGGATCAGCTGCCGCGTTTCCGAACAGAAACGGCATTCAATCTCCTGCGTGAACATCACAATCTTCACAGGGCTTTCCAGTTTCTCTCTAAACTCTTGCTTATACTGCTCTTTCTTATCGTCAGGTATCAAACTCATCCGCCATTAACCTCCAGCAAGTCAGCTTGCCCAGCTTCAACCCTGAACAAGTTCCCCGCTTGACCAATAATTGCGGCTCTCTCACATATTATCTTTACGAGTTCCATCAGCATCCTGCTTGGAACGAAACCCATATAAACAGTCAAGTGCATGACTTTTTCTAATCTTTTGGAGGATGAAACATTGACAGCGAAACTTTATGCAACCGCACAGTTAATTAAAGGCTTCCAATTAGCCCTAGACAACGGCAGATCACACAGCGTAATTTCTGACCAACCATCTGACACTGGCACAAACATAGGCGCAACTCCGCTTGAGCTGTGCGTCATGAGCCACGCAGGCTGCTACGCAGTCATATGCCTCTTAACAGCTAAAAAAATGCGCGTCAACCTGAAAGATTTAACAGTGAAAGTTTCAGCCGTGAAAACTGACGAAGCAGGCACAATCACTGAAGAAACATTCGACATTGCAATTAAGACTGATGCACCGGAGGATAGAATCCAAAGGCTACACGAGGTGACGCTGAAGAACTGTCCGGTTGGTTTGCTCTTTGAAAAAGCCAGCGTCAAAACATCCTACAAAATAAACATAACAAAAACAGGTGAATAAAAAATGGGAACAATCACTTTAGCAGAAGGCATAAGCTGGGTCGGCATCGTCGACTGGAACCTACGCGACTTCCACGGCTACGTCACCCGCAGAGGCACAACCTACAACGCTTACTTGATTCAAGACGAGAAAACAGCGCTAATTGACACTGTGAAACACACGTTTTCCAACGAGCTACTGCACAACATCTGCGCCATAACAGACCCTGCTAAAATCGACTATATAATAATCAACCACGTTGAAATGGACCACTCCAGCGCCCTGCCCACAATCGCACAATACGCCAAGAACGCCACAATAATCGCTTCGGAACGCGGCAAAGAAGCCATAACCGAACACTACGGCAACGAGTTCCGCATTAAAACCGTGAAAACAGGCGACGAACTGAAACTGGGCAAACGCACGCTACGGTTCGTGGAAGCACCCATGCTGCATTGGCCCGACAGCATGTTCACGTACATAGTGGAAGACAAAATCC
This sequence comes from Candidatus Bathyarchaeota archaeon, assembly GCA_026014705.1. GTDB lineage: Archaea > Thermoproteota > Bathyarchaeia > Bathyarchaeales > Bathycorpusculaceae > JAOZHU01. The sequence goes on along the minus strand of JAOZHU010000014.1, from coordinate 2,832 downwards.
TGATGCCCAACGACGCCTTCGGACAGCACCTCGCAAGCGCGCAGCGGTTCGACGATGAAGTAGACGCGCACGTGTTAATGGAGGAAGCCGCAACTTACTACGCGAACATTCTGATGCCGCTTGCGCCGCTCATAACGCGGAAAATTCAGGAAGTGGTGCAGATGGGCATCGCGCCCGCGGTAATCGCGCCCAGCCACGGCGTAATCTGGCGAGCTAATCCGTCCAAGATTATTCAGGCATATTTGAATTGGAGCAGCGGCGTGGCTAAACAGAAAGTAGTCATAGTTTACGATACGATGTGGGGCAGCACCGACAAAATGGCGCGAGCCATCGCGGAAGGCGTAGCCAGCGAAGCTGTTGAAGTGAAGGTACTGAAGATGCGGGCTTCCGACTTGACTGAAGCCATTACCGAGATTCTCGATGCTAAAGCTGTTATCGTTGGTTCGCCGACGCTTAACAACCAAATGTTCCCCACAATAAGCGCTTTCTTAACGTACGCTACTGGGTTGAAGCCTAAAGGCAAACTTTGGGCATTCTTTGGCTCTTACGGCTGGGGCGGTGGCGCCGTGAAAAGCATGACAGAAACCGCGCGGAAATCAGGCTTCCAAGTTGAAGAAGCAGGCATCGAAGTGAAATACGTTCCAGACGCAGAGGACCTGCAAAAGTGCTTTGGGTTCGGCAAGCAAATCGCTGCGAAAATCAAAGCTTAGCTTTCTTCTCTTTTTCCCTGAATTCTCAAACCGGTTTTGGCTGTTTTCTTGCGAACAAGCTTTTAGGTGCCCCGCATACCGGGCAAGTCCAGTTTTCGGGCAACTGCTCGAAAGGTGTCTGGGGCGAAATGTTGCGTTTTGGGTCGCCTTGCTGTGGGTCGTATATGTAGCCGCATACCGTGCATTCCCACTTATCCATTTTTAACACTCACTATATGGCGAATAAACAGGCATTAACTTATATAAGGCCTACTGGAATCAAGGGAAAAAGAGGGAGTTTGAGAGCTTACTTCCTGCGGCTTTTTAGACGATTGCTTTGAGTTTGGCGATGAGTTCCTTCTTCATTTCAGGGCTTTCGTTTATTTCTTTGCGGGCTTTCCGCCAGTCTGCTGAGCAGCGACCTTGGCTGGCTTGTTCACCTATATAGTGGTGGATTACATCATCAATTTTCTCTTTGTTCGCGTCTGTAACCTCCACTTCAGCCTCTTTCAGAACACTGTTAAACCATTTCCAACAACCCAAAAAACCACCCACATAATACTTTGGCTCAAGTTTGATATAACCTTATTGAAGGCTAGCGTAACGCAGCTTGAAAAAAGGGGAAATTGTTGTTTTAGCCTTCTCAAACGGATTTGAAAAAGTTCTCTTTAGGAGCGCCGCATATGGGGCAATTTTCCGGCGGCGCACCTTCCACCGTGTTTCCGCAGACGCCGCACACGTAATAGTCCACTTTCTCCAGCTGCCTCTTATTCTTCAACGCGTCAATTGCCTTCTGAAAAAGTCTAGCGTGCACTTGCTCCACTTTGCTTGCCACATCGAAGCTCCATGCGGCCTGTTTGTTTCCTTCCTGCTTCGCCCTGTTGATGTATTCGGGATACATTTTCTTGAACTCGAAGGTTTCACCAGAAACCGCCGCGTCTAGGTTGCCGATTGTGCTTTTTATTTCGCCCGTTATCCGTAGATGATTCAGCGCATGGATTGTCTCTGCTTCCGCCGCTGCCCTGAAAAGCTTGGCAGCCTGCGTCGCGCCTTCTTCTTCCGCCTTCTGTGCAAAAGCCAAGTAGCGCCTGTTAGCCTGTGATTCGCCTGCAAAAGCCGCCTTCAAGTTCTCATTAGTTTTATCCGTTGTTCTCACCATAAAATAGTAACTATGGTGCTTTCGGTTTTATCTTATGCCCGTGGTATCATCGAAAAAGGCGGGGAAGCGCCCGTATGCCCAGGCGCTGCTATGGTCGTTATGGCGTGATTATTTTTATCGCTGCGGTGGGGCAGTTCATCTCACAGGCTAAGCATTGGATGCAGTCTTTTTCGCGGGCGGGGTCAGCTTTCTTCTCCGAAGTCGGGTGCCCAGGGGTTTCAGCCCAGTCATACAGTGAAACGGGGCAAACGTCAATGCATGTGCCGCATCCGATGCAAACGTCCCAGTCAACGGCGCTGCTTGTTCCATGAATGCCCAGTTTCTGCGGTGGCTCTACAGGCCCCCATACTCTGTGCCCGTTGTGCTCGGCGGCAACTTGGCGGTTGCTTTGGAATTCAGGGTCAATAGGCAAAATATTTCACCGTTCCATAGTGTCTCAGGGAGGCGGATATTAGGCTTTCTAATTTTGCTAAATTTTGCGGCCACAAGTGCAGTTTGCTGATTTGAAGTTGTTGCTATCCGCTGTATTTTTCTTTCAGCATTTTCCACTTTGTTTCGAAATATCCCTGTATCATGGCTATGATGCAGGCATTGTTAGACCATAAAACAGGAGCATCCAGATTCAGTTCCGTTCTCAGAAAAACCTCTTTCCCGTCAATCAGAATTACGCAGGGCATGAGTGTGCGAGTCCATTTAATCTGGAAACATTCATTATTCTTCAAGATTGGGTCAAGCTGCAGAACCGCTCGTTCTTCATGAGGCTTGCCTATTATGAATCGAAATTTAACGCCTCTGCTCACGCCTCTCTTCCAAACATCTTCGGTGATGAAGCGCACCTTTCGGAACATGTCTATTGAAGTAAAGCATAGAACACTCGCCTGAGCGCCGTCAACAGCATTTCTTATCTTATGCACATGCACTCCCGGAACCAAAACGAACTTTGACTCTTCTTCGCGAGGCGCATTCTTCGAGTTTTTCTCTTGA
>JAOZHU010000041.1 GCA_026014705.1 Candidatus Bathyarchaeota archaeon | reverse complement strand
CGTCGGTTTCGAATCTCCCTACGGCAACTACCCCATCAACATATTCGGCTTAGCTGACGGAAAAATCTACACGCTCACAGGCGAACACTCAATCACTCAGCCCATGTGGCGTGGACCAAACATCCGCTGCATCAACGCATCCAACGGCGTAGAACTATGGAAAATAATGGGCTTCGGAGCCAACGGAGGAGCACACCTAACAGGGCAGTACATGCAGCTGGCAGAAGGCAGAGTTATAGGACTCAACTATTTCGACAACAAGATATACTGCATTGGCAAGGGAAACAGCAAAACTACAGTTTCCGCACCGCAGATGGTTCCAGCATTAGGCTCCAGCGTAATGCTCACAGGCACAGTCACAGATGATTCTCCAGGCGGCTGCTTCAACACAAATGGCAAACTAGACTTTGCACTAAAAGGCACACCTGCAATATCTGATGAAGACATGGGCGCGTGGATGGAATACCTGTACATGCAACAAGCATACCCCGCGAACGCGAAGGGCGTTGAAGTGACACTGGACACGATTGACCCCAACGGCAACTTCATACACATAGGCACCGTCACAAGCGACGTCACCGGCACTTACGGATGCTTATTCACTCCAGAAGTACCAGGCACATACAAGATAATCGCCACGTTCGCGGGCTCCAAATCCTACGGTAGCTCCTTCGCACAAACCTACATGGCTGTCGGCGAAGCACCACCAGTAACACCACCACCAGAGTATCCGCAACCAATCGATAATACAGGGACTATCATAGGAGTTGGAATAGCAATAATCGTTGCAGTCGTCCTTGTCGGAATCTGGATAAAGAAAAAGTAGCAACAAACAAAGCCAACAATCATATCCCCCTTTCTTAGTCACTCACAAAACACGGAGGAAGATGGGGCTGTAAAGGACTCTGAGCGGAACAGCAACTAACGTAGTAGCTGTTGTTTAGCGAGAGTTGCATTTCTCTCTTTTCTCCAATTGCGCCGCTCGGAGCCTCAGCAAACCCTCATGCGTTACTGCGTTTTGCGGTAATAATGTTTTTCCCATATTGCAACAGAGGTTCAGGCAGCAATCAGCCCCGTCACTCTTTCAAGACACGCACAAACAGCAGTCTATATTGCTACGTCAAAATTTGAATTGCTTACTTTGGCTATACAAAAGCGAACTGTGGAAACATAATTTATCTTGCGGGTGCCATTTCAAGGCTTGTTTGCTTCTGAGGAGAGGGCGTTAATCGATACAGATAAATTTCTACGCTCCATCAGAACTGTGATAATCTTTCGCTAATGGTGATGCACATCTTAGCTGAATCAATCGTTGTCTCGGTTCTCGTGCTTATAATAGCCATTGCAATAGACTTGCTTGTTGGTGACCCTTCGCCTAACAACCCATCAAAGTTAAGATTTAAACTGCATCCAACGGTCATAATGGGTAAGCTGACCAAGGCGCTGGAGCCTCACTTCAAGAGCTCGAACCCAAAAGTTGAAAAATTAAATGGAGTCTTCTTGGCTTTGACTGTGATATTTACGTTTGCGTTGCCTGTCTTTTTCGGGTTATGGTTTCTTTTCACGTGGTTGCATCTCCTTTTCTACGCTGCCGTGGCTACGGTAATCTTGAAGTTTACTGTATGCATCAAGCTTGAAACGGACTGGGCGAACGCTGCAGCTAAAGCCATCGCCGCGGATAATTTGAATGAAGCCCGAAAGTACTCGCATTTTTCGCGCAGAGACTCAAAAGACTTAACTGGAGCACAAATCGGTTCAGCGGTCATTGAGTCCATGGCTGAAAACCTCATAGACTTCAAACTCTCACCTATAATCGCTTATGCTTTTCTAGGCGTTACAGGCGCTGTGGCGTTTAGAGCCGTGAACACGCTTGACGGCATGGTAGGCTTCAAAGACCGCGAGCACATCAACACCGGCTGGTTCTCCGCGAACCTCGATACAGTGGTCAACTATATCCCAGCCCGATTAACAGCAGTTCTAATAGTGTTAGCCTCAGCCCTTTTAGGTGCTGACTACAAGAATGCATGGTCGATTGCTCGCCGCGACAACGCTAAGACGCCTAGCAGAAACCACGGCTGGCCTATGGCTGCGATGGCGGGGGCTCTTCGCGTGCAACTGGAAAAGCCTGGACAATACGTTCTTGGTGAGCCTGATGATGCATTGTCGGCAGATAAGGTATTGCTTGCTTTGAGAATCAGGGATGTTTCCATAGTTTTGTGTATTCTTTTTGCGCTGCCTATACTTGTTTTAGTGCGGTTATTCCTGTTTCCTTTTTAGCACCCTCAGACGGGGTTGCTGTTAATCTTGCAAAAGCGAACAGGAGGCAGAGGCTTTTCCTCTCAAAATGCCGCTTAAAAAAGGCACACGGGGTATCGGTGACTCGAGCTGTCTTATGGGAACTGTTGAGTCCTTATGGGCATCCGAGCCGTAGCGGTGTCTGGGTTCTATTCTAAAGGAGCAGAGTAATATTGGTGAAGCCTTTTTGCGCCTCTGCAAGATTAACGTGGCTCATGTTCTCTTCGAAGAACACAGTGGATGGTTGACTATGGGGGTCAAAGTAATCGACTTCCCGCTTTTTCGCATGATCCGAATGTTGATTCAATGAACGAAAAGAATAACGAAAGTAGAGAATGGTAATCATTGGAAGAGCATTTATCCTAAAAACTGAGCAACTAACGCAACAAGTTTAGGCTGTTTATCAACTCTTGAGCCAATTGTGGCTAAACGGCGCGTGTGTGTTTCTTTTCGGCTGCATGATTGTTTTCCCGATTTTTAATGTAAATTACTAATTCGCGTGGCACACTAATGTTGATAATATTTACTCTTTTGGGTTTAAATGACAAATTTTAAATAGCTGCCGGAGCAACATGCCTACTCAAATAAATTCAAAGGAGAGAAAGAAAAATGCAAATACCAAGAAGCAAAACCGCAATTACTCTAATCCTGCTGTCAACTATCGCTGTTACACTCTTTGCTTTACCCCTTGTTAATGCACATACTCCTGCGTGGACTATCCCCACATGGTGCTTTATCGCTGTTAACAATAACCCCATAGGAGTAAACCAGGAAGTGCTCATAGCTTTTTGGATTCAGGACCCTCCGCCAACTGCACAGGGCGCCTACGGTGACCGCTGGACCTTCTACGTGGATGTCACTAAACCCAGTGGCAACACAGAAACATTGGGACCATTCACGTCAGACCCAGTTGGGTCAGGTTATGCGATCTACACGACTACAGAAGTAGGCGAATATACTCTTGTGGCCAGGTTTGCTGAGCACAAAATAACGGGGATTCCTGTGCCTCCAACCGATGTTAGAGGAGCCGATTACGTAAACGATACTTATTCAACCAGCAAAAGCGACCCAATTACTCTAGTAGTGACGACGGAACAAGTGCAGCCGTAGCCTGAGGCGCCGCTTCCCACGCAGTATTGGACGCGCCCAATCAACAGTGCAAACAGATTATGGTACGTGCTTGCATCGAACTGGTTAGCTGGTGCGGCGCAGAATGTTGGTCCAACTGAGAATTTTGCCTACGGTAAAGGTCCTGAAAGCGCGCATATAATGTGGGCAACTCCAATTTGGTCTGGCGGCATAATGGACGAACGGTATGGTGACACTGGCTACCAAACAATGCACTACGAAGGTGTTAGCTTATCACCGCCGATAATCCTTGACGGGCACATTTACTATAACGTTCAATCACTTCCAAGGGAGGGCTGGTGGTGCGTTAACCTGTATACAGGCGAAAAAGAATATTTCCACAACACCACTGGTGCCGTAGCGGGAGTCAGCGGGTCTTCTTCAGGCAGCATCAGAGGGGAATCACTAGCGTTTGGCCAGATATACAACTATGACTCGGGCAACCAGCACGGAGGCTTTCCATACCTGTGGAGCACCAATGGCCCTACAACAGGCACTTGGATGATGTTTGATGCGTACTCAAGCAACTACATTTGCGGCATAGCCAACACGACTCAGACTGAACGCAGAGGCACACGCACGATAACTACTGGTGCTACAGGTACGGCTGTCTACGGCAAAGACGGAAGCATACTGCGCTACAACATCGTCAACCTTGGAACCACCACGCCAGCTTATTTCCTGCAAGTGTGGAATACTAGCAGAGCCATATGGTGGAAACGCAGCTGGTCAAGCAATGACTACTGGATGTGGAGACCAGGCTTAAATGAAACATATGACGGACGAAACGGTTTTTCATTGAACGTGTCGATACCTGCTGTACAGGGCAGCATCCTCGCGGTTCGTGAAGATCAATACGTGATTGGCGGAACTACAGGACAAAATGATGCACGAGGGATCATACAGGGAAACTTCTGGGCGTTGAGCCTGAAACCAGGGCAAGAAGGAACACTGCTGTGGAACATCACCTTCACGCCGCCACAAGCAGCCGCAGTTCCAGGCGAAGGAGTTAACACGTATCGAGGAATGAGGTTTGACACGATAAGTCCAGAAGACGGAGTCTTTATCTACAGAGAGCAGCTGACAAGGAAATACTGGGGTTTCAGTCTCGCAACAGGGCAACAAATATGGGAAACTCAACCAGAGGCTCAAATGCAATTCTATGGTCTGAGCACGGCTGACTGCACAGGTGTTTATGAAGGCAAATTCTTCAGCTATGGCTATGGCGGACAAGTAGTAGCCTATAACATAACCACAGGAAAAATCCTGTGGACATATACAGCCAAGAACGTTGGTTTTGAATCGCCCTACGGTGGCACTTACCCCGTAGGCATCGCTGCCTATTGCGACGGAAAACTCTACTTGACCACAAGCGAACACTCCCCTACTCAGCCGCTATTCCGCGGCTCATACCTACGCTGCATCAACGCGACTACAGGCGAGGAGATATGGAAAGTATTGCACTGGTCCGCCGCAATGGCTGCTGGTTCTGGTGTGGCCATCGCAGACGGTTACGCTGTAAGCCTCAACAGTTATGACAATCAGATATACTGCTACGGCAAGGGACCCAGCATGACTACTGTTACTGCTTCACCAAAAGTTTCGGTAAATGGAGATGCAGTTCTGATTGAAGGCACAGTGACTGACCAAGCGCCAGGCGCGAGGAAACTTGCTGAAAAACTCGGCTACGCAAATGGTGTTGCTGCAGTGAGCGATGCCAGCATGCAGGGATGGATGGAATACCTGTACATGCAACAAGCATACCCCGCGAACGCGAAGGGCGTTGAAGTGACACTGGACACGATTGACCCCAACGGCAACTTCATACACATAGGCACCGTCACAAGCGACACAAGTGGCGGATTCAAGAAGATGTGGACTCCCGAAGTTCCAGGCGAATATACTATTATCGCTACGTTCGCAGGCACCAATTCTTACTATGGTTCGTATGCAGAGACATATGTAGGCGTTTCAGAAGCACCGCAGGAATCTCCGCCAGTAGAATACCCGCAGCCAATTGATTACACTATGCACTTTGTAGGCGTCGGTGTCGCGATAATACTTGTCGTCATCATCGTTGGAGTATTGATACTCAGGAAGAAGTAGTTATGAAACAAGACCAAACTACATCTCCCCCTTTTTTTAGTCATCCACAAAACAAGTACCAAATGCAACGGAGAGAGATTGGGGCTGAATGGGCTCTGAGCGGAAACGCAACTAACAGCAGTATAGTAGCTGTTGTTTCAAGAGTTGCATTTCTCTCTTTTCTCCAATTGCACCGCTCGGAGCCTCAGCAAACCCTGACGTGCTTTTCACACTTTCCTCTACCTATCGTTCTTGTTTCTCGTTTAGCTTCTTCGAATTGACCGGCTGTTTTTTCTTGGTTCATGCATGGTTGTTTCTGCAAAATATATTAAGCACGCGTCTTCATGTAGTTGTGCTAGGATAAAAGTTTAGGGAAGACCAATGCCGTTGCATGTAACTCTTGTGAATCCACCTTACCCCGCGGGTTCTCATCAACATCCACCGTTCACGCCTTTAGGCTTAGGCTACTTAGCCGCTGTCTTGGAGAAAAACGGCTACAAAGTTGACGTCATTGATTGCCAAGTAATTAAAATGTCTTACGAAGAAATTAAGAGCGAAATCTACAAACGCCAGCCGAACATTGTTGGAATAACGTCAACCACGCTCACGTATAAGTCTGCGTTGCGCATAGCGCAGGTGGCTAAGGAAATTTGTCCCAACTGCGTGACTGTTATCGGCGGTTCTCACGTGACGTTTTGGGATGACAAGGCACTTCAGGAATGCCCTTCGCTGGATGTTGTGGTACGAAAGGAGGGTGAAATTACGATGTTGGAGTTGGCGCATAGGGTAGCTGCAGGCAAGAGCTACAGCGACATTTTAGGGATTACTTGCAGGAAGAACGGCGAAATCTCGAAGACTCCTGATAGACCTTACCTTGAGAATCTTGATGAGCTTCCTTTTCCAGCGCATCATCTTTGGCCTCTTGACCGTTTACTGAAACATGGGAAAGTAATTTTTCCAGTGATGACCAGCCGTGGCTGCGTTTGTTGGTGTGACTTCTGCACGGCGGTGCGGATGTTTGGGCGCAGATATCGTATGAGAAGCCCAAAAAACGTTGTGGATGAGATTGAGTTTCTCAATAAGGTTTACGGCGCGAGACAGTTCACGTTTTATGACGACGCGTTCACTGTGGATCAAAAGCGCGCAGCGGAAATATGCCGAGAAATCACGAGCAGAAAACTGAAAATCGAGTGGGACTGCGAAACCCGTGTGGACATGGTCACCAAAGAGCTTCTTCGCACAATGAAAGAGTCAGGCTGCATCGCCGTGTGGTTCGGCGTTGAATCAGGCTCGCCGAAGGTGCTGGACGCCATGCAGAAGGGGACTTCTCCCGCGCAGATTTTGAAGGCGTTTAAGATGGCAAAGGAAGTTGGGCTGATGACCGTGGCAGGCGTCATTCTTGGGTTCCCAGGCGAGACTAAAGAAACTGCTTGGGAAACCATAAAGTTTGTTGAGAGAGTGAGCCCTGATGATGTGGGCTACTATATAGCAACTCCTTACCCGGGAACGCCTTTGTACGAAAGCGTCAAAGAGAAGGGGCTGCTGAAGATAACGGATTTTGACAAATACGACACGGCTACTCTTGTTTTTGAGAACCCTAACTTGAGCCCACAGGAGTTGCGAGACATCCGCGAGCAGGCTTTTCAACGGTTTTATCTTCGTCCCGCCTACTTCTTGAGCATGATAGGTAAAGGGAGATTCTGGAGTTTTTCAATAATTCGGACGATTTTTGCGCATTTAAGAAGAGCCGTAAAGCTGAAGATGGGCTTGAAGTGAATGACTCAAAACTGTTAGGCTGTTGCAAATTTCTGAAGAATTGATGGTTAAAAAGCTTGCTATGGTTATGAATATTTTTATGCTGCCATCTTCATAGCTTATGCGCAGTTGAATTGCGATGAAGTTGCCATGGTTGCTTTTTCTCATCGGCATCCTGACCATCGTCATCATTGTACCCATTGCGTATGTTGCTAATAATGCACCGAATGAACCGACAAGCGTTCCTCTTTTTTTCGGAGTCACCTATGGCGCTCAGACGGCGCGTGAAGCAAAGCTACTCATCGACAAAGTTCGCGGGTACACGAACCTCTTTGTTGTGGATTCCTGGGACATAAGCATGAATGAAACGGCGCTTACCGAAATTTGCCAGTACGCTGTGGACGCTAACATGAACGTGATTGTGTATTTTGATTATGTTTTTTTTGATGTTGAGCCGTGGCTATGGCTAGAACCGTGGTTTGCCACTGCTAAGGAAAGATGGGGCAGCCAGTTTCTAGGAATCTACCTTTACGACGAGCCGGGAGGACGCCAGATCGATTTAGGGCAATGGCATACGGGGAACTACGCTAAGCAAGCGATGGCGAACGCTTCAGATTATCATGATGCGGCAAACCGCTACGTCACAAGCATACACGAAAGCCTTAGTTCACAGAATTCACGAAGCACTGGGCTGCCTCTGTTTACTTCTGATTATGCGCTTTACTGGTTTGATTATTTGGCGGGTTACGATGTGGTTTTCGTGGAGTTAGGGTGGAACAACAGTCGCGTGCAGCAGATAGCGTTGTGCAGGGGCGCAGCGAACGTGCAGGATAAAGACT
>JAOZHU010000038.1 GCA_026014705.1 Candidatus Bathyarchaeota archaeon | reverse complement strand
CTGAGCGGTTACCTGCTTGACCTGCGCACGAACAGCGTTTGAACTTGGCTTACGCGCTCTATCTTTCCAAGTTCAGTCTCGAACTCGTCCACGATGCCTGTTTTGTCTTCTGGGAAACGCACTTGCACTAGGAGCGCTTTCAGCCCGAAGGCAATGGGCTCTTCTCCATAGCCTTCCACCGAAGCGAAGTCAGGCAAGCCCTTCTCGATTTTCTTTTTCAACTCGTCAAAAGTTTCCATTATGTCTTCGGGAAAAACTTTGTAAGTGACTATCACGCTGCCCATTTTCGCGTTCACCCGTTTATGGCCCTGTGAAGCCGCATTTAGGGCACTTGTAAGCGCGTCCAAACTTGCGGCATTTCCCACAACGTTTGATTTGAATTTCTCCACAGTTGGGACAAAGGAATTTTGTGGCTTCTGTTCCCGGCGGAATAGGTTTCCCGCAGCTCGTGCACGTTACCAGCGATAGTGTGGCTGTTTTTTCTGTCATTGGGTTTTTCTCCGTGTCGTTTGTGTAACGTAAGACTTCCTTATATTTGCTGTGCTTGTTTGGTGGGTTTTGGTGTGTGGGATTATGATAGCAAATTGGGCACTTTTGGTTATTGAGTTGCAGTAAGTTGCTGCAAAGGTTTTTAGAGTATGTTTTGGTATCGAGTTGTTCTACAAATAGAGCTAATAGCCTTATTGATAACAAGAATAAGCCAGTGATTGCAAAATGAAACACCAAGCTAAACTTGTACTGTTCGGCTTTCTGTCGCTGACAATAGGAGTTGCTTTTGCTTCGCCTCTGCTTGTCGCAGAACTAGACATAAAACCGTTCATAAGGCATGTTCAGGGACCAACAGCGGACTTCAGCGTTGACGTTGTCTACGCCAACTTTACCATTATTAACGGTTCTAAGCCAGTGAGTAAAAGTGATGGCCCAGCTATTGCGTATTATGTTGTGTTGAATGTCACGAATCTTTCAGACATAAGTGCGGCCCTCATTGAAGCGAACTTTATTGCAGCAGAAAAAATCACCGCGGAGTCCTCTGTGATGCTTTACGGAACAGGCACAGGCTACGAAGTGGAAGGTGCATGGGTTGACGGAGTATGGTACAATGTCACATATGTCACTAGCGAGTATCCGACGATTGCTAGCGATGGCAGTATTATAGAGCATTCATTGTTGAACAGCAGTTGGTTTACACCGTACTGGATGGAAGGTGTCCGAATAATGGACATGTACGACGAGAATTGCACGTTGACTGCAACTTACATGGACATGAATGGAACGTGGACCAACGTAACGGGCAGAATTAACTTCACGCGACCAGAATGGACTGGCATCGGTTACTTAGTAAGCAATACCGTAGTTAGAGAATTACATGCTTTTCAAGCTATGCCATCCAATACCACTGCGATTGACACTTCAACGTATTCCAAAAATGCGTGAGTTCATAAATAGGAAAGACACATGGGTGGGTGACGCTCTCTTCAATAACTATTGGGCACCACACCAGTCACGTTTAATTGTGCTGGAGGGCGTTCGCAACATTATAAAACCATGGATAGATGCCAAGGCACTAGACACTTTGAAGTCAGGGAACATAACTTTACAGACGCGGCTCTCAAATAACGCAAACGCTACAGTTGAAATTGCGAGCAACACCGTCTTAGACACTTGGTCGTACGCCACACAGCTTAAACAAGTGCGGTTGACAAAAAACGGCAACAGCTACATATACAACACTGTATTGAGTGAAAACCAAATTTTCATAACCGACCAGTACGGCGTAGAAGCATTCATTGAAGAGAGGCGTTAAACGTGACAAACGCGGGCAACACAGAGCTGGAGGGCACGACACTGCGCGTGTACGCGTACGTGATTAAAGAGAACAGGCGTGTTGGTCCGCGGGAAGTCATGCGGGGCGCAAACCTCAGTAGCTCAAGCGTGGCTTACTGGCACTTGCAAAAGCTTGAAGCGTTAGGCTTGCTGCAGAAAGACGAATACGGCGAATACGTGGCTAAAGAGAAAGCAAACATCAGCGGGCACCTGTGGATTGGTAGAAACATAGTGCCGAGGCTGATGTTTTACTCCCTCTTTTTTATGGGTATCGTGGCTATCGAATTTATAATTATCGGTGTCCAGGTTTTCGCGTACGGGCAAATGCCTGACATCATTCTGTTTTATCTTTTGGCAACGAATTTCATAGCTATGCTTCTGTTTCTTGGGGAAGGCTTGTTGCTGCGCAGGAAAACCAGAACAGAAAACGGCAAACGAAACGGAACCAACCCAACCACCTAAGGTGCTCTTTCGCAAGTTTATTATTCAGGTTTTTCGCCATTAGTGTACGGTGCCATTTTTGGGCGTAAACCTAAGGGACATTGTTCCGAAAGCAGCGGTCAAGTTAGAAGATTTAAGCGGCAAAGTGGTCGCCATAGACGCTTACAACGCGCTCTACCAGTTTCTCGCGATTATCCGCCAGCCCGACGGCACACCGCTGAAGGACAACACGGGCAAAGTGACCAGCCACCTCAGCGGCTTACTCTACCGCACCAGCAACCTCATCGAAATGGGAATTAAGCCGATTTACGTTTTCGACGGCGTCCCACCCGTGCTAAAGGCAGCGGAGATTCAACGCCGCAAAGAAATCAAAGTGGAAGCCACGATACACTACGAGAAAGCCGTCGCAAGAGGAGACATGGTGAAAGCCCGCATGTTCGCGCAAGCCACCACAAGCCTTAAAGATTACATGAAAGACGACGCCCAGAAACTGCTGGAATTAATGGGGCTGCCTTGGATTCAGGCGCCCAGCGAAGGCGAAGCGCAAGCGGCGCACATGACACGCCGCGGTAATGCGGACTACTGTGCAAGCCAAGACTACGACAGCCTGCTCTTTGGAGCACCGCTGCTGCTGCGGAACGTGACCATTTCTGGACGGCGGAAATTGCCCAGCAAGAACGTGTACGTGGACATCGTGCCCGAAGTGATTTCTTTGGACGCTGTTCTGAAGCAGTGTGAAATCACTCATGAGCAATTGATTGATGTGGGCATCCTCATCGGCACAGACTTCAACCCTGACGGCATCAAAGGCTTAGGACCCAAAACTGCCTTGAAACTCATAAAAGAACACGGGACATTGGAAAACGCGTTGCCGCACATAAAGAACGCCGAGTTTCCGCATCCGCCTGAAAGCATCCGCCAAGTCTTCCTGCGCCCAACGGTCACCGACAACTACAAGATAGAGTGGAAAGAACCCAATGTTGAAGGAATCGTGGATTTTCTCTGCCGACAAAAAGACTTTTCAGAAGACCGCGTCCGCAAAGCCTTAGAAAAAATGCAGGAAGGCACGGAGAAGCAGAAGGGCAAAACCACACTGGAAAAATGGTTCGGATAAGACTCAGCTAAAACTTGTGCCCGTGCTCGCCTGTCAACGGCACGAACGCTACGCCGCCGAGATTCTCTTCCTTAAGCGCTCCGCTTGAGTCTTTGGTGATTTTCACGAGGTTCTGGAACAGCAAAACGCTGCCAACAGGGATAAGCATTATGCCTTCAGGTTTCAGCTGGTCAACCAGTGGCTGAGGCACACGCGGCGCAGCCGCCGTCACCAAAACGCGGTCAAAAGGCGCCTTCGCAGGATACCCCTTCGAGCCGTCGCCGTAAGTTATGGTTACGCGGTCGCCGTAGCCTTCGTTCATGATGTTTTTCCTCGCAATTTCCGCCAAACTCTGCACTATCTCCACCGTGTACACGTGCCCCCATTCGCTGCGAGGAGCATCTTTAGGCGCTATGATTTCCGCTATCGTGGCGGAGTGCCAGCCTGAGCCTGCGCCTACTTCCAGAACCTTCTGCCCGACTTCCAACCGCAGTGCCTCGTTCATTATTGCCACCATGTGCGGCGCTGAGATTGTTTGACCGAAGCCTATGGGAAGCGGCGTGTCCATGGCGCTGTACGCGCGTTGGTCTTCTGGAAGAAAACGTTTGCGGGGCACGGCAAGCATGGCTTTGATAACGCTGGGTGAACGCAGTATGCCTTCTCGCAGCAGATTGTCAACTGTTTTTTCCCAGTCCGTCTTTTCCAAATCAAAGTACCCGCATAATATAGTGCTTGCTGGTGCTTTTTAACGTATGTGCTTTCATGAGGTTAACAAGCACCAAAAAAGGAAGAGGTTATTTCACGGTAACCGACTTAGCAAGGTTCCTCGGCGTGTGAATTCTTTTTGAGTGATGTATAGGTTCTTGGACTATTGTGCTCTGCGGTGACTATAGCCTCCCTTATATAAATGGAGCATAAACAGTTCTGGTGTTTCCGTTGTGGTTTTGAGTTTGTAGGTTTGTCTTTAGTTTCTCAGCATTGTTATTATGGAGCTGCGGATTTCTTGAGTTATGTTGGTCATGTTTTCTACTATGTTTCGTCCCTGCTCTGTCAGGCTGTAGGTTCGTCCGTCTTGTTTTTGGTTGCATTTTATCCATCCTTTCTTTTCTAGGTTTTTCAGGTTTGCGTATATCATGCTGGGGCTGATGAGGATGCCAAATTTTTTTAAAAAAAGGCGGCTTATTTTGTAGCCTGTCAGGGGTTGTTCCGCTAAAGCCGAGAGAATAGCTAAGTCTAAGAAGGCTTTGAGGCTTCTTTCTTGCATGTTTGGCTCTATTTCTAGCCTCAAAACAGATGACTCCTGCTTAGTTAGTTTACCTATTTAGGGAATACCCGCACTCAGGAACGCTTGAAATTTGAGTTGCGCATTGCATAAAAACTTTGCATTTTTTATGTTCAACAAAAATACAATCATAATTTCTTGAATATGCATGTACGCAATTAACATGCGACTCGGGCTTCAGAATTCAAAGAATATTCTGTTTTGGAGTATGAATCGGAATATTATTTCGCAATAGTTCTTATAAGCCTGATTCAGCATAAATGGACAGTGGAAAAGAGAAAACTTTTCCATAAAATTAAAGGAGAAAAAGAAAATGAGTATAAATTCTAGACGGAAACTGCTGTTCACAATGCTTTTCCTTGCTATGCTGACGATTTCTAGCTTCTACGCAGCTGTGGCACCTAAAGCGCAAGCAGCAGAAATGACCGCGAAACAAAAAGGGATTACAGCCTTAAACAATTTAGTTAACCTTGACTTAGCAAAATACGCGGTTACAACAGAAGAGAATAGTCAATATACGCGGTCTCTTGGTGCCGTTTTACAAGAGACCGTGCTCTATGACCTCACTTCTGCTGACAGCAAGCTAAAGGCGTTTTGCACTTTTGCTACTTTTGCTAATGGGAATTTGCAAGAGATATATGTGTTTGGAAATGAAGGTACGCCGAGCTTGGCTAAAGCAGTGGTCAGCGTAAATGATGTTGAAAGAGCTCAAGTTTTCCTCAGCAATTACCAAGCTTACGCGGCTAAACCAGTTTTCGGAGAATTAAAATCTACACTTAACAATATTGACGCTGGCAAAAACGTTACAAAAACGTTAGGAGAAAGTGCTCCAAGTGACCGCTTACGATAACTGCACTCTTTTCAAGTGGTATTACACTGCAAACGGCGCTACAGCCCCGTATACCAAGTTCGTATCAATGATTTTCAAAGATGGCTTCTTGGCTTTCTTTATTGACAACTGGGATCTTTACAGTATTGGCAGCACTAGCGTTAATCTTTCTAAGGATGAAGCAGTGGCAATAGCTTTGGATGCTGCGAGAAAACACACTTGGCCTATGCAACTCGACGAAGATGCTTTAGACGCGAGGAATTTCAATGAAAAGAGAAGCGTTCCTTGGACTGTGTTGACTTTTGACGGTTCGTTAGATGCAGACAAGTCTCGCAGCGGAGATGTTTTAGAGCTTTATCCTGTTTGGCGCGTTGGTCTTGTCTTAAACAAAGTCTATGGAGAGCTTTACGGCATCGAAGTGGACATTTGGGCGGACATAAAAGAAGTCAGAAGTGTAAAAGAAGAATATTCACAGTTGGCTGCACTTTTGTTCGAGAATAGTACTGCGAACACCGG
>JAOZHU010000001.1 GCA_026014705.1 Candidatus Bathyarchaeota archaeon | reverse complement strand
ATCGACTGGTTCAAGAAATGGGATAAAGTTCTAGACGACACAAACCCGCCCTTCTACAAGTGGTTCCAAGGCGGAATCCTCAACATATCTTACAATGCGCTAGATAGGCACATCAAAACACACCGCAAAAACAAATTAGCCTACATCTGGGAAGGAGAACTCGGCGAAACAAAAACCTACACCTACTACCAGCTTTTCAGGGAGGTTAATAAACTCGCAAAAACCCTCAAAAACCTCGGCGTCAAAAAGGGCGACCGAATAGCCGTGTACCTTCCAGTCATTCCCGAGCTCCCAATAACGCTTCTCGCAGCAGCACGCCTAGGTGCAATTCACACCGTAATTTTTTCAGGATTCAGCGCCGAAGCGCTCGCAGACCGCATCAACGACTCAGAAGCAAAAATCCTCGTCACCGCGGACGGCTCATACCGCCGCGGAAAAACCGTTGCCATAAAAGACAACGCCGACCGCGCCCTCCAAAACACCCCAACCATACAAAACGTCATCGTCATAAAACGCACTGGTCAACCCATCCAAATGCAGCCAAACCGTGACATCTGGTACCACGACGCAATCGCTCGAGCAGGCGCAAACGCCTATGTCGAGCCAGAACCACTGCAAGCAACAGACCCGCTGTTCATACTCTACACTTCGGGCACAACAGGCAAACCGAAAGGCGTCCAGCATGGCACAGGTGGCTATCTAGTTTGGGCATACTGGACACTCAAATGGGGCTTCAACCCCACAGATGAAGACATCTGGTGGTGCACTGCTGACATAGGCTGGATCACTGGGCACACTTACAACGTTTACGCGCCCCTGTCTTTGGGCGTGACTTCGCTGCTATTTGAAGGCACACCCGATTACCCCGCTCAAGACCGGTGGTGGGACATAATCGAAAGACACGGCGTAACCATACTCTACAGCACACCAACAGCAGTCAGGATGTTCATGAAGTTCGGCGAGGAATGGATAAACAAACATGACCTCAGTACGCTTAGGCTTTTGGGCACAGTCGGTGAACCCATAAACCCAGAAGCGTGGAAATGGTACTACCGCGTAATCGGCAAAGAGCGCTTAGCAATAATCGACACTTGGTGGCAGACTGAAACAGGCGGATACATGATTTCTCCGCTGTCAGGTATAGAGCTCATTGCGCTTAAACCAGGCTCAGCAACCAAACCCTTGCCCAGTGTTTATGCTGAAGTCTACGATGAAAAAGGGCAACCGACAAAGCCTGGCAACAAAGGCTTCCTTGTAGTGAAAACTCCTTGGCCCGGCATGCTGCAGACGCTGTGGAAGGACCCGGAAAGGTTTAAGCAGACGTACTTCGGAAGATGGCTAAATATCTACTACACAGGCGATTATGCAGTGAAGGATTCTGAAGGCTACTTCTGGCTTCTTGGCAGAGCAGACGAAGTTCTCAAGGTTGCGGGGCATCGCATTGGCACGGTTGAGCTTGAGAGCGCATTGGTTTCGCATCCAGCGGTTTCAGAAGCAGCAGTAATGGGCAAAGAAGATGCGGTGAAAGGTGAAGTGCCAGTGGCGTTCGTAGTGCTTAGAAGCGGCTTTACGCCTTCGGAGGAACTGCGTGCAGACCTTGTTAAGCATATTCGAACAACCATCGGTCCAATCGCTACGCCAGATGCTATCGTAATCGCTAATAAGTTGCCGAAGACTCGCAGCGGAAAAATTATGCGCCGACTCCTCAAGGCTGTTCTGGTTGGGGCGCCGCTTGGCGATACTTCTACGCTGGAAGACGAAGCTTCAGTGGAAGACATCAAAGCCACATACGAAGAACTGCGGAAGCAGCTCGCAAAATAGCTTCTTCTGTTTCTTCCATTTTCTTTAAATTCGCGTTCCTATGTGAGATGCTGAAATGTTGCAAACGTGCTTCCAATAACCATCTATGTCATATTGGCTTTTGTTATGCTTGGAGTAAGTTTAGTCCTTGGAGTATTTTTTTGAATTCCTCTTCTTTCAAAGAGGCTTTTCTGCCGTTTTCGTAAATTTCCTTGACTTTTTCCACCACTGCCAGCAGAGCGGCATCGTCTGGGGCTTTTCCCGTGATCTCAGTTATTTTATGTTTAATGATGCCTTTTCCGGATTGTTTTCCGATTGTTAACCGACGTGTGTTGCCTACAAGTTCAGGTGGATACGGCTCGTAAGTCGATGGGTCGCTTAAGACTCCGTGAGTGTGAATTCCCGATTCATGCGCAAATCCGTAGTCTCCAACTATTGCCTTGTTAGGTGGAACCACGTAGCCTGTGGCTTTTCCAATATAATCTGCTATTAACTTGAGCTTCTGTGTTTTGCCTTCGAACTTTTTGATTCCATAATGTAAGTAGAGGTTCATGAGTACTTTTTCGGTTTCCGCGTTTCCCGCTCTCTCGCCTATACCGAGGTAGGTTGTGCTCACGTAGATTTTATCCCAAACGCCTGAAGCGGCACGCACCGCCGCCATCGTGTTTTCGACGGCATTGCCAAAATCGTCATGTGCGTGAATTTCAATGCTACTTATCTTTGTTTCCCTTTTGATGGACTTCACTTTGGCTGGAATGCCATTCGGCAACGGCGCATTTGCGTCTGAAAGCCCTATGCCTACTGTGTCACATATACGATAGCATTCTGCGCCTGCTTGGGCTACTGTGTTGATGAATTTTTTTTCAAATTCCCAATCGGCGCGTGTGCTGTCTTCGCCATGAACAAAAGTTCGCAACCCATGCGTTTTCGCGGCGTACTCCACTACTTCAGCCACATTGGCTAATATTTGTTCAATTGTTTTTTCAGGCCATTTAGCCTTGAAGTGTATGTAGGATACAGGGTGCGAGATGCCTACTTCTTTGAAGCCGCATTGCAGGGCGCTGTCGATGTCTTCTTTCACTGCGCGGCACCATCCTGCGACTCTTATGTCGATTTTCCTCTCGTGTATGAGCTGTGCAGCTTTTTTGTCAGGCTTCTGGTAGTGGAAAAGTTCGATTCTTTCCACGCCTGCTTCGCTTAGTAGTTGTGCTATTTTCACAGCGGCTTTTGGCTTTGCAGCTAAACCTGGCATTTGGATGCCGTCTCTCAAGGTGGTGTCATCTATTATAGGATCTGTTTTTAACTCAAGTTTGAAAAAGTGGTCCTTCAAGTCCATTGTGGTGTCTCTCTTTTTATGGTTTTTCTCCCTGCAAGCATGTGTCGTTAAGATGGATTGAGTGGTCATTGATAAATATTTCTGCACTTTATTTGTGAATTTGTCCAGTAAAGAATGATGCTTAGATATCGCTTGTATTTACTTTTCATTATAGTAAAGTTTACTTTTAGAAACTTGACTGGTTGTGTTTATAGGACTGGTTAGCGCGGTGAAAGTGAGTTAGGCTTTGAAATTTTTGCGTCACTTCAGCTGTTTGTTAAGCGACTTTATTGTACCTGAAACTGCAACAACATGCACTGTTGCCTCTTTGTTTCCAATGACCGTAATCGAAGCCAGCGCGGCTTTAACCATGCCCAAAGTGGCAAGGGCGACGCGAATTACCGCTGATTTATTTTCTGCATTGTAGGCAATTAACGTTAGACTTGTGAGGCTCGCGCCGTATTCACCATAAAGTCTGGTTACAGCGTTCCAAACAGCGTCGATAAACTCTTTCGGCGTAGGTGCTCCATCGAAGTCTATTTGCAGCGCCAAGTATCGACGTTTACTTCGTTTCAACAGTCGTTCCCTTCCCTAATTACGCGTATTCCCGGCGCCACGAAGTTTGGACTAAGCTTCTGCCTGTTCCGTTCAACAATTGCCTTCGGGTTCTCAGACACCGCTGCCAAAGACCAGTCATCCAGATCAAAAAGTGATGCCAACGCGGCATTGTCTCGCGGTTTTCTCAGCAGCATTTCGCTGGTGGCTCCGCTTGAGACAACGATGGGCACGTGGAATTCTCTGGCGATAGCGGTTTCTCGCCGCAGGCTTGAAAGCAACCGTGCTCTAGCGGGTCCTTCTAAAACCAGCAGCGGCTTCATGTCAATTTCTAACGCCGCTAAGCTGTTGCTGGCTAATTCTGCTTCTGCCCTGTCAAAGAATCTTCTGCGAGCGTCCAGTGAAGGAAAATTCAAGAGGTCGACGCGCCTGTCCTTAGCTGCTTGACGTGCAACTTCTTTGCTTTCACAGACAACACATACGACTTCGAATCTTCGCCTAAACCGTCTTAATTGCTGCATCAAGTCGTCAGGTCTTTTCGCTTTAATGTCTATACGCGGCGCAAAGTCTATTTTGGCTTCACGGCATATTCTCTGCAGTTTCGCGGTTTCGTCTGCCTGGGTTTCAGGTGGGAGCGGTACTGCAATTAAGTGATAGCCAAGTGTTGCTGTTTTGTTTATTATCCGCGACGTAGCGATAGGTTCTTTGAGGTTTAGGTGCAGATGTAGATCTGCAAAAATTTTTTTCATGGAAGCAACCCTGCTTCTCTGCAAAGCGCAACTATCTCTTCGGACTTTTTGTTTTTGAAGTGAATTTTGAAATGTATAGGGTCATTTGACGAAAATTTTAGTTCACTCATGTAGGCGGATTGCTTATCGAATCTAAGGTAGAGATTATGTTTCTCCACATGCAGTTTCATCTCGCTGTTTAACATCTCCTTGTCCAGCGCCTTTAGGCTTGAAGCGATTTTTGCGAGGACTAGGGGAAGCGCTTGTTTGTCTGCGATTTTGGTTTCGAATAGGGTGATGGGGTTACCGTGGTGTCCCGTTAAAGTCTTTTTTTGGAAAACCGTGTTTTCGCTAACTTCTGTTGGCAAAGTGTTGCGGGCAGCGGTTAAAACTTTTTCAAGGTCTTCGGTAGCGTGGGCAAAGACCCGTATGTCAACGTAACCTATAGGCGTTTTAGAAGACACTGTGGCACCGTTACTCTGTTACGGTGTTTTTCTGCTTTAAGGTTTTTTCTTTGTCTCTGTCTTGGGTTCAGGTTTGGGCTTCGGTTTAGCTTCTGTCTTCGCTTTCTTCATGTAAGCTTTGACGGCTTCGATGTTTTCATCATGAGCCGTTTTTCTTCTGAAATCCACAGGCAAGCCTACTCTTACGGCTTCAATGTAAGTTACACCTGCTTTTCCCAGTTCGTCACGACTGAATCCTCTACCGCAACGCTGTTTTCCATCAGGCTTGAAGATTTTTGGTTTTATGTGATGCATCCTACTGCGCCCCTTTCGCGCCTTTGCGTTTGCTCGGTCTAAACTTCTCCGCGCCTATGCCCTTCCTTCGTAGACTTCGAACTTTTTTGCCTGCACTTGTCAAGCTCCTAAGCGCACGGTTACGATGCTGCTTCTCGGTTATCCAACAAACATCTTTATCAGTCTTAATCACAGGATGATTAGGATCCACCAATATCACTTCGAACCACTTTGAACGTCCATCTTCGCCTACCCAGTAACTGTTGAGAACTTCCAAGTTCGGAAACTTTTTCGCTGCGCGCTCCTCTGCAATAAGCCTCAAGCTTTTAGCGGGCTTGAACTTTGCAACACCCATACGCTTTGGGCGTCGCCCTGACTTAGGTCTCTGCTTCCGCAAGCCACCTCTTCTCACGCGTACACGCACAACAACAAAGCCCTGTTTAGCCTTGTAACCGAGTTTCCTTGCACGGTCAAGCCTCGTAGGCCTATCTATGCGCGTTATCGTGTGCTGCTGCCGCCACTCGATTAAGCGTTGGCGCATAAGCTCTTCAACGAAGGATTTCTCTGGGTTTGCCCATTCCTCTGCTATGTATTTATATGCCATGGTTTTTTCACCTCATGTGCTAAAGTTTACGGTTCAGCCCTTCACAGGGCCACATCCCAACGGATACGGTTGATCCGCCTACAACTCTGCAATGTTAGCTGTACGCTTAAAAATAAACCTTTTCCACGGCAGCTCCAGTATTTTCTGGAATTCTTCACTTTGTTTTCTTGGACAATTCAAGTGTCTCTGCTGCAGAGCCAAGAATCTGGGAACGAAGGTCAACTGTAAATCATTGTTGGAAAAGACCCTGCGGCTTCGCCTGCAAAAGCGTAGCGACTGGGCGGTTACGGGTTTAGTCGTCTGGGTTATAGTTTGGGGTTTTGAATCGTCTTTTCTTGCCGAACCTGTAGATTGCGATAGAGCTCAGAATTGGCGCTGCAATCAGGGCAAACAGCTGGTAGCCTATGCTCCAAAAGAAATCGTAACCAAAACGGGTGCCTGAGAGTCTGGAGATTCCAACCAATAATATTCCAACGGCGAAGTAAGCAACCCATAAGCCCAAAGCTATGCCTCCAGCTATGTAAGCTGTCTTGGCTATGAAAAGCCTCCTTTTCTTAGAAAACACATCCCTCAGCAGATGCTGCATCATGTAGGCAAATCCAACGCTTAAAACAGCCGTCACCAGTCCCCTGTACAATCCTGTAGCATCAACGTAGCCGAGGAAGAACACTGTAAAGAGAGAAAGGGAAATCACCGCTAACGCGATGGATATCTCTATCCAGAACCGTCTCCACCACTTCGGTTTCACCCCAAAGTGAAGCGCGTTGCCCTGCGGAAACTCTTTCAGCAACCTTGAAGCAAGCTTGCCTTTCTCAGTCAAAACATATTGCCTTGTCTCGTTTTTGGACACAAGATCGCCGAGAATCTTTAGGTGGTAATTCAGCAAGCCAGTCGTCAGAAAACCCAGCGCGCTCATCAGATCTGTGTAGCCTATACCGCCCTTTTCATCTATAATACATAGTATCTTTCTTCTGGTTTCGTCCTTTAGGATCTTATGCAACGAGGCAAACCCATCGCTCATGCTTACAGAAAAGACAATTTTGCAATTAAGTTTTTTGACAAAAAAGGTTGTCAAAATTTCGTTTCTGGAGAATGAGCCTTCCAGTCGGGATACCTTTGGGCTGCTTCGGCTCAGGCGCTTCCAACAGGCAATGCTATCAGTTTCCTGTCGTGTGCAGGGCGGCTTTCCATGGCGTCTGCGGCTTTGTTCCATAGCTCTTCAAAGTAGGCAGTCATCACTTTCACAAACTGCGG
This sequence comes from Candidatus Bathyarchaeota archaeon, assembly GCA_026014705.1. GTDB lineage: Archaea > Thermoproteota > Bathyarchaeia > Bathyarchaeales > Bathycorpusculaceae > JAOZHU01. Next base: position 3,464 of record JAOZHU010000001.1, on the reverse strand, counting down.
ATTGCTTGACCATATGCTGGGGACATCATTTTCAGGCGGTATTGCTATGCACATGTTAACTTCCTTTTCATCATGAATTACGGTTTTTACAGGCACCGGCACCGCGAGGTATCTGATTTCAAAGAGGGGATAGTCCTTTAGGGCTAGTAAGATTTTTCGTGTAGCCTTGTCGATTTCATGTTTCTCCGTTATTACCCAAATCTTAACTCCTTTCTTCAGTGATTCCTTAAAGGGTTCAAAACGGTTATACAGCATTTTCCGGATGCTTCTCCAGCCACCGACGGCGTATATGCTCTTTTGAGCCCTCCTGTGTCCTTCGCCCAGTCGTTTGTGAAGCAGTTTCTGTGAAGAAGTAATAATGAACTGCGAGTCTTCTTCCTGAGGCGTTACCTCATCGTTGCCATCGTCAAAATTGTTAATGATGTCCATTGCTTTCTTTTGCAGCTCGCTGTATTCGTGTGTTCTGTTTTGAAGCAGAACAGAAAGCCCTTCCTTAAATGGGATTGCCTTGTAACTTGTTGGCGCAGCCAATATTTTTTCTACCAAACCCAGTTTCTGCAGTTCAGGCATGATTCGATAAATGTCTTGCCTCGCAATGCTTGATGTCTTGGCGATTGTCTTTATAGTCGCTTTTCCCGTTTGAGAGAGAGCGCAATACACTTTTGCCTCCAAAAGCGTGAGTCCCAGTTCCGTCAATATTCGTACACAGTTATGTTGTATCATTGGCATCAGTTCCATTTGAGTTAGCTTGGTTACATCATTCCAGAGTTTATGAAGTTTTTCCCAAATTGTCAGAAGAACCACTGATTACAAATGTTTAAGACTGGTTTCATGGATTTAGCTTCCACATAAAAAAAGGAGAACAAGAAAATGCAGTTTTCAAATAGTAAGACTACGGCTACTTATGTCACATTGTTTCTGGTGCTAACAATTGCTGCTTCATTAACGCTGCCCATAGTTGATGCACATACGCCAGCATGGAGTATTCCTACATATGCTTACATAACTGTTCAACCTGACCCAGTAGGCGTCGATCAGACGCTAACAATCGTATACTGGCTTGACAAATACCCGCCCACAGCAGCAGGTATTGCGGGAGACAGATGGCGCAACCTGCAAATAGAAGTAACAAAGCCTGACGGCTCCAAAGAAACCCTCGGACCTTACACGTCTGACCCAGTAGGAGGAGGTTGGGCTACTTACACACCTACTCAGGTGGGTACATACACGTTCGTATTCATCTTCCCAGGACAAGTACTATCCCAAACTGGACCAAGTGGTCTCCTTGGCTCAGCCAGTGACTACACCAACGACACTTATCTCGCTAGTAACGCAACTGCAACGGTTACTGTGCTGGCTGACCCAATCGCTGATCCCCCCAGCTATCCTTTGCCAAGCGAGTACTGGACTCGCCCAATAGAAGGGCAAAACACCGAGTGGTACAAGATATCATCGAACTGGCTTAGCGGCAGTCACATTGTTGGAAAGTTCCAGCCTGACGGCACAGCGCCCAGCAGCGCTCACGTCATGTGGACTAAGCCGTTGCTGTTCGGAGGCGTCGTCGGGGGAACCAATACTGGCGGAGATGGCATGACCTTCTATGATGGTTCGCAATACGAAAACAAGTTCACGGATCCCATAATCCTGTATGGCCGACTCTATTACACTCTGCCAAAGAGTGATGCTGCCACAGGAGGAGGATACGTCTGCGTAAACTTGTACACGGGCGAAACTATATGGTGGCAAAACTACACTACCGTTAGACCTTCATTCGGTCAAATCTACACTTACGAGTCAATGAACCAGCACGGCGCCATACCCAACGGTTACTTGTGGGCGACTACCACTACTTCAGGCGTCACTTCGTGGCAGGCATTTGATCCTCTTGATGGCAATTGGCTGTTCACTGAGACAAACGTTCCATCCGGCACAACTTTGTACGGTCCAAATGGCGAAATATTGATTTATCAACTTAACGTGGCTGGTAAGTGGCTTGCCGTGTGGAACAACACTGCTGCTCAGGCATTAACGGGCGCAACTAGTTCAACAGACACAACCAGTTCCAGCTTCTATCAGTGGCGACCAGTGGGAAAAACTGTTAACGCTTCTAATGCGTATTCATGGAACGTAACAATACCTGAATTGCCAACGGGGACAACCATCCGCAAAGTAATATACGATGACTTGGTGCTCTGCAGCAGCGGCAGTTTCGGCGGAGTCAGCGCAACAAATACCGGCTACACAATGTACGCTATAAGCCTGAAACCGACATCACGGGGACAGCTCTTGTGGCAACGAGACTACGCAGCACCGTCGGGCAACTTGACTAGAAGTTTTGGACCTATTGATCCCTCAGTGCGCGTGTTCACCATGTTTGACAAAGAGACGATACAGTGGACAGGATACAGTCTAGATGACGGCAGCCTCGTGTGGGGTCCAACAGCATCTGAAAATCCGTGGAACTTCTACACAGGCGCAGGAGGCGCTCTAATGACTAGCACCGCAGGTTACGGTAAACTTTTCTCGACTGGCTACTCTGGAATAGTCTACTGTTACGATCTTGCCACTGGAAAGTTACTGTGGAACTACACAGCCAACAGCGGTCTCGCAACGCCATATGGTGGCTACCCTCTTGGTATATCAGGAATTGCTGATGGAAAAATCTACTTGAGCACAAATGAGCACTCTTCAGGGGCGCCGTACTGGAAAGGCGCAAAAATACGCTGCCTAAACGTTACTACTGGAGATGAATTATGGACTCTAGCAGCACATGGTGCATCATCATATGGCTCTTACGGATATGCTATTGCAGACGGTTATCTGGTATACCTCAATGTGTACGACAACCAAATCTACTGCATAGGTAAAGGTCCAAGCGCCACAACAGTCACAGCTTCACCGGAAATTTCAGTACACGGCAACAGCGTGCTGGTGAAAGGCACAGTAACCGATATTGCCGCAGGCGCAAAACAGCTTGAACAAGCCGCGCGTTTCCCGAATGGATTACCAGCGATATCAGATGAAAACATGGGTGAGTGGATGGAGTACGTGTACATGCAGAAGCCTTGTCCAGCAAACGCGAAGGGCGTTGACGTAAGCTTGGATGCTCTTGACCCCAACGGCAACTTTGTGCACATTGGTACTGTGACCAGTGACCTGAGCGGCTTGTACAGCCACATGTTCACTCCTGAAGTTCCAGGCAAATACACCATAATCGCTACGTTCGCAGGGTCTGATTCCTACTATGGCTCCTATGCTGAAACCGCAATAGGCGTAGACGAAGCACCACCAGCAACCGCACCGCCAGAATATCCACAGCCAATCGACAACACAATGACCATCATAGGCGCAGCAATTGCAATCATAATCGCCGTCGCAGTTGCTACACTTGTGATACTCAGGAAGAAGTAGCCATGAAACAGAAACCAAAATTCACTTTCCCCTTTTTTAGTCATGTACAAGCG
>JAOZHU010000024.1 GCA_026014705.1 Candidatus Bathyarchaeota archaeon | reverse complement strand
TGCTGTTTTTATGGCTGTTAGTATTTGGTGTTTCTCAGTGCCAACAACTTTGGCAAATCCTGCTTCTGCTGCTTCGGGGCGTTCAGTGGAAAGCCTAATCACCAGCACGGGTTTTCTGATAAGCGGCGAAGTAGCTTCCTCCTGAATGCCGCCTGAATCGGTAACAATCAACTCGCACCGCCGCATAAGCACTAGAAAATCCAAGTAGCCTAGTGGCGGAAGAACCTGCACGTTACCGCACCGCATAACCTTCGCCAATAGTCCATTCTGCCGCAAACGCTTCCGAGTCCGCGGATGCATCGGGTAAACCACAGGCAAAGGCGACTCCATAAACGCACCAACAAAATTCTTCAACACAGCCAAATCATCCACGTTCTCCGCCCGATGCGCCGTCGCCAAAACAAACCTTTCAAACCGAATCTGCGAAAGTATCTTCGACTTCCGCTCTGCTATGGGCAAGTGCTGCGCCACAGCATCAATAACCGTGTTACCCGTCACGTAAATTTTACCCCAAACACTCTCCCGCTCCAAATTAGCCTTCGCACGTTCCGTAGGCGCAAACAAATATGCCGACAAATGGTCAGTTAACCGCCTGTTATGCTCCTCAGGCATGCGCAAATCAAAACTTCGCAACCCAGCTTCCACGTGTCCAACCGCAACGCCGCGCTTATTCGCCGCTAACGCCGCAGCAAGCACAGTGTTCGTGTCGCCCTCCACCAGAACAAGCCCCGCCTCAGCTTTCGCCAGCAGCCTATCCATCTGCATCATTATCCGCGCCGTCTGCACGCCAGCAGAAGCCGCTCTAAGCTTGAACCCGTAGTCAGGCGCTGGAAGCTCAAGCTCCTCAATGAACTGCTGCGACATATTATAGTCATAATGCTGTCCGCAGTGCACAAACGTGAACGGCATGTCGCTGCGCTTCAGCGCTCGGATTACAGGCGCCATCTTCACGATTCCAGGCCTAGTGCCAACCACAACCATAACAGGCTTCAACGCATCATGCACACTCACGTCTTCTTTAAGCAGCCTTCACGCGGCTCGTAAATCGTGCCCTCACGCAGCAACTGCCCCAGCATCCGCTCAATCTCGCCACGCGGAATACCATGTTTCGACTCTAACTCAGCCACAAGCGCATCCTTCTCCACCAAACCAGTCTGCTTCTCCATCTCCATCAACACCGACAGCACGATGTGCAAGCGGTCACGCATGCTTTTCGGCTTACCAGTCATAATCAAATCAATATCCATCTTAAACGAAGACACATCAATGCCAACCTCCTCCAAACTCCGCTTCATCAGCGCAATCGCGCCTTCCGCATCCTCCGCCGAAACCTCCTTCCGCAAAGCCACACGAGCACGCGCCTCAGCACAACGCACCAGCGACTCAAGCTGCCGCGCAGTAATAGCCACAGGCGAACCCTCCGACTCACTAGCGCCACGCATGGCTAAATAGAAATCCCGCAGCCGCTTCAACGCATCAACACTCAACACGGGATGAACCGCCTTCGCGTAGCTCACGTACTTACGCAAAAGCTCAGGCGAAATCGGCGACTCCACAGGACTCGCACCCTTACGGTGAATCTCCAAAATATGCTCCGACATCCTGCCATCAGCCTCCTTATCAGGCACATCACGCAACACAAAAATCAAATCAAATCTAGAAAGAATCGTCACAGGCAAAGAAATATTCTCAGCAACACTCCGATGCGGCTCATACCGCCCCAAAGCAGGATTCGCCGCCGCCAAAATCGCCGTCCGCGCATTCAACGTCGCCACAATCCCACCCTTCGCAACGCTAACAGTATGCTGCTCCATAGCCTCATGAATCGCCACGCGATCCTCAGGACGCATCTTATCCATCTCATCAATACACGCAATACCCTTATCAGCAAGCACAAGCGCACCCGCCTCCAAACTCATACTCCCACCCTTCTCACGAATAACAGCCGCCGTCAAACCCGCCGCCGTAGTCCCACGACCCGACGTGTACAAACCACGCGGCGCAATCCGCGCAACATACTGCAACAACTGCGATTTCGCAGTGCCCGGGTCACCAATCAACAGCGCGTTCATCTCACCACGAACCGTAATGTCAGGCAAGCTCTTGGACACGCCGCCAAACAACAAATACATAATCGCCTCCTTAATGTGGTCGTAACCATAAATCGAAGGCGCAATCGAACCCATAATCTTCCTGTGCACCCACGGATCCTTCGACAACTTCAGAATCTGCTCCTCCTCCTCAGCTGAAAGCAACGTAGCCTCAGGCTCCTTACCCAAAACCTCCAACGAATTCGCATCCAAATGCAAAATAAACGTACGCAACTTCCCAATCCCCGGACGCGAAGGCGCAACC
>JAOZHU010000015.1 GCA_026014705.1 Candidatus Bathyarchaeota archaeon | reverse complement strand
ATAGTAATCAGAAGACAACACGCCGTTGACAGTCTTGTACCAACTAGAAGGGTCAGCTGCCTTAACAGTAGAAACCAAAGGAGCTGCTAAAGACAACAATATCACAGTAGTCATCAATATCGCAATCACAGATTTTTTCATATTTTTCATTCCTCAGTAGATATCGCTCTTTTCATAGTATTAGACGACCACTTTAAAAGGTTTTCTATATGATAATCTCTACCCAAAATCCAAAAAACAACGCGCACCCATGCAAACAGAAGCCAACAACAGCCACAAACCCGCATACAAGGCTACACAGCACCCAAAAACAAGTTTTGGCACATAAAACACCAAAAACCATTAAACCGCCGAACCACACGTCACGGCAACCAACTTTCCCCCAGCCTTCAGCACGGCTCTATCCCGCGCGGCGACATCAAGCTCAACACACAACTCTAAACCCCGCGCAATATTCTTCACAGGCAAGACTTTCTCCAAAGCCGAAACATCCAACTCAAGCACCTCACCTTGAGCCACACCATCATAGCCCGCTTCGTCCGCAAAAGTTAAAGGCAAAATCCCAAAATTAACCAAGTTCGCCAAATGAATCCTAGCAAAAGACTTAGCAAGAACAGCCCTGACCCCGAGAAACCTCGGCGCCAACGCAGCATGCTCACGAGAAGACCCCTGACCATAATTCTCCCCAGCCACAATAAACCCGCCGCGCTTCGCCAAAGCCCTCTCCGCAAAACCCGAATCAACAAAACGAAAAACATGCTTGCTGATCTCAGGAATATTGCTTCTCAAGGATAGAACCTCTGAACCGCCGGGCAAAATATCATCTGTCGTAACATTATCACCCAACTTCAACAAAACCTCACCGCAGAGTTTACGGGGCAACGGCGTGAAAGGCGGCAAAGGCTTAATGTTAGGCCCCCGTACAACCTCGCCCTTGTAAGGGTTCCCACTCGGAAAAATAAACATGCTATCATCAACTATGAACCGATCAGGCAACTTCACCTGAGGAAAACGCCCAAGCCGCCGCGGATCCGTGATCTCACCAGACAACGCAGAAGCAACAGCAGTTTCAGGACTAACCAAAAAAACCTCAGCGTCCTGCGTTCCCGACCTGCCACGAAAGTTACGATTGAACGTGCGAAGAGAAACGCCACCTGTCGGCGGAGCCTGCCCAACCCCGATGCAGGGACCACACGCATTCTCCAGTATCCGCGCACCCGACTTAATCAAGTGCACAAGCTCGCCACTCGCAGCCAAATTCTCCAAAACCTGCCGTGAGCCAGGCGAAACCGTCAAGCTCACGTTATCAGCAATCTTTTTGCCCTTCAAAAGTGCAGCAACCACTTTCAAGTCACGCAGCGAAGAATTCGTGCAACTGCCGATGCACACCTGATCCACAGGAGTTCCCTCAATTTCACTCACTGCCTTCACGTTATCGGGGCTATGCGGAAGCGCCACCAACGGTTCAATCCCGTCTAAATCCAAGTCGAGAACTTCACTGTAGCACGCGCCGCCATCTGCCTCAAGCGCCACCCACTGACCTTCACGCCCCTGAGCCCTCAAAAAAACTCTCGTCATCTCATCTGAAGGAAAAATAGACGTTGTCGCCCCCGTCTCCGTTCCCATGTTCGCTATCGTGCCCCGCTCGGGAACACTTAAACCCTTGACGCCACTGCCAAAATATTCCAAGATTTTGTTTACTCCACCTTTAACGCTTAACCGCCGCAGAACCTCAAGTATCACATCCTTCGCTGAAACAAAAGGCTGCAACACCCCAGTTAATTTTACGCCCAAAACGCTAGGCATTTCCAAGAAAAATGGCTCTCCAGCCATGGCTACCGCAACATCCAGCCCGCCGGCACCAATCGCAATCATGCCCATGCCGCCCGCAGTCGGCGTGTGACTGTCACTCCCCAACAGCGTGTACGCTGGTCGGGCGAAACGCTCCAAATACAGCTGGTGGCATATGCCATTGCCAGGGCGCGAAAAGACAATGCCGTATTTGGCGGCGACACTCTGGAGATAGCGGTGGTCGTCAGCGTTTCTGAAGTCATTCTGCAGCATGTTATGATCTACAAAACTTAGGCTCAGCTTGGTCTTTACTTTGGGAATTCTCATAGCCTCAAACTCTAAATATGCCAAGGTCCCGGTGGAATCTTGGGTTAGCGTGTGATCTATCTGTAAACCAATTTCTTCGCCTGACACAAGCCGCCCTTCTGCGAGATGGGCTGCCAAAATTTTTTCCGTTAAACTCTGAGCCATGCACGTCACCTCTGAGAACAAAGCCTTATTTGAACCCAAACAGGAATGAACATGTTATTTCGATTCTCAGCCAAAAATGGGAAAACCAAAATTTAAGTTTCTCGGCTAAAATCGCCCGAAAGCAAGAGCACCCATGCCAAAGGAACATTACGAGAATTTGTTTCCACAGCATCCGAACACCAAATAAACCCCAATGCGTAACCGAGCAGTCAGATAGAATTGTGTAACATCAGCCGTGCACTCTTTTCGCCAAGCAAAACTGCGATAGAGGGTAAACCAATGGTGCAGGTTTGGGTGGTTATGTTGACTGTTTTAGCAGTATCTCTACTAGATCTGACTTCGTCACTATCCCAAGCAGCTTAGACTTGTTGCTTGGGTCCACCACAACCACGCGACCCATTTCGTGTTCACTCATCTTCTTGAAAACGTCAAGTCCCGTTTCTCCCGGCAGCACTTTGACAAGTTTTTTGTGCATTACTTGTTCAACTGTTGTTTCGCGTCTTTTCTGCTTATCAATCTGCGAAGCCTGTTCCAGCGTCACGACCCCAACCAAGTCGCCTTTTTCGTTAAGAACTGGATATCCGACATGGTGTTTCTGCACCATAAGACTCAAGAGGTTATCGATTGGCAGTTTTTCGTTTACTGTTACGACATCTCGGGTCATGATGTCTTCGACTTTGACGCGGGCAAGCGATTCGGTTTCTCTAAGCGGAATCGTAGACACAAAAGTGTAGCCATAGGTTTTCTCGAGTTCTCGCCCCTTCTTGAGCCCAGCAGTTCTCTTCTGCATTGCTGCCCTGATGACTCGCTCGTAAACGCTGGGCTGGTCTTCTATCGGTTGAACACGCAAAACACCTTTAGCCACTGCCTTGTTGAAGAAATCTTCTCCCGCTTCGGTTCTGATGATTACCGTGGACCAGCCTTCTAACGGGTAGGCGCCTCCAACTGAAATGTCCGCGAGTTCATCGGTGAAATCGGTGCACACACCGCAGCTGGGCATGATGTGATCTTCTATTTCCTCAAGCGGAATTCTTATGATGCCGCGGGTTGTGTGAATAACAAAGTCCTTTGACAAACGCATTTGCTTAATTTCGGCTGGATAAATATTGTATTCCCTTTCCAGATGGTCCAACAGAGAAGCGTGCGAAAAGGTTCCGAAACAGAAGAGACCGATACTTATCTTCAAACTGCTGCCTATCTTGTGTTGCCACGCTTCGATTTTGCGAAGGGCACGGGTATGACAGGGAACCCCGACATAAGCAATTCTTGTTTTTCCATATCCTGTTACTGCACTTCCAAACGCCTTTGCAACTGAGGATGGAAAAAACTTGCTTCCAATCGCTGAAATAATGTCATCTGGCACCAAGGCAACTGATGCCTTTGGCTTAGAGGGGCGCTCTTGCTCTGCAGATGACACTATGGCGCTGTCAATCTCCTTGGTTTCTACACCAAACTTCAAAAGAGCTGTAACAACGCCACCGCCGCCACTCTGAACTCTCAGGCTTTCTTCCGCTGCCTGAGCTATGACGATTTTTCGATAGTACCCAAAAGCCTCGTTCTTGAGCGGTGCGTTGGAAACACATTTCAGGCTTCTGAGGAGAAGCGCCTCTGAATGGGGACATATCTCATAGCATATTGGGCACAGGTCTAAGTCGTCGGCGCAGTTGTAAACCCGTTTAACTTGGTCTCCTTCAATCTGAACCGCACCAACGGGGCAGACAGCCTCACAGGCTCCACATAGCGTGCAGAAGTTAGAATTAATAATCTTCTTCTCCAGAACATTATAGGCTATGAGCGAGTTGTTTTTTGGTCCCAAGATTTCCCTCAATTAGTTATTCTCCTTTAGAGGCTTAAATATGTAGTTATTAGCCGCATGTTTACTGCGGTTCGCAGGGTTTGAGAAAATAGGTTCTTGGAGGACTTCGGTGCGGGGGATATGTAGCGTTATTTGGGAAGGGGCTCTTATGATAAGTGGAAGTGGCGCGTATTGAATTGCGTTTATAAGGAAGTTTAGGCATATGAGCAGTAACGTTCCGTGTTCAAGGAGAGGAAGCATAGGACGTTACGCAGAATACATTGAACAATAAAAAGGAGTGAATAGGAAAATGGCAGAAAAATCTGATGTTATTTTCGTTGGAAACAAACCACCCATGAGCTATGTGCTTGCTATTATAACAGCTTTCTCAGAGAGCAACACTAAGGAGATAACGCTGAAGGCTAGAGGACAGGCGATAACTACGGCGGTTGATGTTGCGGAAATTGCGCGAAGTCGGTTCATTAAAGACTTGAAAGTTACCTGCATAGCTATAGGAACAGCAGAGATGCCGCCGAGGGAAGGCGAAAACAGGTCTAGAATGGTTTCAACGATAGAAATAACTCTCTCAAAAGCATAGCAGCAACGAGTAGTAACGAGAGTAAAATCAGCTCTCCACATCTTTTTTATAAAGCTCTTCAGAGGCACGGTTGCGAAAGCAGAAATTTCTGTTTTGCATCGGTTAGCTGGTAGCCTATTGCGGGGGTGGTTTCTCTTTTTCAGTCAGGAAAGTTTCAATTTTTTTCAACGATGCCGATGAAAGCTTTTGCTGCTGGAGAATTTGTGGCTCCATCGGCGAAAGGCAGCCCGTTTTCTAAGCCAATACTTACTTGTGGGTCTATGGGTATGCTTCCGAGGAAAGGAACATTGGCTTCCTCAGCCAATTTTTTCCCGCCACCGGACTGGAATATGTCGATTTTTTCTCCGCAAGCAGGGCAGACAAAACCGCTCATGTTTTCAACAACGCCTATTATGGGCATGCCTACTCTCTGTGCGAAAGTTTGCCTTCTTGACAACGACACGTGAAAGCTCCGAAGGCATCGTGACGATTATGACGCCGTCAATGTCAGGCAAGAGCTGCGCGATGCTCAGGGGTTCGTCGCCTGTTCCCGGCGGCAAGTCGATGAAGAGTATGTCTAGTTCGCCCCAGACGATGTCTGATAGAAATTGTCGTATAGCCGTCATTTTAAGTGGTCCTCGCCAAATGGTTGGGAGTCCTTCTTCTGGCAAAAAGAAGTCTATTGAAACGGCTTTTATTCCTAAGGGTCCTGTGACTGGGAAGGCTCCTGGCGGTCCCACTTTCAGGTGTTGCCCTGTCAAGCTGAGGAGTTTAGGCACGCTTGGTCCGTGAATGTCCGCGTCTAATATGCCCACGCGTTTGTTTTTGGATGCGAAGGCTGAGGCGAGGTTCACTGTTACGGTGCTCTTGCCTACTCCACCTTTTCCGCTTATTACTGCGATTTTGTGTTTGATTTTGCTCATTCTTTGCCTTAGGAGCTGCTGTTGTTGCAGCGCGTGGTTTCTAAACGAATCAGCTGCTTGGGTGGTTTCTGGAGGGGTCATGGAGGGCTCATCTTTTTCTGTTTTGATGTTTTAATCGAAGTGAGTAGTTTATGGGTGTTTACTTAAGGTTATTAAGGCTGGTGGAGGAAACTTCTGCGGATGCCTGTGATTAGCTTTGAGGATATCTTAGATGCACGAAAAGCTGTGGCGCCGTTTGTCAGATGCACGCCTTTGAAGCATTCGCGGTTTTTGAGCAAACTTTGCGGTGGCGAGGTATGGTTAAAGCTTGAAAATCTGCAGGTTACAAATTCTTTCAAGCCGCGAGGTGCCTTCAACAAGCTTTTGAATCTGAGTGCAGAAGAGAAGGCAAGAATAGTAACTGCTTCTGCGGGTAATCATGGTTTGGCTGTTGCTTATGCTGCGAAAATGTTAAAGTTTCCTGTCACGATTGTTGTGCCTGAGGCTACGGCGAGAATCAAGATTGTGGGCATGAAGGAGCATGGTGCCGAGGTTGTTTTGTTTGGTGAAACCTATGATGAAGCGGAGCGGAAAGCCAAGCAACTCGCGGCGGAAGACAAGTGTGTGTATGTTTCGCCGTATAATGATAAGTGGATAGTTGCGGGTCACGGGACTGTCGGGTTGGAGATTATTGAAGCTCTGCCGTCGGTTGATGTTGTTATTGTGCCTGTTGGTGGCGGCGGTTTGATTTCTGGGGTAAGCATAGCCGTGAAGAGTGTTAAAGCAGGTGTGCAGCTCATCGGTGTGCAGTCTGAAGCGTCGCCTGTGATGTATGAGTCGCTGAGGGCGGGGAGGATTGTTGAAACTCGAGTTGCTGATACCGTTGCGGAGGGTCTTTCAGGCGGAATCGAAGAAGGCGCCATTACGTTCAGGGTGATTCAGGATTATGTTGATAAAGTGCTGTTGGTGAGTGAAGAAACGATAAGGCGTGCTATGTATTTTCTTTGGGCAAGGGAAAAGCAGGTTGCGGAGGGCTCTGGCGCGGCGGCTGTTGCGCCTATTTTAGGGAAGAGCAGCATGTTTGCTGGTAAGACTGTTGTTGCTGTGGTGACTGGCGGTAATATTGATGCTGGGCTATTTCGGAGTATAGTTGCTGCAAGTGGCAAGGTGCGTGGTTTAGCCTAGTTTGTAGCCTATTTTTCTCAGGAATTCTCGCCGTTCTTTGATGTGTTCTTCTGTTTCTATGCCTTTGCTTTTCTGTCCGTCAACGACGCCTATGATGCCTCTTCCTTGTTGTGTTTCTGCGATTAAGATTTCCAGTGGGTTTGCGGTGGCTGCGAAAATTGTGCAGACTTCAGGCACTTTTTTGATTTTGTCTAAGACGTTGATGGGGTAAGCGTTTTTCAGGTATATTATAAAGCTGTGTCCGCAGGCGATTTCGAAGGCTTTTTCTGCTGCTGAACGCTGCAGTTCATTGTCGTTTCCTTCGTGTCTTACTAAGCAAGGTCCTGAGCTTTCGCAGAAGCCTATTCCAAACTTTATGGTCGGTGTAGCGTTTACTAGGGCTTCGTAGAGGTCTTCACCTGTTTTTATGAAGTGGGCCATGCCTAGAATCACGTTGCAGTCTCGGGGCGGCTCGATTTTGACGGTTTTAAACTCGAGCATTTTGACTTCTCCGAGAAGAAGTATTGGCAAGCCTTGCTTTTTTAAATTATGCGGATTACGATGCGAGTGCGATGTAAAGAGCATGCGCTCGAACCTGAATTTGGCTATGTGGAAGGACAATTGTTTATGAAAAATTCTGCTAAAATGTTCTTCGTGTATGTCAGTCCCCTTGAGCGCGTTAATTAATGACCAACGGTTCTTCGAGCTGTATAATAACTGAGCCTATTCTAAATGAAAACGCCACTTTTCACGCTCGTTTATATAAGTGAGCTATAGACTGCTCCGAGCAGGTAGCCGCCTCAAACGCCATGTTCGCCACAAACTGTAACAATCCGAAAAGATCGGAGCCGAGAACTTTGCTGTTTTCCTTATGACAAATTTTATATGCTGCTTCGCAGAGCATAGGTTCGCCGTGCAAGAAGCGATTTTTGCACATAAACAAACATAAGGAGTTGAAATAGTCGATGGCCGAGAAAGAAATGCATAAGGCAGTTTGCTCTGAATGTGGTCAGGAATGTGAAGTGCCGTTCAAGCCTGATCCAAACAGGCCGGTTTACTGCCGAGAATGCTGGTCAAAGAAGAGACCCCCGAGAAGACGATACTAAACTTTCTGAAGCTTAACTGCTAATCACTTTTATTTATTCTATGTTTTTTTTGTTTTGTGTTGCTGTTTTTTTTTCTGTAAATTGGGTCTTTTAAGTGCTTTTTGGTTGCTGCGGGTTGCTGTGTGGTCTTTTGAGTGTCTCTGTGTGCTTTAGCGTGCTACGGGTTTGGGTGGTTTGTGCGGCAAAACCTAAATATCAAGGTGCCTTGTTTTAGTTTCAGAAACTTGATCGCGGGCCGGTAGTTCAGTTGGTATGAACGCCTGACTTGCACTCAGGAGGTCTGGGGTTCAAATCCCCACCGGTCCACCAGAAACAGCTTTTTGCCATGAATGGATTTATGTTTCCTGAGGAGTACCTATTAAAGCCAGTAGGATAATTACTGCAAACGGAGTTGTCGCATATCAGCGCTGAGTCAAAAGAATATTCTAGAAACTTGCTTGTTTTCGGCAACCTCGCGATTGCCCTTTGGATAGTGCTTGGGGCAGTCGCTTGCTGGTCCTTCAGTTCGCTTGTTGGATGGCTCTTTTTGGTTTCCGCGTTGGTAGCGGTCTTTGGGATATTGAGGAAGCTTGGCTGCAATTCGTGCTATTACTGCAAATCGTGCACGATGGGGTTCGGTAAACTGGCGGATTTATTCTTCGGAGAAGGCTACATGGCAGGTGTGAAATCAAGCAGATTGCTGAAGCTTGTTTTTGTTTACGGCTTGTTAGGCATAGTCCCGACGGTTTTTCTGGCTGTTTCAATCATGCAGGAGCTTGTTGCATTCAAAATCGCGGTTCTAGTGCCCCTTCTACTGTTAATTGTTTACAGTGGTTTTAGAAAGAAGCCGCAGTGAAAGCAGTTGCTGCTTGTTCTCGACGCGGGAAATCTGAATTTTGTTCAGGGCTATTGGGAAAATCTGCATAGCGGAAAACTTCTGATTAGGCTTGTTTTGGTCAGAGCAAAACTTAATAGCGCAATAAGACCAAGTTGAATTCATGACGAGGTTAATGAAGATTTGGGCAATAGCACTGATAGCCATGTTTCTGGCAGCGATACCATTAGTATTTGCAGACACCAGACCAGAAATAGTCAAAGTAGTCTACGACCTCAGAGCAGAAGACCACTACGCGAAGGGGTCAAGCAGCGCCAATGCAGCCAACAGTGCAGGCAGTGGCTACTCAATCTTCGCCAAATGGACAACATTCCCAGTGAACATTGAAGTAGACACTTCAGGCATAGGACTCGACGCTACCATTGTTCTTACAACCTTAACGAGCAGCGGAGAAGAATGGGATAAGTACACAAGCAAAGAAATCTTTGGCTTAGTCAAACAGTCTTCAGGCTTGGTCGTTGAAACAGACACACCGGACAGAATCAACGAAATAGTCTTCGGCAGCATCTCGAACACGAACATCATAGCGCAAACCACCATCTGGTACAACCGCTTCACAAAAGTAATAGTCGACTTTGACATGGTATTCAATACTTACTGGACATGGGGCGACGCAACGACAACATCAGGCGTGATGGATTTACAGAACATTGCTACGCATGAGCTTGGGCATGGTTTTGGCTTAGCTGACCTTTACCAGTCTAAATGGTCTGAGCAGACAATGTACGGGTACGCAAGCATAGGTGAAACTAAAAAGAGAACTTTAGCCTCAGGCGACAGCGCTGGGATACAAGCGTTATACGGCAAATAAACAACAAACACCATCTTTTTTTACGTACAGGGCAGCCGAGAAAACGGCACCGCTTCCTTTCCACCGCAGAAAAGCTGAGTTATCCATCTTGCTGGACAGCAGCTAGTAGCCACTTTATGCACCCTTCGAGTAAGCCTTTCAAGTTTGCAGTGTATTGCCTTTTTTTGGGTAAAGTTTCTGCGTTATCGTTATATGCAGCCAGTGCAAAACAGAATGCGAGAATAGCCATGTCAGACACTGGAGTAACAGTAAAGAAAAGCGAAGACTTCTCCGAATGGTACACTGAAGTCATCTTAAAATCGGAATTAGCAGATTACGCGCCTGTAAAAGGCTGCATGATAATCCGCGAAGACGCCTACGCCATGTGGGAAAAAATCCAAGAAATCTTCAACAAAAAAATAAGGGCAACAGGACACAGAAACGTGTATTTTCCCATGTTCATACCCGAAGGCTTCCTGAAAAAAGAATCCGAACACTTCGCAGGCTTCGTGCCTGAAGTGGCGTGGATAACCCAAGGCGGAGACACACCTCTCGAAGAAAAACTCGCGGTGAGACCCACATCTGAAACCATAATGTACGCCACATTCGCCAAGTGGATAAGAAGTTGGAGAGACCTGCCAGTTAAAATCAACCAGTGGTGCAACATCGTCCGCTGGGAAACCAAAGCCACTAAACTCTTCCTAAGAACCCGAGAGTTCCTCTGGCAAGAAGGACACACCGCACATGCAACCAGCGAAGAAGCAGAAAAAGAAGTCATGGACATCCTGCAGGAATACAAAGACGTGATGGAAAGCTACTTGGCGATTCCAGTTCTAATCGGCGTCAAAAGCGACAGCGAAAAATTCGCCGGCGCACACTACACAACCGCGCTGGAAGCAATGATGCCTGACGGCAAAGCGCTTCAAATGGGAACCAGCCATAACCTTGGTCAAAACTTCGCACATGTTTTCGACATAAAATTCATCGGCGAAGACGAGAAAGAGCATTACGTTTGGCAGACTTCATGGGGCATCACCACACGATTGATAGGCGCAGTGGTCATGGTTCACGGCGACGACAAAGGCTTAGTCTTGCCGCCTAAAGTCGCCCCAGTGCAAGTAGTCATAGTGCCCATACCCTACAAAGGCGCTGACTCAACTGCCATAACCGCCAAAGCCAAAGAAACAGCCGCCAAACTCAAAGCAAAAAACCTCTCAGTAGTTGTAGATGACAGGGAAGAGTACACGCCAGGCTGGAAATTCAACCAGTGGGAGCTAAAAGGCGTACCCGTCAGGATAGAGATAGGCCCCAGAGACCTTAAACAGCAGCAAGTTACCGTGGCAAGACGCGACACATACCAGAAAACCACAGTCAAAGAAGACGAAGCAGCAGACGCCGTGGAAAAGCTTCTCGAAGAAATCCAAAGCAACCTCTACAATAGAGCAAAAAAAGCCTTAGACGAAAAAATTACACCAGTGCAGAACTACAGCGAATTCGCCGACGCACTCAAAGAGAAAGGCGGATTCATCAAAGCATCATGGTGCGGCAACCCCGAATGCGAATCCAAAATCAAAGATGAAACAGGCGCCACAATCAGAGTATTGCCATTCCAACAGGAAAGCATTGCTGCCAACTGCGTCTACTGCGGACAACAAGCGAAGAAAACAGTTTACTTCGCCAGATCCTACTAAGCCACAACACAAAAAAACTCCCCAAGCGTATTCAAATCCTTAGTAATGTTTATTTCGAAAGATGCATAAATGTGGCTGCTAAGGTAACCAAATTGACACATGTAAAAGTCACCGCCAGAGCCATGAACGTAGAATACGCCATACGAGACGTCATAACCTACACTGACCAACTTGTCAGAGAGGGCAAAAAAATCTACTACCTCAACATCGGCGACCCCCCAGCCTTCGACTTCCCCACCCCGCCGCACATCAAACAAGCACTCTGCAAAGCCATCGGCGAAGACGACAATCATTATTCACCTTCAGAAGGCATACCTGAGCTAAGACAAGCAATCGTAGACAAAGAGAAACGCGTCAACAAACTGAACCTCGACCCCGAAAACGTGCTGGTCACCGAAGGCGTATCCGAAGGCATCCAAATGGTGCTTGCTACGCTCGTGGAACGCGGCGACGAAATCCTGTTCCCAGGACCCACCTATCCACCTTACATATCATACACGAAATTCTTCAACGGCACACCCATAGCTTACCGAACCATCGAGGAAGAGCGGTGGCAACCCGACGTCGACGACTTGAGGAGCAAAATAACAAAGAAAACCCGCGCCATAGTGATAACCAACCCGAACAACCCAACAGGTGCAGTTTACGGAAAAAAAGTTGTCAAGCAGATGCTGGACCTCGCAGCGGAGCACAATCTACCCGTGGTTTCCGACGAAATTTACGACCAACTGGCTTACGCTGACGACGACTTCGCCAGCACAGCCTACTTGGCAAGCGACGACACGCCAGTAATTGGACTGAACGGCTTCTCCAAGGCATACCAGATGACTGGCTGGCGACTGGGCTACATCTACTTCAAAGCCAAAGGCAACGAACTTGACGACGTGAAGCACGGCATCCTGCAAGAGTGCCGCATCCGCTTGTGTGCCAACACCCCCGTGCAGAAAGCAGGAGTAGCCGCCCTGAACGGTCCGCAAGACCACATAAGAACCGTGGTTGAGAAGCTGAAGCAACGCCGAGACTACGCGTGGAAACGCCTCAACGAAATCGAAGGAATCTCCTGCACCAAACCTGAAGGCGCATTCTACATCTTCCCGAAAATTCACGAGGTGGGCAAACGGTGGAAAACCGACTTGGACTTTGTCGTGGCTCTCCTCAGACAAACATGCGTGCTCGTAGTGCATGGCTCAGGCTTTGACCCAGTCTACGGTGCCGGTCACGTTAGAGCCGTTTTCTTGCCGCCGATAGAGACGCTTGAAGAAGCCTTTAATGCTTTAGAGAGGTTCATGAAGAAGAAACGTTAGAAGACGTGGCTCGCAAACTTTGCTAAGAGTAGATAGGCACGCCTTCTTTCGGGTCGAGAACCATTTTCTGGAATTCTGCCATTAATTTCTTTGTCACTGGTCCCGGGTTTCCATTGCCTATTTGTCTCTTGTTTACTTCGCGTATGGGCACGATTTCCGCTGCGGTTCCCGTGAAAAAGGCTTCGTTAGCAGTGAAAAGTTGGAACGGCGTGATGTTGACTTCAGCAACATCGTACCCCAAGCTCTTGGCGAGCCTTATGGCGACTTGGGCGGTTATACCAGCTAGTGCACCAGTGCTGCTCGGCGGGGTCAAAATCTTGCCGTTTTTGACGATGAACAAGTTTTCGCCTACACCTTCGGCTATGTAACCGTTTTTGTCGAGACATATAGCCTCGTCAACATGGTTCATGTTGGCTTCAATCTTAGACAGCACGCTGTTGAGGTAGTTAAGCGACTTTATCTCATGCGTTGCAGCGTCTACAGAGTTGCGTCTAACCCACGAAATCACGGCGGTAATCCCCTTTTCTTTGGCTTCGCCTGAATGCAGCACTATGGTGTCGGTTATTATAATTACTGAAGACTTAGGGCATTTCCGCGGGTCCAAGCCGAGGTCGCCCACGCCACGGGTTACTACCAAACGGATATAGGCATTGTACAGGTTGTTTTTTCTTAAAGTTTCCAGCACCGCTTGCACCATTTCTTCTTTGGACATGGGTATCTGCAACATTATCGCGTGCGCCGAGCGGTAGAGCCGTTCAACATGCTCTCTTAGCTTGAAGACAACGCCGTCGTAGGCTCGGATTCCCTCGAAGACACCGTCGCCGTACAAGAGTCCGTGGTCGTAAACGGATATTTTTGCTTGTGATTTAGGATAAAATGCGCCGTCTATGTAGATGAGCAACTCTTTTTCCACAGTTTCCCCTTCTGGTTCTTAGTAGCGTTTATCGCGGTTAGATTTGATATAGTTTTTGGAGATGAGTTATATGATTCACGTGTTTACCCGTAAAATTGCGGTCGCTTGGAAAGGTTCCGCGGCAAAGGAAGCGGCTTGAAAGGTTTGTCTTTAAGTTCACTCTGAATCTTGGCTACGAGCTCGTTCAGCTGCATGTTCTGCACTTTACCGTGGGCGGCTCTGTCTCTGATTGCCAGAATGCCTGAGTCTATTTCTCTTTGCCCAACCACGATGACGTAGGGAACCCATTCGGTTTCTGCTTCTCTAATGCGTTTCTGCAGCGTGAATGCGCGTTCGTCAATGTCCACGCGTATGTTGTGCGCCTCGATTTCCTTGGCGATTTCCTCGACTTTTTCCGTGTAACCTTCGGATATTGGGATTAGCCGCACTTGCACTGGCGACAGCCACAACGGAAGCATCGGCAGTTTGCCGCTTTGTTGTTCTCGGTAGGCTTTTTCCAGCAGGGCGTAGACGCATCTTTCGATGGCTCCGCTTGGGGAGCAGTGCAGAATCAGCGGGTACTGTTTTTCGCCTTTTTCATCCACGAACGTTATGCCGTAGCGTTTAGCGTTTTCTACATCAATTTGGTCAGTGCTAAGCGCGGCTGCTTTGTCTTGGTTATCGATGAAGTTAAGGTCCCATTTAAGGCTGAAATAGAAGAACCGTTCGTTCCAAACTTCGGCAAGCATGGGCTTACCAAACTTCCGAGCTATGGCTGCAATGAGGTCTCTATGCTCTTCATAGAAATCTTTAGTGAAGCGCATAGCAATTTCGTAGTCGTCTTTAACTAAGCCGATGTTAGCGAGCACGTCAATGCAGAGGTCAAAGCGGATCATAAATTCTTTTTTGGCTTGCTCCATGTCAGCGCAGAAAGCATGGCAATCGGGCATGGTGAAGGCGCGGAGACGCTTTAAGCCGACAACTTCACCACTTTTTTCTCGTCTGAAACTGTATCGGGTAAGTTCAAAAAGTTTGATGGGCAATTGTTTATAACTAATTTGCGCGTCATGCGCCATAAGGAACTGACCAAAGCATGCAGCGAACCTGAGAAAGAGCTCCTTATCTTCCGATTTCAGCACGTACTGCCGAGCGGGGAAACGGTTAAGGTAGCTGGCTAAGCTTGGATGGTGGAAGTCGTACATAATGGGGGTTTCAACCTCCATGCCGCCGTAAGCTCCCACACGAGCGCTAACGTATTGTTCAAGCAAAGACTTTATCATTCGCCCTTTAGGATACCAGCGGAGGTTGCCTGGGTCACTGCCTGCCTCGTAATCCGCAATTTCCAGCCGCTTCATCAACGGCACATGAGGAGGCATCGCCGTGACGGCGCGCGCCTTCTTGATTTCGTACTGCGAGAACTTCTGCAAATTCTCATGTCCTTTGAACTTGAACTCTTCAATTGGCACGAGTGAACCATCAGGCATGAGAACATGCCAGAACGATTGCAGTTTATCTTCAGCCTTCAGTGCTGCGGAGACTGGTTCCTCTTCCTTTTTTGCTTCGCCTTCAGCCTTAACCTCGGCTTCTGTAGCGGTGTAGGAGCGTGCTTGCTCCGCTAGAGGGTGTCCCTTGATGCTGAGGGTGAATTGTTTGTTCCAGCCGAAGGGTGCGCGGTAAGTTTCTATGCCTGCTTGCTTCGCGTGGGTTTCCATGGTTTTCATCAGTTTTAACGCTTCAGCAGGCTTTGCCAAGTTGCTGCTCAAGTGGGCGTAGGGGTAGAGTAAGATGCGGTTAACTTTCAGTTTTTGCAAAAACGCGTGCGCGTCGTCGATGGCTTTCTGCGCTATTGCTACGTCATCACCTTGTTCTACGGCTATGAAGAGGACTACGGCGTCTTCGATGCGGTTTTCTTTTTTTTCGGCTTCTTCAGCTATAGCGATTTCCTTGGCTACTGGGGTGAAAGCGATGAAGTTAGAATGCAATTGCAGTATACGCATGGTTGTTCATTCCGTTTTAGGCGCTGTAACGCCACTTATCTAGCGTCTTGTCTTTTTTAGTTTTCTTTTTGAATTCCTTGTAATGTTCTTTGCAGAGGTAAGCGCGTTTCTCGGTGGTGCTGATTTTTAATCCTGAAGATTTTACTTTGTCAGTTGATATTGAACGTGCGGCTTCTCTGCTGCAGCCTGTTACGCTGCATTTTTCGCCTTTATCGATTCGTCCCAATGGTACACCTTCAAATGGTTCTGTACGCTGTACAAAATATGTGTTACTGCTTAATTCCTTTTTCATAGATGACTTGTGCTCGGCGGTAGATTTCTTCTTTGTCGCCGAAGAATGTTGGCCCAATGCGTTCAACAACCAGTGAGGCAGCGGCAGATCCAACGCAGGCGCACCATAGGGAGTCTTTTTGGCGGATGTATTCTGTTAGAAAGGCTCCGATGAAAACGTCTCCTGCGCCTGTTGGGTCAACTACTGCGGCTGATTCGCAGGTTGGGATGTTGTAGCGTGCGCCGCCAACTGAGAGTACTGCGCCTTTGGCGCCTTGTGTGATGATTACGGTTTCGACTCCTAGGTTGTGGAGTGTTTTTATGGCGGTTTGCATGTCTGGGCTGCCTGTTGCGGCGGTGAGTTCTTCTGGTGAGGATTTGTAGATTGTTATGAGGCTTAGGATGCGTTTGTCGATTTGAGTGCGGTGTTTGACGTTTCCTGCTTTGTCGAAAGTTCGCAGCAGTCCTTGTGGGTCGAGGGATAGTACTCCTGTGTGGGTTTTGAGTTGCATAATTGTGTCGTATGGGGTTTCGTTTGCTATTGGCGCGATGTGGATGGCTTTGGCGTGGAAGGCTTTTGGCAGGTCGTTCGGTGTGATTGGCGGGGCTTTGCTTTTCAGTTTGAGAGTTCGGGTTGTTAGGTCTTTGTTGTATTTTAGTTCGAAGCGGGTGGTTTTTTCGTTTTCGAGTTTGGTGACGGCTGAGAGGTCTATGCCTTCTTGTTTTAGCCACCAGAGGTAGGCTTCTGGGAAGTCTGCGCCGATTTTGGAAATCACTGAAGCCGTTGCTTCTAGGCGCCGTGTTACGAGTGAGGTGTAGGCTGCTGAGCCGCCTAGAACTACGAAGGGGTTCGGTCTGTTGGGTAGTGAGATGGAGTCTATTGTGAAGTTGCCTACGGTGGTGATGTCGGCTTCGTGGGTTTCCATTGGTGCCACTGTTAGCTTGTTATGTGGCAGGTTGTATTTAGAAATAACCGTTTGTGTTGTTTCATGTTTGCAGTAGCAGTATGGCTTTTGCTAGGTCTCCTTCGCATTCTTCCAGCGCTTTGCGGGCTTCGTTTAGGCTTTTGCCTGTTTGGTCTGCGACTAGCTGCACGTCTTCTTCGGCTATGGCGAGTTTGGGTGCTGCGCGTTCGGGGGTTTTTTCGGTGATTGTTCCGCCTGCTATTTGGAAGATTTTTTGTCCTTGCATGTTTAGGATTGCGACTTCGGGTTGTTCTATGATTATGTCTTTGTTGCTGGTTTTGATGATGACTTGTTGGACGTCTTCTACGTTGTCCATGCTCATGCCCATGCGCTGCATCATGCGTTTTGCTTCGCGGGGGTTCATGCGTCTCTGCATAGGAAAACACTTCCACAAACTACGTTATGGTAGATTCTCTTATTACTTTCGCTTGAGCACTCTAGCGCTCGGAAAAAACTATAGCCCCCTTATATAAAGTATGAAAAAGCGCGATATTGTTTGTTATTCTGTGGTTCTTTTTATGTCTATGAAGCCATCGAAGTCTGTGGCGAAGGAGTAAATTCTGTCGATTTCTGCTTCTTTCCTCAACATGTATGCGAGGGTATCGTTGGCTCAGATTTGCTGGTCGTCTGGCTATCGCCAGCGAAGACCGCTATGGATTCAGCGCGTTTTGCAGTTACTTTGTTTCTTCCAGTTTCGTTGGCAAGTATTCGTCCACAATATACGTTAACCCGTAGCGGCTGAAAGCCTCTTGCTCCGCCTTCCGTTTGATTTTCAAGAAAGTTTTGATTTCGCGTTGCCACAGCGGGTCGTCCTTGTACCGTGGGTCTTTCTGCAATTCGTAAAGCCGCTTAATATCTACCTCATCAAGCGGGTCAGTGGGCAGCTTGTAGTTGACGATGTCTGTTGCCCACACGCCGCTCCATTTTGCGTCTGGCGTGTTTAGTTCGCGCAAGTGCGCTGCGTTAGCTGAGCCTGCGATTATGACCATGGCAATGTGCATGCCCCATGGGTCGCCATCCGTTAAGATGTAAACAGGCAGGTTCAACTCGTCATGCAAGCGTCTGATGAATTGGCGGGTTTGCCGCGGCGCTTGACCGCCAGTCATTACCAGCAGAGCGTTGTGTTTCCGATGCACGTTTTCTTCTATGAACCTTGTGAATAAGCCGCCTTTCTCTATGGCTATTACTTTGTCAGCTGATGTGCCTGCAAACTCGGAGGAAGTTAAGGCTGGCCCAATCAGGACGCCGTCAGGATGCGACGTTAAATTCATCGTTCTGCCTTCGTAGCCGGGAACCGTGTATTCTATGGTTAGGTCGCCGAAGACCGCTGAGCGTTCTTCTGGGAATATGTTGAAGTCTTCTCGTGAGTAGCCTGTTACTGTCTCTAAATCTGTGATTATGTTGTTTGATTCCTGCTGGTCTGTGAACGTCATCTCGTATGCTTGTGCAGAATAGTAGACGTCTCTTAAGGTTGAGGTTTTGCGTTGCGTAGTAAGTTCATTCGAGAACATTGCAGCCCAAGCCAACTGCGTGAACGGTTTCACGTGGCGGATGTTGCGTGCGCTTCTGCTGACGCTTTTGTCGCCTAAAATGAACTGCCTCAGTACTGGGTCATAGTTGATGTTCTCGGTGGAGCGGCTCGGCATGTTGATGGTTGGGAAAACGCCTTGGTCTAACTGGTCATAAAGTTTCGTGCCGAAACTCTTCAAGCCACTGATCACTTCGTTTTTCCTTTCAAGTATACGGGTTTTAGTCTTCTTCTGCTCCATACTTCTGCACGCTCTTCAGTAATCTTTCAATATCGGGAAGCTTTTCTTTCCCCGCGAGGGTTGTCGAAAACTGCGCGATTTTGGGCAAGTACTTGCTAAAAATGCTCAGCCGCTTGCGTTCCTTATCCACATGCTCCCTGCGGGACAAGAAATGCTGTAGCTGCCGCCCTGCCTCCCTAAGCGCGTTCGCCACTTCCCGTTTGACTTCAGGTCTATCAGCGATGAACTCTTTTCCAACCGTTTTGTAAGGCACCTTCGTGCTGCAGATGTGCACTACAATGGCAATGGGCATGTCGGGCGAAGCCTTGTACCTCCGCCAATTCATGGCGTTAATAACTTTAAACGAGACATCGCTTGCCTCATCATACAGTAGCGGAATCTTGTTGGCGAAACGGTAAATCACGAAACTGCCCTTCTTGGGGACTTCGCCACCGTAGGCTATGCCTAACTCGATGATGAAGGGGTGACCCGCATAGGTTGCTGGCTTACGCTGATGCACAACCACGTACTCAGGCTTGAGCTCCTTCACGATTCCTGCTTTCAACAGTTCCTCGCCTAGGGGCGACAGGCAACTGGCGTCTGGCGGCAGAAACTCCTTGAACCGCTTCAGCATCTGCATCAGCTTGACGACTTCTTCATGCGAAAGCTTCTTCGGATTCTTAGAAGGGCTTAACCCGCTGAAATCCAGAAACTTCTGCGCTGTGATGTCGCCGACCCTGTGAAAATGATGCTTAAGGAACTCGGGCATGGTTTTGTAAGGAGTAACTTGGATAAGCCGTTGGAGAAGCTCCACGTCTACTCCATAGGGATGCGGCAGCGTTTCCTTCGGCGGCTCAGGCATATGCGTCGTGGCGCGCGTGAACTTGTACAGCCTGCCCTTCGGATCCACAAACGTCAAATTCGCGTACGGGTTCACCAGCGCCGTCTGCTTGAAGTACTCGATAATTTTAGGCATAGCCCGCAAATAGTCGCCTTCAAGGCTGAATTCCACTATGGTGCCGCGCCACTGCTCCTTGTTGATTAGCACTTTGCGGTCGAGGATTATCGGGCGGTTCCGCTGGATGTCAATCATCAGCTTAAAAGAGTAAATCTTCGCTGCGCCAGTGCTTGACGTAATGTACGCGGGCTTATGAGTCATAATCTGCCCATACAGGACAGCCATTTTGCCGCCTAGACCGAAAGTGCCGCGCATCTGCTTAAGCTTGTATTTTGAGCCGAAGAGCACTTGACCGAAGGCTGAAGGAATGTGCTTAGGCTGGATTCCTGAGCCGTTGTCTTCAACTCGTAAAGTGTAAATTTGCGTGTCTTTGCTGGCTTCCCCTTCGAAAGAGAGGCGCACGTAAACATCTGGCGGAATCTTGAGGCTTTCCGCAGCGTCCAAAGAGTTCTCCACGAGTTCACGTATGGCTGCGAAGATGGCGCGCGAGGGGTTGGTGAAGCCCGCGATGTCGCGGTTGCGGTAGAAAAAGTCAGATGCGCTTATTTCTTCGAAGGTTGCTTGAGCCACTTGTAGCCTCCACCACTTTAACCCATTTTTCAGTTGACGTGTCTACGATATGCTTCTGCTCATTTTTTAAGTTAACTACGGTTTTCGGAGAAAAACCCGCCTTCTTTTTAGTAGGAAAGACCGTGTTCGCCTTTTGTTTCTCCGAGTTTAGCGCTGAGCGCCACTTGGAGCCTCTCATTTTTGCTTCAAACGTGTATAATAATATTCGCCTATCTGCTTCTGGAACGTATCCATTTTTGAGCCTTCCTTGTTAACCCTAGGGCGTCTGGTGGCTGAGTCCCGGCGGAAAGTAACCTCCATCCCTTTCAGGAACAAATTCATGCCTTTCCGCAGGGTCGTCGGTGAATCAGCCTCGCCCTTGACGCCGGGTTCGCCGCTGAAAACCATCAACCTGTCAGCAATGAAATCCTGAGTCACAACGTCGTGTTCAACCACGAAGGCAGTGACACTATGCGCTTCGACGACGCGGCGTATTGTCCGCGCCATATTAAGCCTTTCTTCAACATCCAAATACGCGCTCGGCTCGTCCAGCAGGAACAAATCCGCCTTGCGCGACAAGCAAGCGGCGATGGCGACTTTCTGCAGTTCGCCTCCGCTGAGCTCAATCACCTTCCTGTCCAAGAGCGCATTAATCTTCAGCGGCTGGAGAATTTCGGTTTTGTACCAGCTCGAAGTGAAATTTTCTTTAGCTACGCTAATCAACAATTCTTGAACGGTTCCTTCGTAGTCCGCCGCTATGTACTGCGGTTTATAACTTACGGTTAACTCGCCGAGTTTCTGTTTGTCATCAGCCTCTTCAAGCCCAGCGAGCATCTTCACGAAAGTTGTTTTTCCGATACCGTTGGGACCGAGGATGCCGATGATTTCGCCTCGGCGTATTTCACCCGCCTGCGTAACAAGCTTGAATCCCGCGAAAGTCTTGGACATTTGTCCCCATTTCAACAGGGCTTCGCCAGCGACCGCGCTTGCCGCGGGCGGTTTCTCGTGGAAAACGATGGCTTCTTTCCTGAACCTGATGTTCTCGTCCGGGATGTAACCTTGCAGGTAAATGTTTATGCCTGTTCTGACGCCGTGCACATGAGAGACCACGCCGTAGACGCCCGGTGACCCATAGAACACGCAGATTTGGTCCGACAAATAATCGATTATCGCCAAGTCGTGCTCCGCTACGATTATCGTTTTTCCTTGGTTTTTGAGGCTTCTTATCGCCTTTGCCACTTGCAGCCTTTGTTTGACGTCTAAGTAGCTGGACGGCTCGTCGAAAAGGTACACGTCTGCCTCTCGACTCAGTGCAGCGGCTACGGCTACGCGTTGAAGTTCGCCTCCGCTGAGCACATCTAAGGGTCTATCCCAGACTTTTGCGAGTTCAAGCGCATCTGCAAGTTGCCTCAACAGTTTTCTTTCGTCAACTTTTTCCAGCAGTTCGCCGACTTTGCCTGAAACAGCCTTAGGAATTTTATCCACGTACTGCGGTTTATGCGCGACTTTGAGGCGATTCTCGCTTATCCGCTGGAAATAATCCTGAAGCGTTGAGCCGCGGTAATACTGGATTATCTCGCTCCATTCAGGCGGGTTCTCATGATTCCCCAAGTTAGGTTTGATTTCGCCCGACAGCACCTTCAGCGTTGTGGTTTTGCCAATGCCGTTCTGCCCCAGCAACCCCAAGACAGCACCCGGCGAAGGTGTGGGCAACCTGAAGAGCTTGAAGGTATTTTCCCCGAAACGGTTGCTGCAGTCTTTGTCCAGTTCATCGGGCAAGTTAACGATGCTGATGGCTTCAAACGGGCATTTCTTGACGCAGATGCCGCAGCCGCTACAGAGCATTTCGGAGATTACGGCTTTGCTGCCTTCTATGCGTATGGCTTCCACGTGGCTGCGCACCATGGGGCAGAATCGGATGCACAGCTGGTCGCACTTCTTCGTTTTGCATTTGTCAGCGTCCAGTACAGCTATTCGTGTCATGGTAAACTCGAATTAATGAAGCCCACAGGTAAGTTATAAACAATAACCTGAAATTCACGCAAAAAAACAATACGAAATGCAGATAATTTATGTTTAAAAGAAAGTTGTTGGTGAGTTTGTTTTTTCGTTGGGGTTTACCATTCTTCTTCTTCCCATTCCTCGTCTTCGCCTTCTTCCCATTCCTCGTCTTCTTCAAATATCATTCTTTTTCACCTCCAACCGCGGGTTGGTGTTACTTTACCGTGGCTTGGCATGGTTTAAATATTTGTATTCGACAGGTGTCGTAATCTTCTCTGAAACCTTAGGGAAGCCCTGCTTTTTTCAGCATATTTTTCTCTAAAAGATTACTAGGCAATGCAGGCTAACATGGGGCATGACGCGGCAACGGCAAACCGCATCAAAACGGATAAATTTCGCGGCAGCGCCTTCAATTGTGGGATGATGTGAGGCGACGGCTACGAGCTGAAAAGCTGTGAGAAAAGCCGTACTTACACTGACCCGAAAAGCTTGCTTTATGTCGCCGTGGGGAACCACAACATTATTAACTGCACACGCATAGGTTATCTCCACATTCAGAATAGAAAGACGGAAACAACGTGAGCGATGCAGCATGTCTAAATTAACCATCATCTGGGCTTTCATGATTATTCTCTTATGTTCTACATTGACGTTTACCATGTTGGCGCAGGCTAAGACCGCGGTGGTAGGCGTCTCGGAAGGCAACGTGTTCGAATACGACATGGTTGCATATTGGACCTCAACGTACACTGACACTGTTCCAGCTGAAGTATCAGCGTACAACCAAACCGAGTGGATAAGAGTCACCATAACAGGAGTATCTGGAACGCGCATATCGATGCGGGTTACAACGCACTACCGAAATGGAACTGAAATAGGCGCAGAAGGCTTCTCCGATGTAGAAACAGGAGAGGGTTCAGAAGGACCGCCTTTCATAGGCGCTAACCTCGGCAGAAACGACTTGGTAAACCCCTCTGCCGCTGAAAAATGGTACATAAACGAAACAGTGACGAGAACCTACAAGGAGGGCACTAGAGAAACGAACCATTTGAAACTGCAATATGTGGAGACTGATTCCACTGTTGGCGAATTCACCCGCATGTACGATTACTACTTTGACAAACGCACAGGTGCACTTGTTGAATACACCAGTCAAGTTTCCTACAGCGGCTTCTCAAATATAATAAAGTCAAAGCTCACGTCTTCAAATGTTTGGGTAATCCCAGAATTCCCAGCATTCATCATCCTGCCACTATTCGCAGCGCTAACGCTATTCGCGTTGGCAGCGAAAAAACGGCTGTTTCGCCAGTTGCTTTAGGAAAACAAAAATAAACTCGGCAGGACTACTGTTGGGTGAAGTGATAGCGTGTTATCTGATTTCAACCTTTTAGCAACAACCATGCGCGGCAACGAGCGCCAAATGTGCTACGAACTGGCTTATTTGCTTAAGGCAATCGGTGACCCTACGCCAGAAGTAGGTAAAACAGGGATAAGGGGCGTCATCGTAGGAAAAACAGCGTTAAACCCCGTCGAGGCCATAGAAAAGTTCCGCAGTGTCCTGCAGGAGCGCCCCTACGAGTTTCGTTACGCGCTGAGAATTCTGCCAATCCAGAAAGTAATCCGCACAGACTTAGAAGAAGTGAAACGCTTAGCAACAGAATTAGCCGCGGAAATAGGCGAAAATGAGACTTTCAGAGTTACAGTGGAGAAACGCTTCACGAACATCCACTCTCGCGAGTTCATCGAAGCGGCTGCAACATGCATCCAGAGAAAAGCAGATTTGGATAACCCTGACAAAATCCTTCTGATTGAAGTCGTCGGCGGCTTGACAGGCATGTCGCTCATAAAGCCCAGTGCCATCCTAGGCGTTGTCAAAGAAAAGCTTCTTTAAGGCTAAAGTTGAGTGGACAACAACGCCATATGTTCAATCACTAGGTTAATCAATGCTTGCTCCACTTCGCCCTTTTTCGTAACTGTTTCCAGCTCTTTCTCAGATATGCCATAAGCCCTGCAGATGCGCCGAACTTTGTCCGCGTACAGCGCAAGCACGGTCTCGTCGGGTTCTGCACCCATGCGCTTTGAAATCTCAGAGAGAACCTTTTTCACTGCGTCCTGATTCTTGCCTATTACCACCACTGCAACATTCGCAGAGTCACATTTGACGCCTACGAGCGCTATAGCTTTTTGAATTTGTCGTTGGGCAGAAGCGTACAGCATAGTTTCCATGGCAATGTTTTTGGAAATGTTGGTTTTGTTGCTGAAAGCCGTTAACGCGTTCAAGACTGCAAAATACAAATGCTGCCACGTAGCTACAAGCTCGGCGTTAAAGAACTGCACTGCCGTGCCCCGTTGCTCTCTGCGGGTTGCCTCCAAGAACTGCCCGGCGTCGCCTATCTTGACGTTTCTGAAACCCGTAATTTCCACGTATTCCCCGAATTCTGCAAAACATTTCAGCAAAGTCTTTCCCCGAGCATTTCTTTCAGGAACTTTTCCGCCAACTTTTTATGTAACCCCGCTTTTACAAGTTTCGCAGTTTCCTCGTCAACTGCGTCTTTGTCTACGTACTTCCTAATTATCCCTCTGATGGTTTCCTTAATTTCCCATGGAAAAACCACCCAGTTTCTTGTCTCCCGCGCATAGTAGTCGGGCTTAACCGCGCTCCAAGGCTTGAAATAAATCGTAGCCGCCCGAGCTTCTTTTGCTCCCTGTTGAACCACGTGCCCTATTGCGAGCTTCATGCTTTTCCCCGAGTCAGCAACATCATCTACAACAAGCACTCTCTTGCCTGACACAGCTACTGAAGCACCCTGCATCAAAACAGGTTCGCTTTTAGCTTCGCCGACGCCTACGTAAAACTCAATGCTCACGCTGCCAAGGGCTGTTTGAAGAAGGTCGGCTAAGACTCGGGCTGGAAACCATCCGCCTCTGGCAACTGCGATTATTACATCGGGTTTGAAGTTGCCTTTGCAGATTTTCTCAGCCTGTCTAAGCAACATTGAGTGTATTTGGCGCCACGTCGGGACATCGTATGTGACTTTGTTTTCCACAGGTTTCATCTTCTACACAAGAGGGAAGCTTTGTGATAACTTAAGTTTAACCTATAACTTCAGCTTCCCGAGTGCTTGGCAAGCTATAATTACTTTGTTGTATATAGTTGTAGCTTGGTACCGTTTTGAGTAAACCTTCTGGAAGCAAAGCTAGACGCCGAGAAAGTGCGGATATTCTTATTGTTAACGCTGAAGAATTAGTGACCCTTGCCGCCGCTGAACAGAAACCGCGGTCAGGCAAGCAAATGCGCGAACTGGGAATCGTGCGCGACGGCGCCGTAGCCATCCGAGAAGGCAGAATAGTGGCTGTCGGAAAAACCCAAGAAATTGCAAAAGCCTTCAGAGCCGACTACGTAATCAGCGCTAAGGATAAGCTGGTTCTACCCGGCTTTGTGGACCCACACACGCATTTAGTTTTTGCCGGCTCCTTAGAAGACGAGTTCCAACTGCGAGTCGAGGGTGCTTCACGCATGGAACTGCTCAGTTCAGGCGGCGACATACTCAGAATCGTTAAGGAAACCCGCAGAGCAGGAACCGAAAAACTTGTGGAACTCGGCTTGGAAAGACTTGATTCCATGCTGGCGCACGGCACGACCACAGTCGAGGCAAAAAGTGGATATGGCTTAACCACTCAGGACGAAATTAAGATTCTAGAAGCCACCCGCCGCCTCAATCGGCTGCACTGCGTGAACGTGGTCGCCACTTTTATGGGAGCTAACGCTGTTCCGCCTGAGTACAACGGAAACCCCGAAGAATACGTCAATCTGCTCATTGGAGAGACAATCCCGAAAATTGCAGAGAAATGGCTGGCTGAATTCTGTGATGTCTTCTGTGAAAGAAGGCTTTTCAGCTTGGAGCAGGCTAAACGGATTTTGGTGCGCGGCAAAGCGTATGGATTGAAGCCAAAGATTCACGCTGACCAGATGAGCCTTCTCGGCGGTGCAGAGATAGCTGCTGATGTGGGCGCGGTCTCTGCTGAGCACTTGGTGTTTTCTTCCGTTGAAGGCATAAAAGCTCTAGCAGAAAGAGGCGTCATTGCGGTCCTGCTTCCTGCGTCTGCGTTCAGCTTAATGATTGGCAGATACGCTGATGCGCGTTTGATGATTGACTACGGGGTGCCTGTGGCGTTGGGAACTGGGTTTAGCGCTGACTGCTGGGTTGAGAATCAGCAGTTGGCAATAGCCATGGCTTGCCACTTCATGCGCATGACTCCTGCTGAAGCAGTGACAGCCGCGACAATCAATGCTGCTCACGCTGTGAATCGTGCTGGCGAAGTGGGCAGTTTAGAAGTTGGTAAACGCGCTGACGTTGCCATTTTGAATGTGCCTAATCATAGGTTTCTTGGCTACTGTTTCGGTTCGAACTTGGTGGATAAAGTGATAAAAAACGGCAGGGTTGTCGTGGATAGAGAAAAGCAGGACGCGCCTGTGTTCATGAGCAAAATAGAATAGGCGCGCTTTTCTCTGCTGCTGACCAACGTGTTGCAGAGTCCTGCTGCAAATTTCAGGAAATCGATATTCCAGAAGTTGGCGCGTGATAATTACTGAAAAGACGGGAAATTCAGGCAATTGCGAATTATTGTAAGCGTAAAGCTATTCTTCTATGTCCGGCAGAAACTCGATGATTCTTGCAAGAAGGTGCAATAATGAATCATCAAACTTCTGATACTGTTCTATATCCGCGAGAGGAATAGTGTAGCGCATAGTCTATTTCATAATAACCTTGTTGTTATAACAATTCTTGCGTCTTCGACTTCGAAGTTCGAAGTAGCAAGGTGTCTGCACCTGAGCTATTTAACACATAAAGTTAAAATTTTCACCAACACAAAAACAGGAATTGAATTATTCATGCAACTAGTCCAAGAAGAACATCCCAGGCGAAGACGCTGCCAAAACAAGAATAAGACTGCTTAAAGATAGAAGAAGGCGAATTGTGCCACTAACAGAGGAAGAGGCATTACTCGCGGGAAGTCTTCTTTACCACAAGGGCATGCCAATTTCAGGTGCATTAAGCTCTTTATTCCTAAATGAGTGGCGTCGCAGATTATATTGTCACAGACGACCCACACTTTAAAGCACTATGCGTAAAGACAAAGTGGCGTTAGACTTTGCGGCAGAAACACTAAATAGTAAATGATGCGGTCGCCGGGATTTGAACCCGGGATCATTAGCTTGGAAGGCTAAAGTCCTAAACCAGACTAGACGACGGCCGCTTGACAGAGTACTTTCATTAAAATTAGGCTATTTAAGCTTCTCTAGCGTTAGACTGAAAAGCATTAGCGCTTGAAGCGCCGAAAATCCTGTTCTTTGTTACAGGAATTTCAAAATGAAGCGCGGATTTATTAGTTAGCTATACACGTGCATGTTAAAAAGCTATATTAACTCATCCAAGGCAATGGCACTTTATGCGCAAGCGAAACATAGTCTCTCTGCTTCTGATTTTGCCCATAGCCATTTTCATCTGGTTTGTCGGGTGGAATCTCTGCTGGATATGCGACGGCAAAACTGCCCCAGCACGAAAGATCCGCAATAACGGGTTAACATTCACTGTGCTGGTGCCTGAGCAGAAATACGCAACGTGACCTTTGAGAACTACTGCGGCAAACTACCAGAGCACAGATTCATATGTTATTTGCTTTATGCAGATGCGCGGTTCCCTCCGCTTGCTATTGCGGTTTCTCATTAGACTTGAACAGTTTCTTCTCGTGCTGGCTTTTAGGCTTAAACCCTCTTATGTAACTGCGCGCGGTTCGCTGCCTTTCCAGATTCTTAATTCGTGCATAAAGCTTCGACACCTTCGTCTTAGAAGGCACTTTCGGCTTGGCTGAGCGAACATGCACAGGCGTAAAAGGCTTCTTAATCTCGCTCTTGCGCTTTTTACGTTTGAAGGGCACATCACGCACTTTCTTGAACACGGTGTAGCCTTCTTTCAGGTTTACTTCCTGAACTTCCCAGCCAACATCCAGCCAAGCCTTAGCATGAGCACTTGAGGAGGAGTTGCTCCACCACGCCTCTTCACGGTACGCGTCCATTGAAAGGTTGCTGCCGATTAGCCCATCTATACGCGCAAAAGACAGTTTAACCAGCTTGGTGAAAGCGCCTCTGAACTTCAAATGGTTAGCGAGACCACCATACTTTGAAACTGGACGCGGCGAAACAACATGGCTGGCACAGTTCAGGCACAACAAATGCGTAGGGTCACCTGTGGCAACATCTGCCACCATACAGTCTCGGCAAAACAATTTCTTGCACCGCTCGCATTTTTTCAGGCGGTAGCCGCTCAGCACTCTGCCGCAGATTCCGCATTCGTCCTTGTATGGCACTGGAATACGCCTTCAACCATCCAAATGCAAAACGCTGAGTATTAACTTTAGCCCTTAACCACTTATGAAGCCAGCACCAAAAAAAAAGATGACAATGCCCTTGGAGGGGCAGTCTTCCAGTTTATTCGAATTCAATTGTTGAAGGCGGTTTATCAGTGATATCGTACAAGCAGCGGACAACGCTCGGTATTTCGCCTGTTATTCTTCCCGCGATGCGCATGAGAATTTCGTATGGCACTTGACGGGCTTTCGCCGTAACTGCATCTTTAGACTCCACAATGCGCACGGTGATGATGTTGCCGTAGACCCTTTTGCCCTCTTTGATTCCTGTTGCCTTATCATTGTGCAGCACAGCGAAGTTCTGAAAAGTGCCTAGTTCCCGCGTTTCTTCCTCGACAATCTCGGTGGCTTTCCGCACGATTGCAACGCGTTCAGGCGTAACTTCGCCGAGGACCCTCAGCGACAAAGCAGGACCTGGAAAGGGCATCCGCTCAGACACTTCTTTCGGTAAACATAGCTCGCGGGCAACCATTCTAACTTCTGGCTTAAACAGTTCTTTTAGAGGCTCTAGGATTTTGTAACCGTAAGTTTCAGGGTTAATACCAATTTGCTCTAGAACGTTGTGCTGCGATTTTATGCCGCCAACTGTTTCTATAACGTCAGCTTTTATTGTGCCTTGCACGATGAACTTGATTTTCTCTTCCTTAGCCGCTTTGCCTAACGTTTTGTAAAACTTGTCTCTGAACGCTTTGCGCTTTTCTTCGGCGTCAGTTTTGCCCTTGAAAACCTCAAAGAAATCCTTTTTCGCGTCAATATACTTGGTTTTAATGCTCAAGTTTTTGAGCGTTTTAACTACAAATTCAGGTTCGCCTTCTCTGCGGAGCCCGTCATCTATGAATACTGCAACTAAACTGTCACCTACTGCCTTGTGCACTAAAGCGGTGGCAACTGTGCTGTCCACGCCGCCTGAGCAAGCAGAGATTACGCGGTCTTTCCCAACGGCTTTCTTAATTTCCTCCAGCGAATCTTCAATGAACTTTTTTGCGTCAAACATTCGTGTTTTTCCTCCGAACCACTTGTGAGAGTGTATTAACGGCAGCGTTTCCTTTTTAGCTTTGCCATAACCAGCACGTCACGTTGACAAACGTTAGCCCTTAATGACGGCTATTGGCACAAGCCTTGCAACTTTAGTGGCGATTCCCACCTTATCGCTCACGTCAGCCACAACATCAACATCCTTATATGCGGCATCGGCTTCCTCAGCTAAAACCTCCGCGCTCGCAGCTCTCACAACTACTCCGCGCTTCTCCAAAGCGGTTCTTATGTTTCCGCCCCAATAACGCCTTTTTGCAGCGGCGCGGCTCAGCATGCGCCCTGCGCCGTGTGCTGTTGAGCCGAAAGACAGTTCCATAGCGCGTTCAGTGCCGAGTAGAACCCATGAACTTGTTCCCATGCTGCCTGGAATCAGCACGGGTTGCCCTTCGCCGCGGTAATCCGCTGGTATCTCCGAGTGCCCAGCAGGGAAAGCTCGGGTGGCGCCTTTTCTGTGGACCCAAACCTTCTTTTGCGTGTTGTCAATCGTGTGCGTTTCCACTTTCGCAATGTTGTGGGCTACGTCGTAAACGAGTTTCAACCCAAACTTTTCAGGTTCTGTGTGGTAAACTTGCTGGAAGCTTTGGCGTACCCAGTGCATTATTGCTTGCCTGTTCGAAAAAGCATAGTTAACTGCGCATGCCATCGCTTGGAAGTAATCTTCTGCCTCGTTGCTTTTTCCAGGCGCGCACGCCAGTTCCCTGTCAGGCAGCGTTATCTTGTACTTCTGCACTGCGTGCTCCATGACGCGCAGGTAGTCGGAGCACACTTGGTGCCCGTAGCCTCGGGAACCGCAGTGAATCATAACTGTAACTTGCCCTTCCTCTTCAAGCCCGAGTGTTTTCGCTGTTCGCTGGTTGTAAATCTTGTCTACTTTCTGGATTTCCAAGAAATGGTTTCCCGAGCCCAAAGTGCCCAGTTGAGTTAGTCCCCTGTTCTTGGCTGTGGCTGAGACTTTGCTGGGATTCGCGTTTTTCATGCACCCGCGTTCTTCACAGTGCTCCGCGTCGCCAGCCCAGCCTAAGCCGCGGTCAATTATCCATTGTACGCCTTCAACGACCAGCCTGTCCAAGTCGCCTGGCGTTATTTTGAAGTCTTTGCGTCGGCTGCCCAGCCCAGACGGCACATTTTCAAAAATGGCGTTTGCCAACTGGGCAAGCTTCGGTCGCAGCGTTTGCTCTGAAAGGTTTGTGGTTAAAAGACGAACGCCGCAGTTTATGTCGTAGCCAACCCCGCCTGGGCTGATTACGCCTTCGTCGTAGTCCGTTGCAGCGACGCCGCCTATGGGAAACCCGTAACCTTCATGTCCATCGGGCAGCGTTACAGCGTACTTGTATATGCCCGGTAAATGTGCTACATTAGCGCATTGCCAGAGTGTTCGGTCAGTTTGCATTTTTTCCATGAGGTTGTCGTTGGCGAAAACCATGCCTGGAACGCGCATTCCACGCTTGTACTGCGGTATGCGCCATGTGTAGTTGTCTAGTTTTTCAAGAGGGATTTTTTCTGGCGGTGGTCGACTCTCGCTTTCTCCCATTCTTGTTTCATCCTCACAAAACAAGCAACGGCAGAATATAAAACAGTTGTGAACGCTGCGTGTTAAGTTTTCGTTTTTGACGCAGCCTCAGTGAAGCCTCGGACGCTGTTTTCGATGGCGGTTTTCATAAAAATCGGATGCGCCTTAAGATAAGGAGCGATTTTCCGCATGGCTTCGTCTTCTGCGAGTATCCTGTCCCGTATTGCCTCGAAACTTTGCCCTTTCGCTGTGCCTTCTTCCGCGATGCTTGCCCACTGCTTGAGCTGCAGTGCGTAGTCTTTGAGCCGCTGCACGGCGTTGGATGCTTTACCGAAGTGGCTGTAATAAAGAAACTTGGGATTAAGTCTAATCAGCTTCTCTAGGGAAGCTAAGGCAATGTCTAAACGGAAAGGCGGCGGCGAGGTGGGAATAACCACGTTGAATTCGTTGAGGTAAATTCCTGCAGCGTCGCCTGTGAATACGCCTTTGTTCAGCGTTTCGAAGAAACTCAGGTTGTGCACTGCATGCCCCAGCGTCTCCACAACCTTCAGCCCCAGAGTGTTTTCCGCCTCAAAAACCATGCCCTCCGCTGCAGGGATTATTTTGTCTTCGGCGACGGGTTCAGGCTTGCCGTAGATCTCCGCAACGTAGCCTAAAACTGCTTGGGATTGGAGCCAAAGTTTCTGCGGGTTAATCAAGTGCGCTGCGCCGCGTGGGTGAACGATGATTTTGGCGTTGGGCAGAAGCTTCAGCAGGGTGCCTGTGCCTCCGCCGTGGTCTAGATGCACGTGTGAAAGCGCCACGTACGCTACGTCGGTTGTTGCAACGCCTATTTTGTTTAAGCTGGAAAGCAGGTGGGTGATTGAGGATGTGGGTCCTGTTTCCACGATTATTGTTTTTGCGCCTTTTAGGACGTAGCTGGCGATTAGGTGTTGGAAGCCACCTGTTTCAAGGTCTATTAGAAAGAGGTTGTCTCCGATTTTTTTCGTGTGCAAGCATTTACACCGTCGTGAGTGCTTTGGGTAAAGCTAAGAGCGTTTTTAGCGGGCATAAACGTTTCCATCTTGCAGGGTCTTGGATGGCACAAAAAGTTAATTACGCACTGTATTTCTTAGAGAAGAGAGAGTTCAGGAGTAGCGTGTTGAATTGAACGCGGTTATCTTTGGGGCACCGGGCTCTGGAAAGGGCACTTACGCGTCGCGGCTGCAGGCGAAGTTGGGCTTTGATGTGATTGCGATGGGCGATATTTTCAGAGAAATAATGAAGGAGGACTCCCCGTTTGGCAGAAAAATCAAGGGTTACGTGGAAAAGGGGTTGCTTGTGCCTGACGATGTTGTCGTGGAAGTTTTGAAGAAACGCTTAAGCGAGGTTCCTGAAGGCAGAGGCTTTCTGTTGGATGGTTTCCCGCGAACTGTGGAGCAGGCGAAAACGTTGGAGAAAATCGCCAAAATCGACGTCGTCATCCTGCTTTTGGTGCCTGATTGGATTATTGTTGAGCGGTTGTCCACGCGGAGAATCTGCAAGAACTGCGGTGCAGTCTACAATGTGCGTTTTCTTAAGCCTAAGGTTGAAGGTGTCTGCGACAAGTGCGGCGGAGTTTTGTACCAGCGTTCAGATGATACGGCTGAAGTTATAAAGAGGCGAATTGAGGTTTACGAGGCGCAGACACGGCCTATTCTGCGGCTTTTCAAGGAAGCAGGTGTGCCGTTTGCCGAAGCTGGCTGCGATGCGTTGGATACGCCGCCCGAAAAGGTAGTAGACGTGATTTTGAAAGAGTTGAAACAGCTGAATTTGGCTTAAATGTCCAGAATGAACTCTAAGGTGACTTTGTCCAGTGTTTTGATTATCTCCATGCGGTGATACGTGACTGCCTTAACGGCGACTTTTTGCGTGTGCTTTGCAGCGTTGAATTTTTCACCTCGCACAGTTGCCGTGAGCTTGAAGCCTTCGGCTGTCTCCTCCAAGCTGGAGATTTTGAACTGCGAGTAAAGCATGCTGTTAATTTCGAACTTCACTAGCAAGGTTTCGAGCCAACTGTAAAGAAGCGCGTATTCGTCTTCCGCCTCCACAGTGAGCGAGTCTTCTGCGTTCGCCGCGACTTTTGATGCGTCAGTCATGACTTCGAACATTGCAAGCGCAGCGTTTTCGAAAGCTTCAGCCAAAGTCGCGCCGTGCGCCGCTATGTAGACGTCTGCCGTGTGCTCCATAAACTCGAATTTCTTTGCTTTTTCCATGCCTCAATCACAACCAGCAGCGAGTCAGCAATTTTCAGAAAGTGGTCAGAAGAATTTTTGGGCTTTCTGAATTGCCGCTACAGTCAACTTCACCGAGTCTTCCGCGTCCTTCAAGCTGAGCATGCCTACGGGGCTGTGAATGTAACGCGCTGGAACGCATATAGTACCGCTTGGGACACCCTGCCGCGTTAGGGATATGCGCGCTGCATCCGTGGTGCCCATTAAACCCGTTTCCAACTGGTAAGCAATCTTGTTTTCCTCAGCTGCGTCAAGAAGCAGCCGCAAGACCTTCGGGTGCGTTATCAGCCCCGAGTCGGATACAGTCAAAGTGGGACCTTTGCCCATCTTCACTGCGGATTCGAACTCTTTCACGCCCGGCACGTCGCCTGCAACGGTAACATCTAACGCTATGGCTAGGTCGGGGTCTACGCCGAAAGCGGCTGTTCCCGCGCCTCTTAACCCCACTTCTTCTTGAACTGTGCCCACCGCGTAAACGGTGCAGTCAGTTTTTTCCAGATGCTTAAGCGTTTCAATCATTACTGCGCAGCCTACGCGGTCGTCAAAGGCTTTGCCAATAACAGTATCTTTGCCTATTTGCGCGTATTCGGCGTCGAAGCCTACTACGTCGCCGACTTTGACGCCCATCTTCGCGGCGTCTTCTCGGCTTTCCGCTCCCACGTCAATGAACAACTCGTCATAGGTTACGATTTTTTTGCGTTCTTCCTCTTTCTGTATGTGCGGCGGTTTTGAGCCCACTATGCCGGGCAAAGCGCCTTTCGCTGTGTACACTGTCACTTTTTGGGCTAGGAGAATGCGGTCGTCTATTCCGCCCATTTTTGCAAACTGCAGGAATCCTTCTTTTGATATGGTTTTGACCATTAAGCCGATTTCGTCCATGTGCGCGGCAAGCATCACTTTAGGCGCGGTTTTCTTGCCCTTCTTGACGCCGATGACATTTTCAAGCTTGTCCACGTAGACTTCATCCACATGGGGCTTAAGCAGTTTGACCATTAAGTTTCTGACTTCTGCTTCTCTGCCTGCTACTCCGCAGGCGTTGCAGAGCTTTTCCAAGTTTTCAGCTACCGACACGTGTATGCCTTCTTGAACCGTTTATGGTTACACTTCTGGGCGCCGAATTATTAAAGATATTCAAAACCGCAGTGGCTTGTGATAATTCTTAAATGGGTAAACTGCATTCACAGTCAGTTTAGGTGTGAAATTTGACGGAACCACAGTTTAAAACAGTTTTCGTTTTCTTGGACACCGACAAGTACGCAAGCCCGTTTGACATGCTGGTGGCAATCGACGCTTTCCCAGATTCAATGATATTCAAATACGAGAATGTCACAGGCGAAGACGCGGCAAGAATCGTTTACGACACACTTTTCCCGAGAGGTCCCGAAGGAGCAAAACACACAAAGATTTTCATTAATGGAAGCAACTTTGACATGGTCAACGAAGTCGTAGCTGCAACACAGAAATGCATGAAATCCGCCCCATGGGGAAACAGCATCATTGTTGATCCGAGAGGCGGATACTCGACTGCTGCTGCCGCGGTAGCTAAAACCTTAGGTGCCTCGCTTGAGAAGGGCTTTGGAACGCTAGAGGGCAAAAACGTCACGGTGTTGGCTGGCACAGGACCAGTTGGGCAAACTGCTGCTAGGATCTACGCTGCAGAAAAAGCTAATGTGACTATAACTTCGCGCTCTTTAGCTAAGGGGCAAGCTGTAGCCGACAAAATTAACGCTGAAGTTGGCGCGCAAAGAGTCAAAGTTATCGAAGTTGCTAGTTCTGAGCAAACAGGCGCAGCTATCAAAAACGCCGAGATTGTTCTAGCTGCAGGTGCAGGCGGAATCCAACTGCTCTCGCTTGCTGAACTTAACAAGTACGGTGCAAAATGCAAGATAGTCGCTGACATCAACGCTATCAAGCCGCTTGGTGTTGAAGGCGTGGGTGTGAATGATGACGGGAAAGAGATTAAAGCGGGCGTTTACGGCATCGGCGCATTAGCCATCGGCAAGCTGAAGATTAA
This sequence comes from Candidatus Bathyarchaeota archaeon, assembly GCA_026014705.1. Lineage (GTDB taxonomy): Archaea > Thermoproteota > Bathyarchaeia > Bathyarchaeales > Bathycorpusculaceae > JAOZHU01. Next base: position 181,102 of record JAOZHU010000015.1, on the reverse strand, counting down.
GACTGAGACGGAAATGATTAAGCGCGCGACTGCTGAGCCTCAGGGGCTTTTCGACTACGCGATAGCGTACACTATCGCTAAAGAAGCCATAATGAAGAAACTGGCGAAAGCAGCTGCTAAACAATAGCAGTTTCTCTTCATTTTTTTGTTTGTTTTCTGCGCATGAGTGCGATGGCTACGAGCAAAGCAGCTATGACTATTAATGCAGCGAGCAAGATAGTTTCTGTCCAGTTAAAGCCTTGTTGATTTGCGTCACTTTGAAAATTAGACGTTGCCGTTGGGCTCTGCAAAGGTGATGTATCAGGGGTTGCTGTGTGGGCGTTTGCACCGATGGTTATGGTTTGCGTGTTGCTCCAGCCGCTGCTTGTTCCATCGTAAGCAACAGCAGGAGCAAAATACCCACCATATGTTGGGAAAAGGGGATGCTGAATAATCCACCTCTGAGAGGAATGCCCAACCAATGCCTCTACTTGAAAATCAAGTTGAGCACCATCTGGAATTGCGTTTAGGAATTCAGAGTATCTGCCTTCTTGACCTTCTTCTCCAGAGTAGTATCTCTGAATATTATAGCCTTCATAATAGCCTGATGCTGAATAAACACGCGTTGGCACAACAGGAAAAGTAATATTGGTATAGCTTAAGCTTGATTGGGCTGGGGCATCAAGATTAACGTATAGTGCATAAGAAAAAGCGCCATCCCCATTGTATGTGCTGGTCATGTTCTGTATAGGGTAAATTTCAGTCCAATTCTCTGCAAAGTGAGGTTTGACACGAACATTATAGTATATCTGATAATCAGAGTAGGCAAATGGCTGATTCTTAATTGTAACTTCAATTGAGTTATTACTTGTCAGCTTAGTTTCGCTTAATCCAGTATAAGGATTCGTAGTGGTAACACTATAGGAAGCATTCACAAACTTAACGGTAAACTCTGGGACAGACGGCTTGGGTATAGACGCGCCAGCATTCGCTAACACTAAATTATCCTGCGAGAGAAACATAGACGGAGCCAACAGCACAAGAAACAAGCAAAATGCAAACGTCGCTGTTTTCATGCGGTTTGGCTCCTACTGCGTTTTTTGAAGTAGACCAGCAACCCAGCGATTACCAAAACAACTGCAATAACAGCCACTATAATCGCCTCTGCTGGTAGCGTTTGCGGGGTGCCTGTCGCTGTAGGCTCTAACGTCTGGTCTGGTATCGAAGTTGACAAGGGCGAACTTGCTGGTGATGAATCAGAAGTAGGAATAGTTATGGTTTGAATGTCGCTCCAACCGCTTGTTTCGCCGTGAAACTCATAGACCCTAAAAGGCATATAATAATAAGTAAAATACCCTATTTGTGCTTGAACTCGAAAATCCATCACACCTTCGGTTGGAACGGGGTAAAAGGAGATAACCGTGTATTCGGAGTCTGACTGCGTAATAAACCACTCTGTATTGCGGTCATAAGCAGAATATTCCCAACCCTCACCATAATGACCCCTATAGCTAATGTTATAAAAAAGGTTAACATAATGTTCATTATCCAGTCTATACGGGGTAAAGGGTTGATTTCTAACCGTGATTTCTATTGACTTGTTTTCGACACGGTAACCAGCATGAGTAATGTTCTTTCCTGTATACGGGTCTACCTCATAGGTTGGTGGCACATCATATGAATTGTCTACATATTTCACGGTGAATTCTGGGACAGACGGCTTAGGAATAGACGATTCAGCATTAGCTAAAACTAAATTAGACTGCACGACGGGCATAAGCGTGACTGATAGCACAATAAACAAACAAGGTGCTAAAGCTGCTCCCTTCACACGGATTGACTCCCCACTGCGTCTTTTGAAGTAAACCAGCAATCCAGCGCCAACCGCTACAACCACAGCGACAAACGCAACAGCAGCAACAGGCACAGCAGGGAAAGGCTCTGGCTCTGGTGGAGTTGATGAATCAGAAATGGTTAATGTTTGTGTGTTGCTCCAGCCGCTTTTTTCGCCCTTGAACATGTACGGCATAATCCCGTTTACATAGGCATCCCTGTCCCTATACCCAATCATTGCCTCCACTTGAAAATCTACTTGACCCTCAGTGGGAAGCACACCGACCTTCATGCTGGGAGCCAGCGGGTAGTCCTCAGGCGGATAATACGCGCTCTCGCCCAACACATACGATAGCACTGTATAGCCCGAGTCTGACTGAAAAGGGTAGCCATCTTCAGCGTTATAAAGTTCAATCCAATTTTCATCACTAGGCGTTCTTATGCGGACATTATAGACAAGTGAGTAATGATAGGCGTTGCTGCTGTCGAAGGGCTGATTCGTAATCGTCAACTCTATCCTTGTTTCATTTGTTTCTGACACGGGGCTGACAAGTTTTAAAGCGAACTCGGGGATTGACGGCTTAGGATAGGTGGGCGTTGGAGTAATTGTTTGCGCTGACGCAAGTTCAGGCGCAACCATAACTAAGCCTGACAAAGCCAAGACGAGAACAAGCACGGACACAAAACGCTTATCCACGCTTTTCCCCAATAACGCGTGGGCGTTTCCATCATTAAAGCCTTCTTGTAAAGATTTATTGACACAACAATTATTGTCTATAGAAAAAATTTCTTGACTCGACCACATACCATGCAACCTATTAGAAAACCACTCCAGAAAACAGCAGAAGACTCACCCGCAACGCTTCTTCCAACCCTAAATAAACAATTTAAGAGGGAGCTATAGACTGCCCCAAACACAATAGTGCCTATTTATAGTTTTTATAAGGGGTCTATAGTTTTTTCCACGCGCTAGTACACCACCAAACATTGTTGCCGCACGTTCAAGCACCCAAAACAAAAAGCCAAATAGCCAGCACAACACCTCCACTTAAACCCATAGTCTCTAGGCATTACGCAAAAAATTAAAGCCAACCCTGCACGCTAATAAACGCTGAAGCCGTGAATAAAATGCCCACCAAACTCGCAGAATACACACAAAATCTGAACATGACACAGTTCTTCCGCAACTTAGACACAACAAACCCTGAAACATTAGCCAAAACTGTGCAGCATTTCACGCTTGCGGAAGGCGAAAAACGCGACGCAATCGTGCAAAGCTATTTCGGCGAAACAGGCGTAAATCGAATCGTCGAAGCCATAACCTGCCGCTTACTCTCGCCACCAGCGCTTCGAAGTGGCTCGAAGGTGCTGGACATTGGTGCAGGTTCAGGGTTCTTCACAGCCAAAATCGCCCAAAACGTAAACCGCACAATCCCAAACGTCACCTTCTACGCCATGGACGCCACACCCGCAATGCTGCTAGCGCTAGAAAAGAAACAAGCAGGCATAACCGCGTTTCTCGGCATAGCCGAAAACCTCCACGCAAGCATAAAAATGGCAAAAGCCTACGCTGCCATCCCACGCAAATTCGACGCCGCATTCTCCACACTCATGCTGCACCACAGCCCAGAACCAGAAAAAGTCTTCCGAAGCATAAGCACCGTGCTGAAAAAGAACGGCAAAGCCGTAATTCTCGACCTCTGCCAACACAACTTCGAAGAATTCAAAACAGAAATGGGAGACATGCACTTGGGCTTCAAGCTTGACGACATCCGAAAAATGGCTGAAGCACACTTCGCAAAAGTAGAAATCAACAAAATTCCCGGCATATGCTGCTCACATTCAGGACGCAAAGCAGAACTTTTCGCCGCCACCATGCAACACACACAGCAGACACCAGTTATATAATTTATATATACACCATTAAGCAATGAGATACAGAGGATAACATGGCTCTAGACGACCCCGCAACCATAACCGCAATAGTTCTAACAATCGTAGTAGCCTGCGGAATCGTCATCTACGCCATGCGAAAACACACCAAAAAACCCGAAAAACCCCAAGAAAAACCCACCATAGAAGCAGAACTTGGCTTACCATTCAAAATCTCCAAAAGCATCCAACCCACAGACGCCACACGCGCCAAAGACGAGTTACGCATGCTGGACCTGGAAAGAGAAATCCTCAGCGACGCCATACGCAGACTATACGAAGCACACGCAGCAGGCAAAATCACCGAAGAAGAACGCGAACGACTAGCAGGAACCTACAAAGCCCGAATGATGAACGTAAAAGAATCCATAGCCAAAGACGAAACCGTCGTAGCCCTGCACGAACTCGAAAGCATGCAAGAAGATTTAATGAAACTCTTCAGCGAACGCTTCGGCGAACTGACCAGCAAAGTAGAAGAACTCCGCTCAAAAATCGACGTAAAACCCATAAAAGAAGTAAAAATACCCACACCACCACAACCAGCCGCACTAGAGGAAACAGCAGAAGAAGAAACCGAAGAAAAACAAGACGAAACAAAACCCAAAAAGAAACGCAAACCACCCGAAAAACCAACCGCAAAAACCGAAGCAGAAAAACGAATAGAAGAAATCCGAACCGAAGTCGAAAAAGTCTTAGACAAACTGGGACAGATGGAAATTGAAACCTGAAAACACACAACTTGAACAAGCCAAACAAAAAGCCGCCCAAGAAGCCATAAAACACATCAAAAACAACCACATCGTAGGCTTAGGAAGCGGAAGCACAGCCGCCTACGCCATAAAAACCCTATCCCAAAAAATACGCAACGAAAAACTAAACATACTCGCCATCCCCACATCCTACCAAGCCTTCCTCCTAGCAGTCAAACACGGCATCACAATAACTACACTAGAAGAACACCCCACAATCGACGTAACAATAGACGGAGCAGACCAAATAGACCCACACCTAAACCTCATCAAAGGCATGGGCGCAGCGCTCACACGGGAAAAAATCGTAGCCTCAGCAACAAAACAAAACATCATCATAGCCGACCACACCAAAAAAGTCCAAACCCTAGGCGAAAACAACCACCCAGTACCAATAGAAGTCATACCCTTCGCCTTAACTCCAGTCAACCGCAAAATCCAACAAATCGGCGGCAACCCCACCATACGAGAAACAAAAGGCAAACTCGGACCAGTAATAACGGACAACGGCAACGCCATCATAGACGCCACATTCGGACCCATAAACAACCCCAAAAAACTCGAACAAACCCTAAAAACAATCCCAGGCATAGTCGAAACAGGACTCTTCCTCAACACCACCAACATAGCCTACATCACAACAAACACCACAACAGAAAAAATAGAAAGAAAACAAAAAACAACCTAAACCAAACACAAAAAACCTTAACCCTTACTCAGCCCCCAAAACAACCATTAACAATCTTGCAGCCACCATTGTTAGGCAACTTGCAGAAACACATCTATTTCCAGCAACCCCTACGAAAACCACACACAACCCCACCATTGGCTAAATAAACAAACACCACGCGACTCTGTGAACCTCACAACACAATCGCTTTCTCCAAAAAACCGAAAATAGGACACCATAACCCCACTTCCCTAACCCAGAAAATTTAACACTATTCACTTCACAAACACCCCAAAAAATCAAAACCCCCAATTACAAACAGTCTCTAAATAAACGGAAGCGCAGCGCAGATTTGAATAGAAAAGATTTATTTCAAAGCAACCAAAGTAACATAGCAACAACCATCGCCGGGGTAGCCTAGCCTGGCTAGGGCGCCAGACTCATAATCTGGAGTTTGCAAGGGGCAAGCGCCCTACAACCAGAAGTCGCGGGCTCGAATCCCGCCCCCGGCACTACAAAAACCGTAGCCATCGAGAAAACAGCGACAGTGCCTGCGAAGTTAGCCTACCAGAGTTTCCATGGCAAGCTATCCATGTACTCGTTCAAGGAGCGAACAACAGCGCCATCGTTTCCTTGCTGCTGCAGGACTTTTACAAGGGCAGATGCTAACTCCAAGTTCGTTATCACTGGAACGTTGAATTCCACAGCTTGCCTGCGGATAATGTAGCCGTCAGTCAAAACGTCCGAGTAGCTTTTCTGCTTGTTCCCCATAGGCACGTTTATAACCAAATCAATCTTGCGCTCCTGAAGGTAATCGAGAATATTCGGGTTCGCATCAGCCTCCTTAACCTTGTACAGAACAGACACTGTGCTTATGCCTGCTGCCTGCAAGGCTTCTGCCGTGTGAGCAGTAGCGTAAATCGTGAAACCCATCTCCTCAAAAGCCTTCGCCAAAGGCACAACTCTCCTCTTGGCTTCTTCACCGCCAACAGTTATGAGCACGGAGCCTCCGCGAGGTGGAATTCTGAATTCGGCAGACTGCAACGCCTTCGAAAAAGCATCAGCAAAGTTTTCGCCTAAACAGGCTACTTCGCCCGTGCTGAGCATTTCCACGCCCAGCACTGGATCCGCACCGCTTAAACGCATGAAACTAAACTGCGGCACTTTAACGCCTACATGCGTGATAGGTGGCAGCCCGCATATCTGCAACTCTCTGAATTTTTTGCCCAGCATCGCCAAAGTGGCCAGTTCAATGAGATTCAAACCGCGGGTCTTGCTTACGAAAGGCATGGATCTTGAGGCGCGGAGGTTGCATTCGATAACATGGACAGCACCGTCTTTTACGAGATACTGAATGTTGTATGGACCGTGGATTTTCAGAGCCTTCACAATTTTGTACGTGCATTCTTCAATTTTCTTTTGAACTTCAAGAGAAAGCGTCTGAGGTGGAATGCTCATTGTGGCGTCGCCGCTGTGAACACCTGCATTCTCTACATGCTCCATTATTGAGCCGATAACGCAGGTTTCTCCGTCAGAAACGCCGTCAACTTCAACTTCTTTGGCTTTGTCTATAAATTTGGAAATAACAACTGGATGATCGCGAGAAACTTTCGCTGCCAAATTAAGAAAGTTCTCCAGCATCATTTCGTTATAAGCTACGCGCATCGCAGAGCCTGAGAGCACGTAGCTAGGGCGCACTATTACGGGATAGCCGATTTTCTCCGCAAATTTCTTCGCAGCATCTATAGATGTGAGTTTGCTCCAGTCTGGCTGTGAAATACCCAATTGATCCAGCAGTGCGCTGAATTTTGACCTGTCTTCAGCTACATCGATATCTTCCGCCGCTGTGCCCAATAACTTCACGCCAGAATTTGCCAGTTTCATAGCTAAATTATTTGGGATTTGCCCGCCAACGCTGGCTATGACGCCTAATGGGTTCTCTTTGTCGTAAATATCCAAAATCCTTTCAGTAGTTAACTCCTCAAAGTAGAGTTTGTCGGAAACATCATAATCTGTTGATACAGTTTCGGGGTTGTAGTTGACCATTATAGCTTCTTGAATGCCGTTTTTCTTCAAAGCCCAAATCGTGTTGACGCCGCACCAATCGAACTCAACACTTGAGCCAATCCTGAAAACTCCCGCCCCCAACACCATAACTTTACTTTTGCCGCTGTCCAGTTCTACGTCATCTTCGTCTCCGCCATAGGTTAAGTAAAGATAATTGGTCTTTGCAGGCCATTCAGCCGCAAGTGTGTCTATCTGCTTGACTGCGGGAATAATGTTCGCCGTTTTTCTAAACTGTCTAACTTCAGCCTCGCTGGCGCCTATGCAGATTGCTATTTGCTCGTCAGAAAAGCCCAGACGCTTGGCTTCACGCACAGTTTCGCGCGCCGCACTATCTTTAAGCTGTAGTGCCCGCAGTCTTTCTTCCATGTTTATGATGTTCTGAATTTTATACAAGAAGAATGGATCAATACCGCTCAGTTGATAGATTTCTTCAACCGAGATACCTCTTTTCAGGGCTTTGACTATTTTGAAGAGACGCTCGTCAGTGGGATTCGCCAGCACATCCTTGATTTTCTCTATCGATTCAGATTCTGATTCTTCAAGGTTACAGACCAGCCCGATCTTGCCTGTATCGCACATGCGCACCGCCTTTTGCAAGGCTTCTTCAAGGCAGCGACCGATAGACATTACTTCGCCTACCGATCGCATCTGAGGACCAATGTGTCGGTCTGCGTTCTTGAACTTCTGCAGGTCCCACCGCGGAATCTTAACTGTAACGTAGTCCAAAGCGGGTTCAAAACAAGCAGTGGTGACTTCCGTGACCTTGTTTATCAATTCAGGAAGCGTATAACCTATGGACAATTTCGTTGCTATGTACGCTAGCGGGTAACCTGTGACTTTGCTTGCAAGCGCTGAACTGCGCGACAAGCGCGAGTTGACTTCTATGACGCGGAACTCCTCTGACTTCGGATGCAAAGCCCACTGAATGTTGCATTCTCCGACTATGCCCAGACTTCGAATCGCCGCGATAGATGCGGATCTAATGAGGTGGTACTCGCGGTTTGTCAATGTCTGCGAAGGCGCTATTACGATTGAGTCGCCTGTGTGCACGCCCATAGGGTCGAAGTTTTCCATGTTGCACACGGTTAAGCAGTTATCCGCGTAATCACGCATTACTTCGTACTCAACTTCTTTCCAGTGACCCACGTACTCTTCCACAAGCACTTGAGTTATTCTGCTCTGAGCCAAGCCTCGCGTGACTATTTCCTTTAGCTCCCAAGCGTTGTGGGCTACACCTGCGCCTCTGCCTCCGAGAGTATAAGCCACGCGGACTATGACGGGGTAGCCGATTTCGTTGGCAACGTCAAGAGCGCCCCGCACTGTTGAAGCAGCTTTGCTTCTTAACGGCGGCACCCCAGCTTTGACCATTGCTTGTCTAAAACGCTCTCGGTTTCCCGTGTCTTCTATTGCTTCGATTTGCGTCCCCAGAACTTTTACGCCATATTTTTCGTAGACACCTTTTCTTGCGAGTTCCACGCCGCAGTTTAACGCTGTTTGCCCGCCGAAACCCAATAGGATGCCGTCAGGTCTTTCTTTTTCAATCACTTGCTCAACGTATTCAGGCGTTACAGGGAGTAAATACACTTTTCCAGACAGCCGGGGGTCAGTTTGAATAGTGGCTATGTTCGGGTTTACCAGAACGGTTTCGATGCCTTCCTCCTTGAGGGCTTTAAGGCATTGGCTTCCAGAATAATCAAACTCGGCGGCTTCTCCAATTTTTATGGCACCGCTGCCCAACACCAGAACTTTACGTATCCAGTCAAACTTGGGCATTTCTATACAGCCCCCATCAGCTTCGCGAACGTGTCGAAGAGAAACTCGGTGTCGTAGGGTCCAGGCGACGCTTCAGGATGCCACTGGACTGCAAAAACGGGTTTGCTCTTGTGCTTGACGCCTTCAACGGTTTTGTCATTGGCATTTATGAACCAACAGTCAAGAGGCGATTTTTCAAGGCATTTCTCATTGATTGCATAACCATGGTTCTGCGTGGTAATATAACAACGGTTTGTCTTCAAATCCAGTGCAGGCTGGTTTTGGGAGCGATGCCCAAACTTCATCTTGTAAGTATCTCCGCCCATCGCCAGTGACAGAATCTGGTTGCCTAAGCAGATGCCCATCACGGGAACTTTTTCAACGAGCTCTCTCACGCACGCTATGGTTTCAGCGCATTTTTTGGGGTCGCCTGGACCATTGCTCACCACTACGCCGCCTGGTTTGTACTCCAAGATTTCTTTGGCTGAAAAATCGTAAGGCACTCGTGTAACGTTGACGCCGCGTTTTAGAAAATTCCGCAGAATACTGTTCTTAACTCCCGCGTCAATCAGAACGACCGTGTCTTTGCCGTTGGCTTTGTAGTAAACGGGCTCTTTCACGGTTACCTCCTTTACCAAATCGGTTAGGTTTGGGTCTGGAATGCTCTTGGCTTGTTGCAGGAGGTGGTCCAGGTCAGGCTCTTCTCCTTCTTTGCATACTTGGAGGATGCCTAGCATTACGCCGTGAGTTCTGAGTTTCTTTGTGAGGTGTCTGGTGTCTATGCCATATATGCCTGGAATCCCTTCATCGGAAAGCCATCTGTCTAAGGTTCTTGTTGACGCCCAATGGTACGGCTCATGGCATAGTTCGTGGATAACCAGCCCTTGAACTTGAATGCGTTCTGATTCAAAGTAAAGCGGAATGCCGAAGTTGAGATCATAGGGCGGGACACCATAGTTGCCCACAAGAGGATAGGTTAACGTTAGGATTTGTCCTTTATATGACGGATCAGTCAGGGCTTCGGGGTAGCCAACCATCGAAGTTGAGAAAACTACTTCGCCAGTGGTCTTGCACACTGCTCCAAAGCCTTGCCCTCTGAAAAGGGTGCCATCTTCTAAAAGTAAAACTGCTTTCTTACTTTTGCTGGTGTTATGTTCTGGGACCAATGCCCTATTCTACCTACCATTTTGAATTTTTAAACCTTCCGTTTCATGGGAATTCCCATGAAAAGAGTTGACTGCTGACTGAAGCTGGCTCTCTGCTTCAACTATCTTCTGCTGCAGCTGAGACACAGAAGATTTCGCGGCAGCCAAGCGTTTCATGCGAACGGTTAATGCACGTTTGACCACTGTTGGCGCTGGTCCTCCCACGATAGCGTAAGCTTCAACTATCTTCAATGGGTCGGTTGCCTCTGCGATGTCATCTGCTTTGACAATAAGTTTGATGCTGGCTACTTCTTGGGCGATTTTCTGAAGCAGGACGGGCGTGACATCTGAGAATGTCTGCTTAGCTTCTATTAGCTGCTTTACGAGAACGCCGACTATTTTGTGGGCTGTTCGGAAAGGAACATTGTATTTCCGCACAAGCATGTTAGCCAATTCGGTTGCCGCTGCAAAACTTGTTTGTGCTTTGCGGGAAACGTCTGCTGTCACTTTCAGGTTAGGAATAAGCTTGGCGAAAATATTTAAGGCGCAGTTAACAGTTTCAGCGGCTGCCCACAGTTTCGGAGTGACTTCTTGGAAGTCCAGGTTATAGGTTGACGGTAGGCTTTTTATGGCGGCGGCAGACGCCACAAAATCGCCTAACACGTGGCTGGCTCGCGCTCGGATGACCTCCAAAACTTCAGGATTCTTCTTTTGGGGCATGATGCTGCTGGTGGAAGCGAATTCGTCTGGAAGTTCAATTACGCCGAAGTCGGGTGCACTCCATACAATCAAGTCTTCGGCTAAGCGGCTGAGGTTGACAGCAATGAGTGTGAGCGCCGCGGTGGTTTCAAGCAGGAAATCTCGGCTACCCACAGCGTCAATTGAGTTCTCCACTATGCCGTTGAAGCCTAGAAGTTCCGCTACGCGTTCGCGGTTTATGGGAAAACTTGTTGTAGCTAAAGCGCCTGCGCCCATTGGGGAAAGGTTAACTCTCGCGTAGGTTTCCTGCAGTCTCTGCAAATCTCGCTCCAGAGCGTCAAAATGCGAAATCAGGTAATGTGCGAAAGTCACTGGTTGCGCTGCTTGCAGGTGAGTGTATTCCAAGATAACAGTTTGGAGATGCATCTCAGCCGTTGCCAGCAGACTCTCCTGCAGCTCCACTACTGAAAACATAAGGCTAAGCAGGTTTCGTCTCAGTTCCATGCGAACAGCCGTGGCAACTTGGTCGTTTCGGCTCTTGGCGACATGCAGGTTTCCGCCTATTTCGGCGCCTGTCTCTTGGAGCACTACTTCTTCTACAGCCATGTGCACGTCTTCAGAAGAGGCATCTAGCGGTATATCGGTGTGCTTGGTCAAAGCGGCGAGGATTTTTGCGCCGTCGGCTTTCTTGATGATTTTCTGTTCAGTTAGCATTACTACGTGTGCTTTGTTAATGTCGACCACGGCTTTTGCAAGTTTAACGTCGTCTTTTATTGATGACGTGAACTCGGCAACGTCTTTTCGCAATGCGCCTATTCTTCCGCCATGCAGTATCTTTGACATCGCATGTTCTCCCAACTTTTTCTGTGAACAGGTTAAGGCTTCTTGCTGCCGCTGGCTTTTTTTTGCTTTTTGGTTTTCTGCTTAAGCACGTTAGACATTCGTGTCTGCAAACCCCACAGTTCAATGAAGCCTTTCGAGTGGGCTTGGTTAAAACTGGTTTTAATGTTGTAGTTGACCAAGTTTTGGTCATAAAGCGACATCGGCGATGAGCGGCCAACAACTTGAAGTGCGCCTTTGTAGAGTTTGACACGCACTTCGCCGCACACGTTTTCCTGAGTCTTATTTATGAAAGCTTCAAGGTCCTCCCGCAGCGGATCCATCCATAAGCCCGCATACGCCAAGAAAGCCCATTCTGCGTCAATCTGCTGTTTAAACAGCACCTCGTGCCGTGTGAGAACCATTTTCTCCAGATCCTTGTGTGCTTCAAGTATGACGGTTGCTGCTGGGCATTCGTAGTTTTCTCTGGATTTGATGCCCACTAAGCGGTCTTCGATGTGGTCTATGCGGCCTACGCCGTGTTTGCCCGCTGTTTCATTCAGCAGTTCAATCAGTGCAAGCGGTTTCAGTTTTTTTCCGTTTACGGCAACGGGCACGCCACCGTCAAATTTGATGGTTACATATTCAGGCGTGTTCGGCGCTTTTTCAGGCGTCACAGTCCATTCGAACGCATCTTCTGGCGGTTCCTTGCTGGCGTCTTCCAAAATGCCGCATTCGATGGATCTGCCCCATATGCTTTGGTCTATGCTGTACTTTTTGGCGGCAGTGGATACAGGAATTCCCTTTGTTTTTGCGTAAGCTATTTCTTCCTCTCTTGTCATGCCCCATTCGCGGACTGGAGCGATTATTTTGAGGTCGGGTGCTAAAGCGCCTAGGGATATGTCGAAGCGCACTTGGTCGTTGCCTCTGCCTGTGCAGCCATGCGCCAAGGCTGTTGCACCGTCTTTCTCCGCGATTTCCACCATCTTCGCGGCTATAAGCGGGCGAGAGAGGCTTGTGCTTATGGGGTATTTCCCCTCGTAAAGTGCGTTGGCTTTTATGGCTGGAAAGACGTAGTCAGCGGCGAATTCTTCTTTGGCGTCAATCGAGTAATGTTTTAGGACGCCAAGTCGAAGTGCCTTTTCTTCTATTTCTTTCAGGTCTTCTGGTTGGCCGACGTTGACGGTTACGGTTATGACTTCGGCGTTGTATTTTTCCTGCAGCCACTTGATGAGCACGGATGTGTCGAGTCCGCCTGAGTAGGCGAGGACTATTTTTTCGGTTATTTTTTTGTTCCCCCGTTTTTGTAACTGAATTATTCCCCTAGCCTCAGGGGCAGCGTTTTTAAACTTTGCGACTTTTTTGTAACACAACAAACTTTAAATGTGTCAACTGGTACATTCGTGCATCATGACTATAGCCCAAGCTGTGAGAAGTCACTTACGGAACAAACCGTACCTTCTTGAAGCGCTGGAGAAAGGAATAGTTAACCTCAGCGAGTTGTCTAGGCAGATCCAAAGGGAACTGAAAATTGGCAATACAAGCGCCATAAAAGCTGCCTTGCGTCGGTTTTCAGAGGAACTTCAAAGGCACAGGCAAAAGCGAGAGGAAAGGGTGTTGCAGCTTCTGAAACGGAGCAGCATAGCTATTTACGACAGGAAATCCGTGATGATAACCAATAGAGAAATGGACGCGAAAAGCGGCATGAAAGTGGACTTGTTAGGCAAGTTCGTTTACTTGATGGATAGAAGCGACCTGCCTGAAAGAATAAGCGCGCTGGTCAAGCATGAGAACTGCACGATGGCGGTTATCCATTCGCCTGAAGATTTGGAAGCAACGCCGGGAGTCGTAGCTTTTTTGACAACGTTGCTGGCTGAGCAGAACATTAACATGATAGAATTTATTTCATGCTGGACAGAAACCATCATCGTCGTGGAGAAAAAGGACAGCCTCAAAGCCTATGAGGTACTGTCAAACATAGTGGGTTAGCCACGCCCCACGAGAAAGGAGTAGTGACCACGGAAAAAGATGTGCTCGAAAATGAAGTTGCTGAACAGCACAAATAATACTCACAGGCTTATACAATCTGCGGGTTTAGAGATGGAACTATGCCGCTGCGCCAAGTAACCGTCAAAGCGCCTGCCACAACAGCCAACTTGGGTCCAGGCTTCGACGTTTTCGGCTTAGCACTGCAGCGACCAAACGACAAAGTCAAGCTAACACTTGTTCCCGAGGGCGTCAAAATAGTTGTTTCAGGGCTCTCTGCAGCGGCAAGCGCCACACAGCCAGAGAAAAGCCCAGCGGGCATAGTTGCAAACCACATGTTGCGGGAATTCTCGCTTGAAGCAGGCGTTAAAATAGAAATTGAAAGATGCATCTTTCCAAGCGTTGGTTTGGGCAGCAGCGCTGCCTCTGCCGCAGCCGTGGCTTATGGCTTAAACCACCTGTGCAACCTCGGATTAGACAACAGAGAGCTAATTCGTTTGGCAGCGAAAGGCGAAGTCGCCTCAGCAGGCTCTGAACACGCGGACAATGTTGCAGCAGCCATATGCGGGCATTTCGTGATTGTCAAATCTTATAAGCCATTAGAGATAGTTAATCTAAAGTCTCCGCCAAACATGGAGGTGTGCGTAGCCTTCCCGCACATTCCAGCATCAGTCAACAAGACTAGAAAAGCCCGTTCGGTTGTGCCTAAACTGATTCGAATAGACCAGCTGGTTCACAATGTTGGAAAAGCCGCCGTTGTAGCAAGTGGCTTTGCAACAGGTGATGTTGATATGATAGGCAAGTCAATGTTGGATGCGGTGGTTGAGCCTGCGAGAGCTTTTTTAATTCCCGGTTACCTGCAAGTAAGAGAAAACGCTTTGCGTGCGGGCGCATGCGGAGTTGCCATAAGCGGAGCGGGACCAGCTATAATAGCCGTCGCCAACAATAAAAAAGTTGACACTGCAAAAGTTGCGGCTGCCATGAAAGAGGGGTTCGGCTCTGCGGGTTTCGAGGCAACTGCCTTTGCTACAAAGCCCGGTGGAGGCGTTAGTATAGTGGAGATGGAATGATGACGCATCAGGAATGCATCAACTGTAGAAGCAAATACGCTGTGGATGAGGTTGTTTACTTCTGCAAGAAATGCGGAGACTTGCTTGAGATAAAGTACGATTACGCTGAGTTAGTGAAAATGCTGGGGAAGAGCGATTGGGAAAAGGTGCCGCTTTCCGTCTGGCGTTACAAGGATTTCATGCCCATCAACGATTTCTCGAAAATCGTCTCCCTAAACGAGGGTGGGACAGGGCTTCACCAATGCTTGCGTTTAGGAAAGCAGCTTGGACTGAGACGGCTCTACGTGAAAAACGAAGGCGAAAACCCTACAGGCTCATTCAAAGACAGGGGTATGACGGTCGGCGTTACGAAAGCAGTGGAGCTTGGCGCGAAGTCCGTCATCTGCGCTTCCACAGGCAACACTTCTGCCTCTTTAGCTGCTTATGCTGCGAAAGCAGGGTTACGCTGTGCAGTGTTGATTCCCTCGGGCAAAATCGCTTACGGCAAGTTATCTCAGGCTATGATTTACGGCGCGCAGGTTCTGCAAGTGCGCGGCAACTTTGATGAAGCCTTAGATATCGTGTTAAAGCTCTCGGAAAAACACAGAAACATCTATTTGCTTAACTCGATTAACCCGTTCAGAATAGAGGGGCAGAAATCGCTTGCATATGAACTGTGCGACCAACTGGAGGAAGAAGTGCCTGACCGAGTCGTAGTGCCCGTAGGCAACGCGGGAAACATAAGTGCCATATGGAAGGGTTTTACGGAATTTCGGGAACTCGGTTTCATAGGTAATCTACCGCGTATGACGGGCATACAGGCTGTTGGTTCAGCGCCCATTGCGCAGGCGATCAAAAGCGGAAGCGACAAAATTGTGCCCGTTGAAAAACCTGAGACCATTGCAACCGCCATTAGAATAGGCGCGCCGGTAAGCTGGAAGAAAGCCGTGAATGCCATCCGAAACTCGGGCGGAACAGCGGAAACCGTGACTGATGAGGAGATTCTTGCAGCGCAGAAGCTGCTGGCACGCGTGGAAGGCATTTTTGTGGAGCCAGCCAGTGCGTCATCCATCGCGGGTTTAATTAAACTCGTCAACAACGGCGTCATCGGCAAGGACGAAAGTGTGGTTTGCGTTACTACTGGGCACGGACTTAAAGACCCTGATACAGCGGTTAAGATGAGTGAGAAACCTGTCGAAGTTGACGCTGAAATAGCGGCAATTGAGGACGCGCTTGGCTTGAAACGGCAAGTGGCAATTCTGGAAAGGTGAAGCGCGCATGAGAATCATTTTGGTTGGCTATGGAGTAGTCGGTAAGAGCGTAACCACTGTTCTTGCGCGTAAATATGCTGAGAAGGTTAAGGATTACGGGTTTAACCCGAAAGTCGTAGCTATCGCCGACATAGATGGCGCGGTCATAAACCAGCGAGGGTTCAGCCCTGAAAAACTCGAAACAATCAGGCAACGGGGTTACCCCATATCCGCTGATCCTGAGTTTGGTCGCCCAAGAATGTCAGCGTTAGAGGTCATTGAGACAGTTGAAGCAGAGGTGGTTGTTGAAGTCACACCCGTCAACATCAAAAACGCTGAACCCGCCTTGTCACATATCACCACGGCGTTCAAAACAGGGAAACACGTTGTCACAACCAACAAGGGACCTTTAGCCCTAGCCATGCCTGCACTTACAGAACTAGCCGCGTACAACAATGTTTATTTCCGATTCAGCGGCACAGTTGGCGGTGGAACGCCTATCCTCGAGTTCGCCAAAAGATGCCTCGCTGGAGACAGAATACTTGCCATACGCGGCATACTGAACGGCACAACCAACTACATTCTGACAGAAATGTCTCAAAACCATGTAACCTTCCAAGAAGCGTTGACGAACGCGCAGAAGCTCGGATACGCCGAGGCTGAACCGTCCATGGACATTGACGGATTCGACGCCGCATGCAAAGTAGTCATTTTGGCAAACTGGATAATGAATAAGAAAATTACCTTAAAAGACGTTGAGAGAACAGGCGTTCGTGATGTATCATTGCAGGCGCTTGAAGAAGCGGCAAAAAGAGGCAGCACAATCAAGCTCATCGGTTCAATAGACGGCGACAAGCCAACCGTAAAGCCCACTGAAATCGCCAAAACCAATCCGTTATGCGTCAGCGGCGTATTAAACGCAGTGACCTTCTTCACTGAATACGCTGGAGAACAAACCGTGATTGGCAAAGGTGCAGGCGGCATGGAAACTGCCAGTGCAGTTTTAAGAGACCTCTTAGACATTAGACATAAATTGGCAACTAAACCAACATAGAAGGCGATTGAAATGAAGAAGATAGTGATGAAGTTCGGCGGAACCAGCGTTGGAACTGGCGAAAACATACGCCACGTAGCCGAGTTGGTTGCCCATTACGCTAGAAACGATTGCAAAGTTGCCGTTGTGGTTTCGGCGTTGGCAGGCGTCACCAACCAACTCGTAGACATTGCTGAACAAGCCAAGAAAGGTGACGAGAAGAAGATGCAAGCGTTTACCAAAGAGCTTGCTGAGAGGCATGTTACAGCCATCTCAAAAGCCATTTTGAATAAGCAGTTGCAGAAAGAAACCGAGAAAGTTGTCACGAGCACGATTTCTGAACTCAACAAAGTTCTCACGGGAATATGCTACGTTGGCGAGCTCACCCCTAAGTCCAGAGACTACGTTTTGTCTTTTGGAGAACGATTATCCGCCCCAATTGTCTGCGGGGCCCTGAAAGACTCCAAGTTCGAAGCGCAATTCTTCACTGGAAAAGACGCGGGAATAGTGACTGACTCGAACTTCGGAGAAGCCGACCCGCTCATGGACTACACCGCGCATCGAATAAGATTGACAATTCTGCCGTTGCTTGAAAAGGGAGTAATTCCAGTCGTGACTGGCTTCATAGCCGCAGACCAAGATGGCGTGGTCACCACTCTCGGGCGTGGCGGCTCTGACTACACAGCCACCGTTCTAGGCGTTGCCTTAGCGGCTGACGAAGTGTGGATATGGACAGATGTTGACGGCATAATGACCACAGACCCGAAGATTATCCCATCCGCGAAAAAGCTGCCGCGGCTGTCTTATCAGGAAGCAGCTGAAATGGCTATTTTCGGCGCTAAAGCAATGCACCCGCGCGCATTGGAACCTGTCATTAAAGCAGGCATCCCAGTCAGAATAAGAAGCGTCTTCCATCCTGATAACGAAGGAACACTGATTACAAAAGAGCCAGAAATCAAACCGACCGAAGTTGTGAAAGCCGTAGCGCTGATAAAGGATGTCGCCATGCTAAACGTCAGCGGTGGAGGAATGGTGGGTGCGCCTGGAAGCTACGCGAAAGTCCTCGAAGTGCTCGGCAAGAACGACATAAACGTGATGATGATTTCCACAGCGGTTTCAGAAGCAAACATGTCGCTTGTGGTTCGCAGAAGCCTTTTGAGCAGGGCGCTCAGCACGCTGGAAATCGCATTGCTGGGCAGAGGTTTAGTCAGCGAGGTAACCGCTGAAGATGATGTATGTGTCATAGCCGTCATGGGGGCAAACATGCAGGGCACGTTAGGCGTAGCGTCAAGGCTGTTTACCACGGTTGCGCGTGCAGGAGTAAACATTCGCATGATAGCGCAGGGTTCTTCGGAACTGAACATTTCGTTCGTGGTTAAGGAGAAAGACGGTGAAACTGCAGTTCGCGCAATTCATGAGGAATTCAAACTGGATAAAGCATAACTCCCTTTTCTTATTATTCAACCATTAGAGGCGCGAGGGTATTTGATTAAATTAAACCTTCAAACTCAGACTCTGCAAAAGCTACGCCTTTTATTCAACCCTCAGGAAGACAACTTCTATGACTTTCTAGGATACACTCTCAACTTAGAAAACGGCATCGTAAAAGACAAGTTAAGCAGCAACTCTGTGAGAAACATAAACAAGAGTCATACCCAGATTCTAACTACTCTACTTGCCCATTACTCATTAGCCAATCCCACCCCACTAAGAGGCAAACTTGTCAAGTTCAAAGACATCCCAGGCGGCTACGCTTACGAAGATGCCTTCAATCGAAGGGCGATTCAACCCATTGCTGATGTTTTCGGCGAAGAACCAGAGAAGTTGCCTGAAGCGGCAAAACTTCTGGGCGGCTTGCGTTTGAACCTCGGAGAATTTTCGGTGGAAGTTACCGCCTTGAAGGGTATTCCACTGACATATATTCTTTGGGCAAAAGGCGAGTTTCCAGCATCCGCCAGCGCACTCTATGATGAGTCGGCAAGCAGTTATTTGCCAACTGAAGACTTGGCAGTTTTAGGCGAGTTGACAACCAGCCGCCTTCTAGACGCTGAACATTTTTTAAGAATAAAATAAGTGAGTCTACTCTTGAGAGCCAGCTTTGCCTTTTTTCTTGTGCAGTTCACTCAGCTTTAGAATTGTTTCCTTATAGACTTCGATGCCTGCTAGATACTCGCGTATGTCTATGTGCTCGTCTTTGGTGTGGTCCAAGTGAGAGTCGCCTGGTCCATAAGTGACTATGGGTATATGCATGGCTCTGCCGAGGATGTTCATGTCACCCGTTCCCGTTTTCCTCAATAACGTAGCTGGCTTGTTCATGACTTTTCTGATGGCGAATGACATGGCGCGCACCAGAAACGAGTCTGTGGGAACTTCAAACGCTTCGTTCTGGTCCATTATCGTCACTTTCACCTTTACCTTGGGGTTAGCATCTTGCCACTGCTTGATCACGCGTTCATAGACGCCGAAAACTTGGGCAGCGGTAAGCTGAGGCGGAACCCGAATGTCCACGCGCATTTCGCTTTCCGACGGCACCTTAGAATTGCCTCTGCCGCCTGCAAGTTTGACTAGGCATGCGGTTACAGCGTGAAACGGGCTTTCCTGCTGCTCCACAGGCGGATACACAGTTTTAATCTGCTGCCAAAGGTCAAACGCTTTTTCCAATGCGTTTTCGTAAAACCACGGGGAAGAAGAATGCCCCGTCTCAGTTTTACAGGTTATTCTGAGATGCAGGCTGCCCTTGTAGCCTATGGTTATGTTTTCGACGCCGCTGGGTTCGCCGAATATAGCGTAGTCAGCCTTCAGTCCTTGTTTGATTACGTACTTTATGCCTTTGCTGGTGGCTTCTTCTTCGACAACAGCGACAACTAATACTTTGGCTGGGAGAGCGGCTTCGCGGGCAAGCGTGGCTGCGGCCATAATCATAGCTGCCAATGGTCCTTTGGCGTCAACTGCGCCTGTGCCGTAGATTTTGTTGCTTTCCACGCGTACGGGTAAATTGCCCAGAATTGTGTCCATGTGTCCGCATAGGAGGATGGTTGGTTCGCCTTGTCCGATTTCGCCGATTACGTTTCCAACAGCGTCTTTTCTCACGCTGAACCCCAGATCGCGCATTTCTTTGGCGAGAAAATCAGCGATGGCTGTTTCTTTGCCTGACGGGCTGTAAATGCTTAGTAAATCAGTTAGCAGTCGCACCGGGTAGTCTTGCATTTTCCTCTTCCCCTAAAACCTCGTCGAGGGCAGTTACGGCGGTGTCGATTTGGCTTTTTTCGATAACCAGCGGCGGCAGGAAACGCACAACCGTTTTTCCCGCATCCAACACAAGCACGCCGCGTTCCAGCATTTTGAGCAACACATTAAGCACTTCAAATCTAAGCTCCATGCCCAGCATTAAGCCTAAACCGCGCACTTCCTTCACAATGCGACGCCGAGCCTGCAACTCTTCTAACTTGACTTTGAAATACGCGCCCAACGACGCGGCTCTTTCAGGCAACCTCTCCTCTAAAAGCACGTCAATAGCCGCGCATGCCGCAGCGCACACCAGCGGGCTGCCGCTGAAAGTAGTCGAGTGCTCACCCACCTTCAGCGCTGACATGACGTTTTCTTTGGCCAAGGTTACGCCGATGGGTAAGCCGCCTGCTAAAGGCTTCGCCAAGCACATCACGTCAGGAACGACGCCCCAGTGTTGGCAAGCGAACAGTTTTCCCGTGCGTCCGAAGCCTGTTTGCACTTCATCAAATATTAAAAGCACGTTTTTTTCGTCGCAGAGTTCCCTGAGTCCCTGAAGGAAACCGTCTGGCGGAACACGCACGCCGCCTTCCCCGCGGATGGGTTCAACGAGAACAGCCGCGGTTTTGTCGGTTATGGCTTCGCGTACTTTGTCAAGGTTATCGGGAGCAACATGCTTGAACTCTGGCACTAAAGGCAGGAAAGGCTCGCGGTATTTCTTGTCCCATGTAGCAGAGAGGGCGCCCATGGTTTTTCCGTGAAACGCGCCCATAAACGCGATTATCTCGGGTTTTCCGGTGAATTTCCGCGCCAGTTTCACAGCGCATTCCACGGATTCTGCGCCGCTGTTCGAAAGAAACGCCTTATCCAACCCTTTCGGAGTTATGCTTACGAGTTTTTGCAGGAACTCAACTCGTTTGTCGTTGTAGAAGCCCGCGTGGCAAGAAATCAGATGCTCAGCCTGCTTGCATACGGCTTCGACAATCTTGGGGTGCGAATGCCCTAGCAGGGCTACGCCGTAGCTGCCTGTGCAGTCCACGTACGCTTTGCCGTTTATGTCCCAGACGGTTGCGCCTTTGCCGCGCGTTAGCACTATGGGTTTTTTGGCGAAAACGTTCGCCATTAGCCTGTTTTCAGCTTCAATTATGTCGTGTTCATTCACGGTTAATCACGGTGCCTGCTTCGTGTTTTAGCGCTGAGGAAAGGGGGTTTTTCTCAATGCCCGAGGTGATTAGGACCTCATTGACGCCTTGATTAAGCGCATCTAGAGCCGCGTGAACTTTGGTGCTCATTCCGTGACCTATGCTGGATAGCACTTCGCGGATTTCAGACGCGCTTATTCTTGGAACTGTCTTGCCTTTCAACATTAAGCCTTGCACATCGGTCAGCAGGATTAAACGGTCGGCTTTCAAGGCACCTGCTATGAAAGCGGCTGTTCGGTCGCCGTCAACGTTCAGCGGTTCAAACTCTTCGCTCAGCGCTATGGGCGTCACAACGGGCACGTAGCCTTGTTCAAACAGAAAACGCAGCAAAGCCGCGTTGGCTTCGATGAGTTTTCCAGTGTAACCGCCGTCGATTACTCTTTTGCGTCCTTTCTCGTCCACGGCGATTAGCCGTTTTTTCCGTTCTGCTTTTAGAAGTTGCCCGTCTAGGCCAGACACACCTACTGCGGGTACGCCTTGGCTTTGCAGCGCTAGGACTATTTGCTTGTTGATTTTCCCAGCCATAACCATCGTGTAAATTTCGATTGTTTCCTTGTCCGTGTAGCGGCTTCGGAAGCCTTCAGGTGAAACTATGAATTGCTGCGGTTTGCCGAGTTTGGCTGCGGTTTCGGTGACTTCTGCGCCTCCGCCGTGAACAAGCACCAGTTTATGCTCTGCGGTGAGCGTTTTCAAGTCGGCGATGAGGTCGGATGAAGCGCCTTCTTTTAGTATGCTTCCGCCCATTTTCACTACTATTAGCATGGCGTATCACATCGGGTGGAAACCTGTGCTTTTCAGCCCAGTGGTTTCGTCTATGCCCATGAGTATGTTTAAGCATTGGACGCCTTGTCCTGAAGCGCCTTTTACCATGTTGTCTATCGCCGAGAACAGCACCAGCCTGTTTGCGTGTGGGTCCAGTTCGAAGCCTATGTCGCAGAAGTTTGTGCCTACGGTGACTTTGGGGTCAGGGAGCTGATACGCGCCTTTCAGGTATTTCACGAAACGTATGAACGGTTCGCCTTCATATTGCCCGCGAAGCGTCTTCCACACGTCTTTTAGGGCTAACTGGTTTTTTGGGAACACATGGATTGTGGAGAGGATGCCGCGGACCATATTCACGGCGTGTGGAGTAAATGAAATAGTCACTGGCTCGCTTGTCAGGTTGTTGAGTTCTTGTTCGACTTCTGCTATGTGGCGGTGTTCTATTACTTTGTAGGGTCGTACTCCGCTGAAGCGTTCAGGATGATGCGAAGCGATTGTGGGTTTGCTGCCTGCGCCTGAAGAACCAATTTTTACGTCTGCGACTACGCGGTTGTTTTCGATTAAGCCTGCTTTCACGAACGGCGCCAAAGCAAGTATGGTTGCAGTTGCCATACAGCCGGGGCAAGCGATTAGCCGCGCGTTTTTTATTTCTTGCCGGTGCAGTTCAGGTAAGCCGTAGGCTGCTTCTTTCAGCAGTTCAGGATGTGCGTGTTTCCAGCCGTACCATTTGTCGTAGTCCGCGGGGTTTTTGAGGCGGAAGTCGGCGCTCATGTCAATTACTTTTAGTCCAGCCTCTAGCAGTTTCGGGACGAGGTTGACTGAGCCGCCGTGCGGAGTTGCCGTGAACACCAATTCGCAGTTTTTGCTGAGTTCCGCGATGTCCATGGGCACGAATTTTTGCTGGGTGATTCCTCTGAGGTTCGGGTGAGTGTTGAAGATGTATTCTCCGGCGGTTTGGCGCGAAGTGACCATGGTTACCTCTACTTCTGGATGCAGTAGCAGTAAACGTAGGAGTTCACTGCCGACGTATCCTGAACCGCCGATTATGCCAATTTTTAACATTTTCTTTTTTCACCTTGCTGCGACTGTTAAATCATGCTTTGGGCGCTTTTTATTAGGGGAACTGCCACGTTTATGCCTGCGATGAGGCGGGTTTGTTCCCAGAATTCGGGGCAAGAGTTTGCCTCGTGGAAGACCACGTTTTGCTGGTTTTGCTCTATGTTTTCTTCGATTACGCTTTTTATTTTTGCGTAAGGCGCCGTGCCCATGAACTTGTGGAACGCCGCTTCCAGCTTGCTGTTCCAGCGGGGGAAATCGGTTAGGCGGGTTTCGTCTACCTTAACCTTTTGCACAGTTTTGAAGGCTACCGCTGCCTTGTCAAGCTCTGCTTTGAGCTGGGCTTCGTCTGCTGTTTTGTTTTCGCCCACGTTAATCATTGCGTCTAACGCGAACACCCATGCGTCATGTTCTTTTCCCAGAGCCTTGCCGCATTTAACTGCTAATTCTCTGATGCTTGCTGGAAGTTTCGCGTCGAACACCAAATTGCCCAAATACGTGTTGGTACGGAAGTCTTTGAATCCTGCTCTCGCCAAGGCTACGGGGTGGCATACTGGGGCTTTGCCTTTTTCTTTGAACGCGATTATGCGGAGGTCGTAGAACCATTTTTTGATTTGTTCTTGGGCTATGATTCCGACGGGGTTTGTTATTGACGGGGTTGTTTGCTCGATGTTGGTGATGAGTTGTTCGCGGTTTTTGGAGAGGACTATTTTGTTGCCGTGTGTGCCCGCGTCAGGCTTTATCACGATGCCGTCAGCGGAGGCTAATTCGTTTTCTAGCAAATCTGCGATGTCTTTTTCGTTGCTGATGCGTGTGCCGCTTTTCGTGGTGTCATATGGGTCGCATGGCACATAAACCGTTTTCGGGATTGGAATGCCTTCTTTCCAGAAGTGCAGCAGTGTGCGCAGTTTGCTGTAGCAGGCGAATTCGATTTGGGAGGGGTTTATGACTTTTTTGTCGAAGAGTTCCAGCGTGTGCGATGCGTATAATCTGCGGTTTTTGCTTTGGGCGCGGTTCAGCACTACGGCAACATCTTTGACGGTGCTTGTGTAGTCTTTGCCTTTGGTTTTCACAGTGTAGCCATCTTTGTGTATAGCGAGGGCGATTTTGCGGAAGGGCAGGTAAATCAATGGTACGCCTAACTGTTCTGCGGTGAGTTTTATGCCGTTTTCGTCGTTTTCTGAGCGTTCATAAAGAAGTGCGATGCTCATTGGTTGTTTGCGCCCTTATAGAAAATTGTTTAAAAATTTTGGTAACTTGAAGGGAAAGCGGGTGGTGGTGACTGTTTATTCGCCCCAGTCTTCTCCTTCAATTGTGAGCTCTTGAAGGTCTACGCATCCGCCGTTTACCTTTTTCACTTCGAGTTCTAGCCCGCAACCTGGGCAGCTTAGGATTTCTCCTTGCACAGTGTCTGCTGGGACATCGAGTTCGGCGTCGCAGTCGGGGCATTTGGCTTTGTTTATCGTTTTCACCTCTTGGGTTCTCAAATTTGCAATGGGCTTAATCATTATTTGTTACCACTTTTTTGTTGTTGGAAATGTCTCTGAGATTAACGTGGGTTTCTTTTAAACATTGCGACTTATCCGTGACAACTTGGGCTCTTAATGTTCCAAATGGTGCACGTTAGTAAGTGGCGGCTTTCCGAAAAAGGCACTGTTAAGCCATAGCAGCGCACGTAATCCGCAACTGACACTGTCGTAAATTACAGAAAACGTTAAATTTTTCCGCTGATAAGAACAGAAGCAGGCGAAAAATGTTGGATGAGAAAGATAAAGAGATAATCCGCATCTTAAAGCAGGACGGACGCATCGGTTACAGCGACATCGGAAAACAAATAGGCTTATCCGAAGGCGCAGTGCGAAAAAGAATCAAACTACTGGTCGACGCAGGCGTTATACGCAAATTCACGGTCAAAGTCGGCGCCGCCGAAGGCACAGAAGCAATCACGCTGCTGGCAACTAATCCTGCAGCGCCAACACAAGAGGTTTCCGAGAAAATACGGCGCATCCCGAACGTAGAAACCGTTTATGAGGTTACAGGCGAATACGACATTGTCGCAGTCATCAGCGGCATGAGCGTAACAGAAGTCAATGAGTGCATAGAAAAAATCCGCCGCGTAGACGGCATAATGAAAACCAACACCATGATAGTACTACGCAGTTGACAGGGCTCTTAACGTTTCAACTGTCTGAACATTAGAGTTTGGCACTTGTGCTTTTACTGTTTTAACAGGTCAACGTCTCACGGGTTCTTTTTAACGCGCAGTCTCGGTTCTCGAGTGGCGCTTCTTGAGATACACCAGCAGCCCACCGCTAGCCGTCACAACCGCGATAAGGGAGGCAATTAGGGCAATTGTTGTTTGGAAAGGGTTTGTGTCGGATTCTGTTTCTTGAGGCGAAGAAGAGGGCAATTGGCTTGGTTGCACGCTAGGAGTAGGTAGGGAATTAGGTGTGGCGGTTGGTGTCGGAATTGGTGTTGGCGTGGCTGGTGCAGTTGGGAAATCCAGTGCTTTTTGGGAAATATCGACGGGAACCATTAACGGGTATCGGTCTATGTTATTGCTGTCAATCGTGTACTTTGTGTCTCCTATTCCGTTATTATCGCCATCTATGCCGTCGTAATCACTCCAAAAGTTCCCCACTGCGTCGTTGTCCCAGACATTGGCGCAGTCAGGATCATAAATGACATGCGCGTTAACCACGTTTTGATGGTTGTTGACAAAATTGTTGCAGTAAATTCGGTTTTTCATTTCGAAAGGATTCGGCTTCCAACCATAGTAGTCACCCAGCCACAAGAACCACATGCCCACTTGATTGTCGGCTATCTGATTTGCATAAACGATGTTGCCGCTCTCATCGCCCACATGCCCCATTTCCATGACAATGCCGCGGTTGTTCCCGAGGACGCGGTTGCCTATTATAGTGTTGTTAGAATACCGTTCGTAACTCGAAAATCTAATGCCCACGCTATTGTTTGTCACGTTGTTTCCGGATATGACTACGCCGCTGATTATGTTCCCCCAATAGCCAAAAACGTCGATGCCCTCCTCAAACCCTTTGATGTTAAAATTTTTGACTGTAACGTCATAGCTACGCCTAACGGTAACGTTATACGGGTTAAAAATTTGTATTCCTCTCCAAGTGCCATTTCCTTGAAGTGTATAGCCAGCGCCGTCAATTACGATGTTGAATTTTTCAACAGTTATACTGCCCCAAATGTCACTGGTTAACGTGTAAACGTTTCCATTTTGCGTTATGGGCGCTGTCTCAGGTGTGATGCTTCCATCAGCCTTGATGGTTATAGCCTCAAAGGGTTGAGCAACTGCAGCAACAGGGTAACGCGTGGCTGTTGCCGCTGACAGCAAAACAATTAAAGTTAGGGCGAAAGCGGTTCTACTCATGTGATTAGACTCCTGCCGCGTTTCTTCAGGCATACCAGCAAGCCAGCGCCAATCACAACAGCTGCAGCGAGAACAACAATCACGAGAGGAACTGTTGAAAGAGGATTCACCATTGCAGTGTCTGGAAACGCATCGGAGAGCGCAGCTTTGGAAATGTCGTATGGAGTCATAAGTGGCTTGTTGTCCCTTAGGTTCCCGTTAATAATGTATGGCGTGTCGCCTATGCCATCACCGTCGCCGTCTAAGCTAGTGTAATCGCTCCAGTAATTGCCCTCTCCATTAGCGTCAAAAAAGACAACGGCGCACGTTAACAGACTAACCTGCTGAATACTGCCGATGAAATTGTTATGATGAAACGTAGCATTCGTTTCCAGTTGGTCAGAATCCAGTATTGCTGGTTCGATTTTAACACCGATGCTATTGTTCAGCAACTCGTTACCGAAGAAAGTGTTGTTGTTTCCACCAGACACCGCAATGCCGTAAACGTTCTTTGTTAACCTGTTTCCATAGAAAACGTTGTTTGAGCCGACGCCGCTGTATCCACGGTAAACGGTCAAACCCGCATTACAGTTTGTCACATTGTTTCCAGCAATTATGTTGGCATCGCCATTTACCTGAATGCCACTGTGAATCTTGTACGCGCCAACTATGGCATTGGCAAGAATCTGGTTGGAGAAACCTCCAACTTCGATGCCTGAACCCGTAACCAAGTTTGAAACGATTTTGTTGTTAGAACCATAGCACCCGACACCGCTTGCCAGCGTGTTTTCAACAATTGCTTGGTAAGAGCCTTCAATTGACAGCCCTGTCTTTATGGTGTTTCTCCTTATTATAGTGTTGTTTCCAGTTGACAGAATCTGGGCTCCGCCCACCGCAATAAACGGTGGGTCACAGGGACCAAGGGTGTGATTAGCCAAATCTGCTGGTGCTTCAGTGGTTAATTCAGCGGAGAGTGTGAAACCTGAAATTTCAACATTTTCCGCGTAAATGCGCAGTGGTTTGTCATAAGTATACATTGGCACAACAGAATGCCACCCGGCAAAAACGAGAGGCGGATGAAAAGTAATTATCGTCTCTTCAGCGCCCGCGCCCTCCAGAGAGAGGGGCTTATCTATAATCAATGTCTGTTCTTGATATGTGCCTTTCTTAACAATTATCAAGTCGCCTTCCGAAGCAGCGCGTATAGCGTCGCCTATTGTAGAGTAATCGTCTGGGACAACAAGCGTATTGGAAACAGCTTTAACAGGCAAAAACAGCGCTACGCAAGGCGCTACCAGACAAATGAGTACAAGCAATAGAACCGAGGATTTGTTCATTCTCTTTTCCCGACAAAACTATGTCCAACCGCGGCAGTAAAAAGGGTTTTTATCAAGGTTTCTTGACTAAAGCGGAGTTTTCTCGGTCAAATTTTCTTGACTAACTCCAATCCAAAACGGAAAACACGTAAACGGCACCAATGCCCACATATTTGATGTCTAATAGCCAAACTAAGAAAAGGAGAAGGGAGGAATCTATCAGTGCAAGCCTATTTGGCGCCTATTAGTGGTTCATTGCAGAAGCCTATAGAGGGTCTATCCCGCACACCGCCTCCAACACTATATAAACTATTTAAAAGGGGGCTATAGACCGCCACGAGCACTAGTCCACGCTGCCCTGAAAACGATGAAAACATTATTCACGGACAAGCAGCAAATTACCTTTGCAACGCGTTAATTGCGAAGACATCATGTTTTCTTGGCTTCGCGCAGGATTTTCTCAGCTATCTCCAAATCCTTCAAAGTGTTGATATTCAAAAGCACTTCAACCTCATCCGTAATAATTGCGCCAGTCTCGATTTTTCCCTCATCCCTAACCCGTGCACTGTTAATCACATTAACGCCTGAAACCGCATGCCAAACTCCCTTATGCTCATCCGTAGATGAAACCGACAAGCCCAACGCCTCGCGTGTACTAATGGGAACAAAAACCGCCAACGCATCCTTTCCGCACTCCTCATAGGCTGTGACTACCTTATCAAGAAACTTCCCAGTCACCGCCGGCAAATCCGCAGGCATCGTCAAAACAGCACCCGGCAACCGCGCTTCAAAAATGGCTTGCTTCAAGTCATCATGATAGCCTTTGCCATCGGTTCTTATGACTTTCAACCCATCTTCGAGGCACTTGCGCTCTGTTTCCACCGCGTTTCTGCTGGTTACAACGTAAAACTCTGAAATCTTCTCCGCTGACTTCACAGCGTCAACAACCCAGTCGATAAGCGGCTTCCCCAAGAAAGGCAACAATGGTTTCTCAACAGGCAACCCTATCCTTGTGCCTTTGCCGCCAGCCATAATCAACGCTGGAATCTTCACACCATCAACACTCCTGCTGCAAAAACCAACGATGCAGCTCTGACGATTTCGTTTGTTGCACCTATCGCGTCGCCGGATACTCCGCCGAACACGTTTTTCGCCACTCGCACCATTAAAGCGCCGAGAAGGACGCTTGTCAAAATTATTCCAGCACTGAGCACCAACCCGAAGCTTGTGAAGCCAAAAAGCGGGAGCACGATGATGACCGCCAGAAAATACGCGGCAACGGTGCGCTTCTGTTTAGCTTTGCTGAGAAAACGTGAACCCAACCCTTTATGCGTTGGCTGTCCAAACCGCGCAATTGTCACCATCGCCAGTTTAGCTGCAACCTCCGATGCGATTAATGCCTTGAAAGCAAAATCCCAGTTCAGGAAAAACAAGCCTATCACTGCTATAAACTCGACAAAAAGCGCTAGTATGGCTCCTTTGTAAGTTACAGTCCACGCGTGTGCCACTGCTCGCCGTTCTTCAGCGTTGCGTAAGCCTGCAGCGTTGCCTAAATCCACTAGCCCGTCGAAATGCTGGAGTCCAGTCAGCACGAGCAAAAACGCCAGAGTCATCACCGCGGGAACAAGCCGCGACAAGAATTCAACAGGCGTATAGGGAATTATGTTGTTTGCAAACACGAACAGATGCGATGTCAAGTAACTGCAACCAACAAAGTACGCTGCGCCGAGCAGTCCGATGAACGCGCCAGCCACGGGAAAAAGGAAAATCGCCTCAGCGGCTGTCACGATGAAATCTTCCGTCTTACCCAACGGTATCACAGTGAGAAAAGACAGCAAATCCCTAAAAGTTTTTATAGCTTTCATCTTCGACATATACCCTAACACTCGTCTAAATAAGAATATAGCCTTTGTCGTGAACCTCATGGAGCAATTTGAGAATAAGAGAATACTCGTAACTGGTGGTGCAGGTTTCATCGGTTTTCATTTGTGCAGAAAACTGGCAGAATTAGCGCCCAACTTGACCATATACGATAACCTGTCAAGCGGCAAACTGGAAAACGTCAAGGATGTACCCAAAGCCAAATTCATACAAGACGACATCCTGAACCTCAAAAAACTCTGCACTCTAGAAAAAGCCGACTTAATTTTCCATCTGGCTGCCCAAGTGGTTGTACCCTACTCTATGGAAAACCCAATAGCGGATTTTGAAACCAACGCACGCGGCACATTAAACGTGCTTGAAAAAGCCCGCAAAGACGATTCACGGGTGGTTTTTGCCTCAAGCGCCGCGGTGTACGGCAACCCCGCCAAGTTCCCAACGCCTGAAGACTACGGTTTCAACCCGTTCTCTTGCTACGGCTTATCTAAAGTCGTCGGTGAACAATACTGCAAAATGTACATGAACCAGTACGGGCTTGACATCACCATTCTACGTTTCGCCAACGTTTACGGCTCACGATGCCACGGCGTAATACACGATTTTCTAGATAAACTGCAAAGAAACCCGGCGAAACTGGAAATCATCGGCACAGGACTACAGTCAAGAGACTTCGTGCACGTCTCAGACATTGTTAACGGTTTAATTTTAGCTGCGGCAAAAGAAAACGCGCTGGGTCAAACCTACAACTTGGGCTTCGGCACAACCACGAAGATAATTGACCTTGCAAAAATGATTCTGAAGATTCTCAATTTGGCGGGAAAAACGATTGTAACGACCACTAACGTCTCGTGGCAAGGCGACATCGACACAATATGGTTCGACATCAGCAAAGCGCAAAGAGAACTCCAGTGGCACCCGCAAGTGCGACTTGAAGACAATTTGAGAGAAATAATCCGCGAGAGGAAAATGCCCCAATGAGCGCGCATGCCAAAGGGTTAATCGCGCTTCTACGTCTTCCCTACTGGATGATGTCAGGCGGATTGGCGCTGCTAACGGCTTTCGCGATAACTAAGAGCTTCTTCGGTTTCGAAAATGTTCTGCTGGTTTTCTTTTCGATGTCGTTTATTACTTCCGCAGGCTTCGCCGTGAACGATTACTTCGACAGGGAAAGCGACGCTGTGATCAAGCCGAAAAGACCCATACCTTCTGGCTCTTTGTCTCTGAAGCAAGTGTTAGTTGCCGCGGTTATTCTTTTCGCCTCAGGCTTAAGCCTTGCTTTTCTAATTAACCCACTTAGCTTTGTGATTCTGCTTGTTGACTCGGTGCTGCTGGTACTGTATTCAGCATTTGTGAAGCGTAAGTCAGGTTTCGCCGCGAACGTTCTCGTTGGGTTGCTGGTTGGCACAGCCTTCATTTACGGTGAAGCCACAATCGCTAATACTGTTAGCATCATCTCTTTGAGCCTTTACCCAATAGCTTGCGGGACAATCGGCGGCAACATTCTGAGAGACATCTTAAGCCTTGAAGGCGACATGAAAAGTGGTTACCCAACGTTGCCGCAGAGAATCGGCAATGCCAAATCAGCGAAAACTGCGGCGTTCTTCTTTGTTACAACAGGAGTGCTTGCGCCTATGCCTTATCTCTTGGGCAAATTCACAGTGTATTACCTACCGCTTATCCTATTGTGGAGCATTCTTCTGATTGCCTCTTCAATTCGCCTTATAACCTCAGCAGCAACGAAAGAAAACGTGCGGAAACCTGAACGAGTAATCACAATGTCCATGATGCTGTTGCCGTTATCTCTCATTCTTGAGGCTCTTTCGCCGATGATTGGAGGATTACTTTGAAGAAAACCAAAAGCATCTGTCCCGTCTGCCAGAAAAAAATCGACGTAGAGCTGACGGAAGCCAACGGCAAAATCCTCATCACTAAAACCTGTAGAGAACACGGAGCTTTTTCAGCTACGCATTGGCAAAGCAGCAAAGTTTATGATTTCACAGAGAAATTTGACTTTTTCAAGAACTTCGGCGATTCAACTAACCCCACAAACCCTGAAGGTTGCCCCTACATCTGTGAATCCTGCAGCAAACATGTGTCGGACACGGTTATAGGCGTCATCGATGTCACGAAACAGTGCGATTTGAAGTGCGCAATTTGCTTCTCGACTTTTTCAGACCACGAGGTTGAATATGAACCCAGCAAAGACGAATTAATACAGATGTTAACGTTTTTGAGTCAGCGTAACCCTAAGCCTCCAGCTATCTTGTTTTCAGGAGGCGAACCCCTCCAACGTGATGATATTGACGAGATTATCGGTGCTGCACATAAGCTGCGTTTCATGACCATCTTGGCAACCAACGGCATTCGAATCGCCGAGTCGCCAGAAATTGCTGCTAAATTGAAAAAATGCGGCTTAAACATTGTTTATCTTCAGTTTGACAGTTTCCATGACGAATTTTACGAGAAAATAAGAGGCAGAAAGCTACTCGAAATGAAGTTGAAAGCCATAGAAATCTGCCGCCAGCATGACATTGAAATTATACTGGTTAACACTTTGATGCGTGGCTTCAACGATAAAGAAGTTGGCGATGTCATCAGGTTTGCAGCTCGGAACTCGGATATAATACGCGGCTTAATTTTCCAGCCGATTGCGTTTACTGGACGCGCAACCGATAATCCATTCCGTGAGGCGTGGACGGATTGGCGTTTTGTAGAGGAAGTTGAGAATCAGACACACGGCGAAATAACAACAGTTGACTTTTTCCCGTTGTCGGTGATGGTTTCGCCGATTATGATAATGCGGAAGTTTATGAAGAAACCATGGCCGCTTTTTTCCTGCAGTCCGCACTGTGGAGTAGTTAACTGGATGTATGTCTCAAGAAGCGGCAAGATTATTCCCATTAACCATTTTGTTGATTTCACGAAATTCTTTAACCTCATCCAGAAAACCGCGAAATCAGTGGAGACGAAAGGTCGTTTTGCTCTCCTTTCTTCGCTGTTTTTGGCGGCTATGCAGTCGCTGAACTGGGCAGTCGTCACCAAAGAAATAGGCATCTTCACTCTGATGAAGACTATTTTGAAAACGCACATTTCTCCAACTTATGACTCACTCGGCGTTCTGCGGAGGCGAATTTTCCTGCTCGGGTGCATGGCGTTCATGGACTCCTACACGTTTGACGTGAACCGTGTCCGGCGATGCGTGATACATTATGTTACCCCGAAATTGAAGATTGTTCCCTTCTGCGCGTACAACAATGTGCACAGGATAGAAACCGAAGAAGAATACGCTTCAAAGCAAAACTTGACGAAATAGCCAGTCTATGTTGGGTTCACGACTTCTACGTTCAGAACGCAAGCGTTTTCCGAAAACTCCAGTTGCTCAGTCTCTTCGTTGTATATCCATAATTCGAACACTACTGAATATTTTCCCGGCTTATTCAGTGTAATAGCAGCGGATGTTTCCCATTTCTCTTCGTTGTTCAATGTTTTTTCGTATTTGCCGAGTACACTGCCGCTGACTGGGAATAATGCTATTGTTTCATCAGTTATTTTTACTATAATTTCGCTGTGTTGGCGTTTTCCCATGTGGTTTTCAACTGCAACCTGCACGTTGAATGTTTGGTTTTGGTTGATGACCACAAGTTCAGGGTAATTCACAGCTGTTCCTTCGGAATCTAGCAGGTAAATTGTTGTGAATCCTTTGAATTGAGGTTTCATCAACAAATAGTAGCCGGCGATTACGCCGGAGACAATTATAAGCGCGATTAAGACGGCAACCGCGTAGCCGTTTTCATTGTCTGAATTTAGGCTTCTGAACCGTTTCTTAATCGCTTCCAAAGGTATTTTCGCTCCATAAACCCTTTAAACATGATAGTAAAAATTTCAACCCCTGATTTGATACGCCTTAGTTTGGTTTTTCCATACTTCCTGCTCTTGTACACTGAGGGAACTTCAACCATTTTGAAACCTTTCTTGGCAAATGCCACAAGCATCTCGGTTGCAAACGACATGTCTTCCTCGGTAAGCTTCACTTTCTCTATTGCTGAACGCGATATCGCTCTGAAACCCGATTGCGTGTCACTGAGAAACTGCATGAAAAGCATGTTGAAGCAAAACGTCATTATTTTGTTCGCGACAAAGTTCATGAGTCCCATGGCTTTGTTTGGGTCATACATCCGCGTGGCGAGGCACATTTCGGCGTTGTTTTTAACAAGCGTATCCAGCAAGAGGTTGATGTGTTTGACTTCGTAGGTGCCGTCGCCGTCCACCATCACTACAACATCGCCTTTTGCATGTTTCATTCCAGTTCTGAGTGCAATGCCGTAGCCGCGTCGGGGTTCAATAATTAGTCTAGAGTTTGTGTCTTTGACTATTTCTTTTGTGCCATCGGTCGAGTCGCCGTCCACGACTATTATTTCTTTGGGATACGCCAGTTCCTTTTCGATGGTTGTCAAGGTTTCAAGAATGTTACCTGCCTCATTAAGCGTCGGGATTACCACCGAAACCATTCCAATTTTCTGCATTGACGCCTGCACCTTTCCGCTACGAAGGAAATGAAATAAAATATAGTTTTAACTGCCGCTTAAATAAGTTCTTCGTATATCTCAACGAGTTTTTCCACATTTTTGTCCCAACTGTACTTCTGCTCAACTGCCGCTCGCAACCTGCCGTTAAAAGCTGAAAGGTCCATCTGAGAAAACTCCAACACTGCCCCTGCAAGAGCAGCAGGATTGTCAGGTGGAACCAGTTTGCCGAAATCGTTCGTTATAACATCTGATATTCCGCCAACTTCTGTCGCAACCACTGGCAAACCGCAAGCCATGGCTTCGAGAGCAACCAAAGGCAAGCCTTCACCCGATTTGGAGGGTAAAACGAAAAAGTCAGCGGCGTTATAATAGAATGGCAAATCCTCATCGGATACAAACCCTGTAAGCTTGAAATTGCCTCCAATTCCCAACTGCTCAATTTTCGCTTTAACTTCAGCGAAATCTGGTCCTTTACCCACTACGAGGAAAACCAGCTTCGGATTCTTTTTGATGGCTATTTCCGCGCTGTCCATCAAAGTGTCCACGCCATTCTTGTATACGAGTCTTCTAACGGTTATAGCCACAACTGCGTTTTCGGGAATTCCCAACTTCTTTCGAAACACGGTTTTTACGTTTGCTAAGGGTTTAAAGCGGTCTGTGTCAACGCCGTTGTGAAGCAAAGTGATTTTTTGCGGGTCAGCACCTAAACCTGAAACATACTGCAATGTTGCATTGCTCACCACGATGATTTTATCTGCCTGTTTAAGCACTTGCTTGCCGATGGCGAAGTCATTAAACCATTCAACATGGTCCCAGAAGCTGTCTTCGTACTCTATGAACGTATTATGCTGCGTAAGCACTA
Source organism: Candidatus Bathyarchaeota archaeon (assembly GCA_026014705.1). Taxonomy (GTDB): domain Archaea; phylum Thermoproteota; class Bathyarchaeia; order Bathyarchaeales; family Bathycorpusculaceae; genus JAOZHU01. The sequence continues at coordinate 145,930 of JAOZHU010000015.1, read as the reverse complement.
GCGGCTTTGAATATTTCTTTGCGAGTCTCGCCGCCATAAACGATGAAAGATACGGGTGCCCATGCGCGTGTATCAGGTCGCTGGATTTAACTGAGTTCAAGAAGGTTGTGTAGCTGAGAAGGTTAGGTATAGGATAAGGTATTCCCAACCTAAACCCGACGCTCAGTGAACTGTAACATTGAACTCTTATTCCGTCATAATGATACTGCTTTGCTGTGCCCATTCTGCTCGTTAGCACCATGAGCTCGAACTGTTTCTTAAGCAGCCGCTTGCCCTGCTCGTAAACCACTCGTTCTATTCCGCCAACATGAGGCAGAAAAGTATGTGTAACTACGCAGAGTTTTGCGGGAACCATGGCGCCCACTGCGTAAACTCCACAACCAGCAAACTATTATAATCTTATGGTGTCTTCTCCATTTTACCTTGAAAACACAGTTTTTATAAGGCGCACTTGGCTCAGGTACTCTACTGCTTAGCAGTTAATCAAGCGCTTGATGAGGAAGAAACAAATGGACATAATCATAGGCGGCGGAAAATACGGATGCTACGCAATCGAGTACCTGCAGCAGAAAAACAAGAGCTTCGTGGTTGTGGACACAGACCCAAACTGCCTCGCCGCCAAACAATTTAAACTCAAAGCCTTTTCGCACATCGAACCAAAAGGCGGCTTCTTCCTTCAAGGCGACCTTCCGCAAGCGCTGGAGCTAATAGAAAAACTAAAACCAGAATACGTGTTCCCCACGGCGCCAGTGCACATCGCCGCGGACTTGGCTAAAACCAAGTTTAAACTGGCGCCATGGAACGAAGCCCTAAACGCAATCTTGCCAAAACTGCCCCTGGCGGTTATTCTCTACGCTGGAAAAGGCAAACTCATCACCAGCTTCAACCGAGACCACAATTGCATAGACAAATGCACCATGCCCAAAACCTGCCCGACGTCACAGATAGAGAAACCATGCACCATGACCGAACTCATGCGATACGCTTGCCCCGAAGCCTTCATCCTAATCAACTATTCAATGGCCCCCGGTATGGGTGCACTTAAAGGCAGTGAACTCTTGGACTTTTTCAATTCAGCAGAGACAAAAGAAAAATTCATAGTCGCCACAACTTGCGACTGCCACGGAGTCCTAAACGCCTACGAGAAACAACACAACAAAACTGAAGAGTAACCTACTTGTACACGGCAGCCACATTACCCCAGAATACCTTAAAGGATATTCGAAACTCATTGCAGAGACCAGTAGAGGGTCTATCCCGAACAGCGCCTCCAACGCTATATAAACTATTTAAAAGGGGGCTATAGATTGCTCCAAGCGCATCAGTTAACCCATTTTTCAAGCACTTCTCTTCTTGAGCAAGTTCTCAGCTATCTCGAGTTCCTGAACGGTGTTGATGTTCACAGCTATTTCTTGTTTATCCATTACGTAAATTTCTTGCTCAAGCTCTTTCTCGCTGATTCGCCTACCATCAATCATATTAATCCCAGCAGGAACCACATGCACGCCATCAACTTCGAAACCGTATTCTCCGCCTAAGCCAAGCGCTACTTTTGTAGCCATAGGCACTGCAACTGATAAAGCAGGCTTCCCGCACTGTTCATACCGCGCCACAATTTTATCAATGATTTCGCCTGTAATTAACGGCAAATCGGCTGCAATGGCTAAAACTGCCTCCAGTTTAAGCGTCTTTACAGCGTATCCCATGTCTGAAACATACTCTTTTCCAGGCGTTTCGATGATCTTAACTGGAAAGTTACTCATGTGTTTCGCGGTTTTCGGCGTGTGACTGCTCACGGCAACGACTATTGCTTCGACTTTCGTTGCTTTTTGTAGCGCTGCTAAAACACGTTCAATCACAGGTTTGCCGCCGACTGTTAACAGCGGTTTCTCCTCTGAAAGCGCCATACGAACGCCTTTCCCACCAGCCATCACCAGCGCAGTTACACCCATCCAATCACAGCCAACAATACAATTAACGCAACCATCCGCGTAAGCTCATTGGTTGCACCCAAAACGTCACCTGTCACACCCTTAAAATGTCTATGCGCCACAGCAACCATAGTTAAGCTTGTGATTACAGCAGCCAGTAAAGTTACAATCCCCGCCAATCGCAACAAAGGCACTGCTATAACAAATGAAACAACTAAGGCGGCAATTAAACGAAAGGTACCGTTTTTACCGTGCATCGCTTGCATAAACGGTGAATTCATGCCCGTGTGCACGGCTTTTCCAGCCCATGTAGCTACAACCATGGAGAGTTTGGCAGAAACCTCAGCGACTATTAAGCCTTGAAGCATTATTATGCCTCTGGGGAACTCGGCAAGGGCAAACGCTGTAACCAGATAAGTCATGATCCCCAACGTTAAGCCACCAGCACCAGTCAACTGGTCGTGCATAATTTCGATTTTTCTTTCCGCCGAACCATGCGCCATAACACCATCGCCGAAATCCAGCAGTCCATCCGTGTGATGAAGCCCAGTTATCAAAAGCAAAAGCCCCAAAGCTAATGCACCAACAACCAAACTGGGAAGAAACAGCGCCGATGCCCAAGCGAACGCACCAGCCAACAAACCGATAAACGCGCCAATCAAGGGAAAAAGAAACATGCACTTCGCAGAATCAGTCAAACAATCCTTATCCATATTTACTGGAATAGCAGTGAGAAAAGACAAGAGGTTCCTAATCTCTTTCAGCATCCCACCCAATCACTTCGTTCCCATCAACACAGCGTAATTTCTTTCAACCTCTTTAAGAAGCATCGCCTTAGTCACGGCACCTTCCAACTTCACCATCGCCGCTATAGCAGCGCCACCAGCTCCAACACCTTCCTTAACAACACCCTGCTCATAAGCCTTTAACCCGCTAAACCGAGAAGAACCAAAATCCAAATCAGCCGCCAAAACAGGCACATCCGCTATCTGAGCAACAATCCCCTTAATATCAGCAGAAACATCACGCGCAACCCACTTCGTTGTGCCAATAGCCACATTGCACAAAACATCAGGTTCCAAAGCGTTAACAACAGCTAAAACAGCAGTCATCTGGGTTCCACCAGCCATCAAAACAGGCACTTGCGCAGCAGCACCAATAACCAACCCTGCAAAAGCAGGCATCATAGGGTCACCCACACAGGAAATAGCTCTAACCGGATTTTCCGCTAAACTGCCAAAACGCTCACCAGCCGCAGCCAACCCAGCCCGCACAGTATCAACCTTTAACCCATGAGGATTCACAGGCATACTGCTACTAACCTTGCCTTCAGCATTCACACCCATAGCCATCAGAACACCCAGCGCCGTTGTAGTTCCACCAGGAATACTCTCGCCAATCACAAGATAATCCGCTGCCTTAGCCAAATGCTCCCCAGCCAACTTGGCTCGCTGGATGACTTCCTCAACGTTATTCACCGCCTTTCCAGTTCGAATGTCATTTCCAGGGTGCCCACCCAACTCCAAAAATGGCACATGCGGCGTCACTTTTAAACCACCACTAGCAACCAACACAGGAATATCCGCCAACCGCAACGCAGACATCGTTATCAACGCTGGTGTAGGTATACCTTCAGGCGTCACGGGAACACCCGCGATACACTTGCACTTGCCCAACAAAAGCAACTCAGCATCTGCAGGTGGCGTATAATCCGTAAACTCAGGGTATTTTCCCGCAGCGGATATTTGGGGAATCTTACCCGTCTCTGTCGTAGCTATAGTACACACGAATAGCGGTTTCTTACCGCGCAGTTCATCGAGGAAAGCTTCACCCTTCAATTCATTATGAACTAACAGCGTGTCAAACATTTTCTCACCTCAAACCTTCTGCCATTTTGGTTCAACCTTGAAGCTCTTGATTTCTAAGCGTCCATAACCATTCAGCGTTGTCTTTTCACTTTCAAGTATATCTATACGGTTCTTGAAGTTCGGTCCATCAGTTACAAAAGTGTGAAACTCGCCGTTTTCGCCGCACGGGTCTACATTCGCGGGAAGCGCAGCTAGGAATTGCTTGTTTACTTCTCTTCCAAGCCACTCTAAACCCAACACTTCATTCTTGGTTCTGACCACAGTTGCCTTAAAACCAGCGTTTATGAATTCGTTGATTATTTGACCTGTGTCACGATGCCACAGCGGACGCACTGGTTCCAACCCCACTGCTTTGCAGACACGGTCCAGCCAACCTGCTTCGTGCAAGGCAACATCGTAAACGTCTCCAGTCACGATTCCCCCCACGCCTTTAGCTTTCATTTTCAGCAGTGCTTTTTTGAAGTCCTGCTCGTAGGTATTTGGCGTAGTTTCCTGCTTGACTATTGGGATTCCGATAGATTGAGATTGCGCGTCCAGCAGCCCAGCGCTGATCATGTGAAAATTCGATGTGCCTTTGTTCGCCATCATGATTAGCAGTTGCGTTACATCGTAGCCTTCTTGAATTGCCTTGTAACACGCGAAGCAACTGTCTTTTCCACCGCTCCATGAAGCCACAACTTTCATACAATCTCCTCCTTATTCTTTTGTTCAGTTTCTTCTCTCGGTCTCATGTGACACAGCAGTTTAGCTGCATCATCTTTTATTACTTTTTGTTTTTCCGCAGATACATGAAGCATGTCTAACAACTCAGTTTGATTTTTGACAGATATAGCTCCCATCTTTTTCAACTTCAACAACAACTTGGACGCTTTCCCCTGAGTGAAATCTCGGCGCTCTACGGGCACTTCCTCAATAACAAACGTGGGCACTTGCCTAGATACAGCCTCCTCTGCAGCCTCCAAATTCTGGAAGTTGCCATAGCCAAATGGAACAGAAGTCAACACCACCATGCTTGCCTTGCGAATCATTTCTAAATTGGAATTATGAGCTTTTTCAGTTATCGGAGAAAACGGTGCCTCAGTCACGACGGGAATCTTCAAAAACTGCGCAGTCTCAAAATCCGTGTCTAGCACGTTGAGAACTCCTGCAGTAACGCTGTAGCCTTCATCTAAGAGGACCTTCATGAGCGCTGTTCCAGTTCCAGCGCCACATATCAAATGAACTGCACATTTCTTTGACGGCAAAGGCTTCTGAGGCGACAAAGGAATGACAAAAACTGAATTCGTAACCAAATGCCGCTGCACTATGGCGTCAACGCCAAAAACGCCTTTTATGTTTTCACTCGTTAAAACGTCAGCTATGCTTCCAGCCGCAAAAATTTTGCCTTTCTTCAGCATTATAGCCGAACCGCAGTAACGCGCAGCCAAGTTCAAATCATGAAAAACCGCGAGAACAATCAGCTTCTCTTTAGTGCACAGCGCCTTCACGAGATCCATGATCTCCAATTGGTTAATAATATCCAAATGAGTCAAAGGTTCATCCAGCAGAAGAAGCTTGGGTTCCTGCGCAAGCGCACGCGCAATTATTACACGCTGCCGCTCGCCGCCACTAAGCTCGTTGATGGGGCGTTCCGCAAACTGCCAAGTGTTAGTCAAAATCATGGCTTTCTTCGCGATAGCTAGGTCCCTGCTGCTTTCCATCTGAAACCGCGTCATGTGCGGGTTGCGTCCCATGAGAACAACATCCAACGCAGCGAAACTGAACCCTATATTGCTATCCTGTGGAACCACAGCCAATTGCTTTGCAACTTCTACACTTCTTAGAGAGTAAATGTCCGCTTGGTTGAGCAGAATTGTACCCCTGAGAGGCTTAAGCGTTCTACTTATGCTCTTGAGCAGGGTGGTTTTGCCAGAGCCGTTAGGTCCAAGTATTCCAACGAAGTCGCCCTCTTTCACTGAAAGACTCACGTCTTCCAGAACTTTAACGGAGCCATAGCGGCATTCGACTCCATCAACATTCAACAACACCACCAATCATCACCTTCTCACAGCGCATAGCTCTGTTTCTTCTTTCTAAACAAGATAATAAAGAACGGTGCACCAGCCAGCATTGTGACTATTCCAACAGGCAATTCAAGGGTCGAAGCAAACGGCGTAGCGATGACTCTCGCGATAGCATCACAAACCACCAGAAATATAGCGCCAACAATGGTTGAAGCTGGAAAAAGAATACGGTGATCAGGACCAATAACTAACCTAGTGATATGCGGAACCATCAAACCAACAAAACCCACCAAACCGCTGAGCGAAACAGCCGCTGCAGTCACCATGGAGGCAAATATCAGGAGTATCTGCTTTACTTTCTCAACGTTTACACCTAGATGCTGAGCCTGGTCTTCGCCGAGAGCCAGCAAGTTTAAGTCACGAGCATAAAAATACGACGCCACAGTGCCTATTATGATGAATGGCAACACAGCCCATATGTCTGCCCACAAGACGTTTGAAAAACCGCCTATTAACCAAAACACTATTGCATGCAGTTGCTCTCCAGCTATAACTTCCAGAAGAGCGACTATGGCATAAAGGAAAAAATTAACCGCTATCCCGCAAAGCAACAGCGTGGTCACTGGAACCCTTGAACCAACACGGGAGATATTGTAAACCAGAAACATAGCGAACAGCGCGCCGAGAAAAGCTGCCACTTGAACAAGACGAAAACCAAAAAGGGCAATGCCAGCACCAAATAATATGGAGAAGGAAGCACCAACTGCTGCTCCAGCTGACACGCCTAAAACGTACGAGTCAGCCATGGGATTCTTGAATACCCCTTGATACACAACACCTGACGCAGCCAAGGCAGCACCCACCACAACTCCGGCAGTTATTCGCGGCAACCGTATTTGAAGAATAATTGCTGCTTCAGTGGGTAAAACCAGCGAAGAATCGACAGCGCCGTTCAAAAACGGAATCTGCTTACCTATTATTGCGAGAATGTTTTCGAATGGTATCTGAGCATAACCAACATTCAGAGATACCAAAACTGTCACAAATAGGGCTACAAGCAACAGGAGCACTATTAGTTTCCATCGTGAAGTACGCCGAAAATATGCGCTTTCAACTTCATCGGTGCTCATGACGCTCACACAAAAAAAGTGAGGGAGATTTAAAAGAGTTCTGGATGAAACGCCTTAGCCAAGTCCTCTATAATGTCAGCAACTCTGGGTCCAGCTCTAGCGATAGTGCTTGAGTCAACTAAGCAAAATCTGTCATTTTGCACAGCGCTGATTGAACTCCAGCCAGGTCTCGCCTTGACATCGTCGATACTTCCCCAAAACTGTATGCCCATTCCTTCTTTAGGCAGCAAAATCACGTCGGGGTTTCGTTCAATGACAGCTTCGGCGCTGGACTGGAAATAGTCATCTTGTTGGTCAGCAAAAAGATTAACGCCGCCTGCTTTTTGGATGAGTTCGTTCTGCCACGCTTTCGCGCCTGCAGTCCATAGTGAAGTGGGGTCATACCAGACTTCATAGTAGACTTTCGGCTTATACGCGGAAATAGCTACTTTGTTTACTACAGCTTCGATCCTACTGCTGATGCTGGCAACTAGAGCTTTGGCTTCTGCGGTTTTGCAGGTTGCGTTTCCCACCAGTTCAATGTTCCTTAAAACGCCGTCAACGCTAGTTGGATCTAATATTAACACCTTGTAGCCTAGGTTCCGCAGAGTGCTAGCAGTTTCCGCTTGGACTCCTCCAGTGGCGATAACCAGGTCTGGGTTAAGAGAAACGATCGCTTCGACACTCGGTTTGGAAAAGACTATGCTTGTCATGTTGCCAGCGGCAACCCATGCCGAAAAATTGTAAGGGTAGTCACAAACGTCGCTAACTGCTACGACCTTGTCGTCTAAACCTAAGGCAAACACGATCTCTGTGGCGCTGGGTGCAATTGAGACGATTCTGTTGGGGACGGCATCCAGAGTGGTAACGTAGCCAGTGTCGTCAACCAAGTTATGCAGAGCTTCAAGTTGCGTGTTAGTTTGTCCCTGATAGTAAACATAAGCAAAAGCTGCAATGGCAATTAATGCGATTATAGCGATTGTTGTAATGATGTATTTGGTTTTCGTTTTTTACCCCCTTCTTTACTTGGATGGCTTATCCACGCAAGCTTATAAAACTTCCGAAAACACGCAACACTTAAAATAAACTCCATCATAAGACAAAGTGTTGATAGAAATGAACCCTGAAAATCCGCCATTACTGGTTTATCTTGAAAAGAAGGGTATTACGCTAAAGGATCTCGTGGACACGGCGCTCGAGCTTTTCGTGCCGCATCCAGGTTTAGAAACTGAAGAAGCAGCGGCTGAGATGCTGCGGGAAGAGTTTCTCGATGCCTTGTCAGATGTGAATGTGGCTACTTTGGAGGTTGCCTGTTTCCGCGCGCAGGAAGACGCTGAGAAAGGCTTGATTCCTGGCTTGTCAAAGGAGCGTTTCATGGGGCGACCTGGACTTGTGGCTGATGAATTGTTGGGGTTAGCTATAGCTAATTATCTTGCAGGTGTGAGAGGCGTTTTTGAGTTCACGCGGTTTGATCAGGCGAAGCCTGGGATTTTGAAGAAGCTTGGTCCGCTTACGAATGATGCTATTGGCGGTTTGGTTGCGGGTGTGTCTTCGAACGTGTACACTCGTGCGTTCAGGAAGGCGAAGTGAAGAGTAACTGCAAATTTGCCATTGACTGCGGATGTTTTTTGAAGTAGGTTGGGGCTTGTGTACTAGCGCGTGGAAAAGATTATACCCCCCTTATTTATACTATAAATGTGTTCTGTTGCGTTCGTGTGGGCTATAGCCTCTTTTTGTATAGCGCTGGGAGCACAGTGTGGGATAGACCCTCTATAGGTGTGTGCAATGAGTTTCTATTAGGAGCAAAATAGGCTGGTGCGTTGCTGTGTTTTGTCGGGGAATAGGGAATATAGAGTTAAATGTTACTTCAGCGGAGGATAGTAGCGGTCAGTAAGAGGTAGTGGATTTAACTTGAGCAAGGAGCAACAAACTGTTATTAAAACGGTGCTGAGGCTGGCTATAGCTTCAGTGTTTGCTGCACTCGTATGCATAGCTACTTTAACCATAGTCATTAGCATTCCCGCTACTTCAGGTTACTTTAACCTAGGTGAAACCGTGATTTACATCGCAGCGCTGCTTTTTGGCGCATTTGCGGGCGCGATAGCAGGCGGTGCAGGCGCAGCAGTAGCCGACATGATAGTCGCTCCCCAATTTGCGCTGGGCACTTTGATAATCAAAGGCGTGGAAGGCGCCATAGTCGGCGCACTGCACAGAAAAATCCAGAAGCGCAGCCGCTACCGCAGCTTGAGCGCCGCAATTGCAATAATCATTGGCGGGCTAGAGATGGTTGCAGGCTACTTCATTTACGAGCAGCTTGTGCTCGGCTATCCATTCGCTGTGGCACTTGTTGAAATTCCCTTCAATGTCGTGCAAATGGTCGCGGGTTTAGCCGTAGCATTGCCCATTATGCATGCTGTTCAGCGAGTTTTCCCACAGCTTAAAAGCTAGAGCTGCACCATTCTAAATCAGTGTTCAAGATGAAGTTGCCGCCTGGAAAAATCCCAATTGACCTTCTTAAGACAGTGGTTTTCAAAAACCTGGGAGTTGAACGCCCAGAAGTCACGGTGGGACCAGCAGCAGGCGTAGACGGCGCCGTTTTAGAAGTTGGCGACAAATCCGTAATAGTATCCATGGACCCGATCACAGGCGCAGTGGAACACATAGGCTGGTTAGCCGTGAACGTGAACGCCAACGACGTAGCTACATTCGGCGTCGCACCCGCCTTCCTATTCTCATGCATCATGCTGCCAGAAAAAGCTGACAGCGCAACCGTTGAAGCGATATGCACGCAGATGGATGCGGCGGCTAAAAGTCTAGGCATAGCTATAGTCGGCGGACACTGCGAATCTACACCCAGCCTCGCTAACCCCATCGTTGTAGGCTGCATAATGGGCACAACAGAAAAGGGCAATTACGTAACTGCAAGTGGCGCAGAGGCTGGCGACAAACTCATTTTAACCAAGAGCGCAGGCATCGAAGGCACAGCCATCCTCGCCTCAGATAGAGAAGTTGCATTAAAAGAAGCCTTGAACCCCAGCGCGCTGCAAAAGGCGAAAGACTTTTACCAGCAAATAAGCGTTGTCAAAGATGCTTTGACGGCTTATGAAACAGGCGGAGTCCACGCCATGCATGACCCAACCGAAGGAGGCGTGGCAGGTGGAATCCATGAAATAGCCGACGCATCAAACGTTGGCGCAAACATTTACGAAGCAGCCATTCCCGTTCAACCTGAAACAGCGAGAATCTGCAGTCACTTCAGAATCGACCCCTTGCAACTGATTAGTTCGGGTGCGTTGCTGATTGCGGCAGAACCACAAGGCGCAGAAAAAATAATTACAAACCTCACGCAACAGCACATTAACGCTTCAATAATCGGCGAATTCACTGAAAACCCGAATCAACGCGTAATCATACGAAAAAACGGCGCTGCGCGGACGCTGCCACGACCTGCATCTGACCACTTGTGGAAGGCGCTAAACAGATAAAGCGCTGCGAACGCTTTGAATCGACAGCTGCAGAAACCAGTAAAACATGAAGAAAGGGTAATACAACGCGTACACGTACATGTGTGAATAGACTAAGCCGCAGCGGAACTCCAAAATAGCCTGTGAAACCGCATTCTCCAAGCTCCAATTTGCAGGCGGCTTAAAATGCAGGCAGTAAACGTCATCGCCGACCACAACGCGGTAGCCTTTCTGCTTGATCCAATTCATAATGAACGCGTCTTCGTACACGTGCAGCAGTTCAGGAATCTTGATGTCCGCGACTGCGCTGCGGCGAATCAGAGTGTCATGCGTGCCGCCGCGAAGCGCGAAACACTGCCGGGCAATTAACCGCTGAAGCTTAATGAAGTTCTTGTCCTTTACGTTCGGTATCACGTCGATGTTTACGCCCCAGACTGCGCCCACGCCAGGCTTAGCGTACTTCGCGGCTTGCTTAAACCAGTTTTTGCTGAGGATAACGTCGCTGTCCACAAACATGAACCATTCGGTGTTGACTTGCTGTACGGCTTTTTCCCGTGCTCTAGCCCGCGACCCATTCATTCTCAAAACCTTGACGTTCCCATGTTTCCTGTTGAATTCAGCCACAATCTTCAAAGTGGCATCAGTGGAATAACCATCAATAACAATCAAGTTCTTAACAGGCACGTTAGCGTAAATTGAAGCCAAACACTTGCTCAGCAGATGCTCACTGTTCATTGTGAGAACCACAACATCAATTCCCTGCATCCGAAGTTCCTTCCACTGTTCTGCCAGAGCCTTCCACCCTGACGCATAGCGATATTGAAACAGTTTAGGACAAGAAACCTATTTAAATTCTCACCTGTAACGCCGGATGCAAAAACCGCCCTCAAGAGCCGCCGCGCTTTGACCTGTTCATAAGCAACTGAAACAGGGAGTACGCTGTGTAGAAACCGTACGCGGGAACCAATTGGGCAATCAGCTTGAAACTGCCGAAACGCACCGCTTCAGCGATTAATCCTAAACTGCCCTTGAATGTCCAAACGCTCTCGGGTCTATAATGTATGCAGTACGGGTCGTAGCAGGCAATCACTCGACAGTCTTTCTTGGTTATCCAGTCTTTTATGTAAGCGTCCTCGAAAACATGCAGGTTCGGCGGAATGGCGATGTCAGCAACAGCGCTGGTGCGCGTGAGTGTATCATGTGTGCCCCCGCGAATCTCAAAAATCTTCCGCGTCAACCACAAAAAAAGCTTAAGCGTAGCCCTATTCCGTAGGGTTGACCAAACCTCGATGCCCCAAACTGCGCCCACGTCTGGCGTAACTTGCTTTAACGCTTTTTTGTACCAGTCACTGCACAGGACAACATCGCTGTCCACGAACATGAACCACTCGGTGCGGACTAACATTATGCCTTTTTGCCTTGCAGTTGCTCTTGTGCCGCCGTCGAAAACAACCGTTACGTTATGATGTTTCTCATTAAACTTGTTTAGTATATCCAGCGTTCTGTCAGTGGATCCACCGTCCACGACTATGAGCCGTTTCACTGGCACGTTCTGATACACTGAGATGAGGCATTTCTCCAAGACCCTCTCGCTATTCTTCGTCAGCAGCACAACATCGACAGCGTTCATCGCGGCGTCTCCAGTTATTTCCTCACCAGTATTCTCACCGTCAACCCGAAGCTAGGCACGCTGAAGGAGCGGAAAAAAAGTTTGCCATTGGATAACTTTGCAGCCAAATCGTAGAAGGTCTCTATCCTCAGAAACGCGAAATCAGCTTTTTCTCTTATGCATTTTTCCCTCTCGGAAGGAAACCTGACGTTGATGTGTGTTTCATCGAAATCCCGCATGAGCTTCCTCACAGGTTTCTCAACAGCCTTGTTCGGTGTCGTGCAAACCATTACGTCATCACAGATTTCAAGCATGTCCTCAATCGCCCTTTCAGGAAACTCAAGATGCTCCAGAACGTCACAGCAGAGGATCAAATCAAAAGCTTCGCCCGCAAAGGGAAGCCGCGTCTGCGCATCGCATACTAAAAAGTGACCGTGGTTTTTGGTTTTCGCTTGCCGTATGCCCCACCTAGACAGGTCTACGCTGTACGTTTCGTAGCCTAACGCTTCCAGAACCTCAGCAGCATAGCCATAGGCGCAACCAACGTCTAAGGCTTTCTTGCCGTGACCGTTGAGCATGTTTCTTCCTGAGACCTTAGAAGCCCACTTGACAACTTCTAAAACGTGACGTTTAACCAGCTCTTCTTTAAGCAGGTACTTTCGACCGCTGAAATACGCTTGTTCAAACTGCAACCTTTACCGCCTTTTCCCGTTGAAACCGCGCTGTATGGTTTTTATAGTTCTAATCTAAATACTTTAGCATCAACCAATCGGGCTAGTGACCTATTACTTGAATTCAAGCCTCAAAAAAGCAGCCTCTGTCGCAGCGCGCTCGCTCACCATAGGCAAACCGCATCATGCCCAGTGGCTAATCACCAGAAAATGCAATTACCGCTGCCGAGGCTGCAACGTCTGGCGAGAACAAGACCTGAAAGAGCTGTCAACAGAAGAAATCAAACGAGGCTTAGACATACTAAGAAAACTCGGCATAGTCGAAATCGTGTTTTCAGGCGGCAACCCGCTCCTAAGAGACGACGCAGCCGAACTCATCGATTACGCTTCACGCTTCTTCGTGACCACGGTATACGACAACGGCAGCATGGCTGCTTCAAAGATTGAAGCTTTGCGCAAAGTGGATTTCGTGGCAATCTCAATAGACAGCTTGGACGCAGCGAAAAACGATTACATAAAAGGCGTTGATGGTTCGTGGAAGAAAGCGGTGGAAACCGTGGAAACCCTGCACAAGGAGGGCATAAAAGTCGCAGTCACGCCCACAATTTCGCAGCTGAACCTCTACGAGATTCTGGATATAACGGACCATTTTTCTCAGAAAGGAATCCCGCTGTGGTACTGTCTTTACTCGTTCGACCTTTCGGTAGACGCAAACCAGCTTTTCAGGATCGGCAAGGCAAACGATGAATTCATAATAAGAGACAAGCAGGCAATGGTCAAGCTGTGCGACGCGCTTATCGAGATGAAAAAGAAAAACGACAAAATCCTCATGACCACTCGGCTGTTGAAGGCGCTTAGAAGCCTCTACGCAGAGGACAAGCGAACATGGAGTTGCCGAGCGCTCCAGAACTTCTTCATAATAGACCACTTGGGCAGAATCGCGGGATGCCACAGCCACAACTTCGCAGGTTCAGTGTTTGATCTGCCCAAAACTTGGAACAGCGAGAAATTTAACGCCCTCAGGAAAACTTACCGTAAATGCAGCCAGTGCACGTATTTGTGCTACATTTTCTACTCGCTGCACGGCAGCCCCTACGGAAACCTGCTGCTGGCTAAAGACCAATGGAAAAACGCACGCCTGTTGTTAAATAAGAATGAACGCTAAACCTCCAAGTTTGGCAAAAACGCGATAACCTTCGCAAGCGGATGAATGGTTGCGCCGTCGAGCTTTTGCTCGCCTTCAAGATCCACTATCGACCGGGCAAGCAGCATGTGCAACGGAACCTCAGAAACTTTATCCATTATCCGTCGCGGCCCATGATCCTTCGGACGCTTCAGTTCAAGAAGAGCAGGCAGCAACATAATCAATATAAGCAATGGTATCCCAAACGACAACAAGGCACTTATCGAAGCCAGATCAGTAGCCATAGCGACCTTTTGAGCATATGAACTACTTCATGATATAACCATTTCCATTGCCTAAATGCGAAGTCTTAACCCAAATGTTACGGTTCTTTCGGAAGATTTTGGACGCAAGCAAATCCAGAAACGCCTTAAGGCATATGGGAATGTTGTAGAAAAACGTGAATATTAAAAGCGGAATAAGCCACTGAGCTCTTGTCCTCCCATCCAAGTACGCGCCGATGCCTACTTCAAAAAAACGGCGCAAAGTTGCCGACGAAACTGTAAAGGGACACAGGCACAGAAAACCAAAGTGCGCCAACAAACTCGGAAAGCTTGAACACGACAAGCGGAACACCAATCAAGAATGAAACCAACGCCACGATGGGCATGAAGTACACATGCAGCAGAAGCAAACCATCAACTTTCTCTTTCATCTTCAACCGTTTGCTTTTGATAACTTTCCACGAATGCCTAAGACAACACTGCATGTGCCCCAACGCCCACCGATAACGCTGCTTACGGTATGCCTTCCAGTTGTCAACCGCCTCCTCGTAGCATTCTGCACCGCCAACATAGCGGATTTTGTAGCCTGCCAACCGCGTTCTAAAAGTCAAATCGGTGTCCTCAGCCAGCGTAGATTCGTCCCAGCCGCCTAAACGCTCCAGCAAACTGCGCCTGAAACCGCCTACAGTGCCGCCAAACTGGGGCGTGAGGCTCAGAGTGTCGCGCGCTTCTTGGTCAACGCGGTACCCGCCTATCCGCTCCAAAGCCACCAGCCGCGTCACGGTGTTTTGCGGCTCGTTTAAGACCACAACCCTGCCCTGTACAGCGCCGACAGTTGGGTCAGCGAATCCCTCAACGAGTTTCTCCACGATTTCCCTTTGCGGGCAGTAATCAGCGTCAAAGCAGAGCACAATCTCGCCTATTGACTGCCTTAAACCCGCATTCATCGCTGCTGCTTTACCCTTGCCACCATCGCGCCTGTCTCGATGCAACACCTTTATGAAGGCATATTGTTTAGCGTATTCGTCGGCGATTCGCCCAGTATTGTCTGAAGAGCCGTCGTTGACGACTGTAACCTGCAGTTTGTCCTTTGGGTAGGTTAATTCCACCATCCGCTGAAGCAATCGACCAATCACGTTTTCTTCGTCACGCGCCGGAATAAGTATAGCTACAGTTGGCTCGAACGCCACATGTTCAGCACTCGCAGCTTTTGTGGTGTTCTTGGCTCTTCTCAAGACTGTAAACGTGAAAACAAAATGTCGGATAAGATAGACAACCATCGAAGCAGTCGCCAGCGCAAAAACAGTTTCTGCAACTTCAAGAATCAATTTTTTGCCTCCGCTTGCGCTCTTTCGGGCTTAGGAAAAGCAGACAGACTTAATGACCAGAAAGTTATGACCCACAGGAAATTAAGGAAAGGACGAAAAATCGCGAATAATCCATTGAACGTTTCTCCGAAAAACCTGCCGCCGTCCATAGCGATTGAACAAAAAATCAGGTTCCAGAATAAACCAACCAAGTTCCCTGCCGCCAACACGCCTAGTTTCCTGTTCAGGGTTCCCTTCAATTCAAACATGAGCAGAACAAAAAAGGAATCAAACAGCAAGAGCGTAGCGGCGGACTCAAAGTTGACGAAACGAAAAGCCGCGACCACGCACAGCGCAACCACTACTAAAAGTAACACTGAAAACAAACGCGCAGGCACAGTTCTCAACCGTTTCACTGCCCTTCTCCCTTCCCAACAGCAACGGATAGACGCCGAGAAAATGAAAGGTAACGCTGGCGAGTGTTTTTAAAATTTGCGAAAACTTTTTAGCATCAAAAAGCAAACTTTGCCGCCACTTTAGCGGCAGAGCAGCCTAAGCTTTTCCGCTGCAGAAAACGGCGTTGTCAAGCACTTTGCATAGGACTTGAAAAACTTCCTCCGCCGTCAAATTATCCGTGTCCAACACCAGATTGAACGGCGCGAAGTCCTCGCCCAAAGTGAACCCGTAAAGTTTCTGGTAAATAGCCTTTGTGCGAGCCTCTTTTTCTTTCAGTATCCGCAATGCGTCTTCCACAGTGATTTTATCGCGTTGCGCAACCCGTTCAGCCCGTTTTTCTATGGACGCCAGCAACCATATCTTGAAGCCTGTTTTCAGCAGCCACGGCATCGTCCAACTGTCCAACAGCACGTTGCCTTGTTGCGCGTATTCTAAAAGCTTGTCGTCTATGGCTTTGTCAAATTTCAGGTCATTCTCTCTTTGCCTTAAGAAAGCCAAGCCTTCAGGGCTTTCCCACCACCCGTTGCTGGACACGTTGCATCCTTCTTCTGCGGCTAATGCCTTCAACGAGTCTCCGCCTGAATAATACTTTAAGCCGTATTTTTCAGCAAGCTTTTTAGCTAACGTGCTTTTTCCTGTCCCAGCCATTCCTGAAATGCAAACCACGATTCTTTTTTCTTTTGCGCTGTTCATCGGGCTGTTCCCTCCTATGCGTCTTTACTGTAGTGGGTTTGTTCCCATTATTCTGCCTGCAAGCGTTGAGAAGAGAAAAGAGCAGAGCATGTACCAGTACAGCACAGGTATGCCCGTGGGCGCAATTCCAGGAATATAAGCTACTGGGTTCATTCCGTAGACTGGTGTCAGAAAGAACCACCAGATTAAGATGTAACTGAAACTGATTGGAATAAGAACGAAACTGGGCTTGCTAATTTTCATTTGCATGCGGTTTATCTGTGCTTCTTTCCTTTTCAGTTTTTCAAGAGTCTTCTTGTCATTGTTGCGTGTTGCTTGCATCATCTGGGAACGGTACTCTTTTACTTCCTGCTGTATCGAGCGGTATTCATCCCAGCCGACCATGCGGCTGATTAGTAGGCGGTTGATGCCCATGCTGAGAAATGAGACACCCATCGAGATGAGCATTATGACCACTGTTGCTAATGGTATAGTTGAAATGTCCATCGGTCAATCTCTCCTTCGGTATCTTGTGTTGTTTAGCCTATTTTTGTCTTCTCGTTAATAACCATTTTCGCTCTGCGGCAACCACATGCTGTCGGCAACGTTCCTCCTAAAAAATGTCAGCTATGGAGTTCATCATAGGCCTTTTCCAGAATAATTGCGCCACCTTCAGCTATGGCGGTCTTTTGCCTTTTTTTGCATTATAGTCGAAAGATTTTGAAAATGATGGGAAGATAGATGGAGCCGCATTATCGGTGGCCCTGTGCGGTATTCGGGCGTTTAGGCTATTCGCCCAAGATTCGTCTGAACGCTGGGAACATTTCAGCAGCGCGTTCGCGCATCAACAGTTCGTAGTACTGGTAGATTATGCCTACTGACAGCAGGATGCCTGTGCCTGAACCGAAAACGCCTAGGAAGTCTGATATTCCAGCAACTAAGCCTACGGTTATGCCGCCTAGTATCGTCACCACGGGGATGTACCGCTTGAGAATCAGCTCGATGGGTTTCCCTGACCGCCTGTAGCCCGGAATCTGCATGCCGGAGTTCATGAGTTGTTCGGCTACTTTTGCTGGACCGAGACCGCCGACTTCAAGCCAAATAAGCGAGAACACGGCGCAGAAAGCTATGAGAATTCCTAGGTAAATTAATGCGCGGATAGGGTCTTCCGCGACGTTTTGTAGACCTTGTGGGGCGGTGACGAAATGTGCGATGCCGCCAACAGATTGGACGCTTGTTTGGTTGCCCTCAGTTACTACTCTGTATGAGCCTAGAATGTCTGTGAATAGGTTTGTTCCGGGTTCTGGTCGCCCGCTGGAGCCCCAGAGGAGTTGCGAAAAGAAGTAAACATTGGCGAACAGTGCAGATGCGAAGATTACGGGGAGGTTCGACACGTAGAGCAGTTTAATTGGGTAACGGCTACGGAAGCCTTTGTATCCCGCGTAAGTCATCGGCAATTCCACTCTGACGCCTTCGATGTAAATTATGATTAAGAACGCGGCGATTGTGGCGATGAACCCTATTAAAGACGGGTATGAGCCTACGCCGACTACCCATTGCATCAAAGTTTGGTTTCCGCTCAGCAGCAACGATAACGACTGAACGAACAAGCCATTGGCTGGAGAAAACGTTTGCCAAAGGATGTTCTGGGCAACGCCTGCCATGATGAATAAGCTTATGCCGCTGCCGAGACCCCAGCCTTTCTGGATGAGTTCATCAAGCAGCATCACCATTACTCCTGCGCCTAATAGCTGAATAAATATCACGATGGTTGTTGGACCTGCAAGGGTGCCGTACATGCCGCTGATTATGTATGCTCCTGCTTGGACACCAGTGAGAATAATGGAGAAAGCCTTGCTGGCTACAGTGAATAATCCACGGTCTTCAGGATTCGACATGTCGCATTTTATCATGGAAGAGCCAACCAGCAACTGCAGTATCAAGCCTGCAGTGACTATTGGACCTATGCCGAGTTCCATGAGAGTCCCGCGGTTCGAAGCAAAAATCACGCGCAGCGCGCTAAACTGGTCTGCTGCCTCTTGCTCGATGCCATAAAGGGGGATTTCTGACATGACTAAGTAAACGATTAATACGAGAGCGGTCCAGAAGATTTTTTCGTTGAAGCTGACTTTGCGTTCTGGAACTTTAATTTCAGGCAGTATTCTTCCGAGAGGCTTAAAGAGACTGAGGAATCTTCCGGCCATGGATTAATCTTTACTCTCCATGCTCTTGCGCTGAAGTTAAGACCTCGCCGCCTGCTTCGGCTATTTTCTCCGCCGCCGCTTTTGAGGCTGAGGCTACGCTTATGACCAGCGGTTTTGTGGTTTTGCCTGTGCCGAGGAGTTTAGTGTAGCCTAAGCGGGTTAAGTCTATGTGAAGTTTGCCTTCTTTTTCGGTGGCGTGCTGCGTGGAAAGTTCTTCGAGTTGCTTGAGGTTTATTGTGTTTGTTTTCTGTTTGAGGCTTTTTGGTGAAGTGAAACCGTGCTTCCCAAAGTAGTCTGGTTCGTATGTCACCACGTAACTCCAGAGATGTTTGTGTCTGCCTGCTTTGCGGAAACCCTTGGAGCCAGTTTTTCGGTGTTGCCCTATTCTCCCGTAGCCTTGCGTTCTAGAGCCGCGGTTTTTTCTGGTTTTTCTCAGTTTGTGAGGCATTTCATTCAGCTTCTTGGTTAGGTGTTTGTTCTTTTTGTGCTTTTTTAAGTTTGATTTCGAGCACGCCGTTTTTGTACGTCGTGTGCATAACGTTTGGAATGACTACCTTTGGTAGATTTAAGCTTTTATAGTATTTGCGGTCTTTTGCTTTGGCTGATAACGTAAGTTTCTGGTCTTGCACGTTAATTTTCAGAGTTTCCTTGTTAAAACCTGCTATTTGAGCGATTATTGTTATCCAACTGTTTTCTTGGAAAATGTCAATTAAGGGTTTGGGTTCTTTCCAGCTGTCCTTTTCGTAGTTTTTCGTATAGCAACGCTTCTGCGAGTTAGCGCGTGCCGTCTGTACCCTCTTGAAGCGCAACGGTTGGGAACGGTGGCTGGCGCTGGCTTTTTCTTGACTTTTCAAGTCTAGCCATTTCAAGTATTTCTTGCTTCTGCGCCATTTCGTGCTCAATTTTACTTCGCCTAGATACAAAGGCAATTTCCACAGTGACATTAAAACGTATCGCAAAAGGATAACACATTTTATTCTGTTGGTCACCTCTGCAAAAAACTTAATCTGAACTAGCAAGCAGAAGAGTTGAATCTGGAAAATCAGAAAATAGCGTTTTCACATGAGCTATTATTGAACAGTTTAACAAGTATCTACTTGACGGCATAGTTTGCGCACAGTTCTTCCACTGTCCTGTTCAGCGTCAACTCCGCAATGTTCGCGCCATACTCCATAATCCGTCTTGAACTGTCAAGAATCAGACGCAGTATCGCCGCAATGTTCGGGTCAAGTTTCTTACTGGACATCAAAGTGATTAGTTCGTTTTCCAACGTGACGAAGGAGGCACGCTTGGCAATGATTTTCTCCGCATCTCTGTACTCTCTTTTGAACATTGCATGGGTAGCTTCTTCAAATAGTTGATGCGCCGCAGCGTTGAACCTGAGCAGTTGAGAATAGATTTCCTCATCAACAGGCTCTTTAATGAAAAGCGTTTGATCTTCAACCATTTTCTGGAACTTTGAGAGGCTGTTTACTATGTTAAGTGCATTCTCGCCAATGGTTTTTATGTCGTTCACAGCGATTCGGTATAGTAGGAACTCCTTCGGAGTGTTAAACCCTAATTCTCTGAAGAGGTTCCTTTCGATGCCCCACTTCAGTTGACGAACAACATAGAGCGCCAAGCGGTCTACATCGTTGCGCGCGTTAACGACGCCTTGAAAGATTTCTGTGCCGCCATTTTTTAAAGCTGAAATGGCGTCTCGGTTTGCTGAAAGGGCGATTATAGCCATTCTTCGCACGGCTTTTTCAATTGGAAATTCTGAATGCCGTATCAGGATTTGAAAAGTAATCTCGTCAGCTGTTTCCTCGATTATTTCTGAGCCTAGAAAAGTGTCGCGGGCAAGGTTCTTTATTTCTGTTTTCTGCTTTTCAGCGTATTCGGCGTTTTTGAAGTGCACGCGTATTACATCGGCGCCTATGGCGTACAAAGCTTTTATCATGCGGTACACTGATTCAGAGTCGCGTTTCGGGTCAGAGACCACGTAGTATTCTCTTAGCTTAGATTTTTCGTCTTTTTCGTCTCTTTCTTTGAGTTTTCTCGGAACCAGCACCAGCGACGAATCACTCTGAACGGTGAAGGCAATTTCGCTTCCTCTCTTCAATCCGATGTCTTGCACCCACTCTTTTGGGAGCGATATGATGTATGAGCCTCTTCCTGTGCATTGGACTCGTCTATACCCTAAGTCTTTTTCCGCCACACACTTCACCTTACACATATTTCATGTAGATTACACTATTCATTATCTTACATATAAATGATTTTCAACATGGTTATATAGAATATGTGCTACTTAACTGGCTAAAACTTATGTGAAAGGCGAAATCAATGAGCGAAAACAATCGCAAAGACCATACAAGCTTAATTGGACAAATGTTCACAGAAAATATAGGCAAATGCACAAGAGATGTTGAATTCCAAGTTTCCCGCAGTCACCTGCTCACGCTAAAAAGAAAATGAGGCGTCAAATCAAATGAAAAGAATAATCGCCAAAGAAGAAGCCTGCATGGGCTGCGGGCTCTGCGAAGTCCACTGCACCGTGCAGCATTCCAAATCAAAAGACATCATAAAAGCCTACACGAGAGAACAACCGCGACCAATAAGCCGAGTGCGACTGGAAATAAACAAACCAGTCTCATTCGCCATCCAATGCCGCCACTGCGAGGACGCGCCATGCGTTTCAGCTTGCCTAGCAGGCGCCATGCGCAAAGACGAAGAAACAGGCATGGTAACACACAACGCGGAAAAATGCATGGGCTGCTGGACATGCATAATGGTTTGCCCCTACGGCGCCATCAAAATGGATGTTTCAGGCAAAGTAGTCGCAAAATGCGACCTCTGCTCCGAGTTAGAGGTTCCTGCGTGCGTTGCCAACTGCCCCAACGGCGCGCTCGTTTGCAAAGAGGTGACTCCATAATGCCAAAATACGTAATAATCGGCGCTTCTGCTGCAGGAATCGGCGCGGTAGAAGCCATACGTGATGTTGACCCAGTAGGCACGATAACTGTAATTTCAGAGGAGCTTCTGCCGCAGTATTCGCGACCGATGATTTCAGACTTTGTCAGCGGAAAAGCAACTTTAGAGAAGATGAAGTGCCGCGAAGACTACTTCTGGGAAAAGAACGCGGTGCAAGCGTTAACAGGGAGAACTGCAACTCGGCTTAATCTGACTGGCAAGTACGTGGAGCTTGACGGCGGTGAACGTGTAAACTTCGAGAAGCTCTTGCTGGCTACAGGCGGCAAACCCTTTGTCCCAAAAATCGAAGGCGCCGACAAAGAAGGCGTGTTCACTTTCACCACACTTGCGGACGCCGAGCACTTGGCTGCAAAGCTTGAAAACGCTAAAAGTGCAGTTGTCGTCGGCGCGGGCTTGATCGGCGTCAGCGTAACCGAAGCCTTGGCAAAACGCGGGTTAAGAGTGACCATGGTGGAGTTTAAAGACACAATCCTCAGCCTTCTGCTAGACTCAACAGCAGCAAAAATCGTTGAGAACGCCATTAGAAAGGCAGGTGTCACAATCGTAACAGGACAAACCGTGCAGCGGATAGTCGGCAAACGCGAAAACGACCACGTTGTCAACGGCGCAGTACTGACTAACGGAGACTCAATTCAATGCGACGTGGTAATAATAGCCATAGGCGTTATCCCGCGCACAGAGTTAGCAGCAGGAACCGACATGAAAACAAACAGGGGTATAATCGTGGACAAATTCATGCAGACAACCGTTCCAGACGTGTACGCCAGCGGAGACGTTGCTGAAGCGTACGACTTCGTGTTGAACGAGAACCGCTCACTGCCACTGTGGCCACTGGCGCAATTAGAAGGCAAAGTCGCAGGCTACAATATGGCTGGGAAAAAAGCAAAATACGACGGCGGCACTTCGATGAGCGCACTCAAATACTTCGGCGTACCCATAATCTCCGTCGGCATAACTAACCCGAAAGATGACGCCGCATACGAAATCTTAGTCAAACATGAGCCAGAAAAGGAAGTTTACAAAAAAATAGTGCTCCGAGACAACGTGATCGTCGGCATGACATTCGTGAACGCCATCGAAAGAACAGGCATACTCTTCCACTTAATGAAACACTGCGTCAACGTGAAAAGGTTCAAACAAGCGCTGCTCTCAGACGACTTCAGCCTTGCAGCGTTGCCATTGTCAACTAGAAAAAAAGTCTACCCGGAGGCGGCAATGCGGTGAAGAACTTGGGCAAGATGGGTAATATATACGATGATGACAAGGACTTTTCAGGCTGCTCCATATTTGGCATGATGAACGTTGAAGGCAAACGCTTCTCACCGCGCGACCCCGTTAAAGCCATAGCGAACATGCATGAGCGCGGGAACGGTTTAGGCGGCGGCTTCGCTGCTTACGGCATTTACCCAGAGCATGCGGAAGACTACGCGTTTCACGTGATGTACCTGCGCAGGGACGCAAAAGAAAAAGTGGATAAACTTTTGAAGGGCAACTTTGAGGTAACGCTGGAAGAGGAGATACCGACACGCGAAGCAAATGTTCAGAATCCACCGTTGGTTTGGCGATACTTCGTTCAACCCAACAAACGGAAACCAGCGAACCAGACGGCAGATGATTACGTGACAGAGCAAGTCATGCGGGTAAACATGGAAGCGGGGAACGCCTTTGTTTTCTCAAGCGGCAAAAACATGGGGGTATTCAAAGGCGTAGGCTTCCCCGAAGACATAGCCGACTTCTTCTGCTTAGAAGAATACGAAGCATACATTTGGACCTGCCACGGCAGATTCCCAACCAACAGCCAAGGCTGGTGGGGCGGCGCTCACCCATTCAACATCCTCGACTGGACAGTAGTGCATAACGGCGAGTTGTCATCGTATGGCATAAACCGCCGCTACTTGGAAATGTACGGTTACAAATGCACTATGCAGACAGACACCGAAGTGTTAGCGTACGCCGTGGATTTGCTGATGCGGAGACAACAACTGCCAATCGACATAGTAGCGAAAATCTTGGCTGCGCCGCTGTGGAGCGAAATAGACGCATTGCCGCCCAAAGAACAGCACCTGTTCAGTGCGCTGCGCCAGACATACGGCAGCTTGCTCATGAATGGCCCATTCAGCATAATCGTAGCGCATCACGGCGAAATGATAGGGTTAACGGACAGAATTAAACTTCGACCGTTGATAGCGGGCACGAGAGAAGACTTCGCGTATTTGTCTTCTGAAGAATCTGCCATGCGGCTTGTATCTCCAACTTTGGACAGGGTGTGGTACCCGCGAGGCGGCGAACCCGTGGTTGGCAAACTTCGCAGCCGAGAACACGTGGAACTCTTAAAAGTAGTGGAGGCAGGCAAATGAAAACCTACTTGCTTCCTGAATACTTAGTGGAACGAGACCAAGACCGCTGCATAAAATGCAAAGTCTGCGTTAACCAGTGCACTTACGATACGCACTATTACGACGCTGAAGATGATGTGATTTGCAGCAGAGACGAAAACTGCGTCAACTGTCTACGCTGCGTCACATTCTGCCCCACACACGCCATAACCATACGCAAGAACCCCAACGTTTATCGCGACAACTACAATTGGACATTGGAGTCGCTAAGAGACGTCAAAAAGCAGGCTGAAACAGGCGCAGTGGTTCTCACAGGAATGGGCTGCGACAAACCGTACTTCACCTACTGGGACAAGCTCCTGCTAAACGCCAGCCAAGTAACCAACCCATCAATAGACCCATTAAGAGAACCTATGGAAATCAGAACGTATTTAGGCGCAAAGCCAGACCAGCTGAAAATGGAGCTGGAAAACGGCGACCTTGTGCTGGAAACGGAGCTGACTCCCCAACTGCGACTGGACACGCCGATAATGTTCTCCGCCATGTCCTACGGCGCAATAAGCCTAAACGTCCATGAAGCTTTAGCGAGGGCTGCCACTGAATGCGGCACCTACTTTAACACGGGTGAAGGCGGCTTAGACCAAAGCCTATACAAGTACGGCGCCCACGCCATCGTGCAAGTAGCTTCAGGACGCTTTGGTGTACACCCTAAATATCTTGACGCTGGCGCAGCTGTGGAAATAAAAATAGGTCAAGGCGCAAAACCAGGAATTGGCGGGCACCTGCCAGGCGAGAAAGTCACCGAAGACGTTGCCAGAACACGTATGATTCCCACGGGCACGGATGCTCTTTCCCCTGCGCCACAGCATGACATCTACTCGATAGAAGACCTTAGACAGTTGATTTACGCGCTGAAAGAAGCCACAGATTACACCAAGCCTGTTTCCGTAAAAATCGCAGCAGTTCACAATTCAGCGGCAATCGCCAGCGGCATGGTCCGCGCAGGGGCGGATATAATCGCCTTGGACGGCGTGCGGGGTGCTACTGGCGCTGCACCGAAAGTCATCAGAGACAACGTGGGCATACCCATAGAATTAGCTATTGCGCAGGTTGACCAGCGGTTGCGTGATGAAGGCATCCGCAATAAGGCGTCGATTGTGGCGGCAGGCGGTATCCGAGGCAGCGCTGACATCGTCAAAGCAATCGCTTTGGGCGCTGATGCCGTGTATATTGCCACGGCGGCGCTTGTCGCCATGGGCTGCACTGTCTGCCAGAAATGCTATACTGGTAAATGCCCGTGGGGTATTGCGACGAGTGATCCGTGGATTTCTAAGCGGCTTAACCCTGACATCGCGTCGGAGCGGCTGGTGAATTTGCTTCGGGGCTGGAGCTTGGAGATTAAGGACATGATGGGCGGTATGGGCATAAATGCCATTGAGAGTTTGCGTGGCAACCGTTTGGCCCTGCGTGGTGTAGGCTTAACGGACACTGAATTGAAAGTGTTAGGCGTGAAGATGGCGGGGGAATAACCGACGATGCTTGAGAAAGAAAAATTGAACGCAGAGCTCGACAGAAAGTTGCTTTCCTCTGTGAAAGTGGAAGATGAAGTGTGGAAAATCGACTCGGATGGCATGCACTATAAGGACCTTAACAGCCTCTTAAGGGCGATAAGCAGCAACGGCGCTAAAAAAATTGAAATCCACAACGTCTGCGGGCAACGTTACATTGGCACTGACTTGGACAGGGAGGTTCAAATCGACATTTACGGAACCCCGGGAAACGATTTGGGCGCGTTCATGAATGGCCCACGACTTGTGGTTCATGGAAACGCACAGGACGGCTGCGGCAACACAATGAACGAAGGACAAATAGTAATCCACGGTCACACAGGGGACATAACTGGGCATTCGATGCGGGGTGGGAGAATCTTCGTCCGCGATGACGTGGGCTACAGGGTAGGCATCCACATGAAGGAGTATCAGGGCAAAAAACCGCAGTTGGTCATAGGCGGAACTGCACAGGATTTCCTAGGCGAATATATGGCAGGCGGCGCTATGCTCATTTTGGGTTTGACTTTGCCTGAAGGTGAACGCTGCAAGGCACGTTTCGTCGGCACGGGCATGCACAATGGCGTCATCTATGAACGCGGAGACCTGCTTGAATTGGGCAAAGGCACCAGAATAATGAACGTCGGCAAACGTGACATGCAACTGATCGAGACTTTGGCGCGGGATTTCTGCAGCTATTTTGACGCTGACTATGAAAAAATCATGAACGCCAAATTCCGCAAAATAGTGCCCATTTCCAAGAGACCCTACCAAAACATGTACTCACACTAGGCACCAAACTTGCTGGAATTATAGAATAGAAGAATAGACGATTCGCTCACGAAGCCCTGTGCTCTCTCGGTGCATAGGCAGTTGGCGGCTACTCGGTTAGGCGCTGCCTGCGCTTCTCTATTTACGAAAGCAATTTGAGGGAGGGGGGTAAAATTGAACTTTTGGTGGTTCAGGTTTTTCGCAGTTTTGCAATGAAGAAACCGGTGCAGTGGTGAATATGCGGATAAAGCCGCTGACATTTTGTCAGCCCTCTGAATCCTGGCAGACCCATTTGGGGATTGATTTCCTCTAGCGCGAAGTCGGGATGCCATTTTAGGAAACGTTCAATTATCATCTCGTTTTCTTCAACTGTTATGCTGCAGGTGGAGTAGGCTAAAACTCCGCCTTTTTTCACTTTTTCAGCGCAGTTGTTGATTATCTGCCATTGAATTGCGCTCATGCGTTCAATCGAGCGCTGGGTGAGACGCCACTTGGCTGACGGCGTTTTTCCGAAGGCGCCTGTGCTGGTGCATGGTGGGTCCAAGATTACGATGTCAGCTTCTGCTTTGAAGGGCAAATTGCTGCGTGCATCTGCAAGTATTGGCTCCGTGATTTCTACGCCCATGCGTGATGTTTCTTTTTGCCATGTTCGTATTCTTCGAATGGAGTAGTCTACTGAGTAAATTTCGCCTTTGTTTCGCATTAGCTGGGCTATGTACGTGGTTTTGGCTCCGGGCGCTGCGCAAACGTCCATAACAGTCATTTCGGGCTTTGGGTTAGCGGCTTCAGCGGCGTAGCAGCTTGCTTTGTCTTGAATGTAGAATAGCCCTTTTTGGAAACTTGATGTGCGGGTGAGGGCGTGCTTTATGGCGGTGACCTTGTAGGCGTGTTTCAGCGGTTCACTCTTTTCCAGTTTAACATTTTCGTTTGCCAGTTCTTCCAGAATTTCTTCTTCTGAAGCCCGCAGCGTGTTTAATCTGATGTACGTAGGCGGTGGATTCATGCTGCCTTCCAGAAAAGCCAGGGCTTCTCTGCGCCCAAGCAGTTTAAAGCAGTATTTGACGAACCACACGGGATGAAACGTTTTCATTGCTACTCGTTTTTCATCACTTGCGCCTCTCAGTTCGAGTTCGGGTTTTTGCGTGAGGAGTAGCCCCAAGAAGGGTTCAACTTCGCTCAGGGTCCCCCAGCCCAGAATCGCCCGCGCTAGCTTGGCTATGCCAGCGGCTTCTTCTATGTCTGTTTTAGCCCACTGCGTTGTGATTCGAGTCTGGTAAACGTAAAGCCGCAGGAAAGCTTGAACACCTAATGTGAGTTCGCTCAGGGTTTTCGGTTTCAGCACGCTGTTGATGAAGCTGTCTATGAGGTTTTTGCGCCTGACGGTTTCGCACACAAGTCCGTAGCCGTATCTTATTGCGTCAGCGTTTCCAATGTTCAGTTGCTTGACTGTTCTTGTTAAAGCGAGGCGTTCGCTTAGTTTCTGCATTTCTATCCAGCTGAGGGTTTCGATGGCAACCGTCCAAGCGTCTTTCAACAAAGCGGTTCACACAGCAATAGACAACGCAGCAGTGCTAAATAAGAGTTAAAGACGCTTCGTAACCGCTTGGCTGATAAGCCAGTAAAGATTTTAGTCTATACCGTTTATAGAATAGCGCTAAAGGTTAAGAGTGGAATGGTGCAGAAAAGCTTAGATTTCTACTCTCAAGTGCCAAAAAAGATGGTTAATGAAGAGGCGAAAGCGGAAGCACCAGCCAAAAACACAGCAGAGGAGAACCAGAAAAAAGAGGGGAGACGACGTGTTTTTCCGCCGGTTGCGCCTGAAAACTTGTTGCCGTCTTACTTTGTTTCCGCAAGTTATGACGGGCACTTGAAAAAGGCGTTGATAAAACTGTACGAGCCCCAATCGGGCAAGATTTATTTCTGGTATGATAACACTGGGCATAAGCCCTATTGTCTGACCAATCTTTCCCAGCATGAACTGGAAAAAATCGACCGAGTAGTGCACCATGAAGGTTTTGACCATTTTGAGTTAGAAGAGAAGTTCGACCCGCTTCTAGACAAAAAAGTCACCGTGACAAAAATCTTCGCGAATGACCCTTTAGCCATCGGCGGCAAACCCGAAGGCACCTTGAGAGACATAATCCCCGAGGACTTCCCGAAAATTTCAGGCGGCATAACAAACAGCGAAGAGGCAAAAGTGTGGGAAGCCCGAATAAAATATTATCAATGCTACATTTACGATAGGCAGCTTCTGCCCGGAATGATTTATGAAGTCAAAAACGGCAGTCTCAGCGCGGTGAATCTGGAGGAAACCGAGCAAAGAGTCAGCCAGATTAAGAGCATCTTCAAAGGAGACACAGCGGAAGAGTTGGAGTACACTGAGGCATGGGCGAGACTGCTGGAGTATCCAGCGCCAAAGTTTCGCAGGGCAGCCATAGACATCGAAGTCACCGCGCCTGTATCCACCAGAGTTCCTGATCCGCGTGAAGCCGCTTACCCTGTGACCTGTGTATCCGTGTACACCTCGGATAACCAGAAGAGAGTGCTGCTCTTGAAGCGGGAAGGCGTCCGCGAAGGAAATGAGCATTTGCCTGCAGAGGTAAGCGTGGAATACTTTGAAAGCGAAGAGAAACTGCTCAGAGCCGTCTTCGAAGTGCTCTGGGAGTACCCGTTCATCTTGACGTTCAACGGCGACGACTTCGACTTACGCTATCTGGCGCATCGGGCAATAAACTTGGGCATAAGCAAAGGCGACATCCCAATAGAAGTGGGCAAACGCGTCTGCCTGCTGCGTTACGGCGTGCACATTGACTTGTACAAATTCTTCTTCAACAGGTCGATTCAGATTTACGCTTTTAATAACCGCTACCGCGATGTGACGTTAGGCGATGTGGGCAACGCGCTGATTGGCGTGGAGAAAATCCAGCTAGAGAAAAGCTTCAGCGAATTGACTTACACTGAACTAGCCCGCTACTGCTTGAGAGATTCGGAAATCACATTTAAGCTGACAAGCTTCGAAGACGAGTTACCCATGAAGCTAATCCTCGTTTTAGCGAGAATCAGCAGCATGCCCATGGAAGACGTAAGCCGCCAAGGCGTGTCACGGTGGATACGCAACTTCATGCACCGCGAACACCGCAAACGAAACATGCTGATTCCAAACGCCGAGGACATACTCACCAAAAAAGGCAAAGTTGCAACCACAGCGATAATAAAAGGCAAAAAATACAAGGGCGCCATAGTCGTTGAGCCAGTCCCCGGCGTCCACTTCAACGTGGCTGTGATGGACTTCCCAAGCCTGTACCCGTCAATAATAAAAGTCTGGAATCTCGGCTACCAATCAATCCTCTGCACGCACGCGGAGTGCCAAAGCAACCTGATACCGGACACGCCGCACTGGGTGTGCACGAAAAAGCGTGCAATGGAAAGCTTGTTGATTGGGTCACTGCGGGACCTGCGTGTGCGGTGGTACAAGCTGAAAGCCAAAGACAAAACTTTGCCTGCTGAATTAAGGATATGGTACAACATCGCTCAGGGCGCTTTGAAGGTTATTTTGAACGCTAGCTACGGCGTGTTCGGTGCCGACAGCTTCGACCTGTACTGCCCTCCAGTGGCGGAAGCTACAGCGGCCATCGGCAGGCATTCTATAACGCAAATACTCAAACACGCCGAAAGCTTAGGCATCCAAGTGCTTTATGGTGACACGGACAGCCTCTTCCTGAAAAACCCCTCCAGAGAGCAAGTTGAGGAATTGACCCGCTGGACTGAGCATGAATTGAAGATGGGCATAGATGTGGATAAGGTTTACAGATACGCGGTTTTCAGCAGCCGCAAAAAGAATTACCTCGGCGTTCTAGAAGACGGCACCGTTGACGTTAAAGGGCTAACAGGAAAGAAAAAACACATTCCCGCCTTCATTAAAAACGCCTTCAACAAGATGAAGGAACGACTATCGCAAGTGAAGACTCCCGTGGAGTTCGAAAAAGCCAAGAAAGACATAGCAGACATCGTTCGTGAACGTTACATGCGTCTGAAAAGAAGGGAATGGGAAAACCTCGGCGAACTAGCATTCCACATAGTTTTAGGCGAAGAACTGGAGCATTACACGAAGACTACGCCACAGCACGTTAAAGCAGCCAAAATCCTGAAAGATAACGGCGCAGAAATACGAGCAGGCGACCTCATCAGCTTCGTCAAAACCACACGAGAACCACACGTGAAGCCTGTGGAATTAGCTACAAAAAACGAGGTGGACGTGGACAAGTACACTGCGTACTTGCACTCCACTTTTGACCAAGTCTTGGACGCGTTAGGCTTAAGCTTCGACGAAATCATCGGCTTAACAAAGCTTGAAAGGTTCTTGGCATAGTTATTTTTGTTCAACAACTTTTAGTCCACGGGACTTCAACGGCTCAATAATACCTCTGCGGCTAAACACTAGCAGCAACGCGTATCCGAAGACAGCCACTGCAATCAAGCTACTGATTGTGATGCTGGCGATGCTGGCTAACCACGCGGGCACCGTGCTAAAGATTTCAGGCGGCGGAAAGAACAGCCAAAGATAACCGCCAACTATAAACCCAATAGGCAAAGAGCCAACAACGCAGGCAAGCAAACGACGCTTTCTAAGAAACATAATCAAGCAAGCAGCAACAAAGTTAGCTATTGGACCAAAAACCACATCCGTTGGACTGACAAAATAGTACGCGTTAGTTACGAAGCAACCCATGGTAACGCCGCCAACCACTGACCAACCGAACAAAGCCGCCAACGGAATCAACGCGTCAGCAACGCGTAGTTGAACTGGACCATAGACTGTTGGGTTCCCAACCGTGACCATCTGAACAGCATTCATTACAGTATACAACGCCGCAAAGACAGCGGTCAAAGTAACGTCTCGACTATCAAACTTCACTTTTCCATTCCTCCTACACCGGGGTTTATTTAGGCGGAACGGGTGGAGGACCACCTACCCGCCCAACAACAATAATCCAAATGAAGTACCCTATTAAACTTACTGAACCCGAACAACAAACCGCAAATGCCAATTTGCCTGAAGGGGAAAACTGCTCAAAGCAGCGAAATGGCCGCTGCCGCTGCTGTGAAGAGAGCAGTTAACAGGGAGATTATGGCGACTACTTGGCGCTCAGTCAACGGTCGCCTGTAGGTTATGAGCGTAACTAGGCTCCTTCGATGGTCAGAAACGAGTTTTTCGCCGTCGAACGAGACGCTTGCCCGTTTCTTGGTAAGGAAAATGGTCAATAGTATGAGCGAAGAGTTGACAACGTAGGGTATAATGGAAATCAGCAAGGGCAGTTTTAAGTCGGTGATTATGGCGAATGAGGCGACGGTCATGCCTATGGCGAATGACCCCGAGTTCCCTACGAAAATTTTGCCTTGAAGGTTAAACCCTGCGAGAATAAGCCAAAAGATTAGAGGCCCAAGCATCAGAATCAGATGCGAAGGAGACAAAGCCATTAACCCCGTCAGAATTATGGCGGGGCAAACTGTCTCCAAACCGTTCAAGCCGCCCAACTGGTTTACAGTGTTGGTGACTATCATGACAATCAACGGGATTATCACGAAATAGTAGTAGCCTGAAAACTCAATCGTGCCTATAAACGGCAGCGCTATGGACGTACGCAATCCGTGTTCCACTGCCAAATACACAAGGGGCAACGCAGCTATTAACGGCATGAATGCTTTGTAACGCCATTTCAAGTCCATCCAGTCATCCAGCAATCCCATGAAACCGCCGAATAAGACGCATACAGCCAATGTTAACGGTGCACTGACGCCGTTAGAGGCTTTTAGAAAACCAGAAAAATACACTAAAAAAAGATAAACAGTGGTGAACAAGACGTAGGTTACGCCTAAACCATTCAGGATTAAAGGTTTACCTGCCTTGTGCTGATCAGGAACTCGTGGAAACAAGTTACCGCTCCCTGAGTATCAACTTGTGGGGCTCGTGTCGTTGTAGTATTTTTGCCAGTCGATTTCGTATAGGGCAACGACGGGTATGATGCCACCGTATTTCTGTGCGGTTTCAATGAAGCTTGACTCCAAGCCTGCAAAGTAAGCTTGCTTAAAGTAGGTGGGTTGTACCCCTGTTTGGTCGGGTACTATGTAGCCCATGCCTGCCTCATCGCACCATGTTTGCTTCGCCCAGCTCATAAGCTTGTATATCGTTGAGTTCTTACCCTTGTCGTTCCATATCCATGCTCCAGTTGAGTTATCCGAAGTACCGAACTGGTTTTCATCAATCCAAGCAGAGTTCGAGTCGATGAATTTGTTTTCGATGAATCTGTCGCGGGCTTGACCTGAAATCCTTGCCATCCACACCCACTTTCCTTCGTCGCCGAAACCGCCGGGGTTAGCGACATATGTAGTCCCAGTCGAGGATTGACCGATACCGATGGTGATGAAGACGAGGATGTATGTGGCGTTATATTTTTCCAGCATTTTTAGCGCTTGCAGTTCATTAGCCATAAAGATGAAGCCGATGTTTTCTATCTGAGTTGCATTTATTGTAGCGTTGTCAGCCAAAGTCGTAACGTTGCCCGTTATGCTTAGCCAATAGCCGTAATCCCACCAAGAGCACACAACGGTTGTGGCTTGAAGGTTATGCTGCGTCCAGCTAAGCATGTTTATCCACTCTTCGGCTGGCGCTGAAGGAGCTATTGGAAGACTAGCGGCGCTGATAGTTACAGGCGTGTAAGCTTGACCGTAAACGCGGGGCATGCCGCCGTTTTGAGGCGAGAAAGCGAGGTTCGTCACTAAGAGGAGGAAAACCAGAAAAATGGCTGTCCCGCTGTATTCTTTGCTTACGCGCGCCAGACCGCGCTTTGTTTTTATGGCGATGTTGGGTGTTTCCTTCAGCAAGGTGTAGAATGGCTTCAGTATGCCAAGTGTTCCTTTGGCTGCTAGGAGGCTGAAGGCGGGCGCGAAAAGCACGAGAAGGCGCACCATTGAGGCGCCAAAGTAAAGCGAGGTTAAGCCGAAAAGCAATAGAAACACGTTTCTGTTGGTCGGGTTCCTCAATGTAAAGTACAAGCCTGCGAGGAAGAACAGTACGCCTATTCCCAGTTCATAGTAGATGTTTCCCCAACCTGCAATTCTGTGTTCAGCCACCGAGTTAATGAGCGGCGTTGCTGAACGGAGAAACGGGTCCAAAACCGAAATGAATTTCCCTGCCATGTTTTGTAGCAATCCAATTTGCCAAAGCACGACGAAACCGCCGACCAACACGGCAAGCGATGCGACAATGAGCGTGAGTCTTGTTTTTGCGGATGGGTTATGGCGCAGAAGTTCTGAAACGCAGAGCACGATGAACATGCCTGCCACGGGTATCACCGCGCTTGACACCAAATAGCTCAGCGAAATGTATGGAGCTTTGGTCGCTACGAAGAGTGCTACGCCGAAAGTGATGCTGTAAGAAAGCAACAAGCGCTGGTTGTATCTTTTCATCAAGAGCAGCACGAAAACGAAGAGTACAGTTAACCCCAGCATGAAGTATGCGGCGCCCCAGGCGGTGATGAAGTACGCCATCGCGAGTGCGGCGCCTATGGAGTATTTTATTGATGAGTTAAGGGTTCTATCCACGTCTATGGCTCTTAGAAAGAGGAACATGAACATGAGCAGGGATAATACGCCGAGGATTTCCGTGTCGTAGAAGCCAAGTGAAGTTCTTTGAAGGAAGGATGGAGATAAAGCTAAGAAGAGCGCAGCGAGTAAACCGACTGGTTTTCCGCCCATGTCTTTGCCGACGAAGTAAATCACGAGGCTGCAGAGCGCGCCTATCACTGCTGGCACGAACGCGGCGAACGTCATCAAATCAATATTTATGCCTATGAAAGATATGATGCTGTAAATTGCCGCTGTAGTCATCGGCAGAGCAGGCAGCGAAGACGCCATGTTTAAGCCTTGAGGGTACCACTGTTGAGTATTCACCCATGGTGTTGGCCAATAAGGCGAAAACAGCCCATTTTGCACCATGTAACGCGTTAAGCTGAATTGGTAGTATGGGTCAAATTCGCTTAGGCGAACGGTGCCCGCGGGTATTTCCCAGCGGATAGGCAGAATGCGAATGGTGAAGGCAACAAAGAGTATGAGCAACAAAGCTGAAAAAGCAATTATCGAGGCGTGATTGATTTGCAGGCGCAATTTCCCAAAGCTTTTTAGGCTGTTGACAAGGCTTTTTTTCATGTCTCCGCGGTCTCCAATTGAACCATTCTTTATACGCTTAGTGAAGTCTTTTATTTATTCTTGTGGTTAATAATTGTTTATATCACAATGGTCGTTTATTTATGGCTTTCCGACAGAACGCATGATGCCTACTTCGCATAAGAGCACTTGGGTTTCACAGCATGCACAATTACCCAAGGGCTCCACCGTGGCATTCTTCGTAAGGCGAAGGTTTTTTCAATTGTCGCTAAAAGTGGCACTAGTCGATTTTCCGAGGTTCTGCCAAACGGCAGCCAACTGTACCCCATTTTTTGTTTCACTGTGAAACCTGTTGTGGATAATGCGCGAATAACTGCGGCATAGGAATGTCTGTAAGATTTTCCATGCAGGTTTCTAAGTTTTGATTTCAAACTGGATTTGTTTCCGAAAGAAAGCAACAGAGGCGCGTCTGGTTTCAAGGTGCGGTAGCATTCCTTCAGAGCCTCTTCTACTTCTGGAATGTAATCCAAAACTTCGATCATGAAAACGGCGTCGAATACTTCGTCCTTCAGGGGGATTTTTCTTGCGTCAGCTTGAATTACGTTGGCTTGTTTGGTTTTGAGTTTCAGTCTTTTCAACCCGTAAGAATCAATGTCAATGCTTACCGTCACAGCGTCAGCGTCTTTAGCTATCAGGGAAAACCTGCCTGCTTCCGCGCCAACATCCATGACAAAGTGCATGTTTGAAGGCGTGATTGATTTTAGAATGAAGCCTGTTTCTACACGTGTCAAATATTTGCCCATGCGCGTTTTCGCGGCTTTTTCCCAATGAGTTTCTTCCATCGGAGCTTCCCAGACTTCGTTTTAACTGCTTACTTTGTAGGTTTCACTTCGACATCGATTGGCAGCAGAGACAATTTTTTGCCACATGAGGGGCATTTGCCTTCATATTTTTGGATGATTTCGTCTGGAGGCTTAAGCTCCGCGCCTTCGTACAGCAGAGATCCACAACTGTGACAGGTGACGCGCTGAGGCACTGCATTTCACTTCCAGAGATAGAGGAAAATAACAGTCATGGCATATTTATTGATTACTAGAGCCGGAAATTTCGGTGTTGCAGTGAATATTCCGGTTTTTATTACAGTTACGAGGCAGGGCTGGCGATTTGTATCCCACCGAAGCTGCTTGCGAGGAATACGGAGTACAAGAAGAGCAATATTGCGCCCTCTCGCCAGCCTATTCGTTCGTTTGACAGGAAATACCACAAGAGAAGATTCGCGATTAACGAGAAAATCGCTACGTTCGATAAGGAACTTGTGGTGATGCTGATGGAGGAGGACACCAAAGTTATGCCGAGGATGCACGTGATGTTCATGAAGCAGCTTCCAACGATGTTGCCTAGAGCCATGCCCAAGTGTCCTTTTTTCACAGCGCCAATGCTTGTTGCTAATTCAGGCACGGTTGTTCCGAAAGCGACCACTGTGGCGCCTATTATAATCGGCGGGATGCCGACGCCGTAGGCTATGTTGGATGCGGATTCAACTATGAAAAAGGCGCAAGCTACAACGCCGATAGCACCTGCAATAGACAGGGTGATGTACCGACGGAGTTTATGTTTTTCAGCCCCTGAAGGTGCTTCTTCTACAGGTGTTCTGGCTCTAGAAAGTTTGTACATGTAAAATATGAATATCGCCAACAGTACGGCACCTATGAATCGGCTCGCGTAGCCTATGTAGAGCAACGCTAAGGGAACAATTGAAGCCACAAAGAGTCCGAAATGGAGGCTTCCTAATTCGTCCTTTGCCATTTTAGAAATGCTTTGCGCGCTGTTAGAATATTTCAGGGTTACTAAGAGAAAGCATATTCCGAGTATCATGCAGATGTTGATGATGTTTGCGCCCAGCACGTTTCCTATGGAGACGCTGACGTTTTCTTTTTCCGGGGCTAAAACTGCGAATATGGCGACAAATAATTCAGGCAGAGATGTGGAAAAAGCGACGAGAATGAAGCCTACGGTTGTTTTTCCTAAACCCGTAGCGCTTGCCACGTTTATGGAGTGAGTAACCGCCAAGTCGCTGGTTCTGAACAGCGCAACCAGCGCTGCAAGGAGAACCAACGCGTTACCTAGTAATCCCAGTTCCTCGAACATTGTTAATTACCTCTTGGCGCATTTCTTATGCTCACAGCAGTTCAAAAGCTCCTTGCTTTAGAAGGAAGTTAAAAGACAATTCTCTGAACAATTAATAAGTATTTTCGAGCTAATGGCAGCTTTTGGCGAATCAAGCGGAGAATTTGCGGTTGTGAAAGTCTATGAATGGCTTCATCGCAAACTTTTTTGAGGGCGAAACAAATTTCAATCAAGCGTGGACCACATCCTTTGGGGAAATACACGTTAATAGTAACTGAGAAGCCTGACGCAGCCAACAGAATAGCCGACGCACTGGACTCAGCGGGAAAAGCCGAGAGAAAGGTGGAAAGAGGCGTCCCATATTATGTGGCAAAAAGAAACAGCGACATAGTTGTCGTTCCAGCCTTGGGTCATTTGTACACAGTGGCAGCTGAAAAGAAAGAAAAAGGACAGTATCCTGTTTTCAGTTATCACTGGGTTCCAATGTACTCGGCGAAGCGCGGCGCAAATCGGACCCGCAGTTGGCTTGAAACCATTACTAAACTCTCGAAGGAAGCAGACGTGTTCATCGACGCCTGCGACTACGACATCGAAGGAAGCATAATCGGCTACTGCATATTGAAATATGCTTGTGGTCAAAAAGAACGCGCTGCAAAACGCATGAAATACTCCACGCTGACAAAAGAAGAAATTGTAAAAGCCTACTCTGAGGTTCTGCCGCAGCTGGATTTTGCGCTTATCGAGGCGGGATTGACAAGGCATGAAGTGGATTGGCTTTACGGCATAAACCTTTCAAGAGCCTTGACTGCAGCAGCGAAAAACTACAGTGGCAGATATGCCACGCTCAGCACTGGACGCGTGCAGGGACCCACGCTCAGTTTTCTTGCAGCGCGGGAAAGAAGCATAAAATGTTTTGTGCCCACGCCGTACTGGAGCATAAAAGCCGCATTGGTGATAGGTGGCTCGGTTTTTGAGGCTGAGTATGAAAAGAACCCAATCAGAATTAAGGAAGAAGCTGAAGCGGTAGTCAACGCTTGCAAAGGAAAAGACGGCGAAATAGAAAGCATAGAAACGAAAAGGCTTCAGCAGATGCCGCCGTTACCTTTCGATTTGGGTTCTCTGCAAAGCGAGGCTTACAGGCTTTTCAAGTATACGCCGATGCGCACTTCCAAAATCGCGCAGCGGTTGTACTTAGACGCATTGATTTCGTATCCGAGAACCAGCAGCCAAAAACTGCCGCCTGCAATCGGGTACGAAGCCATTCTGAAGAAACTGGGCAAAACGCGCGAGTACCAAGCGCTTGCCGCTGAACTGCTGGCTAAACCTGAGCTGAAGCCGAACGAGGGAAAAATGGAAGACCCAGCGCACCCTGCTATTTACCCGACTGGGAATCTGCCTGAAAGAGCCCTGGACAGCGCTGAGAGAAACGTTTGGAGCCTTGTTGTCAGGAGGTTTATGGCGGCTTTCAGCGGGCCATCATTACAGCAAACCGTAAAAGTCATCATCGCCATCAACGGGCAGCGGTTCCATCTGAGGGGAAGACAAACCTTAGCTGAAGGGTGGTTGCGTTTCTACAAGCCTTATGTTCGCTTAGAAGACGCATCGTTGCCTCCGATGGATGAGGGACAAAAAGTCAGCGTTAAACAAGTGGTTTTGGAGGACAAGTTTACTCAGCCGCCGCCAAGATACAATCCCAGCAGCCTGCTTAAAAAAATGGAGAAAGAAGGAGTCGGCACAAAGGCTACCAGAGCAGGAATCATACAGACACTGTACGACAGGAAATACATTTATGAAGAAAGAATCGTAGTGACTGACCTCGGCTTCAAGGTTACTGAAGTTTTGAAAAAATACTGCCCAACCGTTGTGTCACCAGAGCTAACTAGGCAGCTTGAAGAGAAAATGAGTGAAATCCAGCAGAAAAAGGAAACAAAAGAAAACGTCCTGCTGAACGCAATTGAAATTTTAAAGCCTGCCGCAGAGAAGCTGAAGGAAAATGAGAAGGTAATAGGCGCACAGTTGACCCAAGCGCTTAAAAATGCCAAGCTGGACGAAAAAACCGTAGGCGCGTGCCCAACATGCCACGGCGGAAAACTGGTTATCGTGTATTCAAGAAAAACGGGCAAACGCTTCGTGGGCTGTACTAACTATTTTGAGGGCAAGTGTAAAACCGCTTTTCCTCTTCCGCAGAGAGGCTCCGTGAAGCCGACAGGCAACGTTTGCAAAGGCTGCGGTTTACCAACAGTACGCATCTGGATGCGTGGAAAGCGCCCTTGGAACTTGTGCCTTAACCCAGAATGCCCCGCGAAAACCAAGTAAAGGCATGGAACTGAGCAGTTTGGATTTGCTGAGAACTCAAGGCAGGAACGAATATAGGCGAAAAAAGAAAAGAAGGACACAGTAGATGATACATCCACTTAGATAGAAATCACAAAACCTTTCTCAATCAGCTATAAAGCAAAACCATGAATTCAAAGTTCTCTCAAACACCCTCAAAAATCCATTCAAAATCTATTTATAGTTTATATAAAGGGGGCTATAGTTTTTCCCACGCACTAGAACGCAGAACTTGCAACAACAACCGAAGCAACAGTTAACAACAAAAAGCTGAAAAAATGCTTCCGACAGCCTCCCCTTACGAAAAATAAACCAAGCCTGCACCTCGTCACCCCCTGCAAAACCCCAAAGCAACCTGCCTAATCTGAACAAAAGGTTTATTGAGCAGCACAGAAACTAAAATGATACACCAAACCAGACACCAACTTATACTCTAGCAGCAAAAACATGGAAGAAAACAAAATGTCTGAACAAAAAAGCGGCAACATAGTACTACCAGGAGAACGCCTAGGCGTAATCGAAGAATTTCTCCCAGACTCTGGAACCTACGTGAAAGACGGCATCATCTACTCAAAAATCGTAGGACACGCCCTGATGGATCTACTCCATAAACGCGTCTCCGTATACCCACTAATCAACGGCGCAGTCGTCCCAAAAGTAACCAGCACAGTTGTAGGTCAAGTCGGCAACGCCCAATCCGACAACGTCCTCGTACGCATCTTCAAAATAGGCTCAAAGAAACTCTCAGGAGTATTCACAGGTATACTCCACATTTCAGACGTCCAAGAACGATACGTCGACTCCATGAACGACGTGTGCAAACCAGGCGACATCATTCGCGCCAAAGTCATAAGCGAAAAAAACCAAATCTACCACCTATCAACAAACGACAAGAATCTAGGCGTTGTCTACGCATTTTGCTCCCGCTGCGGAAACCTGCTTGAACCAAAGAGGTACGAGATGATTTGCACTAAATGCGGAAACATTGAAAAACGAAAAACTCCAGTGGACTATGGCCACGAGGAAATATAACCGAAGGAGCGTATTGAAAGTGAAAATAAAGGTTTTGAAGAAAACGGGGAATGAATTGAAAATCGAAGTTGAAGGCGCAGGTCACGGTCTCTGTAACCTCCTGCAAAAGAAACTTTTAGAAGACGAAAACGTGGACATGGCTGGCTACGACGTACCACACCCCTTGGTGTCAAACCCGATAATTTACGTGAGAATGAAAGGCGCTGCAAAACCTGCAGTCGCATTGAGGCGCGCAGCGGAAAAAGCCCGTGAAACCAACGAAAAATTCAGTAAGGAACTGGAAAAAGCACTAAAAGCTTAACTCTCTCCGTTCCACACGGTTACCCACCAACTTCAGCTCATCCACAAAAATCTCAATTCTACACTCAAGAGTTTTCTAATCCATTAAGGATTAGCGCTCATCTTAAGCATCAATTAACAACCGTTTAGCTGTGCGAATTGCGCGGTGAATTGACACCCCAAAATTTCGGCTCCATTAATTCACCTTTGAGAAGCGAAGGAAACAGGTGAAAAGGCCATGCGGGATGAATCGGGCTCAAAGAAGTCTCTGTTCTCGCAATGCCCTGTATCGTGCGAATCTGCTGTTTCAGTTTGAACAGGTCTTCGAAATCTGCCAAAACAAAGCAAGTGTACAGGTCATGAGCACCTAGAAGCCTAATCATCACTATCATGTTCGGTATCTGAAGCATCTGTGCACAGATTTCTGGCAGTTTGCTTCTGTTTGCTGCTCTTAAAAACATGTGGGCGAACGCTTTGTATCCCAGCTTATTCAAATCCACAGTTATTGTTGCATGAGGCAGCACTCTTTCCTTCAGTTTTTGGTACCGTTTGATGACGTTCTTGGTGGATATTCCCAACTGTTCCGCAATTGTGCTGAAGGGCAAGCGGGCATTTTGCGTAAGCGCTGCAGCAATTTTTCTGTCTGTCTCATCGATTTGTGCAGCCTCAAATAGGTTAACTGAATTTTGGGCGTTACTTAGTTTTTGAGTGTTGTTAACTGGTAAAGGTTCAATCCGCAGGTTCTCAACATGCTCAATGTTTACTGCTTCAGCCCAAATCAAAGCATCCACGTGCTCTATTAGCGGGTTAGACTCTATATCTCCCAGTATTTCCGCCAACATCTTAACGTCGTGTAACGCGACTTTTGTCCAGAAATTGTATTTTCCCATGGGACCAACTACGTGGCGGATGTAAGGCTTTTCTGACAGAAACTCTTTGACAGCTTTTTCGTTTTCTAATGCTGTCACGATTGCGATATCTATGATGTACTTGTAGCCTAAGCTGTGGGGGTTTACAAGCATTATTTCGCCGTTGATTATGCCTGTTTTCCATAGGCGCTTGTACCGCATTCTTACAGCACCAACCGAGATTTTGCAGTCTTGGGCTATTTCAGTGAAGCTGGTGCGCGCATCTTTCAGAAGTGTTCTCAAAATCTTGGCGTCAATTTCGTCGATTTTCACGTGATTACGCATTGATTTCCCTTTCTGAGCTGTTGCACCTAAATATTTTCATGGCTGTTTAAATAAGCTTTCGTAGAGCTATTGCTGTTTTACCCTAAGTAAAAAAAAAGCGCAAAATTTAACTTGACCCAAGTAGGGCAGATAAGGAACGGGAGCATTCTGTAACCCGAGCAAAAACCGCTGTACGCGCATTGCTTCTGATGTTACCAACCGCCTTTGCATTTACGGCTTTACCTTCTTGTCGACAACAACTCACCCATTAGAAGTTGAACATTTCCGGCAAAATCGCTGTTAAGCATGTGTCTCTGCTCGTTAAATTTATTATGTTTCCCTGCCATATTCACGTTGATTACCGAGGAAGCGTTTTGAGCCAAAAGAGCTTTCACGTAGTTAAGCCTGAAATTCGCATTTTAGGAGTTGATGACGGCGTGTTCACCCCGCATGCCGAAGCTTTAGTGCCTGTTGTGGGCATTGTCTTTAGAGGCGGCTACTGGCTTGAGGGCATCATGCACACTAAAATCACGGTAGATGGATTCGACGCCACTGAAAAGATTTCTTCTATGGTGCTTCGCTCTCCACATTATAAGCAGTTGCGAGTTATCATGCTTAATGGAATAACTTTCGGCGGGTTCAATGTTGTGGATATTAAGGTGCTTAACGCGAAAACGGGGCTTCCCGTAATTGCAGTGACTAGGGAAAAGCCGAATTTGGCTGAAATTCATGAAGCGTTAAAGCATTTGCCTAAAAGCGACGAGCGCTGGAATGTGGTTCTTAACGCTGGAGACCTTGTGGAGGTTGCTACGCGGCATAGACAAGCGCAAATATACGCGCATGTTGCCGGGGTTTCTAAGGAGGATGCACGACGGATTTTGCGGTCGACTTCTACGAGGAGCAATATTCCTGAAGCTTTGCGTGTTGCGCACATTGTTGCCTCAGGAATCAGTTCCAACTGGGTTGATTTGGAAAAAGTTTAAAAGCGACAGTGCTTAGGGAATTAAAACCGAATAACGAAATACGGAGTATTAAGTTATGGAATTCTGTCCAAAATGTGGCTCTCGTCTTGAGCCTAAGAAGGCCAAGAGCGGGAAGGAAGCCGCGTTGGCGCTTGTTTGTCCGAAATGCGGGTACAAGAAGCATGAATCAACCAACAGAGTTGAACCTCCTGTTGGCAAGGTCATACAGCATAACCCGCAGAAACTTGTCGCGGTTATTGGAAAAGAGGAGCAGAAATTGCGGACGCTGCCTACTGTCAGGGTTGAATGCCCAAAATGTGGTAACAATGTGGCTTACGTTTGGCAAGTGCAGACTCGAGGCGCCGATGAATCCTCAACGCAGTTTTTGCGTTGCACGAAATGCAACTTTACATTCAGAGAGTACAGTTAACTGTAGTGTTTCATCTATTGCGAAAGCACATCGGTATCTTTTGTTGCTGCTTTGATACTGGCTGCACTTTTTCGGTGTAAGCTGCCTGTTTTGCTCAGTTTTGACACGCGGAAAGAACTACAGCCCCTTTATTTATAGTTCCTTTATATAGTGTGATTTTGCCTTTTGCGGCGCATTGAAGAATGTAGCTGGTGTGAAAGGACATATTGTGGTAGGTTGCTTGCAGTGGGTCTAGCATAGTCCGCCTTGTTTAAAATAGTAGTTTTCTTCTTTTTTTGCGCCGAAGCTTCTCACGCCTTCTTTTTTCAGTTGCTGCCTGAGTGCTTTAGCGTATTCTGGGGTCAATTCGCCTCTTTTCTCTAAGTAAGCGATTATTGCCTCGGCTTCTGTTTCCGTGTCGCATCGTCTGATGAAGTCTACGACTGTGGGGTTGTAGTGGCGAAACTTGTCAGAGGTTGCTTCTTCTGCTGCTTCGGAATCGGTTCGCACAGAGTTTATGGCGACTTTGCTGTCTTCAAGCTCAAGTTCTTTGGATAGGTGCGGGAACAGTTTCTTGAAAGATTTCTTGTCAGTTTCCACGGTTGCAATCCTCAACAGCAAGGGTTTACAGTGTTAATACGTGGGTGTACATCCTTAATTGCCTTTTTCCTGAAAAGCAGTTTCATCTTGGAATGAATTTCTGTGCTGGGTTAGTCTTAAGTAGTTTTTCCAGTTCATGAAGGCTGAGTCCCTTGATTTCGTCTCCGAAGATTTCACATTTTCTTTCGCGAGTTGTTTCTTCTATGTTTCTAACGACAATTTCGGCCTGTTGTTTTTCTGGAGTCGCGATATGTATGTGAAATGAACTTTCGGTTTTTCCTTTTTTGGTCACGGTTGTCCACTCAGTTTTTGAAATAACAAAGCCATTTGACGTGAGAAGGTTCACGATTTCACTCGGAGAATCACAATAGACGGCTATGTCTATGTCGCTTCCTCGGCGAATGGTACCGCGCCAGACGCTTCCAATCAACAGCGGAGTATGACTTGCCAAGGCTTTCATTATGCTCAAGGCTTCTTGTCGCATTTGGATTAACCGTTCCTTTCTGGCTGCGCCTTCAGTTTCCTCAGCTAGGTGGTCAAGTTCCAAGGCAACTTCGAGGTTCGTTGGAAGAAAATGGCCGCTTAATGTTTTTGCCGCTTTCAGTTTGGCCTGCTTATACTCTTTTTCCTCTCCAAAATAGAGAAGCGTGGCGGCTTCTCTCGCGATTTTGTGCCTCAAATCTGCAGTGTCTGTTTTCAATTCTTCACCATGCACTGGGCAAATCAGCGTTTAAGCAGCTGCTCATATAGATTCGCTGTTTTTTCAGCTATTCTGCTCCATGTGAACTCGTTGAGAACTCTTTTTCTGCCGTTTTTTCCAAGCCATTTCCGCTTTTCGGGGCTTTCCAAGGCGCTCATTATTCCCCATGCAATGTCTGAGGGGTTGTTCGGGTCTACGTGGTAGCCGCATTGCTCTTCACTGCAGCAGACAACTATTTCTCGCATGCCGCTGATGCCTGCTGCGCCGACTACTACTGGGCGTTCCATGCTCATTGCTTCGAGAGCTACGATTCCGAATGGTTCGTAAAGGCTGGGAAACGCTGCGATGTCGCATGCGGCGTAATGTAGGATGCGTTCTTCTTCGGAAATGAAATCGAAACGGAATTTCACGTAATCATCTAATCTCATGGTTCTGACCAGATTCGTCAAGTATTCCTGCAGGTCGCCTACGCCTACTATGACTAGTTTTGTTTTTGGAAATTTGGGTAAG
This sequence comes from Candidatus Bathyarchaeota archaeon, assembly GCA_026014705.1. GTDB lineage: Archaea > Thermoproteota > Bathyarchaeia > Bathyarchaeales > Bathycorpusculaceae > JAOZHU01. The sequence continues at coordinate 101,314 of JAOZHU010000015.1, read as the reverse complement.
ATGTGCGGCATTGACATGATTAGTTTGTCAACGCCTTTGACGCCTACGAGCCTTCCGAGAAATAGAATCATGAGTTCGTCATCTTTCAAGCCATAATATTCTCTGATTTTCTTAATTTGCTCCGCAGAAACGCTTGCGGGATCGTATTTTTTAGGGTCAACCCCATTGTAGCTTACGTGGATTTTGTCTCTTGGAAAACCAAGCTGTATCAACTCGTCTTTCATGGCGTAAGACACGGTTATTATCATGTCTGCTTTAGTGGCGCCGCGCATTTCGATGTTGCTTACTACGCTGGAACCATTCCCCAAAGTCCTGCCTTTTTCTGTTGAGTGAACATGGAAAACGAGCGGCAACCCGCTTTCTTTTTTAACGGTGACGCCGCCCATTACTGAAAGCCAGTCATGGGCAACCACCAAATCGTATTTCATGCCTTCTTTCTTGATGAGTTCATTGATTAGCTTTGACGCAGTTAAATAGTTGTAGACCAAGAGTTTGCCGAATAAGTGTATACCTCGCCCCCATTTTCTGATGTCTTCCGCGATGACGTCTGGCAAGGAATCGGAAACGTCAATGTGTAACGGGCGATGGATTTCTATGCCTCTCCAGATTTCACGAGTAGGCAGCGTGCCTCCGTCATCATTCATAGTGAAGACGGTCACATCATGATCCATTAGGACAAATTTACGCGTTATCTCAGCAGCGTAGGTTCCCAAGCCACCAACAATTTTAGGTGGGTACTCGTAAACAAGCACGGCAATCTTCATTCTCAGAGTTCACCATTTCCACTTTAGCTGTGTGCTTTGCATACTAAAGCTTTACTTATCTCAATTCGGTAAGAACCACGGAACAACCATACTAATAGTATATTAAAAAAGTTGATTAGTGTGTTTGCATACGTAATAAGTGAATGGTGCCGCAAATGAGCTTATCACCTGTCAGACGTGAAATATTGGAAACCCTGCTGTTGCATGACAAACCCGTTAAAGTCGCACAAATAGCAGCAGAAACAGGAAATAAATTCCCGTCAGCCATGATGCACGTAGTAGGGCTAACCCGAATGGGATATGCGTACTCGCCTGAAAAGGGATCATACGGCATAACCGAAAAAGGCAAAGAAGCCTTAGGCATACCTGAAATTAACAAGGAAGCCGCCAAAGCAATATTAGCAGACCTGCCGCGGGACAAAGAGTTTCATTTTTACAGGTGCGTGGGAAAACCGTTAAACTGCTACGCCCACAGCCTGCAAGATTTCTGTACCAAAATTCTCGAAGTCAGCGCAGACTCAATCGAATTTCACCTAAACCGCGGAGATTTTGAGGCGTGGTTTACATGCCTCGGCGACATCGAACTGGCAAGAAAAATGGCGCTATTAAAAGAAAAGAGGTTATCAGGCGAAGACCTGCGCGCCAGACTGCATGAAATCGCTGAAAGCCGACGCATGGCGCTAGCTGCCCAAGCATAGACAATGCAGTATCCTTTAGAGGTTCGGCTATTCCTTGACAGGCTTGAAGCGTTCTCCAAGCTTTGCCAAAACTTGTTGTATAGTTGTGTACTCCATTTCTTCAGAGCCTAGACGTGCTGGTTCAAACTCGCCCATACGCCGCAGCATACAAGCATTGTGCATTGCTTCACGCCTGGCTAAAGCAAACGCAGGGTCATCGAACAAGTCGGCAACTAACGGCACGCCGTCGCTGTCGCATGCAATCTTGCCATTTGACACTTGAAAACCTAAAGCAACAATCCGTGGAGGACCATCGAAAGCTGTGCATTTGGACGCTTTCAGTCCAACGGGCATCAGTGGACCCCAGTGGCTTCCCCGCATCCATCCCTGAACGAAATAGCTATGCATGAAAGGCGCCAGAAGCTCACCCACAGCAGGCAGCCCATGCTGGGCGCGAGTAATCATCACTGGATCATCTTTTCCAACGTATTTCCCAGCTATGAGCGAAAGTTTACTCACACTGCTTGCGGCACATATCAAGTTGTCAGCCGCCCGCCATATTCGAGAGATAGCGTATCGCCCAACCGTTCCAATCAAGGCAAGCAGCTCGTACATTTCTTCGGGGCACTTGAGAATTATGGATTTGTTTTCCACAGTGTCGACTACTTCGAATTTAAAGCCGCCCGTCATGTTTGGGTCGATAACCAGACCAGCCGTGTTCATGGGATCGGCGAACATGCGGAAAAGTGGATAGTTAAATGAACCTGCAGAGGTTTTATCAGCAGCAAAAACTACCACAGGGTCAGAGGCTCTCTCGTCTATTTCCATTTCTGCTACGCCTGGTCCCATTCCGCAGACGTTTCCGACGAAAGCATTCTTCAAGAGGTCTTGACCTGCGCCGTAAAGTTTCAGTTCCAAAGCTTTGTCCGCGGCTTCCCTGAAAGTGTTCCACGCGAGCTCATGTATCTCAATGTTCTGCTCCCCCTTCTCGTGCAGCATGAGCAACTCAAGATCGTCACCAGCGTTAAACACCAAGAAGTTGTTAATCAAGCCCTTTTCTGCTGCTCGTTTAAGGTTTTTCTCAGCCACGTTGAACAGAGGTTTCGGAACAACATGATGTCCGGCCAAGGAGCCGACATCACACTTAATCAAGGATATTGTGGTTTTTTTTGGCACGCACGCAACCCTCAAGTTAAGCTCGGCAGAATTACATTTAAGTTTTTCAGATATTCCCGAGAAAAATCATGGCGAAACCATGAAATAATAAGAGCCACATATTCGAATAAGGTTGGGTGATAGCGGTGAGCGAAACCAAAGTGATTTCAGTGAAAATTCCCGAAGAAGTTTACAATGAGATGGCAATACGCATTCCAGAAGGCGACAGAAGCAGCTTTATCCGCGAAGCCATAATCGAAAAACTCCAGAAAACTCCCAAAGCAGACAAACTTCTTGAACTGGAAGAGAGAATGGGCAAAATTGAACGCGAATTCGGAGAAGTCAGAAAGTACCTCGCAGACTTGGAACTGCTGTCGTACCAGCATGGACAAATTAACCCGCACACGTTCTGCATCGACGAAACTGACCACAAAATCATTGACTACCTCATGCATTACAAAGGCGCAACCACGCCTGAACTGGCAGATTACACGAAAACCAACAGGTGGCTAATCCTAAACAGACTGAGAAAAATCCAGAGAAACTCCACAAAACAATGCGGAAAATCCGTGATAGAATATTACGCTGGAGAGAAATCAGGCAAGAAGAAAGCTTGGTGGATAAACGAAGAGCTAATTCAGGAATAAAGGCGATTAGCTTAAGTTACAAAGCATAATTACTCTGAACAAACGGGCCCGTAGCCCAGCACGGATTAAGGCGTCGGCCTCCGGACGCTTCTGCGAGGGAAAGCCGAAGACCAGGGGTTCAAATCCCCTCGGGCCCGCCAGAGATACTGTGTTCTTCAGCAAGCAGTGTATATTCAAAGTTGAAAGGGATATCGCGAGAAAGCTGCTTTTTCTCCTCACCGCGTAATCACACATATGTTTTTTCAATTTTGGAAAAAGTATAAAAAGAGCCGCCGAGGAATTTTTGAGTGACTGAAAAAAGCCGCTATACAGAAGGGCTTAGATGAAAAAAAAGTTTTACCAAATACCGTTGCTGTTAATCATCCTCGGATTAATCCCAATCAGCCCTATAGCGGAAGTTTTCGGCGCCGATTATTCCTCTGCACCCAATTACGAGCGCACATACACCTTTGACGCCCAATATGGATACTACCGCTTCAGCCACAGATTACACATGTCTATACCTCCTTCACTCTACGAGTATTACCACAGTAAAAGCCACTTCGTAAACGGCGATAGCATGTACGCAAAACTTGTAACACCCGAAGTTTTCGCATCCGTCGCAGAAAACATTCGAAACGTTACTGACAATTTGCCTTACAGCGACGAACAGTTCGCCAACGCCGTTTTAATGCTGGTCCGACAAATCCCGTACATTAAAAGTAACGTGAAATATCCAGCCGAAACAATAATAGAAAATTCAGGCGACTGCGATGTACTGTCGCTTCTTGCAGCTTCGATAATGAAAGCCGGAGGCTTAGACGTCGTATTGCTTTATTACAAGAACATAAGCCCCAGCCACATGAACGTGGGAGTGCACTTGCCCTACTCGCCGGCCTATCAGACATGGTGGATGACGCCTGCAAGCTTTGAATACAATAACAAAACCTACTGGATGGCTGAATGTACGGCGCTAGCAGAGTGGAAGGTAGGCGACCGCCCAGAACTCCTCGCTGGGGCTACACCGCACATCATCCCCCTCGGCAACTGCGAGGTTTCATCACCAGCGCGCATTTCATCAAGTTTAGAGGGCACTCTGCCGCCCGCCAATGTGACAATAACATTGTCTTCGGAAAACGTAAGCAGTGGAGACAACTGGCGCACATTAACAATAGCAGGGGCTGTTTCGCCAGCGCAAGCAGAACAAAGCGTTGCAGTGTACGTTAGCCAAGAAGGCTCTTCGCGAGTTGCTTTCAAAAAAGTTTCAACAGACGAATTTGGAAATTACTCGCTCACTTGGAATTTCACTTCAACAGGAATATACCATATCAAAGCAAGCTCGACTGGGCTTTCGGATTACAGTGGCTCAGACAGTGAAACAATCACAGTTTTCATTGGGCTCACCCAACCTGCAACCACAAGCGAAGTAACTTATTACTACTGGGGCGGAGGGTTCAGCAGCACATCAGCCAGCGCAGGTCCAGCTGCACTATACAAGAATTTGCTGAGCCAACGCGGCAAAGAAATTTTACAGAGCAACTTGACAGGCAAAACAGTGCTCCTCAGCGGTGAATTCATAGTGTTAAGCAACGGACAAAACACGACAACGCCGAAACCCCGGTCAATAACGATACCTGGAACTTGGCAAGCAATAAGAATGCCCGGACGCAGAGGAATAATTACCATCTGGAGAGCGGAAGAAACAGTGCTGCTGAATGAGCAAACGGCAAACCAGTTCGGCTTCACCCTGCAACACATTGGCGGAGAAAACTACACTGCGACCGTAAAAGTGCTAAGCGATGACGACGTATCACAGATGGCGCAGCAACTCGAAGGCGAAAACACAGCACTCGTGAACGCGTCATTGGCCGCGAGCGAAAACACTTGGTACAGGGTCGCGACAAAAATGTCTGAAAACGAAATAACCGCTGAATTATATGATGAGAGCGGTGCGCTAGTGAGAAACGTGGCGCTCAACGAGAGCACGGCACGCGGAGGAAAATCTGGTATCCTAATGACCTATGATAAGAACGCGGTGATAGCCTTCAAAAATTTAAAAGCCGAAACGCTCGACCAAAACAAGCCATTAGCCGATGACAGCGAAAGTGCAATAAATGAATTTGAAGCGTTTGCGCCTTATGTTGAATTGACATTGTTGTTAGCTGTAGCGGTTGCAGCAATCGCTTACGTTAAAGAAAGAAAGAGAGCAAGACCTACACAGGGTGCAGGTTCTTGAGGTATTTTATGACGATGTTGGGGTAATTCAGCGCAGTTTTCAAGGCGTACCCAGGATTCTTGAAGTGGTTTATCAAAGACAGCTTTTTGTATTCTTTATTCGCCAACGCAGCGATTTCCTTCACATCGCTTGACAGAAAATCTTCCGTTTCGATGAGAGGGACACCGCTGGTCTGACGTACCTCGGCGAAAGCGCGCGGCGTCAATTCCGCTGTAAGGTAACCTTTCTGTTTGCATTCTTCGTAAAGCCTAGTGCCATAGGAAGGCGTTGCATAAAAAAGGTGCATCCCAACATCAAAATCTCGCTTAAGCCTGAGAGCAAGCGAAACGGTTTTCATCATGTTTTCTTTCTTTTCGCCTGGAAACCCGATTATGTAGAATGCGCCTGTTTTCAACCCTATGTCCCTGCACATTTTAGCCACTTTGACGACGTCTTTCAAGTTGAGGCTTTTGCCGATTATGTTGTCCAAAACGTGTTGATCGCCGGATTCAATGCCGAAGAAGACGCTTTGGCACCCTGACTTTTTCATTTTTTCCAGGAGAGGTAAAGTCAAATAGTCTGCTCTGATGCCATTGGGTGTTTCCCACGCGAATTTGATGCCTTTCTCTATTATCTTGTCGCAGATGGCTTCGAACCTCTTCAAGTCGAAAGTGAGGTTGTCGTCTTCGAAGAATATGGTTTTTACTCGATATTTGCTTACCACATGCGCTATGTGGTTTACTACATAATCTGCAGAGTGCGCCCTGAACGCCTTGCCCATGTGCAGGTGAACAGAGCAGAAACAGCAGTTGAAAGGGCAGCCTCTGCTGGTTATCATGGAGATTGCCCTCTTCTTGAAACTGCGATATTCTATTTTTGCAGGGTTAAGGTACTGTTCCATGTTCACTAAATGGTAAGCTGGATAGGGTAGTTCGTCCAAGTTTCTAATCAATGTCCTTGGCGGGGTCAACACTGCCGTGTTACCTTTACGGTAGGCTATTCCTTGCACGGTGCTGATGTCTTTGCTTCCTTCAACGTAGCGGGTGATGTCCAGCATCGTGTATTCCCCTTCGCCGATAACGGCGATGTCAACGCTTGGGGCTTGGTTTAGGAATTCCGTGGGCACTACGGTTACGTGCGGACCGCCTACGACGGTTACAATGGCGGGGTCTGCGTCTTTGGCGATTTGGGCGACTTTGACAGCGTTATCCACTTGGCAGGTGAAGGGGTTGGCTATGCCTATGATTTGGGGTTTTCGCCGTTCTATTTCCGCTTTTATTCTTCCGTAGGGCATGCCTACTTGCAGTGTGTCTCCGACTTTCAGGAAAGAAGCTTCGGTCATGAAGGCATCCAGGATCTCCACCTTGTAACCAGCTTGTTCAAGCATGGCAGCTATGTACATTAAGCCTAGCGGGAGGTTGCCTGCTGGAGCGTCTGAGCCGGGATAAAAAGTCTGCGGCGGATTTATGAGCAGTACTTTCATTGGTTTACCCTGCAAAATGCTTGGTGTTTAGTGGCATATATTTAGATTGGCTGCAGCTACGGTTTCTGTGCTGTAAAGCGGTTGAGAGGGGTTCAGGTGAGAATAAATAGCTGTCTTTGGCTACTGAACAAGCGGGATGGCATTTGATGGTTTAAGAGGGTGGTACGCGAGTTATGCCCGAGAAAGTGATAGTTGCGTGGAGCGGTGGAAAAGACAGTGCTCTTGCGCTTTACGAAGTTTTGCACATTAAGCGGTATGAAGTGTTGAAGCTGTTGACAACGGTAACGCAGGATTATGACAGAATCAGCATACACGGGGTTCGCCGCGTTTTGCTTGAGCAACAAGTGGAGGCGCTGGGTTTCTCGCTGGAGCATATGCTTGTTCCGAAGGGTATTTCGGACGCGGAATACGAACGGAAGATGTTGCAGATTTTTACAAGACAGTTAGCCAGCGGCGTTTTCTCTGTGGTTTTCGGTGACATCTTTTTGGAAGATGTGAGGAAGTACCGTGAACAGATGTTGGCGAAGATAGGGGTAAGGGGCATTTTTCCTTTGTGGAAACGGAATACTCATGAACTGGCTAGTGAATTCGTGGACTTGGGTTTCAAAGCGGTGATTACCTGCGTAGATACGCATAGTCTTGGAGAAGAGTTCGCAGGAAGAGAGTTTGACAAGCAGTTTTTGGCTGATTTGCCAGCTAATATTGACCCGTGCGGTGAAAACGGAGAATTTCACTCGTTCGTGTATGATGGTCCAATTTTCGGCAAGCCGATATTGTTCACTAGAGGCGAGGTTGTGCTGCGGGAAAACCGCTTTTGTTACTGTGACCTTGTGCCGATTAGTTAGCAGATGCCTGAGTGATTTGCACTTGTTTGCAGGGTGTCGAGTGTTAAGCGCTTGGTGGGAGAACCAAAAAAGAGGGCAGTATTTTTTAGGGGGTTATGGAAGTTAAGACCAAACGCGTTGCGTTCACGTCGACTTCGATGATTTTGCAGTTTTTGAATTCCTTCACTTCGCCCATTATGCTTTTCACGGTAACATTGTTGCCTTCGGCTTTTGCGTAGACCACGTCTTTATGAACTGTTTTTCCATTCAGGATTACGTTGAATTCGCACATTTCGTATTCACAACTGGAGTTAAGAGGTTCCTGAAGGTTATAAGGGCTTTGTTTCGGTCATCAAAATGTTAGTTTTTGCCATTGGGTTGGGATAAGATATTATAATCCATAGCAATAGTATACGCTTTAAATCATAATCAGTTGAAGAGGACTTTGAATGCCTCAGGAAAGCTCTTCTAACGTTGACATATTCAATTTGCTGTCAGACAGCGGAGACAAAGCGAAAAAGCAGCAAAGAGAAGAGCTTTTGGCAGCAACAGGCGTCAAAGAATTTTTCGCCGAAGGAACCATAAGCATAGATAAACGGACATGCTGGGGCATCGAATGCAAACTGTGCATTAAAGCATGCCCCACCAACGCATTGTATTGGAAAACAGGCGAAGTCGGAATCACCGAGGATCTGTGCGTTTACTGCGGAGCCTGCGTGCTAAGCTGCATGGTTGACGACTGCATAAAGGTAAAGCGTAAACGGGAAGACGGCACAACCGAAAAATTCAGCAAACCAAGGGACTTGATTTCGCTAGAGAACAGGATTAACGCAAAGAAACGCGTTGAACGCGTAAAAGAAGTTTTCCCGACAGCCGAAGCGTATTGCGAAAGATACAAGCGCAAAAAACAATGATGACTGCGGAAAGCCAAGAGGTGTTATCACGTCATCGAAGGCTATAGCTCCCTCATGAAAGTGCGGTGTCTACTTTGCACGGATAACCCGTCAGCTATAACCAAGTATAGGCAAGTCGCAGGGGTTACTTTTCCCAAAAGAAGAGGAAGCATATAGAGCCCGAGAAATAAAAAAGGAAAAGGCGAGTTTTAGGGTTGCCACTTGTCTATTATGTACTTAGGTATTTCCGAGGAGTCGCGTGGACCAACTAGGACTTTCCAGCCGCTGAGCTCTTCGATTTCGCCGCTTATCCTTGACGCCTTGCCTGGGATGATGAGTTTCCTGTGTTTAACCTTGCTTTCCACGCCTGACGCTTTTATGGCGTCGGCAACTTTGTCTGCTGTCAGCTTGCGCCCTGCCACACCACTGTCCACCGCTGAGCCTTCGGTTTCAACAACCACCAAGTACGCGTTCATCTTTGAGCTTTCAATATCTGAAGCAACAGTGTAGTACGTCAACGCAAAGTTCGTGGTGAAGAACACCGGCGAATTCTCATCTGGAGTACCGAACACCTTCAGACCAGGCTCCACCGCCACGGGCTTCCGCGGGTCAGTGTAAATGTTCTGCCGAAGCACGGTGTTAGGCAAAAGAGCCCAGCCGTCGGTACCGTGCATCACGACTACATCTGCGTAGCGGACAATCAGAATGGCTGCGGAGTAAGCTTCACGCCATTTCACGATTTCTTCTGCCGTATCGCCTTTGTCCATCCAAGCGACCATTGGGACGCCCATTAATGGGAAGCCAGCAAGTTCCTCGCCGCCTTTGCACGCTGCCCTGCGCAGCATCGTGAAATTGTTGAGTGTATCAGCTAAGCCGTCGTTCAGGAAAGTACCAGGGTCCAAAACCAAGTCTTGAACGCCGTAAGCCAGCAGCGTTTTAGCTAAAGACACCAGTGTGTCCAAGTCGTTCGGCGCAGAAACCACAAGCGGGCAATTGTACATTAGCGCCAGCTCAGCCATGTCTTTCCAGTTATCCAGTGTCGCCGCATACAAGAGAGGCCTTGCTTTTGGAGCAGCCATCAACCCGGACTCAAGAACGTTCGCGTTCAAAGAGCACAGTATCAGCGGCAACTGAGTGGTTTCGGCTACTTTCTTGACGGCAGCCTTGAATTTCTCTGCGTCGCCTGATGTGGAGCGGACAGCAATCATGTCCAGCTTTAGTGTATAACCGATGTACTCGTAGCTGAATTGTTCAGCTCGTTTTATGCGGTTGGCAATCTCGTCAGTAGACATTTCGTCAGTAACGTCAATGGCTATGGCTGTTGGGTTGAAGTATGTGAATTCGTGTCGGTACATGACGAGTTTTCCGCCGAGTTTCACGGCTTTTTCGCCGACGCCCACTACTACTTCTTTGACCGCGGGTTTCAGCATTTCCTTCAGCTGTTTGTAAGCCTTCTCGTGCTCTTTCTTCCTTAGCGGCGGGCACTGGTCAATCGAGACTTCGCGGTTAACGATTTTGGTGGCGAATGCCATGCAGTTTTCTTGCCCGCATTCCTTGCAGTTGGTCTTGGGGAGAAGTTTGTAAATGTCTATGGGGCTTAATTCTTTTATTCCAGCTTTTTTTCCTTCGCGTTCAGTCATATTTTTTCACAGCTCCAAATGGTCTCACGGTTTAAGGGAAACCCAGTTTGCGAATTTGCTTGTGTCTGCTTTTTTGCCGCTCACGAGCTTGGCAGTTACGTCCTTCAATGTTTTCACCGCGGCAGGATGCATCATCATGAACAAGTCCACGCCAGCAAGCAGCAGTGTAAGAGCGGTGGTTACTTCCCACAGCGGACCCCTGAGCTCGCGGGGTTCCCACTCAGGCGCCATCTTGAGCCACGCTTCCCGTGCAGCCCAAGCGTTCGTGGTTCCAGAAGACATGGGGTGCGCAAGTTCAACGTCACCCATTAAACCTGCTAGTCTAGCGCGTTCCATGTTAGTAAAAGCGTAATCCAAGCCGTAGCCCAACGCTGCAGTTGTCAAGTCCATGATTATGTCTTCTTTGCCTAGAAAGTCATACAGTCTACGATTAAGCTCACGTGCTAGGTTCAAGTCCATGGGTGTGAAAGACAATGCTACGTGGCCGTTCTTTTTGACGAATTTGGCGCAGCGTTCCACATCCATGTCCCGTGTTATTGAGCTTATGAGGAAACGTTCACCAGCGAAGGTTTCAGTGATTTCCGCGAATACGTCTGCGTCTTTCACTGGGTCGCCGCATCCGCCGATTACTAAGGGCACGTCAACAGCCTGCGTAATTTCCTCTACGGTTTTAACTGCAGCTTTTGGCGTGGCGTCCTTCAGCAGCGGGTCTATGCTGATTAGGTGGACTGTTACCATGTCGGCGCCGAACTTTTCAACTGCGAGCTTAGCCCAAGCAGCAGGGTCGCCTACAACGTCTTTCACGTGCATTTTCACGGCCTTGGATAAGGGGACTTCCATGTCGAAAACGTCAAGTGTCACTACGGGCGGATGAAGCACGGGCTTCTCAAACGTGTAAAACGCAGGCGCTGTTTCGCCGCCGATTATTATGGATTTGCCGCGTGTGCCGCCTTCGCCTTTGGTTCCGCCAAGCTTGACTTCGGCGATTTTGCCTGAGTAAGTTTCGATTGGTGGCAGGAATTTGGTAGCCATAAGCGCCAGTGGTTTGGCCTTCAGCGCAGCGGCTTTTGTTTTGGGCAGAAGCTGCGCGGGTAAAGCGCCTGATTCCATCCACAGCTCCAAGTCGCCTGCTTCAAGCATGAAGTCTTCCAGCTCAATTTCCTGAAACTTCGCCAGAAGCTCCAGCAAGTCAGGGCTGAACGGCAGTCCAGCGTCCTCTTCTTTTTTCTTTTTGTCAGCCAAAAGGCTTCACCTTGTTTAGCTTTTCTTCTCGTCTTTCATCGAGCGAACAATGACTTTTTTAGCGTAGATTTTCGCGTCTTTAAGGATTATTTTGAAGCCACCAGCCATTATCGGCAAAGTTGCTGCTGTCGCCACGGGCACCATTGCGCCTTCTTCCTCTTTTGCTTCGGCTCCCGCTTCTTCCGCCGCTGGCGCTTCTGCAGTCCATCTTGCTACTACGGGGTGGTTTTTCTCTTTCAGGAATGCTTTCAAGGCATCAATGTTCTGTGCGTTTTCTTCGGTAGCTATTTTATCAACAATGTCTGCGGGTATGAAGTCTTTGACGCGTTCTTTGACTTCTTTAGGTAGCCACACGACGCGGTTCCATCCGCCGTCAGCCGACAGGAACTTCTTGGAGCGCATGTACTCGATGGACATGCCGTGGAAGCCGTCGATTTGTCTGCCGCCTGCTGTGGAGTCAGCTAAGGTTGAGAAGGGCAAGCCGTTCACGGTTGTGCCTTTGAAGCTTCTGTTTACTACGCCGAAGCCGTCAACTTCAGGGATGTAAAATGCTACTGCTTCGAAGCAGCCGCATGAAGTGTGCGGGTGGTCAAACGCGGTGTAGAACCACACTTGGTTTACTTCGCCCAGCGTTCGCTTTTTGACGGCTTCGTTCACGCCTGCGAATTCGCCTTTTTCAGCGTTCAGCACTTCGCCTCTTTCTATTTCGAACACTGGTCCTTTGGGGTCGATGCTTGCGGATGCGCGACCGTCAAACCAGCTTATCGCGCCGCAGTTCGAGTAGCGTTGTGGAGTGATTACGCACACGTGGCTTGGAGCGAATGATTGGCACAGGACGCATCCGTAGAATTTGTCAACTTCCTCGTCTTTCAAGCCCCTCGCTTTAGCGTCGCGTGCTTCATATTCCTGCAGTGCTACGGGGTACATTTCTTTGATTTTTGCGGGGTCTGTGATGAAGGTTATTTGCACTTTCTCGATTATTGGAAGTTCGCTCTTGAAAAGCCTGTACAGCACTTTGCCGATGTACTCGAAGCTGTTCAAGCCTTTCTGGAAAGATTTCTTGCCTAGGCGTATCCAGATGTCGTAGCGCTGGTTGAGGTGCATGAAGCCTTCGATGTAGTTCATGTAGCCGTGTATGCGCCTCTCGATGACGCCTTCGAGTCCTTGGTCCAGCGTTTTGCCTGCGGCTTCAACGAGTATGCCGAGCGGGTAGGCGCCGCCTTCCTTCAGGTCTTTGATGTCGGGGCCGATTATGATTACTTTTCCATCTTCTATTTCATCAGGGGTTCTTACTTTGGCTAGTTCGAATTTTTCTTTCATGGTTGGTCCTCCGAGTTCCACTTGCATGTCGTTTCTGCGTATGCGTTCGCCTTCGTAGATTACGCCGACGTCGACGGGTATATCTTTAAACATTGACATTTTATTGTCCTCCTTCAAATTTTTGAGTCATGACTTTAAGGTTGTTAGCCCAGTCCTCCAAAGTTGCGTTTGGGAAAGACCAGCTAGCATGTGCGTGATACAGGTTATCTAAGGTTATGGTTCGAAAATCGGGAGCGAAATGTTTGAGACCGCACAGAATCAACGCTTCCATGTAGTAGGGCAAACCAACGAACAAAGCCAAGTCAGGGTGACCTTTGCCGTCAAGCCCCTGCCACGATGGGTCAACCAAGCGATTGCCTATATCCATTGCTGACATGAACGCTGCTGGTTCATAACCGCGTTTAAGGAATTCGCCGACCATATGCGCTGTGGCTACTACGGGGACTTTTGAGGCTTTGGCGAAGTCTATGATATAGTCAATGAGTTGTTTGCCTTCCATCCAGCGTTCAGTGGCGTTGCTGCCCACGATTAGTATGGGGCGAGCGGCTTTCTTTATCATCGCTACTGCCACTTCAGGCTTCTGTATCGGGTTTGCTTTTTTCGTTGCGGCTATTTCTGAACATTGCCAAGGTTCACACGACATTTCAACATCACTCCTTCTTCTTGCGTATCATTCTAGGAAGCAATGTCGGGTCTGGAATAACTGTTTCCTTCCAGCCTTTCGCTTCCAGTATCTTGGTAACCTCATCCTTCATGGTCATTGGCACATCAGCCATAGTGCGCACAAACAAGTGCAGGTCCTGCGGCATACAGCCATAATGACGCTTGTGCAAGTCAATGTAGTGGCTCAACTTGATGCTGCGTCCTTTCCAAGTGTCGTTCGGTCTGATGCACAACTTTGCAATTTGAACCATTGCTTCCTGTGGCGTTTCAACCGTCTGGAACAAATGCTCAGGTGCAGGTCCAACATTGACTTTGTCGCCTGTGCGTGCATCGTAAACTTCCCAATTTTCAGGCTTATCTGCCCTGCCCAAGAGCATGCGCCGGTATTTGCTGCCGTGCGGACCGACAAGCACTGGAACGCCTAAGCTCCAGAAACCAGCAGCAATTGATGCTGCCTTCTGCGAGTAAGCACCCCACGCTAAGCCTACGGCGCCTAAGCGGTTGTGTATGTAATCAGCTATTTCCTCATAGTTCCCGCGCAGGTTGCGTTTGGCGAATATGTTAGCTACTTTTATGGCTGCGCCTGCTATGTGCGAGTTAGCTACGCATGAACCCACGTTGAGGACGCCGCCTGCTTCGAATCCGCCTGGAAATTCTTCGTAGAGTGTTTTGCCTTCTGAGTTCTTGTATGAGCCTGCGGACATGGCTGAGCAGCCAGAGGTCACCACGATGTAGCGGCGACTGGCGAATTCTCGGCATATGTCGTAAACGTCTTTGCCGCCTTTCGGATAGTTACTGCAGCCTACAACTGCAAGTATTCCTGGGATTTCGCCGAGCACTATTGGACTGCCAACATTGCGAATTTCAACGTCTTGAACGGCGCCTCGCCCAGAGCGGCAGAAGTTTGTTTCTTCAATCATGAATTTTTCGCCTGCTTTAACTATGTAACTGTGTATTTGCAGTTTGACGGGACAAGCTTCTTCGCAGCGTCCGCACCCGATGCAGGATTCGTACAGGTCAGTTAGAGGTGCAAGATTGCCCTCAGCAGCAGCTTTCAGGGCAGCGGGGATTTGGAGGTCTTGCGGGCAGCTTCTTTGGCACAAGTTGCATTGTCTGCAGGTTTTTGCAAGCGCTATGATTTCTTCGATTGTGGGAAGAACGCGGTATTTCTTTCTGATTGGCGCTATTTGTTTGGCTACTTTGACTGCGACTTCGCCTACTTTTTCAGGGTCAAGTATCAAGACGCCGGTGGCTTTGCCGCTTACGAGGTCGGCGACTATCTCGTCGGCTGGGTCGTTTGTGCGGTTTTTGAAGCCCATGCAGTTCTTTTCTGAAGCAGCGATAACCGGGGCTCTGACGCGTTCGGCTTCGTTGAAAATGTCTGTTCGGATACATTGCTCGTCTAAAACCACTACGTCGGCGAATCCGCCGCGTACGAAACGCAGTTGCCACGATATTGGTCCGACGATTTTTGCGCGGTCATAATAGCGTGTGTTATCGAAGGCGGTGCAGCACAAGCCGACGACTTCCATTTTGCCGTCGAGTTTGCTTTCTTTCATGTAATCGATTATGCCTACTGAAGGCACCACGTTGTGTCCGATGCACATGATAACGGGTTTTGACGTGTCAACTGTGCCTATGCCCATTTCGATGAGTGGGGCTTCAGGGTCAGCTTTCGGGAAATCTAAAGCTGAAACCTGCGCTATATCGGCGACTTCCATGCCCACTTGGTCGATTCTTCCTGCGTGGAAGGCTTTTGACTCAAAATCCAAGTTGCTTCCCTCTTGACCCGTGTGGGCAGCTGAGAGACAATGAGTAATTTGAGTTTCGCAGTATTCTAAAACTTCATCCAAGTCGCCGAGGTTTTCAGGTCTTATTCCAGTAACAAGCCTCGTGACTGGAGCCTCGACCTTGATGTTCAAGCCGCCTACGTCTAGTGGAAAGTTTCGACCGTATTTTTCGATTAGATGATCCACCATGTGGCGTGCATGTGCCGTGTGGGTTGCGGCGCCGATGCTGGCGGCTATGAGCACGATGCGAGATGATTGGGCTGCGATGTCTAAGCCACATGCGCCTCGTTTTCCCGCTGTCAGGTCACATTTGCCGAATGTGCAGAGGCAGCAGAGGTCGCAGTCGGGCATGTAGAAGGGTTTGTATTTGTTGAGAAGTTTCATGTCCCAATCGCGTAGAGTGGATATTGAAGGCATGGGGGTGGGTCCCATGGGTTCTGTCCAGGAGTCATCGACAATTTTGCCGATGGATAATTCAAGGTTTTTGACGAGACCAGTGCTGGTCTTCATTTCGCCTATTTTCATGTGCACGTTTTTACTTGTCAATTCTAAAACCTCAGTAAAGGTTTACCTTTATCCAACCCTTACAGAGTTTTTAAACTTTTCCGAATTTTTTAACAAAAGTAATAATGGATTAATATGAATGTAAGGTTATTTTGGACAATGCGTTACTGCGGGAGGTAGCCTGCGGTTTTCATGATTTGCTTCACCGAAACGTAAGCAGGGTTATCAGAGGGCAAGTCAAGCAGGGACTTTCCATCAAGAACATACTCATCCAACTGTTCATCAGCGGTTATTTTGCCCAAATACTTAAACTTCAGGTTAGCTTCAGCTTGGGCGCCCAGTTTCTCGGGGAACCTGTAGCCGCCGGCAATGTAGAATTTGTCGAATTGCATGTCCACTTCCTTAGCTATGCGGTAAGCGCGTTTGACGTGGTCTAAGGATTTTTTGGAGTGGTCAAGAATGTCGATGATGTCGTTTACTTTTGACGCGATTCGCCTATTCAGATGCTCAAGTCCCGCAGGCGAGTCAATGAGCACGTACTTGTAATTCTTCGTAAGCGACTCCAACGCGCCTTTCAAAGCCGAATTAGGCATGCAGTAGCAGCCCTCAACCCATTTCGTGCCAACAGCGAGGAAGTCAAAGCTTTTGCTTTCGAAGAGTCCGCTGGACCAGATTTTGCTTTCGATGCGCTCAGTGGGCGGAATCCCCACGGTGGTGCCGCCTTGCTCGATGAACGTGCTCACAAGTAGCTCGGAGATGGTGTTTTTCCCAGCTTCTTTCAGGTCCACGCCTACCATTTCAGCCAAGTTCTGGTCGGGGTCAGCATCAACCAGCAGCAGCGGCGCTTCGCCCGCTTCAATCAAGCCTTTAGTCATCAAAGAAACAAAGCTGGACTTACCCGTCCCGCCGCGACCGACAACCACAATCATTTTCACTTTTCTTTCACATCCCACATGTAGCATTATGCAAGCGGTAATTTAGATGTTCTTTTTCGCAAGCGTTTCGCACATGTTGTCTATGGCTTGCACCGCCGCGTAGTCCTTGTGCCTCAGCGGGGTTTCGCCGCGCATCTCCGACTCGATTATTTTCTGGTCAAAAGGCACGAAGGCAAGCAGGTTCATGCTGTTCTGAGCCGCGAAACTCTTTATCACTTCTTCCTGCGCGCTGTTCAAGACGCGGTTGCCCACGAGAAAGATGTGCGTCATTCCCGCTTTTGCTGCTAAGTCGTTTATGTGCTTGGCGATTTCTAAGGCTTTCAAGTTTGCATCCGCGACAACCAACAAGGCGTCTACTCGCTGCGCCGTGCCTCTGCCGATGTGCTCGACGCCAGCCTCCATGTCCAATACGACTACTTCGTTGCTTTCCACGATTAAGTGACGTAGCAGAGCGCGGACAACGGCGTTTGGCGCGCACATGCAGCCTGAACCCATTGACTGCACGGTGCCCATTACTATGAGGTTCACGCCGAAGGGAGTAGCCACGGCGTAGTCGCGGATTATGTCGTCTACTGTGAACGATAAGCGGTATACGCCTGAGTAACCTGTGCCCGTTTTGGATTCAACGAGCTCTTTGTTTTCGGATATGGGAAGTATTTTGCGGGCTTCTTCAGCAGATAATCCCAGAGACAATGCGAGATTCGGCGACGAGTCAGCGTCAATAACCATAGTTTTCAAGCCTCTTTCAGCGAAGCCTCGTGCTAAGCCTGCAGCGATCAGGGTTTTGCCGACGCCGCCTTTGCCAGAAACCGCAATTTTCATAAATACCACAACAAAGACTTTCTTTTCAGGGTTTATTTATGTTTCTTCAAAATAAAGAGAAATGCGAGCATCCACTGAGAAGCAGCGAACAGTTCAATCAACTTTTTAACGTGGAAACAACGCTGAAAAAGAAGAAGGGAATTCGCGTTTGCTATTTGCGGTAGTCCTTTATCGGCGCCAAGGGTATCGTGAAGGTTTCGAGCACGCCGTCGATTAAGCGGATTCTGTCGCCGACGAAATGCAGGGCGTCAGCGTTTGTATCTGCCTGAAAAAGAACGGCGAAGTCCCATTGACCGAAAACTTGGTATGCCTCTTCAAGTTTTACGCCTTCCATTGGTTTTTCAGTAAACTCAATCAGCGGTTCGTACAGTTTTGCAGCCATATTCGGGCTTAATTTAATCATCAACAGATACTTCTGAACAGGTTTCGGCATTACAAATCCCAAGAACAAGTCTGTCAAACGCTTCCTAAAAACATGACGCTCAAACCATTTTATGACAGAAGCAGGAAACAAAACAGAAAAGTCGTAAGCAAACAAGCTATACGTTCGGAGTCAGGAATAGTCTCATTGTAGGAATGCAAAAGGCTTTTTAATGCAAACCTTTCTCTTCCTTAGCCCAGAGATGAAATTGCAATGAAGATACTAAACGAGTTTGTTCCAACACGAAAATTCCTAAAGCTAGCAGAAGAAATCGCGCCACTAGTCGACGGATGGAACGTCACCGACAGCGCAGCAGGCTTCCCAGCACCCAGCGGCGTAGTCGTAAGCTGCATACTCAAACAGAAGTACCCTGAAAAATACGTTTGCCCCATCTTCATACTGCACTACAAGGGACCAGTCGAAGTCGGCGGCTTAGCGCTCGCAGCGGACATAATCGGCTTAGACGGCTTAGCAGTCACAATGGGCGACAACCCAAAATACGGCGAACCCATAAAAATGCTCAAATCCAGCGAAGAAGCACGTGACTTTCTGCGCACCCAAGTGAAACTCAAAAACCTAAAACTAGGCTGCCTACTGACAGCGCGGCGCTCAGTGGAAGAAACCATTGAACGCGCAAAAGGCGCATGGGACTTCATCTACTTCATGAGGCTGGAAGACAAAACATTCCCCATACTCGAGCAAGTAGCCAAAGAATGCAAGAAAATGAACAAACCCATCTACGCGTACTTCCTTGTGGGCACACCGAAAAACGTGGAAACCGTGAAAATGATCGGGTGGCCAGTCACCACAACAATGGCAAACGTGGAAAAAACCGCTGCGAAGCTAGAAGGCATGGTTGACGGCATAATCGCAACATGCGCAGGCGACGCCGAAGGCGACAAAGAAATGCTGCAGAAACTGCAGAAATTCCGCAGCTAAAAAAATCCACTTATCCTTTTTTTGTTCACTTTTCCTTTCTACTCGGGACTTTAGGACAGCGTCAAAACCAGCTTAACTGTCTCCTCATCCAGCGGCTCTAAATCGAAGCCTATTTTGGCGCACATGCGCAGCATCTTGTAGTTATAAGCGGATACATAACCAAAAATTCGCTCTAACCGCATGTCCCGGGCAACCGCAACGATGTAATCCATCAACCGCAACCCAAGCCCCAAGCCCTGCCATTCGTCGCCCACCAACACGGCGAACTCGCCGCTCCGTCCGTCAGGCTCAGTGATTACGCGTCCAGCGCCGATTATCCGCTTGGGGTCTTGCTGGGGCTCGGCTACAATTGCTACTTCGCGGTCATAGTCCAAGTTGCAATACCGCGTTAAAACGTCATGAGACCATTCTTTGAGTATCTGGAAAAACCTGAACCGCATCGTTTCCTCAGAAAGCGACATCAAGAACTCGTTAAATCGCTTTTCATCTTCAGGCTTGACTGGACGCAGAAGCACGCGCGCGCCGTTTTTCAACTCACGAACAGCGATGTACTTTTTGGGATACGCGGCAATAGCCAGTGAATCCTGATGCTCAGCTACTTCACGCATCATTCGCTCCCAATCCAGCACCAGCCGCGCGTCCACTGCGACAGCGCCGTCGCTGTTCACAATCAGTGGGTTCACGTCAACCTCCCGCACCTCAGGGAAGTCAGTAATCAGCTGCGAAAACTTTACCAAAATGGCTTCGAGAACCTTAACGTTCAAAGGGGAACCACTGGCTAAAGCACGTTTGCAGAGGGCAGAGTCCTCAATTAGCCGTCTAGCGAGCACTTGACTCAAGGGTGGGAAACCTACAGCCACATCTCTGAAAAACTCCGCTGCAGAGCCGCCCATGCCGAGAACGATAACTGAACCAAACTGTACATCACGCTTTGAGCCTATGAGCAATTCGTAGCCTCTTTCGCGTATCATAGGCTGAATCGCCACGCCCTGAAACTCGGCAGCGCTGTAATTCTTAATTCTGCTAGCCAACTCATCAAAAAAAGCGGTGGTTTCGTGCGGTGAACAAACATCCAGCTTGACCCCGCCAACTTTGGCTTTATGCGTAATTTGAGGAGACAAAGCCTTCATGACAACAGGGTAACCCAGTTCCGAAGCTAGGACCGCGGCTTCTTCACGAGTCCGCGCCACAAGCGTCTTCACGGTAGGAATCTGGTACTCCTCCAAGAAAAGCATAGATTCAGGCAACGTAAGCACTTTCCGCCCTTCGCAAAACGCCCGCCGCAGAACACGCCTAAGCGAAACCGTGTTGGCAGGCTCCACCTGAAGCTCTTCAGGTGTCTCGTACAGTAGCGCCAAGTTTTGAGCATAAGCATACATGTGCATGAAAACGGAAACAGCCTCCTCAGCAGTCGCGAAAGAAGGAACCTTGTTCCGCTGCAAAAGCTTTCGTGCATCGCGGCAGCGACTGTCTTCACCCATCACAGCCGTGAGAACGGGTTTCTTGACTTGCCTCGCAACATCGGCAACGGCTTCCGCAAATGCAAAGGGTTCAGTGGCGCCCTGAGGAGTGTAAACAACCAAGAAGCCGCCGCTGCCCGCGTCTTTAATGCAAATCTCCAGTGCACTCCGAAACCTTTCCGCGTTGGCTTCCTCGTAAACGTCCACAGGGTTTGCTATGGTGCAGTAGGCAGGCAAAACACGTTTCAACGCTGAAATGGTTTCAGCGCTTAGCTGCGTTAGTTTGCCGCCTCTGGCGATGAGGTTATCCGTAGCCATAATTGCTGGTCCACCCGCGTTAGTGACGATGGTTAAGTTGGGCGCGGCTGGAGTTGGCTGCATCGCCAACGCTTCCGCGCAGTTAAACAGATCACGTATGGCTTCCACGCGGATTATGCCTGCGCGTTTGAAGGCGGCGTCATAAACTGCGTCTTCTCCGCCTAGGGCGCCACTGTGCGAGAAGGCGGCTTCGAGGCTTTCTTTGAAGCGTCCAGCTTTTACGAGGACTATGGGTTTGGTTCTGGCGAAGCCGCGTGCGGCGCTCATGAACTTGCGTGCGTTTTTGATGGATTCGACGTAGAGTACGATGCTTCGGGTTTCAGGGTCTGCGCCGAAGTA
This sequence comes from Candidatus Bathyarchaeota archaeon, assembly GCA_026014705.1. Taxonomy (GTDB): domain Archaea; phylum Thermoproteota; class Bathyarchaeia; order Bathyarchaeales; family Bathycorpusculaceae; genus JAOZHU01. Next base: position 80,284 of record JAOZHU010000015.1, on the reverse strand, counting down.
GTCAATCAAGTCGGCGAGGTCGACGTCCAGCATTGAGCCCGTGGAGACTACGGTGCTGAAGCCAATTTGGGCTTCCCAAGCCCAGTCTAAAGCCGAGGCGCATAGGGCGGCGCTTTGGGATATGAACGCGATTTTTCCAGAGTTTGCCTGTTTGTCCGCGAATGTAGCGTAAAGGTTGATTTTCTGTCGGATTACGCCGAAGCTGTTGGCTCCGATTATGCGGATGCCGTGTTTTTTTCGAAGTTCAAGGATTTGTTTTTCTAGTTCAGCGCCTGCTGGTCCTGCTTCTTTGAAGCCTGCGGAGATTATGATTATTCCTAAAACGCCTGCTTCGCCGCATTCTGCCACTATTTGGGGAACTGTGTGAGCAGGCGTTGCGATTACGGCGAGGTCGACTCTTGAGGGTATTCGGGTTATGTTTGGATAGGCGGTTAATCCCTGCACTGTTTGTCTGGAAGGGTTAACGGGGAAAACTGAGCCTTTGAAGCCTGCGTTTATTAGGTTGCTGAGGATTTTGGCGCCTATGGCGTTTGCCCGTTCGCTTGCGCCTATGACGGCGACGCTTTTAGGATTGAAAATGTGGTTTAGATACTCTATCCCCATGCTTCAGCGCCTCGCCATTCAGAAATTCAAATTCGCAGATAGATATAGAAGCAGGTTATGGTTTTTAAAAACTTCGAATATTTGCCGCTTTGACTCAAGCTGATGAGAGGAGATAAGCTTTAAAGTTTTCTCATCCAAGTACACCATGGCACAGAAAAGAAGGAGACGCACACAATGCAGAGTATTCAGGTGATTCCAGTTGAGAAGCTGCCGCTGATAGCTAAAGGAGACGATTTGGCGGGGCTGATTTGCAGCGCTGCTGAAAAACAGGGCACGCCTATACGGGAAAAAGATGTTATTGTAATCACTCACGTGGCCATATCCAAAGCGGAGGGAAGCGTGGTTAACCTTGACGAGGTTTCGCCTTCTGAGCGGGCGCGGGAAACCGCGGCGAAAGTTGGCAAAGAACCAGACATTGTAGAAGTCATTCTCGGAGAAACCAAAGAAATCGTGCGCATGGGACGCAACAGCCTAATAACTGAAACCAACAGCGGCATAGTATGCGCAAACGCGGGAGTAGACAAGTCCAACGTGCAGGGAGAAAGAAACGTTGTGCTGCTGCCTAGAAACCCCGATGCGTCGGCGCAGGAGATTAGGCAGATAATCAAGAAGCGCACTGGCTGCGATGTTGCCGTGATTATTTCTGACACTCATGGTCGCCCGCTGCGGATGGGCGAGATTAACGTGGCAATAGGCGTGGCTGGAATCAAGCCTATAAGGGATAGGCGCGGAGAAAAAGACCTGTTCGGCTACGTGCTCAGGATAAAGCAGACCGCCATTGCGGATGAATTGGCGTCAGCAGCTGAGCTTGTGATAGGGCAGGCGGATGAGGGAATTCCAGTTGCCATAATAAGAGGCTACAGTTACCAACCAGCTGAAAACGCTTCAGCGCAGGCGCTTACGAGACCGAAAGAAGCGGATTTGTTCAGGAGGGCGGAAAGCGAAAAATGAGCAGAGACGCACTCAGCGTTGTCGGCGAGGAAATTGCGCGGGCAGGCAGAGAATTAGCTGTTAAGGGTTTGGTTAAGGGAACCAGCGGGAACATTAGCGCCAGAATTCCCGGCGCAAACATGTTTCTGATAAAGCCTTCAGGGGCGCGCATGGATTCTTTAAAGCCTGAAGAACTTGTTCTCGTTGATTTGAATGGAAACAAGATTAGTGGAGCGCGGGGTGTTTCTGCGGAGACGCCTATGCACGCAGCAATTTACAGGGCAAGAGGGGACGTGATGGCAGTGGTGCACACGCATGCGCCTACGGCGACAGCTTTCGGAATAGCTGGAAAAGCGATTTTGCCGTTGCAGATTGAGGTTTTTATGCTTCTGCCTAACGGCGTGCCTGTTGTGCCTTTCCTGCAGCCGGGTTCCGTGGCGCTTGCGGAGGCGGTTCAGGAGAAGATGGCGAGTTTTGACGCGGTTATTCTTGAGAACCACGGCATCGTCACGGTTGGCGTGTCTGTGGAAGCTGCTTGCTGCCTGAATGAGATGGTTGAGGAAGCTGCCAAGATTCAGCGTGCAGTTATGGCGCTGTCTGGCGGAAGAGTAAGCCGCCTATCAGAGTTGAAGAAAAAGTTCAAAACATAGAACACAGTAATACAGTAGCTAACAGCGTGTAGAAGAGGGATATGCTGGTGGAAGCTAAAACACCTAGGGAGTTTTTCGAGAAAGTCTTACCGAGCAGGTTCAAAGCAGACAAGGCTGAGGGAGTAGATGTCACGGTTCAAGTGGACATATCAGGGGTAAACGGTGGCTCGTGGACAGTTACAATAAGAGACCAGAAGTTGAGCGTTAAGGAGGGAGTGCATCCGTCGCCGACCATGGCGATTAGCATGGCGGAGACAGATTACATGGACTTGGTTAACGGTAGAGTCAGCGCTGAAAGGGCTTTTTTCGCGGGTAAAATTCGGTTCAAAGGCAACATAGCGCTTGCGTTGAAACTGAAGGAAACAGGATTCCTCTAAGCCTTAGCACGAATTGGTCAAGTGTTTGTTTTGTTGTTTAAGCCGCACTGATGCGGCGGCTTCGGCATAGATGCTTTCTGAGGGTTACGGCTGCTGCGGTTGCTGCAAGAAGCAATGGCAAGATAACCCATGAGGGAAATTCTGGGATAGCATCTGTGTTTTGCTCAATTATTATTGTGTAGCTGTCCAAGTCGAGGGCGCGAATTGCCATATAGTATTGCCCGTGGCTGTCGTGGATGTATGAGGTTCCGCTTCTGCTTCCGTTTGCCATCTCAAAAATTGAATTGACAGGGTTCGTGTCCTCTCCTTCGCGGTAAGTGGCGACGGAAAAGGTGTGGTATTGGGGAAAGAAATGATAGTGGCCCGGGTCGAATGCCCATCTGATTCGCCATTCAAAGTAATCGCACGTAAAATGTTTTTCAGACACGCCACTAGTTCCTTCAAATCGGGCAACCTCAACCCAGTTATCGGCTTTGACTAAATGTATCGGCATAAGCAACATTAACATAGCAACAAACAAAAGCAAACTCAACTTCTCCATGCAATCCTTTGTCTTGGTCCGGCTAGAATGCTTGTTCGAAAATTGATTCGACATTGACTCTAACCCTTCCAAACGAACCGCGAGATTAAAGCCTTTAAGCTTGTAAAACACAATCTGCACCGTTTCTCTTTAATTTTATGTCTCACCAGCAATTTGCAATAGCCTTTCGTAAAAGGCACCATCTTGGTTTGTTTCATAAAGGACTTATCAGCTATCACGATAGACGAGTCTGAATCGTAGCACCATTGCGATTCTGAACGATAGTACAAGATAGAATACATTGCTGAGAAGCCATTAGCTATGAGCAAAATTTTGCATGATACAGCAACTGAAGCGAGAAGTGTTAAGATGTTGCTAAGAACGTAAACTACGATTGATGCAAGACATGGAATTTCCGCATTTCTAAAGGAGCGGACTTTTTTTATTTGTTTCTTTTCTTGGCTAAGAAGTAGACCGCAAAAGCTGTTGCGCCCGTTGCCGCGGTGACTATCGCGGCAACAAGCCATAGTGTTGGGAAAGGTTCTTGCTGAGAAACAGCGCTAAAATTGAAATGCGCTGTGGCGAAGAGAGGATCTACCTCGGCGGTGCGTATCGCTCCGTCAGCGTCCACGTAACCTATAAAAACTGTCACGTTGTGCCACCCATCAGACAATGTTGGCAAGACTGCTTGCCCCGCATGGTGATACTCTGCGGATGGCCCAAAATCCTGAATTTCTTCAACTTTAAAACTTGTTTGTATATCTTGCCCATCTAAAAAGTAGAAGTATTGATAGGAGCCCAATTCATAATTAGTTTTTACAGCGAAACTTAAGCGGACAGGTTCAGTGTTGTACGTCTTATTCTGCGGAGAGTATATTGAGATATTACAGTAAGGATCTGGTGGTGGAATTGGGTTCGCTTCTGCCAAGTAAACTATTCTTGTTCCAACTACCACTGATAAAAGGAGCATCCAAATGAAGGGTATGGCTAATGCTTTATTGCTCATAAATATTCAATAATAATACGATTAACTTACTATTAACTTTTATGTAATAATTAGGGATTGTTACATTATATATAAATATATGTGTAAAAACCAAAAATAGATTGACGTAAAGCAGTATGAGATATTCACGTGTGCAAATGGAACAAATCTGTTTGCAGCAGTTTATCTGTAGGCACCATCTTGTTGTAGAGAAAGCCATCTCCAATTTTCTCAAGTTTAAGTGCCACATTGGCACTCGCTACATTAACACGGCTCGAAATGGAACTGCCATTCATTGTTACACAGCCTATTCTGCGGATGTTCACGGAAACCATGCCAGGTTCTCCAGACCTCCATAAGCCAAGCCCACTGGGCTTATTTGAGTATGCACCAAGCGACCCAACGTGCCTGCTCAAGACCGATGTGCTATCGGTCCAGTTAAAACGGAAATGACCACTGACTCCACTGACAGCGTTCAGATCGATCAGGTCGTAGATATGGGCGGTTAGCGATGCCAGCGCAGCGTCTGAGAAAGAAGGCGTAAAATTTGTCCCCTCAAAATACGCATAGCTCTCCACAGGTCCTTTATCCGAGATCAACTCGATCAGGAAAACCTCGAGTAAGGCATCATATAATTTGGTTTCAGCATTCGAAGCGCGCGTGACATTAAGATAGACAGCAGATGGGTATTGACTTTCAGGATAGTTTATATCCCAACCAAAATGGCTGTGAGGCTCCTCGGAAGAACCTTTACCCACAAAGGCATAGGCTACATCAACGTTGAATTGCGGTTTATATTCTAACAGTTGCACAGACTGCACCGAAAGTAATATTGAAGACTGAGGTGTTTGCACCGATGACGATTTCCGCGGGTATCCTGCGGTCATTAAACTCGGCGGGATTATCGAAGATACATACCATCGGCTACCGTTAGCCGGATTAATGAAATAGGATGCGGCACTGCCTTGCAGAGAAGGTTGACGCGCAGGGGAAAAGTAGCTGAGGTATTTTATCCAAGTCTGGTAATATGCCCAAACGGGGTTAACAGTATATCCTGGTCCCCATACAGGTACATTGTAGTCATAGTAAATAAAGCTGTATGAGCCATAACACCAAGTGCAGAACATGGGGCTATCGGTGGGATAAAGTCCTCCACCGCCTCCGCCGTAACCTCTTAGGAAAGTCCAGTTTCCCCGAACATAAGCAGGGGGGAGCGTTCCATACCATCCAATTATACTTAGCGCCGTAAACGTATCCCCTGACGTATTAAAAGTGCCAACATGTGTGCAACGGGAGTAACTGTCTGGACCAGGATAACCAACCCAACCGTTCCAATCAGTTCCATGAACTGCTGGAGGCGTCAGCACCACCAAGGATGCCACTAGCAATACTGCGCATAAGACCACAGACGCAAAACTTTTTTTTTATTTTCTTCTATTCTCCTCTTTTCACTTTGTTCGTTCTCTTTTCTGTTACTTGATTGGGACTATGTGGTGACACGTCTCCGAGAGGATAGTCTCGGGATTTACTTTGCTGCATGTTGTGCATTTTTTGTTTGGGGTGTAGTTGCTTATGAAATGTTGTTCGGTTTTCGGCTATGATAATATCCGAGTCTGAATCGTGATACTGTTAAGATTATGAATCATACTGCAAAACAAAATGCTTTTAAGCTTCTGCGATCTGCATCAGCAGACGCTTGCCCAAAGTCTCTCGCAACAACCAACAAAAATAACACACAAACCGTAACCAGCAGCTAACTCTGAACAACGCCTCCTCCAACGCTATTTATAGTATTTATAAGGGGGGTATAGTTTTTCCCAAGCGCCAGCGCATAAAAGCTTCGCCCCAAACTCCGCTTCAGCCGCCTAAACCCGAAACCATCAAACGCCCAACTGAACAAACCGCAAACGCTTCGACACCTATTTATCCTAACACCCGAATACTAAAACCACAACAAGAAGGAACACGCAATGAACGAACCCATCAGAGACTACGAACCACACAAAGAAACCACAGTAAACGAACTCGTAACCCAAATGGAAAACGCATGGGGATTCACAGCCGGAAAACTAGCCACAGGCACAAAAATACTAGAACGCATGATAAAAACACCCAACTGCACCAAATTCCTCTCATTCACAGGAAACCTCGTAGCCACAGGCACACGCGGAATCCTCAAAGAACTCACAAAACGCAAACTCATCGACGTAATCATAACCACCTGCGGCACAATAGACCACGACATGGCAAGATGCTGGCGAAACTACTACAAAGGCTCATTCACAATGAACGACGCCAAACTGCACGAAAAAGGCATAAACCGCCTAGGCAACGTACTCGTCCCAAACGACAGCTACGGCACAATAATCGAACAAAAAATGCAAATACTATTAGAAAACCTATGGCAAGAAGGCACACGCGAAATCTCAACCAGCCAACTCTGCCAAGAAATAGGCAAACGCATCTGCAACGAAACCTCCATACTCTACTGGGCAGCAAAAAACAACATACCAATCTACGTACCAGGCATAACAGACGGCGCAACAGGCTACCAAACATGGCTCTTCAGCCAAGACCACAACTTCAAGCTTAATCTGCTGAAAGACTCAGGCGAACTGAGCGACATAGTCTTCACCGCCAAAAAAACAGGCGCACTAATCATCGGCGGAGGAATCTCCAAACACCACACAATATGGTGGAACCAATTCAAAGACGGCTTAGACTACGTCGTATACATAAGCACGGCAGACGAGTGGGATGGCAGCCTCAGCGGTGCGCGACCACGGGAAGCGGTTTCATGGGGAAAAATCAGCGCGCAGGCAAAGCGCGTTATGATTGAAGGTGACGCTTCGGTGATACTGCCTGTGATGGTGAACGCGTTGCTGAGCAGGTTGAACGATGTTTAAGTTAAGTCCTTGAAGAGCCACGTCATGTCGGGTCCTTTGCGTTTTGTCTTCACACGCTCGTTCAACGCGTGCGTTATCAGCGGCAAGGCGATGGTTGCGTCGCAGTAGCAGACGGCTCTTTTTCCTGTTTCGCTGTTGATTTTGCCCCAGCTTACGGCTTCTTCCAGCGTGCAGCCTGATAATCCGCCCCATTGCGGGGAATCGGTGGTTATTTGTATGGCGTACTTGTGTGGGTAGTAGTATTCTTGGAGTCCTTTGCGCAGGTGTCCGTCTCTTCCTGTTACGCCTTGGTCGTTGGTTTTCGGTGATACGGATATGGCGATGAGTTGTGTTAGGTCTTTTGGCACTCCTCCGCCGATGTAGATTACGCCGATGTCTCGGGTTTTGGTGCCTATGGTGACGAATTGGTCGAATTCTTTTACGCTGTCGAGGATTATGTTGTGTCCTTGGTTTTTTGCCATGAGGAAGGTTTCGCCGTAGGCGCTGTCGACCATGGCTGGGCTGAATATGGGGATGTTGTTTTCGTAGGCGGTTGCGGCTATGGCGGGGATTTTTTTGTTGCTGAGATATTTGCCGAGTAGGTGGAAGAATTCTGGGGATGAGTATGGGTGGTCGGTTTTGAGGGTGAGGACGAAGTCTGTGATGAGTTCTTCCATTTTGCGGTAGTCGGTTTCTTTGCCGAATACGTCGTAGTATCTGTTGATGTCTGCTTTGAGTAGTGCTTCGTCGTTTGCCATGTGGGTGCCTTGCCAGTAGCCGAATCCCATGGCGTCGACGATGTCTTCGGATACGTTGGCGCCTGTGCTTACGAGTACGTCGATGTAGCGGTTTTGGATGAGCCAGTTGATTATTGTCCATTGTCCTGCGGTGCTCATGGAGCCTGCTAAGCCCATGGCGATGGTGAGGTTTTTTTCTTTTATCATGTTTTCCCAGATGTCGACTGTTTCGCCTAGTTTTCTTCCTTGGTAGGCTGTTCGGCTCATTTCTGTGAGGAGTTGTGAGATGGTTTTTTGTTTTACGTGGATGGGTTGGAGTTTTTTGGTGAGGTATGGTTCGGTCATTAGTGTGCACCTCGTTTTAGATTAGTTGGGTTGTATTTGAAATTTGTTGTTTGTGTTTGTGTGTGTTGTTGTGTGATTTTTTTCTATACCCCCCTTTTATATACTATAAATAGAAGTGGTTGTTTGGGGTGGTTGGGGAGTTTTTGTGTGGTTTGGCGTTCAGTGTGTGGTGTGTAACTTTGTTTTGTTTCTGGTGGCTGCGGCTGCTGCAATTATTGTCAGTGTTGCGGCAATGACTAGTGGCGCGATGAGGGATTGTGGGATTTCTGGGATTACGCCCGTGTCGTCGGTTTTTACTAGGCAGAAGGTTGGGTAGCCTTGTTCTGAGTTGTAGCCGCTTAGTGCATAGCCGTCGTCGCTGGTTTGAATGACAGCGTTGGCGCTTCCGTATCCGTATGTTTTGTTCCATGCGATGTTGCCTGATGAATCGGTTTTGAGCAGTATCATGGTGGTGTAGCCTTTTGTGCCTGCTAGTGTGTATCCGCCGTCTTTTGTTTGAATCATGGATTGGCACCAATCGCCTACTGTTGAGAGTGTGTATGTTTTGGTCCATTCTATGTTTCCCGCGGAGTCAGTTTTTGCAAGCCAGAAACTGGAGCTTTTTGTGCCGGCTATGGCGTATCCGCCGTCGTTTGTTTGAACTATGGCTTCGGGGTTGCCGCCTTCTAAGTCTCCGTATGTTTTGTTCCATTCCATGTTGCCTGTTGAATCAGTTTTAATGAGCCATGCGTCGCTTCCGCCTGTTAGGGCGTATCCGCCGTCCGCCGTCTGTACAACAGAAGTTGCAAAGTCACCGACTTTTTTTGGTCCATGCGTCTGGTTCCACTCCATGTTTCCTGCTGGGTCTGTTTTGACAAGCCAAAAATCTGAGCCAGTTAGGACATAGCCGCCGTCACGTGTCTGCGTCATTGAGTACGCTTTTTCGTTTCCTGAGGTTCCGTATGTTCTGTTCCACAACAAATTGCCTATAGCGTCAGTTTTGACTAGCCAGAAATCGTAACCGCCTGCGCCAAAGGAGTTTGTGTAACCTCCCATGGTGTATCCGCCATCAGCAGTCTGAACAACAGAATATGCGAAATCGTCTTTTGAGCCGCCGATGGTTCGGTTCCAGTCCATATTGCCAGCGGAATCAGTCTTAACAAGCCAGAAATTGCGGTCACCACCACTAAACGGCTCAATGATGCCTCCTATGGCGTATCCACCGTCAGCCGTCTGAACCACATCATACGCTTTGCTCAGTTTCATTTCCGTTCCGCCATAAGTTCGGTAGAAAACCGACGAAGCAGTCGCGAAGGGAATAGCAGAAGCCAAAATGAACGATAACAGAACTCCTGCCAACAATGAAAGAGCCAAAATGAAAACCACGGCGAAGACTCTATTTTTCATAAGCATCCAGTCAAAACTAAGCTTTATCTCGCTCTAATTTCTTTTGGCACGTGTTGAAGTAGAAAGAAACACGGTTATTGTGAAGCCTCAGCACGAGCTATGTGTGTTCTTTTTGCTGTTTAAGCCAGAATGCCTCAGCAATAGAATTACTCTGGATGTGCTTTAGGCTAATCATCCACTGATTAATAAACATTAGATACCAAATCAATTTCACTGATGACTGTTGCTTATGAAATGTTGTTCGGTTTTCGGCTATGACGCCTAGCGAACATATTTCGTGGTAATGCCACAATTCGGAGTTTTAATTACAAAACAGAATATTATAGTGAACACCAAAATCGGCACATGATCCGCTTGTCTAAGCCTCAAGAAAAAATCACCAATCAAGCATGAACAAGAAATCTATTCCACAATTCAATCTCAAATCTCACTTTCTCAATTCAGTCTATCGGCGTAACGGTATAGAAATATAAACAGGCACATCATGTGCTGAGGGCGGCTATTTGTTGGTTAATTGGTTGTTGTTTGATTTTTTGCGTTGCCTGTTGCTGAATTTACCCAGATACCCAAACGGGTATGGCAGTAGAACGATGTCTATTATTGCGATGCACGGCGCGAAGGGTAAGCCTGTGACTGTTTGCAGGATGATGTTGATTGTGGTGAATGTGAGCAGCAGGAATAAGCCGTTTAGCCAGAAGCCTGTTTGCCATTCATCCAGCTTGTGCAAGCGTTGCAGGACGGCGACGTTTAATGCGCCAATTATGATTGGCTGGATGCCGTACTGGGTGAAGAGGAAGAAGGCGAAGCCTATGGGCGGCATGTAAAGCAGGAAAGAGTTTTGCGCCGCATCCAGCAGCAACTGGGTTATGACTAGCGCGGCGACTATTATCGCGCCGTGGATGAAGACAGGTTTAGCGGGCTTAAGCGTTTTGAGCAATCCATTCACCTATTGTTTTTTCAGCGAGTCTTCCGCGGATTCCGTAATCGTTGTTTGCGCTGTTCCAGTAGACTATCCAGCATCCCTTGAGCCCCATGTTCTTGAAGAGGTTGAGTCCGCGTGTGATATAGTCGCTTTGAGCAGCGTCATCGCTTGTGGACATGCCGAACTCGGTTATGACGATGTCCTTGTTGGTTATTTTTTGGAGAAGCTGAATGAAAGTTGGGGAGAGAGTCAGGAACGACTCCATGAAAACGTCGTAGCCTACGAAGTTGAGCTTCTCGCTGAATTTGATGGGCAAGTTGGAGCGAACGATGAAGCCTGCACCGAAGTTAGTGTAAAGCTGCGCAGAAAGATGATACTCCTTGACTATCGAGTGCACCTGCTCAAACTTGGACACTGCCTCGTCATCCGTGAACAAGGCACCCACATCCCATGACGAGGATAACTCGGGCTCGTTGAGGATCTGCACGTAAGCAAGATATTTACCCCAGCGGTTAAGGTAATACCGAATCTCATCCGGCGCTGCATTGTTATGAATTATCAGCGCAACACGCATGTTTAACTGCTGAGCCGCAGTGAAAAACACATCAGTCATGCTGTTCATATAATCATTCAACTCAGACGAGTCGCACACCATGTTCACGCGGATTACGCTTATGCCCAAGCCGCGAATACGGGCTACTTCATCGTAAATTTGTCCAACGTTATCTTGCTCGTAAACGTAGCTAACACCCACTTCGAACTGGGAACCCTGACTTCTGGAAACAGACGATAAGTAGAAAAAGGGAAAGAAAAACTGAACAAGCACCAGAACAATGCACAAACCAACCATCATTAAGCTCCTAACAACGCCATTGTCCACAATCGCCTTAAACGCCTGTTTGCCGACGTAACGCCTCAAAACTTGCGGCTTAAAACGGAACAACAACACAAAGCTAACAACAGCCGCGGTAACGACCGCGGCGGCAAACACTTCAATGGGGAAACGGTCAACAACTGTGAAGTAAACTGTCGCCGAAGCACCTCTATTTCCCGCAGCGTCCTCAGCATACACCACAAGAGCGTGCTCGCCCTTCGAAAGCCCAGACAAAGTCGTGTTCCCAGCAATGGTCACGTTGTCTTGCCCGTCGAGGCTGTAACCAACCCACGAAACAGGCTCATTCACCGTGAAAGTCAACACAACATCGCTCGTGTCATACGTTTTGTTTTGCGGGCTTGAAACATAAACCGTGGGCGGCGCTAAGTCAGGCTCAGCCGAAACCTTAGCAAGCAAACTGGTGCTATAGGAAACGGTGCCTGCGACAGCGTAGCCGCCGTCGCTGGTTCGTATCAACGAAGAAGCACTGTAAGGCGGAAGCACATAAATCGGATACCTGCCAGAACTTGAACTAGCCAAATCCGCATAGGTCAAATCCCACTTTTCGCTGCCAGAAGAATCCATCCTAATCAGCGTGGGACTATCGCTCAAAGCCACCATGTACCCTTCATCGGCAGTCTGCACCACCGCACTGAAACCTGTAGAAGGAATGTGCCCATACGGCAGACTCCACTGTCCATGCCCCTGCGAATTAATCTTAATCAGCCAAGGAACCACTCCGCCGCTGGCACGCCAGTCACCTGCACCCGCAAGCACGTAACCGCCATCCTTCGTCGCCACGGCAGAGGAAACATAATGAAAATCAGTCGGCTCACCATAAGCGTATGTTTGACTCCACTGCAAGTTACTGTTAACATCAATCTTCGCAAACCAGAAATCATAACGCCAACTACCCGCCAACCCACAGCCACGGTCGTTCGTCTCCAACACAACACGAACATTAAAACCGCCAGTAAACGTCTTATTCCACAGAACATCGCCCTGTTCATTGGTCTTAATGAGCCAAGCAACGTTTTCACCAGTAACACCCGCCGTGTTCCCCACCAAAACATAAGCGCCATCACTGGTTTGGATACCCATCTCAACGCTGCCTGCGCCTACAACCGAAACCGCCAAACCCAGATTCCTGCTCCACTGAACAACCCCGTCGGTATCAGTCTTAACAAGGTACCCGCCTTCACCGAACAACGCAAAGCCCAAATCGGCTGTCTGCACCACAGACACAACGCTTGGGGCGGCACCAAAAACCTCAGCGCCATACGACTTCCGCCACTGTAACCCGCCAGCCGAATCAACTTTAGCAAGCACAGCCACTTCGTCGCCATAACTGCCAGCCAAAACGTACCCGCCATCCGCAGTTTGAACAACAGAATTAACCTGCAACTCGCCGTAAGTCTTACTCCACTCCACAGCGGGCACTTCAGAAACAGCCCGCGAAGAAACAACCGAAGCAGCCAAAACCAACGCAACAATCACTGCCACAACTGAAAATCGCAAGCGCAACCGCCCAGAGAAAAGCGTCAAGGCACTCATGGACAGCTTCACGTGCAAACAAAAGCCTTAACCCCACTTAAAATTTTTCCCAAAACTCGCAAACCGTCTCCGCCCACCCAAACCAGCCAGCACTCAGCAAACCGTAGACACAATACCCAACGCGAACCTAAGGAAAAATCACGCTCAGCCGCACCATAAACCACCCTCAAAGAGACAATGCAACGCCATTAAACGCTAAAGCCCCGCACAAGCATATTTGAAGCCTAATAGCGGTTCAATGCAGAAACCTATAGAGGGTATACTCCGCGCACCGCTCACAGAACCAAATAAGCCTACAGCTAATTTTCAGCATGGTCAACGCTGGATTATCACATTTTCTCAGGCGCCACCACACCAATCAAATCCAACGCGTTGTGAAGCACAATGTGAATAGCGTCAGTCAAAACAACACGCGCATCACTGAGCCCCAACGGCTCCGCCTTCAAAACAGGCAAAGCATTATAGAAAGTGTTAAACTTGTCGGCAAGCGCGTTCACGTAATCGGCAATCAAATTAGGCTTCAAGTAATCCGCCGCTTCAACGAATATCTCAGGAAAACCCGCCAAAGCCAAAACGAGCTCACGCTCCAGCCTTTCAGACAACAACTCGAAAGCAGGCGTCTCAGGCTGCTTCTCAGCCTTACGCAAGATGCTGCACGCCCGAGCATGAGTATACTGCACGTACGGCGCACTGTTGGTCTCAAAATTCAACACCCTGTCCCACGTGAAAACTACAGGCTTTGACGCATCAACATCCACAAGCGCGTAACGCACCGCACCGACGCCTACGAAGCTGGCGATTTTCCGTTTCTCAGCCTCAGTCAAACTCGGCGAACGCTTCGAAACCTCCTCATAAGCACGTTCAACCGCTTCATCCAAAACCTCGTCAAAAGTGATGTAGCGACCGCGACGGCTGGACATCTTATAACCCGGCAACGTGACCAAATTGTAAGCGAAATGCACAAAATTCTCAGCATATTGGCCATAGCCTAAAGCATACAGCAAAAGCTTCAACTGCAACTGCGCCAAAGACTGCTCCATACCGATGACGTTAATGACCTTCTCCGACCTGCTGAATTTCCACAAAGTGTAAGCAACATCCCGAGTAGTATAAAGGGTAGTGCCGTCAGCCCGCACAAGCGTCAACGGCGAAATCTCATGAGCCTCACTTAAACCCAACTTCGCTTTCAACTGCAATTCACGCGCGGTTTTTTCAGCATCAAACTCCAAGACGCCACCTTCGCTGAAAACAAACGGAGAAGCCTTTAACCGTTGGAGAACTTCAGAGACTTGGCTGCTCCACACGAAGTCGCTTTCCCAATCCCACGAGTCGTAGAAAACCTCGACGCGTTTCTGCGTTTCTCTGAAGCCCTCCAAGCAAAGCTCGCTCACTTCGCGAATAAGCGCTTTAGCAGCAGGCTCGCCTTTTTCGTAAGCGCGGTTAAGCTTGTTGATTTCTTCTTCAGGGTTCTCGTCTTCGCTTATCTTTGCCAAAAGCTTGTCGAAGATAGACGGAAACTTTTCTTTAAGCTCAGCGGCGATGGATACCCAATCGTCAAGTTCCTTATTGACTCTGGCGACTTCATCCATGTCCCCAACGGCTTTCGCCATGACAAGCGCTTTCTTCAAACGGTTAATTTCCACTATGCAGCTCGTGACAGTGTAGATTTTACCCACGAAGTGGTCTGCTTTCTCGTCTGGCTGCGGCTTACCCAGCTTAACGTAGCCGTAAGCGATGACTGAAGACTGGCGACCCACATCGTCAATGTAATAATGCTTGGAAACCGCGTGTCCTCTGCTCTGGAGAATACGCGCCAAAGCGTCACCCAGCATCGGGTTCCTTGCCTGCCCAATGTGGATGGGATGAAGTGGATTAACGCTTGTGTGCTCAATAATGACCTTAAGCGGCTTCGCAGTTTTCAAAAAGCCATAACCGTAACCCAACTGCCTAATTGACGCGAGAGTCAAAGCCGAGAACTTGGCGAAATCCACGTGGAAATTCACGTAGCCGCCAACAGAAGACACCTTGGCGATTAAAGAGAAGTCCACTTTGTCAATGGCTTTAACTAATTGCTCAGCTAAAGCTTGCGGTTTCTGATTAAGCTTCTTAGCCAACTCAAAACACAGCGAAGAGGCTAACTGCCCAAACTCGATGTTCGGCGGTTTGCTTAAAGGCAAAGCTGCAACTCTAATTTCGGGAAGAACCTTTTCCAGCGCATACCCTAAAGCGCCTTCGCATTCTCGGCGGAACTCACCGAATGGGTTTTCGGAAACCATCAACGCTTACTCCTATTGCTGCTCATTTCCAAACGCGCGGTAAATCTTTAAGAGCACGTTGTATTTTAATTTGAAAAGCGTCGCTTATCTATGTATGGATGCAAGAAACCATGAACACAAAGATAATTTTCGCAGAAAAATGCCTAGGCTACGGCGCATGGCACATCGAAGGACCGCAAAGAATCAAAACCGCGCAGGAAATCCTGAAGGAAAAAGGATACCAGTTTCTGGAACCAGCACCAGCAACCGAAGAAGACCTTCTGAAAGTGCACGACGCAGAGTACATATGGAACCTCAAAAAAGGCTTAGTTGAAGACGCAGACACACCAGCATACGACAACATCTACGAATACGCTAGGCTTTCAGCAGGAAGCGCTCTGCTGGCAGCCAAAACCAACGGTTTCTCGATTACGAGACCGCCAGGGCACCACGCGGGAAAAAACGGGGCAGCACTGGGCGTTCACACAAGAGGATTCTGCTACCTGAACAACATCGCCATAGCCGTGAAAAACCTAAACAAGCCAGCCTTGATATTGGATATTGATGGGCACCATGGAAACGGAACCCAGGAGATCTTCCAAGGCGACGCGAAAACAGTATACGTTTCGCTGCATCGGCATCCGCATTATCCGGGCACTGGCGCACGCACAGAAGGGAACAGCATTAATTTTCCGTTGCCAGCTGACTGCGGTGAAAACATGTACCTGAAGACGCTTGACCACGCTTTAAGCATGGTTGATGTTAACAAGTTTGAGGTTGTGGCGGTTTCTGCAGGTTTTGACACACACATGGGCGATTTAGCGTCGCTTGGTCTAACCGAAAACAGTTACAATGAAATAGGCAAACGCATTGCGGCATTGAAGAAGCCGACTTTTTTCGTTTTGGAAGGCGGCTATATGGGTGAAAAAAACGGGCAAGACATCGATCAGCTGTTGAGAGGCTTCGAAGCAAAACAGTAGCGATGTTGTGGAAGCTAACGTAAAACGGTGAGACAAGCTATTTGCGTTTCTTCGAGTTTGCCTTCTTACGCAGCGCTTCAAGCTTGTCGGTGACTTTCATGGCTCGTTGTTCAGCGTCCGCTAGCAAGGTGTTCCATTCTTTATTCTTGACGATGGCAGCCAACCGTTCAGTTTCTGCAGGGAGCTTCTCTAATGCGCCAGTGAACTTTTTGTCTGCTTCCTCGTCGCTGGAAACAAGCTCCAATGCCTCTTCTGGGCAGAACTCGACGCATTTGGGTTCTCCGCCGCAAAGGTCGCAGACCACAGCTTTCCCAGTGTCAGAGTGAATCATGATGCCGCCATGCGGGCAAGCTTGCACACACCAGTCGCAGCCTTTACACTGTTTGTCTTTAACCATAATCAAGCCAGTAACATCAGACTGCACCAGCGCTTTTTCAGGGCAAGATTTCACGCATGGGGCGTCTTCGCAAGCGCGGCAAGCAAGAGCGAAATTGAACAGAGGCTTCATTCGAACAACGCGGATTCGAGAACAAATGGGGTTTCCAAGAGACTCTTCCTTTTCAGTTGCGCATGCATACTCACAGATGCCACATCCAGTGCACTTGTCAGGGTCAACCGCAACGAATTTCCGCGATTCAATTTTTGCAGGCGACATTGCTCTTATCACACCTTCGGCAAGTATCTAAATATTTCTGTGTAGCCCAGAGTTTTTAACCGTTGCCATCCAAAAAACCATAATTCACCATTGCATAACGAAATGTGTGTGCCTTCTCGGAGCAAAAGAGACTTGAACGAAAAAGCGGCTCGGAAAGAGCGATGTACCTATTTGAGGAAGCTGGAGCGGTTTCCGTTAGCTTTGCCCAGTTCCTTGTCGCCTCGTTTGTTGAATACTACTTACCTAACGCGCTTGTTTCTTGGAGACATTTTACGGCAGAATTAGTTGTTTGCAGTTTTCTGTGTGTTATTTCTGCGGCTTTTTGCTTGAAGCCAAAGTTTATACGGCGGCAGAGGTGTCCCATAGAAACTGGAAATATTCACGCGCAAACCCGACTAAGCCCACATGGTTGCTCCATATTACTAGGCTGGGTTTGTTTTCGCCGAGGAAAAGCATGGCTTCTTTGCCGTCAGCGATTACGCCGCCGCCGAACATGTGGTCTCTCACGCGTAGCTCGCTTACGCTGGCGGATTTCTTGAGGAAAAGCCAGTTGTCTGTTTTCCCAGCCACCATGAGCTTAACGTTAACGGTTTTTTTTACGCTATTCATCAGTGATTCTGCCGCGGTCATTATGGGTAGGGCGAATTCTGGCGCTGCAACCATGATTTCCTTTGTGGCTTTTTTCAGAACTTCTTCCAGCTTAGCCGTGACCGCTAGCTGTCCGTGAAGCATGAGTATGTCAGCGCGTTCCACGAGCTCCCGCTTCTCGTAAAGGGGCTGTAGTTCATTGGCAACCGCTTGCTCCCAGCGGTGGTACTGGTCCTCAATCTTCAGTTTGGTAAACGCTGCGGCTTCGACTGGCGATACTGGATAGTATCGGGTGGGGCGGCTTTCTGAACTTTTCACCCAGCCTTTCTCTTTCAGCGAGTTTAAGACTTCGTAGATTTTCGAGTAAGGCACTGAGGCTTTCTGGCTTATCTCCATGGCGGTCAGTTCGCCTTCTTCAAGCAGCGCTGTGTAGGCGTCGATTTCGTAAGCATTCAAGCCCATTTCTCGCAGGGTCACGCGCGTGTTCTCGCTTATGGACAAATCGCTTTTTCTCCCCTCACTCACCTTAGGAAACGTTTGGAAACCTTATTATGTGCTGTATTATTCTTAAGTGCTTCGAAAAGTTTAACGACTAAAAAGTAAGTGGAAAACATGAACGTAATCAAAAACACGAAGACCATCTGTCCTGAATGCCTCAAAGTTCTGGACGCAACAATATTCGAGGACGATGGCAAAGTTTACATCAAAAAAGAATGCGCTGAGCACGGCGCTTTCCAAGAGTTATACTGGTCAAGTTACGAGCAGTACCAGCGGGCGGAGAAGTTCAGGTACGACGGCGACGGCATGGCTAATCCGCGGACGAAAACCGTGAAAGGCTGCCCCTACGACTGCGGCATATGCCCCGAGCACAAATCGCACACGGCGCTGGCTATAATCGACGTAACAAACAGGTGCAACCTGAAATGTCCCGTGTGCTTCGCCAACGCTGCGGCTGCAGGCTACGTGTATGAGCCCAGCAAAGAAGAAATCACGGGGATGCTGGAGAACTTGCGGGCTAATCAACCTGTGCCCGCGACTGCGCTGCAGTTTTCAGGCGGTGAACCCACCATCCGCAACGACTTGTTCGACCTTATTCGAAAAGCAAAAGAACTCGGCATCCGCCACGTGGAAGTGAATACGAACGGAGTTCGAATCGCCCAAGACCCAGAATACCCGAAACAGCTGAAAGCCGCAGGAGTAAGCACAATCTACCTGCAATTCGATGGCTTAACGCCTGAAGTGTACAAATTCATCCGTGGCTTAGACTTGCTCGAAATGAAGATGAAAGCCATCGAGAACTTACGTGCAGCGGGCTACAACAGCATCGTGCTTGTGGTCACACTCGTCAAAGGAGTCAACGACAACCAACTTGGCGACATCATCAAATTCGCCGCCAAAAACTTCGACGTAATCCGCTGTGTAAACGTGCAGCCCGTTTCATTATGCGGAAGACTGCCCCCGCAAGACCGCGAAAAAATGCGCATCACAATCACGGATTTCATGCAACTCGTCGAGGACCAAACAAACGGAGACATCAAAGTATCCGACTTCTACCCAGTTCCCGTCGTTGTCCCAGTATCCAAAGCCGTAGGCGCCCTGAAGGACAAACGCTATGTAGAATTCACAGCGCATCCACACTGCGGCATGGCGACTTTCGCTTTGGTGGAAAACGGCAAAATTACGCCCGTCACGCGGTACGGAAACATCGAAAAATTCAGGGACACCCTGCAGAAAGTCTACACTGACGCAATGAAAGGAAGCAAAAGCAAAGCCAAACTGCGCCTCATCGGCTCAGCGCGTCATCTCAAATTCAGTTTCCTCCGAAAATACGTGCTAGGCGTGCTCATGAGCGGCGATTATCAATCTCTGGGCGACTTCGCGCGGAACGCGCTGATGGTGTCTTCCATGCACTTCATGGACCCGTATAATTTCGATTTGGAACGCGTGCAACGCTGCGTGATTCATTACGCAGTGCCTGACGGTCGCATAATCCCGTTCTGCACGATGAATTCCATTCATAGACCTGAAATTGAAAGAAAACTCGGCGTGCCAATCAAAGAGTGGCAAAGTAAGCACAAGGTTGAAATAACTCAGCCATTCTAATTCAGGAAATATCAGCTACAGGAGCACAAAGAACATGGGTGGAAAAAAGAAGCTCGGCTTGAAACAAATGGAACGCATGCAAGAAAAGAAAGACGAAGAAGATAAATCAAAAGAGAAGAAAAAAGAGAAAGCTGGAGCGCCGAGAGAAAAGAGAACAGTTAGCGTAATCCCGCCAGACGCAAAAAACGAGAAAATCGTCGCCGAAATCAAAAAAATGAACGTTTTAACCCCTTACGCTGTCGCAACACGGTTCAACATTCGCATGAGCGCAGCTAAAGACTTCCTAGAGCAACTGGAAGACGTAGGCGCCGTGCAGTTGGTGTCGGGAAGCCACAACATAAAAATATACAAACCCGTAACCGACTAGCCCTCACAGTTCATCAAACTCTCCAAATTTTCCATCAAGAAAAGGAGCACAACCACGTTTGAAATTTCCAGAAAAAGTCTACACTACAGAAGAGGTTAAAAAGGCTAAGGAACTCGTAGAAAACGGCTATAAGCACCTCTTAACCGTGGAAGGCAGCCCTAACTTTAAGCAAAAAGTCGCCGAAACCCTCGAGCTTATAAAAACCGCTGGATACTATGATTTCTTGAGGACATACATTAGGCAAATAATAGAAATTGATGGTTTAACTCAACTCCGCGAAACAGAAGCCGCCATATGGGCGAACAAGTTTGCAGTGGAAAACCCCGTAGACGCAGCGAGCCTTTTCATTCAAAAAACAAGCCAAATGAAAGAATACTTAGAAGGCGAACTGTACTACGGAGGCACAGCCGAGAAACGCTCAATCGAAAAACGCATAGAATTCCTCCAAGTACTGCATGGCAAAAGCTCAGACGCCGCGGTTAAGACTGAATGCCAACGGCTCCTGAAGATGTGGGAAGAAAGCTCACTGGCTTACTAGCAGCTCAACTTTTATTGTTGCTCCGCTTTTCACCTGCTTAAACAATTCCAAGTTCCGCGTAACCTTACCCAAAACGCTTACGGGACTGTAAGGCTGAGACTTCCCGTAAAAAATGCATAACGCGCTTCCCATGGGCCAAAATGCGATGGCGCCCGTTTCCACCGTGGCCTTGGCTTTTTCTTCACCCATCTTTATCGGAATCTCGAAATAGACTTCTTCTTTCCATAAAGCCGCTCTGCCTTCAACTGGCAACTTGCGAAGTATGGCGTCCACGGTTCGCGGTGCCATAAACCGCACCAATTCGCCTTCTGCTTCGCCCACACCTTCCATAAGAAATTTCACTTTAACACGCGAAACACTTTCCTCGTTACTCACCATCTTTCACTTTCCTTCCGAGAAAACCATCCGCACTTTTCCAAGACAGACTGGTAATAATACCCACAGTCCATATTTAACTCTTACAGTTTACGCAGACAGTAACTCTCAGCTGCAACAGTTACTCAGCAGAGAAAAACCGCAAGGTATGCGCCAAAGCAGAAACGCCAATCGCACACCTTGACGCAAAAAAGCACGCTAAAGCAACTGCAACAGCGTCGCCGCTATGTAGTCTGCTTGCTCCTCAGTGACCCCCGGGTGAACAGGCAAAGAGAAAACCTGCTTCGCCGCCTTCTCCGTCTCAGGCAGCTCACGCTTACCGAAACTATCACGGTAAAACGGCATAAGATGCACAGGATTAGCATAATACACCTCGGCACCGATACCTTTGTTCTTCAGTTCCGCAACAACCTTGTTCCTCTCGTCCTCTGTGGAGTTCTTGAACCTGACAGTATACAAGTACCAGCTATGTCTGCAACCTTTAGGCTCATGCGGCAACTGCAATTTCTCCGTTTTACGAAGAGATTCAGTCAACCTCTGAGCGTTCTCTCGACGTTTCGCAGCGAAAGAAGGCAACTTACCCAGCTGCACCACACCTATAGCAGCCTGTATCTCTGACATGCGGTAGTTATAACCGAGCATGAGCGACGAATATTTCGCTTTTTCTCCATGAGTCCTAAGCATACGCAGTTTTTCAGCCAGTTCATCATCATCGGTGGTTACGACGCCACCTTCGCCAGTGGTTATGTTTTTACTTGCGTAAAGGCTCCAGCACGCTGCATCGGCGAATGCGCCAGCTGATTTCCCACCATAAGTTGCACCGTGCGCTTGAGCCGCATCCTCCACAATAGCCAAACCGTGCTCAGCAGCGATTTCTCTGATGGGTTTAATGTCCACAGGCAAACCATAAAGGTCCACTGGAACAATCGCCGTGGTTTTCCGAGTTATGGCTTTCTCAATTGCCACTGGAGAAATGGTGTATGTTTCCGGATCGATGTCTACGAACACAGGTTTGCCTCCAGCCATGACCACAGCTTCAGCAGTAGCCACAAAAGTGAAACTGGGCAGAATAACTTCGTCTCCCTGTTTCACGCCTGCTGCCACGATGGCCATGTGCAGTGCAGCCGTGCCAGTGTTTACTGCTACAGCGTGCTTCACATTCGCGAATGCTGCGAATTTCTTTTCAAATTCGGTAACCATGGGTCCCGCGCCTAATGCGTTAGTTAAGGGACCATCACGCAAAACTTTGACAACGGCTTCAACTTCTTCTTCGCCGATTTTCGGGAGATTGATGGGAATCACTTTTTCAGCCTCTTCAATTTAGCAAAATACTCTGCGCATACGGGTATATTTTGGTTTACCTTTGATTGCCCAGAAGGAGTTACAGCGTGCTATTCCATAGACATTCGATATTCAACTTTATAGTCAGCAACAACGGTAACGCCGCGTGCTCGAAACGCCTCATCCAAACTGGAGTCACCCGTGTCAACACGCAAGCTCTTCATACCACGCAGTTTGCTTTCCGTAGCCACCACAATTATGTTGTCTAAGCCGACGCGGCGAATTACTTCAGCGCTTATCTGCTGATTACCCCGCCCAAATATGAAACCCTGCCCACCAATAGGCGTGACAATTATCTGCGCCGCCTTTCCTTCAATAGCAGCAAGTATTTGCTTCTCGTTCACGTCGCCCGCTACAATCCGACGGTTACAGAAAATGTCCACACCCAAAAGTGTTTTCTTCGCATCCAACAGGTCGCCAATCGTACGCGTAGTGGTTCCCGGACCTACAATGTAAAGCACATCAGGCAGCATGCGTTCAATTATGTATATAGCGATGGCGGCTTGATTGCGCAGTTCGCTTTCCGTCATCGGGCTTGCCAGTTTGTTATCCTGAATCAAATGAGGCTCATAAGGCGTAAGCACATAGCCGTAAAGCGCTGCGGACACGTGTCCCTCTCTGAAAGCCTGCTCGTCAACATCCATCACCTCTGCTTCCTTCAGCGGAAGCCCACTCCAAAGGAAGCCCGCTGCAACCTTTGCTGCGGCTTGAGGGCTAATGGCGAAAAGGGCGCTGTGCATCTTGACGCCTGTTGGAACGCCTAGAACGGGAACAGAGCTACCGATGGCTTTCATTATATCGCGCGCTGTTCCGTCTCCGCCGCAGAAAACAAGAAGATCAACGCCGTGTTCAACCATTTTCTTAGCCGCTTCCTGCGTGTCTTCTGCAAAAGTTTCTTTTTTCCTCTTACCAACAGCGATACACGCGAAACCACAGTTGTTAGCTTCGTCTTCACCCATGCTTCCAGAACCCGTAAACAGGTGAACGCTGTTTTTAGCAGGATACAGCGCTGAAAGGAAGGCTTCCGCTCTTGCGGGAGCGATGGGTTTCGCGCCAAGCTCTACCGCTCTATCCAAAACCGTTTTTCCATCTGTTCCTTTAAGCCCAACAGCGCCACCCATCCCTGCGACGGGATTAACGATGAATCCAAGATTCTTCACGGAAATTCCATTTTCAAGTTTTGTAAACAATGTTTATTCCAGTCCGATATGCTGCCTGAGTAAAGAGTAAGTAGTAACAAGTAACATAAAAAACTGAGAGGTTGCGCGTTGCCGCGGCATTCCCTCTATTGTATGGATATTGAGACACATTAAAGTTTTAGATGAACTTCTTTTTGACTTCGTCTAGCCAAGGATAGAGTTGTCTGAGTTTTTTCATTGAGGCTTCGACTTTTTCTGTCGGATATTCATAAGGAAGGATCTTGCCATGATTGTAGTCGTCGTAGGCTTGCATGTCGAAGTAGCCGTGTCCGCACAGCAGAAACAGAATAACCTTTTCTTCCCCTGTTTTCTTGCACCTTAAGGCTTCGTCAATGACACCTTTTATGGCATGAGATGGCTCTGGAGCAGGTATAATACCCTCCGATTGAATGAAAAGCTTAGCGGCATTGAACACGTCCAGTTGATTGTAGGCTTCTGTTTCTAACTGTTTTGTTGCAGCCAAGTTGCTTATTGTAGGCGCTATTCCGTGGTAGCGCAACCCCCCAGCGTGAATTGGCGCGGGTATGAAGTCGTGTCCTATAGTGTGCATTGGAACCAATGGAGTTAGCTTTGCTGTGTCACCGTGGTCATATGTGTATTCTCCCTTTGTAACCTTCGGGCAAGCTGTGGCTTCGGTTGCTACGAACCGAACGTCTTTCGGCGCTTTCTTAGTAACCATTTTGTCGTAGTAGAAAGGCCAGAAAAGCCCTGAGAAACTGCTGCCTCCGCCTATGCAGCCGTATATTACGTCGGGGTAGTCTCCTGTTGTTGCCAGTTGCTCTTTGGTTTCTAAGCCGATTACTGTTTGATGTAGGAGAACGTGGTTGAAAACGCTGCCTATGCCGTAGTTGGTGTCAGCGCGTGATAGGGCATCCTCAACGGCTTCGCTTATGGCGATTCCCAAACTGCCCGAGCTGTTGGGCTGTTCTTTCAATATTGCTCTTCCGCTCTCCGTTTGTGTGCTGGGGCTTGCGTAGACTTTCGCTCCGTAAGATTCCATCATAACTCTTCGGTACGGTTTCTGTTGGTAGCTCGCTTTGACCATATAAACTGTAGCTTCTAATCCGAATAGCATGCATCCAAAGGCTAGAGATGACCCCCATTGACCAGCGCCTGTCTCGGTAGATATACGTGTTATGCCTTCCTTCATGTTATAGTAAGCTTGGGGAATTGCAGTGTTTGCTTTGTGGCTTCCTGGTGGACTGACGCCTTCGTACTTATAGTAAATTTTGGCAGGTGTCTTCAATGCTTTTTCTAAGCCGATGGCTCTGACAAGCGGTGTAGGCCTCCATAGCCTGTAGACATCTCTCACTTCTTCGGGGATGTCTATCCATCTTTCGGTGCTCATCTCTTGGGATAGAATTTGCTTTGGGAATATCTTGGGAACTATCCCTGGACCAGGTTCTTTCGTCATTGGATCTATCGGCGGCGGGAGAGGTTTAAGCAAGTCAGGGAGTATGCAGTACCATTGCTTCGGTAGCTTTTCCTCGTCTAGAAGTATTTTTCGGTTGGTCATGTCGTTTGTCTCCAATTGTATAAGTTGTAAATCGTACGTTGATGCCATATTAAATCTTTTGTGCACATATCTGTACATGAAGCGGTGCTTGATCTATGAAGTAGCCGCGGAAAAGCGTTATTGAATGCAAAAGAGGGGAATAAGGCAGTTTTACAAGACTATCAACACATTTATACTTAATGCAGCTAGAGGTATCTATAAGGCGCGGTTATGTGGAACACCATCAAGAAGCATTTAGAAGGATACCCGGAAAGGCTCAAAGTGGCTCGAGTCCTCGTGGAAAATGGATTAAGCACAAAGAACAACAAAATTTTTCTAAACCAGATTGAGATTCCGCCTGTACGCATTGCAAGAGCTGCTGGAGTGGACAGGCGGACAGTAAACGAAACACTCAACGTCATTAAAAACAACCGCGAACTCAAGTCAATATTCGAGGAAATACGGTCAGCGGGGCACTCGCTGAAAGAAATTGCCAAGCACTTGAATTTGGGCGTCGTGGAGATAACGCCTGTTGATGCGAAAACGCCTGGAATCTTGGCGCATTCAGCAATGCTTCTCACCAATAGCGGCTTAAGCGTCAGGCAAGCAATCGTGGATGACCCTGAACTTTCGCCAGAACCGAAACTCACACTGATTGTAGAAAAGAAAATCCCTGGAGAACTAATTCCTAAACTGTTGGAAATCAAAGGGGTAGCCAAAGTCTCAGTGTATTAACCGCAATAAACTGGGGCAGAGTGAAAGACTTCACAGCTTATGCTCAGTTCGGCATGCGCACACTAGAAAAACTTATATGGTAAATGTGTTTTCTGTTGTTCGCACCAAAGGGGGTTACTTGATTTGTCAGCACCTACACAAACAGGTGGAGTTCCCGTTCTCATATTAAAGGAAGGTTCCAATCGTTCACGCGGAAGAGAAGCGCAACATGCAAACATAACTGCCGCGAAAATCGTTGCAGAAAGCGTCAGAAGCGCTTTGGGTCCGAAGGGCATGGATAAAATGCTGGTCGACAGCTTCGGCGACGTGACAATAACAAGCGACGGACGCACAATTTTGGACGAAATGGATATTCAGCACCCATCCGCCAAAATGCTGGTTGAAGTTGCTAAGACGCAAGACAACGAAGCTGGCGACGGAACTACATCAGCCGTCATAATCGCAGGTGAACTGCTGAATAAGGCTGAGGAATTAATAGACAAAAACATACATCCAACCATAATAATCGACGGTTACAAAAAAGCCGCTGAGAAAGCATTGGAAACTCTGGAGAAAATAGCGATACCTGTAGATTTGAAGACTTCAGAATACTTGGAAAAAGCCGCCATAACCTCTATGGCAAGCAAACTTGTAGCGGAATACAAAGAGCACTTAGCAGATATCGCCGTCAAGGCAATGCTGGCGGTTGCAGAGAAAACAGGCAACACGTACAAAGTGGATGTGGACGATGTCAAAGTGGAAAAGAAAACCGGGGATTCACTCGGCGACACAAACCTCATAAACGGCATAGTTCTGGACAAAGAAGTCACTCATTCGGGCATGCCCAAACGCATAGAAAAAGCCAAAATTGCTTTGCTTGACGCGTCATTGGAGATTGAAAAGACAGAGTTCGACGCGAAAATCAACATTGAAAGCCCTGATCAAATCGAGGCGTTCCTCAAACAAGAGGAAGCCATGCTCAAAGACATGACCGAAAAAATCATTAAAACAGGCGCAAATGTAGTCATATGCCAAAAAGGCATCGACGACATGGCGCAACATTTCCTTGCACGCAAAGGGATACTGGCGGTGCGCAGAGCCAAAAAATCAGATATGGAGAAACTGGCAAAAGCCACGGGTGGAAAAATAGTAACCAACTTGGAAGCCATAACTCCGGTAGATCTTGGCTATGCAGCCGTTGTGGAAGAACGCAAAATCGGCAAAGACAAGATGACCTTTATTGAAGGCTGCAAACACCCGCTGGCGGTCACCATTTTGATAAGAGGCGGAACAGACCGCATGACAGCAGAAGCAGAACGCTCACTTCACGATGCTTTATGCGTAATCAAAGACTTGATTGAGGAGCCAAAGATCGTGGCCGGCGGCAGCGCTCCAGAACTTGAAATGTCACGCGTCCTTAAGGCATACGCAGAAACCTTGCCGGGCAGAGAGCAACTCGCGGTCAAAATCTTCGCTGAGGCACTTGAGGCGATTGCCGTGACACTTACGGAAAACGCGGGCTTGGATCCTATTGATATACTGTCTGAACTTAGAGCAAGACATGAAAAAGGCGAAACGTGGGCTGGAATAGAAGTTCGCGAAGGAAAAATCCGGGACATGTCGAAAATGGGCGTTTTCGAGCCTCTCATAGTTAAAAAACAGATAGTCAAATCAGCAACCGAGGCGGCTTCGATGATCCTCAAAATCGACGACGTCATCGCCGCTGGAAAAATGAAGGCGCCGCCGACTCCGCCAGGAGGGGCACCAGGCGGAATGTACCCAGGCGCTGGAGAGTATTAAACTACGTCTAAACTACAAAAAATAACGGTCGGTCCTCCGAAAATCACGAGGTTCGAGAAAGCGCGTATAGTGGGAGCAAGAGCACTCCAGATTTCCATGGGCGCCCCAATAATTGTGGCAGTCGACGAAGGCTTCTCAAGTCCCATTGATATCGCACTAAAAGAGCTTGAAAGCGGTATATTACCAATCACCATCAGACGCACATTACCTGACGGAACATTCCAAGATATCCCGCTGAAGTGGCTTCTAAAAGAAAACTAAGCCCCACACGTTTTCTTTAATTCTTCTGCTGCGTCCAGCGTAGCGTTTATACGGCTCCAGTGGGCGCCTCGCCAGTAGATTTGTCCGCATTGACGGCATTTCCAGAAATCATTGTAGTGAGTAAACGTGTTTTTTTCCACTTTGTCTGCGATCTGATTTTTGGGCACATTCAGCAGCTTGGTGTTGCATTTGGGGCAGCGAGAATTGTCTAAATCTATTACCAAAGAAAAACCGAATCTTCGCGCCAGTTCCGAGAGTCTTGCCACCTCTGTTTCGCCTATCACGTAAAAAGCCTCAACGTCCTTGGCTGCTGCGCGCTGAAAAAGAGCCAAATCGCGTGTAAGGAGAATCCGCCGTTCTTTTTTCGCAACCGTCATTAACTCGTCATCGTCCAGCTTGCTTGAGTATTTGACATCATGCCCCAGCATCCGGAGCCATCGCGTCAGTTTTCCAAGCATCCCGTCCGCAAGAAATTTCACGCGTGATTTCTCCGCAGTATCTCACCGCTACCAGCCTTTGCCAAGATTTCTCCCTCATCCATAGTTAACAACCCGTTAACAAAGGTTTTCACGGGTTTACCCTGCAGTTCCCACCCGTTATACGGCGAGTATTTTGCTTTAGAATGGAATTTTGCAGCGTCAACCTTGAATTTTCGGTTGAAGTCTAAGACAACTAAATCCGCACGTTTGCCTTTGTCTATTCTGCCGCGATCGGTTAAGTTGAAGAGGCGGGCTGGTTTTTCTGAGAGCAAATCAACCATCGTAGCTAAACCCAAGCGGTTTTTGTGCACCATCGTTAACATAAGGGGAAGAGTTGTTTCTAAACCAGGCACGCCCACTTTGACTTCCCAAATGCTGCTCGCTGTTTTTTCCTTTAAAGTGTGAGGGGCATGATCTGAGCCTATTATGTCGACCCAACCGTCAGTGACGCCTCTCCAAAGGGCTTCGATGTGGTTGCTGCTCCGAAGCGGCGGCATAATGGCAAATAAGGAGCCGTAACGCTTGAAATCCTCGCTTGACAGCAAGAGGTGATTTGGCGTCACTTCACAAGTTACTGCTCGACCCGCTTTTTTTGCTTCGGCTACGGCAGCTAAACCTGTGCTAGTGGTCACGTGGCAGATATGCAGGCGCGCTTTTGTTTTGGCGCCGAGCTTCAGCAAGCGTTCGATGGCTTTGAGCTCAACGTTTTCTGAATGTGCTTCGAGAAAGGCTGCGGCGTCGTGATGTCTTCGTTTCTTTAGTTTTTCCTCAGCCGTTGCCAGCAAAGCTCTGTCTTCTGCATGCACTACCACTGGAACATTTAACTCGCTGACTTTGCTGAACGCATTTTCCAAAGCGCTATCATCATCGATGTTTAAACCGCCAATTTGGCAAGCCATAAAAAGCTTAAAAGCCATTGCGCCCTCGGCAACAATGCTTGCAATCTCGTCTGTGCTGGCGGGAAACTCTGAGTAAAATCCAATATCTACCAAAGCTTTCTTTTCCGCGATTTTCATGCGGTTCCTTAAAGTTTCGGCACTCATAGTTACAGGCGCGTTGTTGGGCATGTCCAAGACTGTGGTTACGCCCCCTGCGGCTGCTGCTGCAGTTCCAGTGTAGAAATCTTCCTTGTAGGCTTTGCCTTCATCACGCAAGTGCACGTGAGCGTCTATTAGACCGGGTAACACTAGGAGATTTCTGAGGTTGGTTGTTTCGTCAGCTTGCGGCATGTGTGCTTCTTTGCCGATTTTAAAGATCTTGCCGTTTTCAATCGCCAAATTACAGTCCACTATTTCCCTGTTCAAGTATGCTTTAGCATTACTCAGCAGCGAGTCCACAATCAAGGTTAACGCACTCGATAAGTGAATAACGAGTGGATACTGTAATTAAGGTTTGTTTTCTTTTCCAATACGCAAGGCTAAACGGTTTCGAAGCAAAAGACTGAAACAAGGCGCTTCAGGTTTCAAGTTCAATGCGGCAGTCTTCACACAAGTTTTCGCCGTTAACATCTTTCAGATTATCAGAGTAAACGCCACAACGGTCACAGTATCCTGAGAGAGGCGTTTCTTCGACTTCTTCGGTTTCTTCTGAACTACTGGCGCTTTCTATGCGGCTTCGTTCTTGAATTATTTCTATGAGTTCAGGCATTATGCCCAAAATGTCTTTGCTCGAGATTAAGCCCACGAGGTTGCCCTTATAGAGCACACCGAGTCGCCTGATGCTTATGCTGCTCATTTTTCTAGCGGCTTCGCTTATGGTCGCTTCAGGCTCGATGGTGACCAGCGGGGCGGTCATTATGTCTTTTGCTTTAACGGTATTCGGCGTAAGGTTCTTTGAGAGAACACGAATTACTAAATCTCTTTCAGTGATTATCCCCAGCGGCTTCCCTTCTTTATTCGTTACTACAACTGCGCCTACTTTGTTTGCGTCCATGAGCTGGGCGACTTTGTTCGAGGACGCTTCCTCGTCCGTGGTTATGACTGGGCTACTCATCGCGTCTTTGACTATCATTTTTGGTCTTAATCCAATTTCAGACATTGCGTTGACTGCTCCCGTCAGTATAGATAAATTCAGGTATCACAATTGAAAAGTAATAATCGTGGATTTAAGAGTTTGCCAAATGCCCAACCTGCAAGGCAGCGACGAAACTGCAAACAGCATGTAAATCTCATTAGCGCCCAGCGAGTAAACAGCATTCAGAGGTGGCCAAAAATGCTGAGGACACGCGCAAGCAGACTTGTTAAAAATTTCAGTTGTGGACACAAATTGCACAATCGCGGGGCACGGATCACAAGTCTAAGGACATCTACATCAGGCAAAATCACGCCGCCAATCAACCCGAAAGCCAACATAGCTTATCTCTTGCAGATGAGAGCAGATATATAAGGCAGTGAATAAACTAATTGGAGACAGAGAATCAAGGGGTTCACAATAGATGCCCTTCAAACGAAAGAGCCGAGGAAGATCCAAAGGAGGCAAAGGCAGCAGCAGCCTCGTACAATGCGCCAGTTGTGGGTCAATGGTGCCGCGCGACAAAGCCAAGAAAAACACCCGCCGCGTATCCTTCGTAGAACCACAACTCGCCAAAGAGCTGCGGCAAAAAGGCACCTACCTGTCTTCGTGGGTAGACACAAAATACTACTGCATTTCATGCGCCGTGCACCGCGGCATCGTCAAAGTTAGGGCTGAAAACGAACGGCACACGAGATATAGGCGAAGACGCTAATTTTCCCTTTTCTTTAGCACTCGGTAAACATGCACTGCCCTTTGAAGCACAGTAAAATTTGACAACAGGGCAAGTAACATTATTCCAATATTCAAAGTGCCAAAATTCAAAACTGATGGATAAAAAAATGCGGCTATACTCGTAACTGCCAGAATTATCATGCGTTCAGCCCTCTCAGCAACGCCAATAGATTCCATTTTTATTCCAGCCGCTTCCGCTCTTGCTCTGCTGTAACTGACCAGTAAAGAACCAGCTAAGGCAGCTAAACCCCACATAGGGTCGCACAATTCGCCAAGTATCACGCCAGCATATACGGCAGCGTCGGCGTACCTGTCTAAAAGCGAATCAAAAAAACCACCGAAAACGCTTGCTTGCTGATGCGTCCGAGCCAACACGCCGTCTAAGGTATCACAAAAGCCCGAAGCTAAAAGCAAAGCCACAGCCAGCAACAGTAGCCAAGGTTGATTGTAGGCTAAGGCGTAAGCCGTAGCTGAAAAAAGCGCAAGCGCCAACCCTATCACGCTTATTATGTTTGGTGTCAAGCCTATTTTATGTGCGGCGTGCGCAGCGCCAGTCAACGCCGCCTGAACCTTCACCTTCAGTTTCGTCAGCATGAGTTCTCGTTGTATTTTGTATGCTGATGTGTATTATAAACAGGACTGTGTTTGAATAAAAGGACCAGCCAAAAACTCAATACATGCAAACGAAAGCGGCAACAGCAAGCTTTCTGCAGAAACAGTTCACGTAGTTGGCTCAAAACGCGATTGAAGCGTCAAATTCTGCTCTGAAAACGCCTTACTTTTCAGTGAACTTATAAGGAAGTTCACAGATTACATAGAGGCAGTAACGTTCCGCCGCGAACAGAACGCAGGCATCGCAACGTTACACGAGAGAAACAACCAAAAAAAGGAGTGAAGAAAATGTCAGAAAATGCAGATGTTATCTTCGTTGGAAACAAACCACCCATGAGCTATGTGCTGGCAATCATAACGAGTCTCTCCTCCGGAAAAACCAAAGAAATAACGCTGAAAGCCCGAGGACAAGCAATAACGACCGCAGTTGATGTGGCTGAAATAGCCAGAAACAGATTCGTAAAAGATTTGAAAGTGACAAGCATCGCGATAGGCACAGCAGAAATGCCGCCGAGGGAAGGAGAGAACAAGTCCAGAATGGTTTCAACGATGGAGATAACGCTGAGCAAAAAGTAAACCGATGCAAAGCAGAAACCGAAACTGAAAACCCGTTTTTAATTTTTTCTTCCATTTTTTTGAATCTTGCACCCAGTTGAGAACATTGATTTCAGCAGCAAACCAGCCTATTTAAGAAGGAAAGGACAGCACTTTCAAGCAACACTTTCTGCGCCATTAAAAACTCTGAGGGCAGAAAAAACCCCGCCGTGGACCACCTATATGGTAACAAAGGAAAAATCAGCAGGGAAAAGTAACCAGCGAACCACGTGCATCGCAAGTTTAAATAGTCCAGCAAATCTAAAACTACAACTGTAGCTCCGTGAGAAACATGTTAGACATCAAACTTATCCGAGAAAACCCAGAACTTGTGAGAGGAAACTTGGCGAAAAGGGGAAACCCTGAAATCAGCGTAATGCTTGATGCGCTGCTCGACGAAGACAAGAGATGGCGACAAGGTTTAACAAAGCTAAATGACCTCCGCCACCAAAGAAAAGTGATAACCTCCAAGATCGCCGAACTAAAGAAAACTGGAAAAGACGCCGCTGACCAAGTCGAAAAGGCAAAACAAACCGACCTTGAAATCAAAAGCATAGAAAAAGAAGTAGCCGCTGCAGAAGAGAAAACACGCGATTACCTCATGAGGCTGCCAAACTTGCTGCATGAAACCGTACCCACTGGAAAGGATGAAAACGATAATGTTCAAGTGTGCACATGGGGTGAAATCCCCAAATTCAGCTTTCCAGCCAAGAACCACATAGACTTGAGCCTAAACTTAGATATAATCGACGTTGAAAGAGCAGGAAAAGTCGCAGGCGCTAGATTCTTCTACCTGAAAAGGGAAGCCGCGCTGCTAGATATGGCGCTGCTGAATTTTGCTTTAGAAGAATTGGTCAAAAAAGGCTACGTACCAGTGGAGCCGCCGTACCTCATGCGGAGAGATGCATATGAAGGAGTCACGGCACTAAGCGACTTCGAAGATGTGCTCTATAAAATCGAAAAAGAAGATCTCTACTTAATCGCAACGTCTGAGCATCCGATGGCGGCAATGCACCAGAACGAAGTGTTGAAGGAAGAAGACTTGCCGATTAAGCTTGCTGGAGTAAGCGCATGCTTCAGGAAGGAAGCAGGGGTGCATGGTAAAGACACGCGCGGAATATTCCGAACACATCAATTCAACAAGATAGAACAGTTCATTTTCTGTACCCCTGAGGACTCATGGCGACTGCATGAAGAATTGGTCCACAATGCGGAGGAGCTTATCCAAAAACTCGGTATACCTTACCGCGTCGTCAACGTGTGCACAGGCGACATAGGAACAGTAGCCGCTAAGAAATACGATATCGAAGCTTGGATGCCTGCGCAAAACGCGTACCGGGAAGTAGTCTCCTGCAGCAACTGCACAGACTATCAGGCTAGGCGTCTAAATATACGGTACAGAGAAAAAGAAGGTGCACCCGTCAAAGGATTTGTGCACACTTTGAATTCAACCGCCATAGCCACGGGGAGAACTATCGTCGCAATCATGGAAAACTATCAACAAGAAGACGGTACAATTGTGGTGCCAAAAGTTTTGAGAAAATACATGGGTGCCATCGAGAAGATAAACTTAAAACGGTAAACCTTTTAATATCCCATTGTGAATCTTCAAGGCACGCTCGAGGGATAGACTTTGTCTTCAAAAGCGAAACACGTACGCGACAAATGGCGAGGCAAAGCATGGTACATGGTAGTTGCACCGCCGTTCTTTGGAAACGTCGAGTTAGGCACCGTGCCCGCCGAAGAACAGGAACAGCTTATTGGAAGAGTGGTCGAAGCAACGCTTTACGACATAACAGGCGACTTCTCGCATCAATACTTGAAAATGTTTTTCCAGATAAACAAGATAGAAGGCAAAACCGCGCATACGCTGTTTAAAGGGCACGAGTACTCACGGGATTACCTGCGAAGCTTGGTCAGGCGAAGAACCACAAAAGTTGATGGACTCTTCAATCTAACTACAAAAGACGGCTACAAACTGAGGATATCAGTTTCGGCTCTCACGCTTTCGAGAATCAGGACGTCTCAAGAAAAAGTCATCCGCGGCATGATGACGAAGACTATCAACGAAAAAGCAGCGGCACTAACCTTAGACCAATTCGTTCAAGAAATGGTGCTCGGGAAAATAGCTTCGGACATCTACAATGAAGCTAAGCAAGTGGCGCCGCTTAGGCACGTGGGCATCAGAAAATCCAAACTGGTCGCACAACCAGCGCAGGAAAAGCTACAAGAAGTAAAGCAGGAATAAACCCAATTTCATCAATGCCCTGCTGAAACAACGAGTGTCCCACTAGTTTCGCGAAGAAACAAGAGAAATAATACTGACTTATAAAGGAAAATCGACCAAAATTAATACAGTAAAAGAGGCTGTTGAAGCTAAAGGAAGTAACTCCTTGAAAAGCATCTGCGGGATAATGATTGGCGAAGCAAGTTCACCGCAAGAAGCAAAAAGACGAGCAGAAAATATGAAAAACTGCCCATACCTTCTCTTTTCAGGAACAACAGCGGACACAATTTACGCGGTCTACATTGTCTCTTCAGAAAAAGAGTGGTGGCTAACATACCCAGAAAGACACCCAAAAGAGACAGGCTTAGAAACCGCAAAAGTCTATATTATCAAGAACATTGAGCACCTAGAAAAAACTGTGTATACACTTCCCAAAAAGAAGACAGAAACTGCTCCCTGTGGGGCAAACTGCAAAACCTGCCCGTTACGGGTTCAGTACAGTTGCAGCGGCTGCCCAGCGACGGTTCACTACCAAGAAAAAATACAAGAAATGAAACAATAAAACTCGCTAATAGTGTTCACAGTCCCAATAACCTGAGGAATGCAAAGAAATTCTTGCTATAGAGGTTTAACTGAGTTCTGCTCTGGTGGCGGCAACGTGCGGAATCTGTTTAGAGGCAAAATAGATTATATGTTAGTGTTAGTTAGAAAAGAATGGGGGAGATGTTTGGTTCACCATGCAAGTGTTCATGAGAAGGGTACATTTTCAGTTCAGGATCTGTTAAGCAGCATCAGGCAAAGCGGCGATTCTGAGAAGATGGGCGCCGTAGCGCTCTTCATCGGTGTAGCGCGCGGAGAGACTTTGGAAGGCGAAAAGGTTCAGAAGCTTACACTGCAAGCTTATGAAGAGAAGGCAAATGAAGTTCTCAATACAATCTGCAGCGACTTGTCCCGGAAGCCGGGTATAGTCGATGTCCAAATTCACCATTTACTCGGCGAGTTCACGGTCGGCGAAGACCTAGTTTACGTTTCAGTTGCTGGTTCACACAGAACGGATGTTTTTCCAGTTCTGAGAGAAGCTGTGGAAAGATACAAAAAAGAAGCACCCATATTCAAGAAAGAGCAAATAATTACCAAAAAAGGCTCAGCAGCCGAATACTGGGTTTCCGAAAAAGAACACTCGCCATAACGCAAACCTGTGTGAAAGTCGATGATTACGGCGTTAGCTGGTGGGGTAGGCGCTGCAAGGTTTCTCACAGGACTTGTGAAACTCGTTGACGAGAAAAACGTGACGATAATTGTGAACACTGGCGATGACATTGAACTCCACGGGCTACACATATCACCAGATATCGACACAATCGCCTACACGTTAGCAGGCATAGTCGACGAAGAAAAGGGGTGGGGAATCAAAGGCGACACTTTCCACTGCTTAACCGCGCTTGGCAAACTTGGGCAAGAAACGTGGTTCGCCCTCGGCGACAAAGACCTTGCCATGCACGTTTTCAGAACCAACCTTCTTAAGAAGGGATGTAAGCTGTCTGAGGTCACCGCTGAAGCCACAAGGCTGTTAGGGCTGAATGTAGCGATTTTGCCTATGACCGATGACAGATTTGAGACAAGAATTGTGACCAAACGCGGGGAAATTCACTTTCAAGAATACTTGGTTAAGAGACAGGCAAGAGATGCGGTCTATGGCGTCAAGTTTCTCGGCGCGGACACGGCGGAACCAGCAGTAGGGGTAATAGACGCGATTATGAACACTACGAAAGTGGTAGTTTGCCCAAGTAACCCAATAGTCAGCATAGGCACGATTCTAGCCCTGAAGGGCGTCAGAGACGCGTTAAAGAAAACGAACGCAGATAAAGTAGCGGTAAGCCCGATAGTGGCTGGTGCACCCATTAAGGGACCAGCAGACAAGCTTTTATGGGGGTTAAGGCTGGAAGTTTCAGCGTATGCCGTGGCTGAGCTTTATGCAGATTTCATAGACACGTTTATAATTGATACAGCTGACTTGGCGCAGAAAGGGGAAATAGAGAAACTCGGGATAAAGGTGAGAGTGGCGAACACTATAATGCGGACTTTGGAAGATAAGGTTCATTTGGCGAAAATCGTTCTTGGAAGCTGATTTTGCGAGAATTAGGTGTGTCATAGAGACTAATATGTGGTCTATATACTATTTGGGGATTCTAAATAAACGAGACGTGTAAAGTGCTATTTGAGGAAAAGTTGAATGAAGCAATTTAAAACACGTGAAAAGAAGAACCATGAAATAAAATTCGCCGAATCATGGTATTTCGCGCATGTGTAGAAGCAATTCCAAGAAACAGGATATGTTGATGATGTTAAAAGTCGCAGAAGCAAAGAAGGACAAGAAAAAACAGGCACAATTAAGCACTACAGATCTGGTGGATTGGTTTCTGGCAATTGACGGTTGTCTTGCATGACGCAGCCAAATGAAAAAGAGTGCTGGAGTAGAGTGCTCAGTGCAGTATTTTCAAGAGAAGGGTTATATGTGAAACCATCTCACATAATTGTATCAACGGAGATGTGACTCATGGAAAGAAGAAGCTATGATTGGTTTGAGAAGCGTCGCAGAACAAAAGGGTTAGAGCTAGCTCACGAGCAGATAACTAAAGCCTTTGACACTGTGACTTGGCTCCATAAAGCTATGAAAAGCTTCTCAGAGAACAAATTTGCAGAAGCCAAGAATCACATCGAAAACTTGTATAAGGCTGAAGAAGAGGTAGACAAATTACGCACCGAGGTTTTCAAGGAACTTTCCAAAGGTGCGGCTTTAGTTGCTGATTACCGTGAAGATCTATTACACCTCGTGAAAAGACTGGACACTTTGGCAGACCACACGAAAGACGCTGCAAGATGCTTAGAGATGCTTTCCGAAACACAAATTCCAGAAGAACTATGCAAGAAAACAGTGTTCATGACATCGAAGCTTGTGGAAACTGCTCAGACTCTGCGCGGCAGCATTGAGAAAATCTCCACCAATCCTGCTGAAGCCATTGAAGAGGCAAAAAAAGTCGAGGACATTGAACACGACTTAGACACAGAATACCTCAAGGCAAAAGCATTGTTCGTCAAATACGGCGGGGAAATCAATTGCGGCGCCATGGTGATATTCGACGATTTGATCGAATTCATTGAGCATGCTGCGGACATGTGTGCAGACACAGCGGATTACATTGTGGTGCTTTCAAGCAGAGAATAAACAAACATTTTTTGCACCATTTTTCGCTGTTTGCATAAGACATGTTCTCTGGCATTTAGAATTACCTTTCACCCCTTATTTATAAAGGGGGCTATAGTCTCTTCCACGCACTAAAAAGGCAAAGCCCACAACAACAACCAAAAACACCATCAGCAACAAAAAACCGAAAAATCGTTTTTTCACAGCATCAACAAGCATTTCTCCGTCGGAAAATTAATTAAGACAAACCCGCTGTTACACTCGAAAGCAAAAAGGTGAAAACTAATGGCGATAAAAGTAGGAATAAACGGGTTTGGACGAATCGGCAGACTCCTCTACCGCGCAGCGATTGAACGCAAAGCCAAAATCGACTTCGTAGCCATAAACGACCTCGCAGACGCCAAAACCAACGCACACCTGCTGAAATACGACTCCATCCACGGAAGATTCCCAGGAACCGTGGAAGTCAGCGGCAACGACCTGGTCGTCAACGGAAAAACGCTCAAAGTCCTCAGCCAAAAAGACCCAGCGGCACTCCCATGGAAAGACCTAGGCGTTTACTTGGCAGTAGAATCCACAGGCTTATTCACTGACCGCGAAGCCGCCGCAAAACACCTAACAGCAGGCGCAAAAAAAGTCCTAATCAGCGCACCAGCCAAAAACCCCGACGTAACCATCGTCATGGGCGTAAACGACAAAACCTACAACCACGAAAAACACAACATCCTCAGCAACGCCTCGTGCACCACCAACTGCCTCGCACCAGTCAGCAAAGTATTAGCCGACAACTTCGGACTAGAAAAAGCCTTCATGACCACTTGCCACAGTTACACCAACGACCAGAAGGTCCAAGACCTAGTGCATAAAGACTTGCGCAGAGCCAGAGCAGCCGCATTGAACATTATTCCAACAAGCACAGGCGCAGCCAAAGCAATCGGCGAAGTTTTGCCGTCTTGCAGCGGAAAAATGAACGGTATCGCGCTACGCGTACCCACAGCAGACGTATCAATCGTAGACTTAACAGCGGTGCTGGGCAAAGAAGTAACCGCGGAAGACATCAACGCAGCCATGAAGAAAGCCGCAGAAGGACCGCTAAAGGGCATATTGGAGTACACGGAAGACCCGATCGTTTCATCAGACGTACTGCACTCCACGTACTCTGCAGTCTTCGATGCGCAGTCAACGATGGTTATCGGCGGCAAAAGTAACTTCGTCAAAATCCTCGCGTGGTACGACAACGAATGGGGCTTCTCCTGCAGAATGGTTGAACTCATCGAGCTAGTCGGCAAAAAAGCAGGACTCTAAACACCGGCGAACCCAAACTTTAAAACCCACAACCTATTTTTCTTTTTCAACAAAAAATGAGAGTGAAAAAATGGCAAAGTACCTGACCCTAGACGACTTCAAAGTCAAAAACAAAACTGTCCTTGTAAGAGTAGACTTTAACAGCGAAATTGATCCTGAAACCAAAAAAGTCACAAGCGACGTACGCATCAAAGCACACGCAGAAACTACAATAAAGGAACTGGTGGAAAAAGGCGCTAAAACCGTCATCCTTGCACACCAAGGCAGGAAAGGTGATCCAGATTACACACCGTTAAAAGAACACGCGGCTATTCTAGCTAAAATCCTCAGATTGCCGGTCAAATACGTTGACGACGTTTACGGTGAAAAAGCCAAGACCGCAATCAAAGCGCTGAAAAGTGGAGAGATCTTGGTTCTTGAAAACGTACGCAGTTTCGATGGGGAAACCAAAAGCGGCACACCCGAACAGCACGCTAAAACTGAGTTGGTGCAGAATCTTGCGCCATTGGCGGACTTGTTTGTGAATGACGCGTTTGCGGCTGCACATCGTGGACACGTTTCGATGGTAGGCTTCACTGCCGTGTTGCCTTCTGCTGCAGGACGCATCATGGAGCGTGAACTCAAGTCGCTTTCACGGGCGTTGGAGAAACCTGAGAAACCCTGTGTGTATGTCATGGGTGGGGCGAAAGCAGATGATTCGCTGGAAATCAGCAAATACGTGCTGAGCAACGGAATTGCGGATTATGTGGTGGTTGGCGGTGTGACTTCGCAGCTGTTTCTCGCAGCGAAAGGTGTGGATTTAGGCAGGAAAAACATGGATTTCTTGGCGAAGAAAGAGTTGACAGGGTTGATTCCTGGGATTAAGGAGTTGATGCAGAAGTATCCTAGCAACGTCGTGGTTCCTGTAGATGTTGCGTTGGACGTTAACGGCAAGCGGAAGGAGATCAGCGTGGCTGAACTGCCAACGGAGTACTCGATTTTTGACATTGGTGCAAAGACCGTGGAGAATTACGCAGGATTAATCCGTAAAGCCAAGTCCATCGTGGTTAGCGGTCCAATGGGTGTGTACGAGAATAAGGAGTTCAATTACGGCACTAAGAAAGTGTTTGAGGCTATTGCTGGTTCGAAGGCGTTTTCGCTTGCTGGTGGCGGGAACACGATTGCGGCTATTCAGGAGTATGGTTTAAGCGGCAAAGTCAGTTACATCAGCACTGCTGGCGGTGCGTTGATTGAGTTTTTGATGGGCAAGAAGCTTCCAGGCGTTGTGGCTTTGGAAACCGCTGTTAAGAAGAAAGCAGTTTAAACTTTCCCCATTTTCTTTTTTATTTGTGAGTGATTCATTGGAAAATCGTGTTTGTAGTGGTTTTTCGGAGTTGTGTGTGCTAGCGTTTGAGGCAGTTTATAGCCCCCCTATTTAAAGGTGATTTATATAGTGTTGGAGGCGCTGTGTGGTATGAACCGTCTGAAGGGTTTCTGCCGTGAAACGCGATTGGGCTGTTAAGCGGCGATTGGGTATTTGTTGTTGTGCGGCGTTTGAGAGTGGGTGAGTTGTTTGTTGGTTTTTGGGGTTTTTGTGTTTGGTTTTCGGCTTTGTTTGTGCAGGTGAGAAGATGAGGTCTGCCTTTGGGGTCGGTTTTTGCATGAGCCGTTTTTGTGTGGCACAGTGTTGAGGTTTTCCAGCAAGAAGTAACAGCAGAAAAAGGGAAAGGAGACGTTTAGAACAGTTTTTCCCATCTGTTGAAAAGTTCTAGGACTTCGTCTCCGCCGTAGCCTTCCAGTTCTTTCCGCCACTCCTTGTCCTCAACGACTTTCTGCTGGAACTCCCGTATCCACTGCGCTTTCTCCGCCAAGAAGATTACGCCGTCAATGCCTGTTCTCGCTGCGCGCGTTGCCACTGTCATAATCTGCCTGTGCGGCGCAACTGTCTCCCATGTTTCGCCTGGACCACGCACATAGAAATTCACGAAAACTGGCTTCTTCAAGAAGCTCTTGTAGCCTCGAGCGATGGTTTCCCAGTACCACGGCGTCGGGTACGCTTTGCTGAACATTGGAATGACAAAGTAGTCGGCGTATTCAGCCATAGCCTCAAAATCGTATCCGAACCGCACTTTGCCCAGCAATGGGTCAGGCAAGCAGTTCACAAACAAGGGTTTACCCACTACGCGTTCACGAACTTCTTTCAGGAAGGCGGTAACGGTTTTCGCGCGCCAGTCTACCCAGTTCAACCCGCTCGTGCGCCACTGCTCAACGCACCTTGGGCACACGCAGAAGTCACGCTCAGCAAAATGCTGGCTACTGATGCTGATGCCTGGTGTTTTCCGCGCGCATTCCTCGATTAACTTGAGGTTGTATTCGCGCACTTCAGGGTTCGTCATGCATAAGACATCCCAGCGCAAATTGTACTTTTTGTTGGTGCGGAAAGCGGGACCATCCTTAGACACGGAAATCCATTCAGGACGCTTGGCCGCCAAAGCGTTATCGCCGAAAACCGCGATGTTTGTATACATCTCAGGGTTAGGCTTCCCAACGGTTCCTGATTCGGGCTTTATGCGGTAAAAGTTAATGTCTACACCCTCAACGGGTTCTGGTTGATACAAGAAGACTCCAAACTTCAAATGTTTCCACCATCTTTACAGTGTTGTGTTTACGGAATAAAATTGCAGGTTATTTAAGGCTTTCAGTTTTTCCCGTGGAAAGCGCGTTATGCACAATGCCGATTAACACGTCTTTCAGGAAAAGAGGCAAATCCACTGCAACATGCTCTTCATCTGAAACGCCAGCCTGTTTCGTGAAAAAAGCGCCAAACCGTTTGCTCAAAGTTTCGGGCTTCCCGAATTCTGGCGGGACCACGCCTTTTTCGATGTCCTCAGCTATTTTCACAGCCGCCCACACAACTGAAGCCGCTAACGCATCACTCTGCAAAACCTTAACCAGCAAGGCTGCGATAGCACTCTCCTCAACGCCTAAGCTCTTGACCTTGGCAAGTTCAGAAGCCAAGTGTTCGACAGGCAAATGCCGCTCCTTCAGTCTGCTCAAGATAGACCTGCTGGGCATGCACTCGTTCGCCTTCATGACTGCTTCTTTAACTGCCTTCTTTGTGCAGAACCCGACAAGCTGCCCTAACTCTGATGCAGGACCGCCATACACAATCGGCGCTCCACGATTAGTCGCAGCAACAGTTATGGCGTCAGTCACCGTGCCCGTAGCCTCATCGCCAGAATAACGGCTGCGGATATCCAGTTCCCGCAACGCCGCCATCTTTGCCTCAGTCGCTGTGATAATTGTTCCCACTAAGGCGCTTTCAGTCGGATTACCATCTATTATGGCGATTATGTTAATTGTTCCAGTGTGCTCCATAATCTCAATAGGTTCACCTGCCGACTCAGAATGGTTACAAGTGTTGCCTGCATTGTCTGCTGCGGTAGCCATCACACTGACGCCTATATGGCTAGTTTTTTTGGAAACCAATGCGAAGTTGTCCACCGCTGCCGCCGTAGCCATGCCAATATAGCTTTCAGTAACGCCGAATTTCCTTGCAGAAGCCTCGAGAAACGCCTCCGGGTTCGCATGAAGCACACGGTCGCTGTAAGCTTTAGTCACTTCAGCGTTAATTATGACCTTTGTTGTCTTCACGCCGCCACCGTTATGAAATGCGGAACTCACCGTAGTAAGCGGGGCATCGGATAAAACAGCTAACACGTTATCGCTCAGAACTAACTTCACGCCTTTCCCAACAAGTTCAAACTGTCGCATGACCTCACCACTATTTTTGACAGAGCTCTTCGT
This sequence comes from Candidatus Bathyarchaeota archaeon, assembly GCA_026014705.1. Taxonomy (GTDB): domain Archaea; phylum Thermoproteota; class Bathyarchaeia; order Bathyarchaeales; family Bathycorpusculaceae; genus JAOZHU01. The sequence continues at coordinate 37,892 of JAOZHU010000015.1, read as the reverse complement.
TATGCACTATCGCAATCGCCTTACACGGGCACAAGTCTGCGCACACACCGCACACGGTGCATTCAGCGGCATCAGCAACATGTGGCTTACCATCGGAACCAACCTCCAAAACACCCAGCGGACAAACGCCTACGCAGACGGTACCTGAACATGGCGGACACTTAGCATAATCAAAAGAAACATAGGCTTTAGGTTTGCCCATAGCGAATCAACAATTAAATAAGCCGCAAGAATATATCTCTTCCGCGCAAGTGAAGAAACATGCAAATCGGACTAGTCACGTACACACCGGAAGAAGTCGCAGGGTTCAACCCACATGTTTACTACTCGAAATGGGCAGACGGTGCGGTTTTCCCAGCCGCAAGAAAAATGCAAAACGATGCCACATGCTTCTGCGATGCAAAAGCCATCAGGGAAAAACCGGACATGGTGGCGGTCTCAAAAAATGGTCCAGCATTGCGCAAGAATAGGCGGATAAACGTGCCCTTCGACTTCGTGTGCCCCACAAACCCCGACTACCAAACCAAAGTCCTAAACTACGTCGAAACTTTAAACAAGGAAGATATTCAAGGCGTAACGCTGAACCTTTACCATTTCCCGGAAGAAGAATTCTGCGTGTGCCCACGCTGCGTGGAACTATGGCGCCAAAGCGGCTTAAACTGGACAGAATGGCGCGCACAGGAAATAACCAGTTTCCTGAAAAAAGCCAAACGACTAGTTAAAGGCACTTTCGCCGTGGAAATGTATCCAGACCCAGTTCTCGCCAAAGAACGCTTCGGCATAGACTTTGAAAGCATAGCGGAACTGGTGGACTACTTCCATGTGCCTCTTTCATCGCGGGATTACTTCACAAATTACTGGGTAGACCTCCTAACAAGAAACTTCCTCAAAATCCTGAAGAAACCTGCAGTTGTGGAATTGAGTGCAGAGATGCTGAACAACGAAAAAACTGAGGCACTGCTGAAAACGGTAGCCTACCTAAGCAGGCACAACTTGATGGCTGTGCTGCTGCTCGTGCACGACGCAGAAAACGCGAGGCAAGTAGCAAAGTTCGCTGTAAACAACATTGAACTCCGAGAGTGGCTCAAACGATACGACTTCGCCGAAATGGCGCGCATAATAGACGAATGGGCCAAACTTTACTGAACACGCAGATGCAGAGACATCTGCTTTTCCGAGGAAAATCATCTCTTCAGCGATTCTCGATACGCTTTGAGCTTCTGCAAGTCAAAATCGATACTCAAAACAGAATCCTCCACCTCGTCCGACGCCTCCTGCGCAACACCCCACGGCGTGATGAACGCGCTTCTTCCACCCCGCGCATTGGAGCTAACATTGCCAACTTTGACAACGTAAATGCCGTTTTCTGTAGCAAGCTTCTCAGTCAACGGATGCCCCGTCACATGCGGATGCGTCCCCATAGCAGCAACAGGCAAAAACACAAGCTCCGCACCTAAATCAACAACCGCTTTAATGGTCGGTGGGTCAAACATGTCCGCGCAAACAAGCAAACCAACCTTACAACACTCAGTAGCGAACACAGCAGCCTTGTCGCCGCGGCTTACCCCAGCCCGCAGCTCAGCAGCTATCGGATTCCGCTTGCGGTACGTGCCGATCAATGTGCCGTTTCGCCACAACGTGCTAGTGTTATAGAACACGCCGTTGTCCTCCTCAAGCACGGTACCGCCTATAATGTAAATGCTTGGAAACTCTTTGCTGATTTCCGCGAGAAAGCGAATCGTCACCGCGTAGGTTTGTTTGCTGATTTCTTTTGCAGAATTGAATTGTTCCATGTTGTTGGGAACAGAAAAATACTCGGGAAGAGCGATAAACGCGGGTTTTTGCTGAGCGGCTTTGCGAATCCCAGCCGAAGCCGCTTCAAGATTGCCGCTAAGCGAACCGCGGACTTTCAGGTGGATCAGGCTGACCTTCACTCTTGAACCCCCTCAATTCTCACAGTCCTTAAAGAACTCCCAAGCGATGTTAAACCGCCACGGGTCACCCTTCTCAGTTAAACATATTTTGCCATCAGCTATTTCAATCAGCTGTTTCTCCTGCAACCGGCGCAAAGCATCAGGGAACGCTTCTTCAGGGAACTTGCCAAACTGCATTTTGAATTCTTCACGTTCCACGGGAACACGAAGATAGATCAACATCATTGCTTTACGCATTTCAGCTTCCTGCGAAAGCGTGGCAAGCCTAGCAATCGGCAAAACGCCACGATCCACGGCAGCAACATAGTCTTTAACATCATCAATGTCCGAGTAAAGGTAACTGCCTATGTGCCCCATGAAAAACCCAGCGCCCGTACCCACAACCTCCGACGAAGGCTTATCGAAGTCTTCCTTAATCCTCGAAAACCTGTTATGGCAAGTAGGCAAATACCCGTTTTCCTTAAAAAGATGATAAGCCTCAACATACATTTCCATCTCCGCCGCGTCATCACCAATCGGCGGCAACTCGCCTGCCGCAATTCGCCGCGCTAACGGCGTATCCGCATATAAATCCAGCGGATAGCAATCTACACTTTCAACTTCCAACTCCAAAGCCTGTTTCAAATCCTCAACCCACTGCTTTTTTGTCTGCTTTGGGAGATTGTACAGCAGGTCGATGCTGACGCTTAAACCATGTTTTTTAGCAACCTTCAGTTTTTGCCTAGCGTCTCCGCCGCTGTCACGAAGCAGCAGCATCTTGCGCAAGGAATCATCAAACGTCTGGATGCCTATGTCTAACTGGTTAACTTTGCTTGCAGACAACAAGCGAATTTTGTCGTCGGAAAGGCTGTTGGTACAAGCGGTGACTTTCGTTGTGCAGTCTCGGGTTAAGTTGAAGTTGCCGCGGCAAAACTGCAAAATATCCATTAAATAGTGACTGGCGAGAACCGTGGGGCTTCCGCCGCCTACGTAAAGTTCGTTGAAAACACTTGATTGCACGTACCTGTTCTTAGCGTAAAATCCTAAGGCCTTTTTCAAAGCGGCAATATACGCGGCGACATTTTGTTTTTCACAGCTTACAGGAAAATAACAGAAGGCGCATCTACCCTCGCAGAATGGAAGCCAAGGCTGCAGTTCCCGGTTTTGGCTGGCTGAATTGTCGGTCTTAAGAAAATCAGCAAACGCAGCCAGAGCCTCAGGAGTAGGAACGGAACGGTCTCGGTAAGTCATTGGAGGCCAGTGCTCAATCTTGCTGTATGGCCATCCGTCGTGACTATCATAACGCACTTAACGTTGCACCTTTCAATAAGAACGAAGTCTCAAAACTTTTAAAGTTACCTACGTAGCCGCCGCTGTTTAATTCAGAAAACCAAGATTTGCATGTCCAGACTTTGCTGAATTTTCCACACGTATGTTTACAATTTCTCAGCTTTTATATGCATACGGATAGACTTAAATAGCCGAGAGGCGACAAACTCTAATATCACGGGGGAAAAAGCATGGCACTTGACGAAAAAGAGTACATTAACCTTCTACCTGAAATTCCAGCTTTAGTGAACAAAGTCGTACAAAGAAACATGGCTGACGGCTTCTTGTTCTCAGCGGGAACAGACACCACAATAATAGCCTACGAAGCCATAAAGTACAAGCCCACTATCCCATGTTTGACCTTGGCGTTCAAGCATGGAAACCCGAAGGACACCGAATACGTGAAGAAGATGGTGGCTTTCCTGAAACTTAACCATGAAACACACGTGTTCGACCGCGACGAAGTACTCAGCAACGCGCCAAAAGTCGTGAAAGCTCTGAAAAAATTCGACCCAATGGAAATAAGAAACAGCATGCCCGTATACATCGGCTTAACGCTGCTGAAGAAAAAAGGCGTCAAAAGCGTTTTCACAGGCGACGCGCTGGATGAGCTTTTCGGTTACCCATGGCAGTTCCACCTGTCAGAAGCGGAGTTTAAGCAGAAACAGGAAGAGATGTGGGCAGAAATGGGTTTCTCTTCAATACCAATGGCTGAATCACTTGACATGAGCATAAAGGCGCCCTTTTTGGACCCCCTTTTCATGGATTGGGCCAAGAAACTGCCGATCAAGCTGAAGATTAACATGCATGAAGGCATAAGATACAGCAAATGGATACTCCGCAAGGCATACGAGAACCTGATACCGAAGGAAGTCATTTGGAGGCCTAAGGCGCCGTTAGAGGAGGGAACAGGAACCGCTGTGCTACGCACCTTCTTTGATAAAGAGTACACTGACCAAGAATTCGCCGAGAAAAAGAAAGCCATTCTCGAAGAAGATGACGTGAAAATTCAGGACAAGGAGCAGCTGCTGTATTATGAACATTTCAGGAAGCTTTTCGGGAAACCATCTGAGGTTTACCCTGACAACGGCGGAATACAGTGCCCCTACTGCAAGAGCTACGTGAAAACGCGCATCCAATTCTGCAAGGTATGCGGAGCGTACCCAATCTAAACGTCGCTTCAAGTGCATATCTGAAAGAGGCGCATAACTTTCCGGTTTTGCTTAGAAAGATTTAATTCTACAAGTGCTTTTCCACTGAGTCAGCAGGAGAAGCGTGGCGTTTGGCTAGGCTGTCTGAACTGAAACTTGCGATGGGAACATCAATATTCGTAGCGACCTTCATATTTGGGCTTTTCTTGTTCGGCATAATATACCTCTTGCAGTTTGACACGGTAACCAGCTTAGTCATCGGTTTAGGCGGCGTGGGACTTTTTATACTGTTGCAGTATCTTATTGGCCCCGCGGTTGTCGCCAGCACAACACGGCTGCATTACTTGAAGCCGAACGAAAACCCGTGGTTGGAATCAACGGTTAAGGAGCTTTGCGATAAAAGCGGTTTGCCGATGCCCAAGCTAGCAATAGTTCCGAACAACACGCCGAACGCTTTTACTTTCGGCAGAACCTCCAAGAGCGCAGTTTTAGCCTTGCATGAGGGGTTGCTGAGGAATCTGGATAAGGATGAAGTTAAAGCCGTGATAGCCCATGAGATAGCCCACATAAGGCATAAGGATTACGTTGTGATGACTGTGCTTTCGGCGTTGCCGTTGATTGCCTACATAATAGCGCAGACCACGCTGCGGGTGGGATTGCTCAGCTCGCGTTCCAGAGGTCGAAACAAGGAGGGCAACGCTGGCGCGGCGCTGATAGCCATAGGTGTAATCGCGTTCATTGTTTACGTGATTTCTTTTCTAAGCGTCATGAGGTTGAGCCGCTTGCGTGAGCATTATGCTGATGCTTACGCTGCGTATGTGACTGGTTCTCCGCGTAGCCTCCAGAGTGCACTGTCGAAAATCACTTATGGGTTGTCGATTTCGCCTAAGCCCACGGAAGGCGCCAGAGCGTTCTACATTGGAGACCCAGCCACGGCGAAGCGGGAGATCCAGCAGATAATGAACAGCAAGCAGGATTATGATTTGGACAGGGACGGCGTTTTAGATGAGCGCGAGCTGGAGCTTGCGATGGAAAGGGAATCCAAGGACACGTGGGCTGCTATGAATAGCTGGTTTGCGACGCACCCGCCAACGTTCAAGCGGATACTGCTGCTAAGGGAAATAGAACAAGAAATGGGCAGCGGAAAATACGCAGCCAACCGCATTTACGCTCGCATTTAGCGCGTTGCCCGTTTTTCTTGAGTTTTGCGAGGTACCCCAGCAGGCTTATTGCGGCAGTCTCCTGTTGGTTGTTGCCCTTTAGGGGAAGAGCGGTGTTGCCGAGAAATGTTTTTCTGGGCAGAGGCGCATGTGACAGGTTTGCTGCATTTTTTATTGAACATGTGGGTGATTAGAAAAGGCGATGGATTTCTTGTGTCTTTTCTTGAAAGCCGCAATTGTAATGACTATTGCTATTGTGGCAGCGATAGCTATACTGGCTATTAGTGTAGCCGTTGAGGGCGCAGGTTCATTTTCCTGTTGAACTGGCGCTGCAGAGTTGTCTTCAAGTGTTGGAGAGGACACGTTTAACGGTACGTCTCCGCCTTGGCTAAGGGGGGTGCAGGTGATTACTTTTCCGGTGTCAGCCCACACTTGGAACATTATTTGTGTGATGAAGCCTGGGTACATTTTGTCAAGGGGCAAAATGACCAGCCAGTACGGATATAGCATTAACGGTTCTCTGGGTTGGGTGAGCAACTGGGCCCCGATTTTGTCTTCTACTATGGTGAAATCCGTGACTTTTGTTCCGTTTAGAAGTTCCCACGACAAATTCTTTGCGTGGCGCAATGCGAGGGTAACTGCGTCTTCTTTAGAAAGGTTTACGTCGGTGCCCCCTATCTTATAGTAACTCCGATCATCACCGAAAGAAGCGAAACTTCCATTTATAAAGCGGACGCTCAAGCTTGTGTAGTCTGCACCGTTAAAAGTGTTCTTACAAGATAGACGCGTAGAGGACGAGTAGACTTCGATTGCAGTCTCTATCTTTATGTTGCCTGCTACCTTTACGCCGTTTTCTGTTACATCAACCGTGTCCAAGATATTTCTCATTGCTTCTATGGTTGGGTCACCAGTATATGCTTGGTACCTTTGAAGGAAAACGTCAGCTTGAACCTTAATATCAGCAGATAACTCTTCGAGCTGGTAAATCTCGCCCTCAACCACAGTTATTTTGCAATAGCTAAGAGTATTGTCTGTGAACATAAATAGTACGTTTATGGTGCTTTTTTCGGATTCAAGGGTATACTTGCCCGTTACGTGCGAGAGACCACCAAATTCAGGGGGCTTTTCCGACGTTGTTGTAACTAGTTTTGGTTCGTATTTGCTTACATCAACATTAGCGACGTTTTTCAAGAAGTACAGCACTTCACTTGTATCGACTGTTTCTTCTGAAAACGCAAAAGGAAGGTTCATGCTGGAGAATATTAAAACTATAGTGAGAATCATAGTTTTTTGAAACTTCTTATGTACAGCCATCTGTTTGCTTCTCCTCCTTCCTACTGTGGTATGACGTGATTTCCGTCACCCCAAACACGCATGCAGCATTTCATTACTCCTCCACCCTGCGAATTATACATCCAATATCCTTTAGTTGGATAATAAAGCTGTATTTCATCATAATCATAAATCGAACCATGCGTATATCGCGCAGCCGCTAAAGCCGAAACAAAAGTCTGCTATTCCTTGATACGTCTTGCTGGTTATATTGAAGTAGACGTAGCCATCTCCGTTTAGCGTGTGAGGAGCTACCGAAATGTAGCAATCTGCGTTTTCCACGTATACTCTATTTCCGTCAATCACTGGAGCAAGGGAGGCGCTCTCAACTTTTGGGGCAGTCACCAAAAACAGGGATAGCAGCAGTAGTGCGCTAATGGTTAAAGCCGTTGGCGCTGCAGAAATTGCTTTCTTCAGCATAACCCTTCTCTCGCAAGAGCCTTAGTTTCCTGCAACGTCAGTATTTCAACGCGCGGCGGCATATATCTTTTTTTTAACACTTCAGATTCAACTTCGAATTTAGAATAATTTTGAAAACAGATAACACTTTGACAAAAAAACAACACGGCATAGACGGCAAGCGTAATACTACCGCTACGAGAAAGAGAGTACTGAAGGGAAGCGGAAAATACATAACCAGCCGCATTTGCGTTCACGTTTCACGAAATGTCTGTTGCGCGTTTTTGCAGGTTAAGATGAGAGCAAAGTTAAGCGAAGACTAATATCTGTCTGTTAACGCTGTATTTTCTGATAAGTGAGCGAAAATGACGTATTGCCCAGAATGCGGTGGAGAAATGCACTACGCGATAGCTACCAAGCACTATGTCTGCAAAAGCTGCGGCTTATCAGTGACACAACAGGAACTCATGGAGCTGCGGGAGAAAATGCGCCCCAGCGGAGAAACAGCCGAAGAAGAAAAGGAAAACCGAAGAAAAGAATACCTGAAATGGTGGCTCAGCAAGAAAAAGTAACCACACGAACACGCAACACGGCATTTTGTTAGTCTACACTCTATTTCCGTGAATCTAAGCTAGTTTTAGCTGACCGAAAGTCTTATCAAAACATCAACGACACTACACTAAACCTGAGGAGAAAAAATGAAAGCGAAAACAATAACCACATTGGCTTACCCGCCGCCACCACCGCCTCCACCGCAAGCATCATCCAAAATGGATTCTCGCAAACTGCTCGTTGTAGTTCTTCTCATCGTTATTGTAGTTGTATCCGCGGGTGTTCTCGTTTACTTGATGATGAATCAATCGTCATCAACCAATCCGACTCCTAACCCTTCAGCAACACCTACTGCCTCTCCAAGCGGAACCTCTACTCCTTCACCGAGTGCCACGCCCTCTGGAACCGGCACAACAGCGAACTTTCGAACCGGCTGGGCGACTTATGTAATAAAAAGTTATGATGCAGGCGAAGTAACCGCGGAAAACACCATGAAATATGCCATTAGTGAAGGAACATACAGCGGAACCGCTTGCTGGGTAATGACCGTAGAAATGACAATGAACCAAGAAAGCGGCACAATGAAAATAGTAATGACCTACTGGATTAGCAAAAGCACCGGTCAGGGCATTCACATGAAAACGCAGACGTACATGAATGGCGAATTGGCTAATGAATACGAAGAGGACATTGAACCCGGTGAAGACGGAGACATTCCTGAACCAATCGACATTAGCACCGTCACTAGCACTGAAACAATCACGGTTCCAGCTGGCACATTCACATGCGCCAAAATCACTGCTACAACATCGGGAGGCACCTCAACAGCATGGTACAACTCGAACATACCTGTTATTGGCTTAGTGAAGACAGAAGTCACTTCTGCAGGTTCCTTGGTATCAACGACGGAACTTACAGGCTACGGCCAGTGAGAGACGGCTACAATTCAGTGGCAGATAAGCACGCAAATAGGTAAGCACTAGGGAACACGACTGCGGTTTCCCGTTCCCCATTTTTTATTTACAGCACGAAATTATTTGGTTCTACAGGTTGATTGAACCAAACGACGATAAAATAAGCGAACAGAAAAAGCGAAAAAACAGAATCAACCGTCAATCATGTAGGAACCGCACCCGCAGTCCGCGCAAACCTGAAAAAAACAACCCTAATGGCGCTACCAAGTGTCTCAGCGGAGAAACAGCCGAAGAAGAAAAAGAAAACCGAAGAAAAGAATACCTGAAATGGCGGCTCAGCAAGAAAAAGTAACCACACAAAAACACAACGCGGCGTTTTTGTCAGCTTGGTCGCTTTACTCAAGTGCCCACTATTGCTTTAGGATGACCGAAAGTCTTATCAAAACATTGACGCCCACTAAACTGAGGAAAAACGATGAAAACAAGAACGCCAACCGCTGCACCGCATCCACCTTCACCGCCATCTAAAAAAGACTCACGAAAACTACTTGTTGCTGCCCTTCTACTCATCATCATAATTGTATCGGCAGGAGTTCTTTTTTACCTGTCGACCAGTCAATCGTCCGCTAACCCGACGCCGACGCCTTCAACCGCACCCACCGCAACGCCCACGCCAACAGGCAGCAACCAAATGACAAACTTCAAAGCAGGAACATGGGTGAACTACACCGCAACAACCTACACCGAAAACGGAACCGCAATCGAAAGCCGCATGAACTACGCCGTGGCTGAAGGCAGCCACAAAGGAGTGGCTTGCTGGCTACTGAAAATAGAAACTCTCATGACTGAAAACGCCAGCATAGTGAGGACGTTGACGACCTACTGGATAAACAAATACACTCTCGAAGGCGTACACTTCAAGACACAAGCGTACATGGATGGTCAATTACTCTTTGAAGATGAAGACGACATATCACCCGGTGCTTCAGAGGGCATCCCCAACCCAATCAATCTAAGCACCGCCACTAGCTACGAAACAATCACAGTTCCCGCAGGCACATTCAACTGCGGCAAAATCACCATCACCAGCACCGTGGCAGGAACAAAAACCACAACAACGCAGTGGGCAAGCGCAAACGTGCCAATCCTTGGCTTGGTAAAGCAAGAAGTTGTTTCTGGCGGCTCCTTGCTGATGAAAATGGAACTCATGGCTTACGGCGGGTAACAACCAGAAACAAGCAAAAACGCCGAGATTTCTTCGCTATTTATAACCCCGAAAATCCGCATACACACATTGACTATCAAAAAAGAGAGCAAAGAAAGAAAAAATAATACCCACCTTTAACCATGTTACAGTTAACCGTGAGATAATGACGCAAGAAATGGAAATAATCTGCGTTGGCAACGAGCTGCTCATAGGTAAAACTCTGAACACGAACGCACAGTGGCTCGCTAAACAGGCAACTGATCTCGGAATCACTGTAAAGCGGATTACCGTGGTGGCTGATGAAGTAGACGAAATCGCAAACGCCGTCCGCGAAGCACTGAAGAGAAAACCGCAGTTCATAATAACCACAGGAGGACTTGGACCAACCTTCGACGACAAAACATTAGAAGGCGTAGCCAAAGCTTTAAACCGCAAACTCGAAATCAACCCCGAAGCACTGCAAATGGTGAAAGAAAGATACGAAGCCTACGCTAAAGAAAGAAGAATAGGCAAAGTTGAACTGACCCAACCACGAATTAAAATGGCAACTATCCCAGAAAAAACAGAAGCCATCGCCAATCCTGTGGGAACTGCACCCGCAGTCAGCGTAAACCTGAAAAAAACAATCCTAATAGCGTTGCCAGGAGTCCCAGCAGAGATGGAAGCCATATTCAAAGCCACAATAGCGCCTCTGCTTAAGCAAGCTTCAAGCAGCAACGCGTTCTACGAAAAGAGCATATATGCAGACAACATTATGGAGTCAACTTTGGCGCCACTAATAGACAAAGTAATGCATGACAACCGCGGCGTTTACATAAAATCGCACCCAAAAGGCGAGGAAAATAAACCACACATGGAAATTCACTTCTCTACTACGGCGGAGAACGCGGAAAAGCCACAAGAAACCCTGCAAAAAGCCATAGCCCAACTCTCAAGTTTGATAGAAGAAAACGGCGGCAAAACCATCCGCGACAAACAAACGACGCATGAATAGCTTCACTAATAATTAGCCATCCGCAAAACCAATAAAACTGCTTGCCAATTAATCGTTGAGAAAAATGAAACGTAAATATACAAAAGCGGCAGCAACCGCCTCAATAGTTCTGGCAATCCTTGCCGCAAGCCCAGTTTGCCGAGCGGGAGATTACACAATCGCGTATCAGCTTTTAGACAAGATAGACGGCACAGCAGCCTACAAGCTGAACGTGGCAATTCCCCAAACGCTTCTGGAATACTACATTGAAAAAAGCCACAGGTTAACTTCAGAAAAAGACTTCGCCAAGTTTGTTACACCCTACGCCTTGAAACCAATAGCCGACAACCTCAGAGAACTATACGCGAAAGATGAAGACTTCGTCAACGGCGCCCTAATGATAGTCCACCAGATACCCTACCAAGAGACTACGCCAGTGAAATACCCACTGGAAACAATTGCTGACAACAAGGGCGACTGTGACCTCTTCGCTTTGACGGCAGCATCAATAATCAAAGCAGGAGAACTCAATGTTGTGCTTCTGCATTACAAAGAGGAAAAACACATGAACATTGGAGTTCACCTGGCCGAAGCGCCAAAAAAAGCCAGAGAAAACATCTACTCGGTAACCCATAACAACATCACATACTATATTGCCGAATGCACAGGCGGAAACTGGACATACGGCTGGAGAATCGGCGAATGCCCCAGCAACCTGAAAGAAGCAGAAGCACAAGTAATCACGCTGGAAGACAGCGAAAAGATGTCACCTGGACAGATATCTGCGAGCTTCATCCCGCTGGAACCCAGCGCAATCGCTTTGGAGATTTCTCCGCCCGTTACCTTCCAAGAAAACACAATCACTTTCCGCGGGCAACTCACTCCCGCCAAACCAGACGAAAACGTCACGATATATTTGGGCGCCAGTGGGTCACCGTGGACGATACTAGGCACCGCAATAACGCAACAAGACGGACGCTTTGAGTACGTGTGGAAGGCTGAAGCCGCAGGCATATACGCGGTTCGGGCAAGCTGGATAGGCGACGACTCTTACAGAGGCGCAGTTAGCCCAACGAAAAACGCGCTCATCATCTCCTATGCCTTAGGCGCGGTAATAGCCGCTGTTGTTGCCGTAGCAGTTATTACTCCGCTTGCAGTTTTCGCTTTGCGGCGGTCGAAACAGGAAATGCGAGAACCAGAAACCGAAGAGACGCCAACGCTTTCATAACAAAAGCAAAGTTATTTACGCCTGAAAACAAGATTAAATGCAGAATCACCTTTAGAAGGAAAAGAAAATGCCAGTTGCGTTCATAATAGGAACTGCAGGTTCAGGCAAGTCCCTGTTCACAGCAGCCTGCAGCGAATGGCTAAAAATGTCCAAACAAGACGTAGCCGTTGTAAACTTGGACCCAGGTGCATTGAAGCTTCCGTATTCGCCAGACGTAGACATCCGCAACTACGTGGACGTAGGCAACTTGATGGAACAATACGGTTTAGGACCAAACGGCGCCTTGATTATGGCTGCTGACCTAATAGCCGATGAAATTGAGAACATCACGCGGGACATAGAAGCAGCAAACGCGGATATTGTGCTGGTGGACACACCTGGACAAATGGAGTTGTTCGCCTTCAGAGCAAGCGGACCTTACATAGTGAAAGAGCTGACAAAAGAACCCAAGGCCATGGTTTACCTGTTCGACGCCGTGTTTTCAATAAACCCGCTTAACTATGTTTCCAACATGTTTCTTTCTGCAGCCGTGTATAACAGGTTTTTCCAACCTCAAGTGCATCTGCTTTCAAAATGCGATTTGCTGCCGCAAAAAGAAGTCAAAAAAATCACCGATTGGGCAGCTAACCCAAAGACATTAGAGAACTCGATTGAGCAGTTAGAAGACTCAAAACGGCTTTTCAGCAGAAACATCATGCGCGCAATCAGCCAAATCGGCTTAAAATTCCTGCTGATTCCTGTATCAGCACGAACAAACGAAGGAATGATAAACTTCAACACGACATTGGAGCGAATCTTAACAGGCGGAGAAAAATACACAACCTAGCAAGCCGTCAACCTACTTTTTCGCGTCACCATTCAGAAGCGCCCAACTTGCGGCAAACGCAGCGTTTTTAGCTTTCTGCAAGGCGTCAGCGCCAGCAATCACTATCACGTCATTATCTTCTGGCTGAATGACATCAAGGATTTGTCTTGTCGCTTTTGGGAACTCTTTTTCGATGTTGTTGCTCACAGACTCAATGATTAAGCGCCCATTTCTCGACACGATGACGACGGCGCGTTTTGCGCCTGCGACTACGGCAGCGTCCCGCTGCTCTATGCCTGACTTGACTTTGTGCCCACTGTTCTTAACTAAAAAGGCATAGTTGTGTTCTGCTGTGGTTAACTCTGTCTTTGCAATTTCGCCTCTTTTTGGGAAAAACTCTTCGAATGTTTTCCAGACATCTAAACCTTTGGAGGTGAGCGTACAACCTGCTTTTGAAGTTTCAATTAAGCCCGCGTCTTTCAAATGGTTAATTATTGTGCGGATTGCACCGTCGCCCACACCTAGTTTTTCAGCCAACTTGTTGCGTCCGATTGGCTTCTCAGCTACGAGTTCCAGCGCGTAAAAGATGTGGGCAACGGAAAACGTCGTAGAAGGACCAGGAGCCTTTTCTCCAGCGACGTTTTCGATGAACTGTTTAAACGCAGAGGTCATAGTGCGCCCCATCTCTATTTTGAGGCGGCTGACTATTATAATTTATGACTCAAGAATCATGCGGAAGCCTGTTAGGTGGTGTAGCTTTCATTTTGTAGCAAGTTTCGGCGCAAGCTGTTCTATAGCGTTTTTAACTTTGTTCCATTCCTCAAGGTTTCTCACGCTGAACTTGTTCTTCCGTTTCCAATTGTTGTTCCGGTTCTCCCAGAGATACAGCCCTATTGAGCGTTTTCCAGCCGTTTCGTAGACGACTACGGCTTCCCACCATTTGCTGCTTTTAAAAATCGTTATGTACTCGATTACTTTGTAGAATTCGGATATGGGCAGTTTCTCAGTTGACTCACTCATGCTGCTGCGTCACCCACGTTTAAGGGCTGTCTTCAAACATTTAAACATTTTACACTTCTAAATTACAGGTCTCGGAAAACGCCGTCTTTGAGGATAGTAAAGGAGCCGCCATCTTCTGTGATTATGTCCACGGTGGGTTTAGCCAACAGAAAATCCATGTGGTTCGCTGAGTTGTTTTTTCCTTTAGGCATGTCGGAGTTGTTGCCAAAGGCTATGTGCACTGTGCCCAGTATCTTCTCAGACTCGAGAAACTCTTCCACAAACCTTGCTTTGGCGTTCACTCCGAACGCAAATTCGCCCACAACGCTCGCCATCTCATCAGTACCCAAAGAAAGCCGCACTTTTCTAAGCACTCCAGCGTTTGCTGAAGACACGTTTTGAACCTTGCCGTCTTTAGCGACTATGGTGACAGGTGAACGTATTGGGCTTATTCCACCGATGGCCATGTCGCATACCAATTTGCCCTCTAGCGAGTTTTCCACTGGCGCAACCATTACTTCGCCAGTTGGCAAGTTCAGCCACTTCATTAGTTTCCAGTTGAATTTGGCGTCTGTGAAGAACGGTCGTTCTTTAACGTTTAGGGAAATTTCTGTTCCCGCGGGATTTGTTATTCTCACTTTAGCCGCTGTTTGCAGCTTCCTGATCAGTCGTTCAGCCAAAGTTTGCATCTGCAGATGCTCATTTACCGTTAACGCTAAGGCGCCCTTCGTAAGCATGTCTTCGGTTACGCCAGGGCAGTGCCCGAGACGTGTTTTCTTGTCGCGGGTTTCCATTTGGATGAGCTTTATTCTAAACGGTGTTTCTTCGCTGAGTCCCCGCAAGAGGTTTATGTAAATGTTAGGTCTCTGCGCCGTCAAAAACTTCACGAGTTGCTGCGGGATTTCTTTTCGGAAAACCCGAGGTTCACTCGAAAGCAAAACCAGTTTTGCCTGCAGTTTCAGTTCCTGTGCGCCTTTTTCAAAGGCTTCGCCTACACCTTTTTTCGCCTCGTCAGAGAAGATGACGAGGCTTTCGCCTTTTTTCGCGTCCAGAACGCATTCTAAAGCGTTTCTTGCAGCTTCAGCGGCGTCCATAACTCGTCCACTCGCGATAAGTCAATTGGGCGTAATGATGTTTAAGATTATCGATTAGCCAAGCGGTTTCATTCTTTGTAGGCGACTACTGATATTTCCACCAGAGCGTTGGGCATCAGTTCTATGCCTACTGTTGCTCGAGTTGGGAATTCTTTGTCGAAGTATCGGGCGTACTCGGTGTTGAATTCGCTGAACAGCGTCATAGATGATAGATACACGTTTGCTTGGATGACATCGCTCATGGTGTAGCCTGCGGCTTGAAGTATTGCTTTTAGGTTTTCCATGACTTGGGCGGTTTGTCCTCGTATGTCGCTGGCGACTATTTTGCCTTTTGCGGGGTCTATTGCCACTTGCCCTGAAACAAACAGGAACTTGTCGGCTTGTATGCCTTGACTGTAGGGTCCTACGGGTTTAGGTGCGTTTGCGGTTTGTATGACTCTTTTCAAGGATGATTCTTCCTTGCGGATTTTCAAATAGGTATATTCGTGTGTTGTGGTGATAAGCTTTCGTGTAGCGTTACGCCCTGTTGTTTGAGTTGTTCGGATTACGGAGAAAGCCTTTTAAGAAAAGCACTGAGTTATTAAACCCCTCATCGTAAACTTGGCTGAAGGGGTTCCAATGAGAAAAAATGGGAAGTACTTGTTCACTTCAGAATCTGTTGGCGAGGGACACCCAGACAAAGTCGCCGACCAAATATCCGACAGCGTTCTAGACGCTATCTTGCGGCAAGATCCGAAAGCACGAGTTGACTGCGAAACCTTGGTGATGCAGGGAAACGTGGTGGTCACTGGTCAAATCACCACCAACTGCTACGTGTCCATACCCAAAATCGTTAGAAACACGTTGAAAGAAATAGGTTTTGACAACGCCAAAGACGGTTTAGACTGGGAAACCTGCGGCATACTCGTTTCCTTGGAAGAACAGTCGCCTGACATAGCGTTGGGAGTAAACGAGACTGAAACGCATGAGCAGGGCGCCGGAGACCAAGGGATGATGTTCGGCTACGCCACAACCGAAACCAAGGAACTGATGCCGCTGCCAATAATGCTTGCGCACAAGCTTGTAAAGAGACTGGCGGAATGCAGAAAAACCAAAATTTTGCCGTATTTAAGACCTGACTGCAAATCTCAGGTTACAGTTGAATATTTTAATGGAAAACCGAAGAGAGTAGACGCTGTCGTGATTGCCGCTCAGCACACCGCAAATGTGAAACTGGAGAAGATTAAGGAGGACGTAATTAACAACGTAGTCAAACAAGTCATACCTCCAGAAATGCTGGATGCCGAAACGAAATACATCGTTAACGGAACAGGAAGATTTGTTGTTGGCGGAACCTTGGCTGATTCAGGGTTAACAGGGCGCAAAATCATTGTTGACACATACGGCGGCGTTGGAAGCCACGGCGGCGGATGCTTCTCAGGGAAAGACCCGTCAAAAGTTGACCGCTCAGGCTGTTACATGGCAAGATACATTGCCAAAAACATTGTTGCTGCGGGTTTGGCGGATGAATGTGAAATTCAAATATCCTACGCCATCGGGGTGGCACAGCCGATATCCGTGTTCGTGAACACTGCGGGCACAGGAAAACTGACTGACGACGAGATTCTCGCTTTAGTAAAGAAGCACTTTGACATGAGACCCAAAGCCGTAATAGAACACTTGAAGTTGCTCAGACCGATTTACAGAAAAACCGCTGTGTTCGGGCATTTCGGCAGAGACGACCCTGACTTCACGTGGGAAAAAACCGACAAAGCAGAAGAACTGAGAAAAGCACTGAAATAAGCCACAAAAACAGAAAAGAAACTCCTTTTCTTCAGTTTTCACTTCAGCGCAAGCTGTGAATAATTACGAAACAGTCTAGCAAGTGCAATAGGCATTTGGTAGGCCACTATAAGACGAAGTCGCTTCTAAAAAGTGGAAAAGAGAAAAAATGTTTGGTCAGCGCAGTTTCATTAGGACCATTTCTGCGGCTAAAACCATGGGCTCCCATGTTTCGTTCAACGGCGGCGCATAAGCCGTGTCTGCTTTGGCTAATTCGCGCACGGTCATCTGCTTTTGAATAGCAAAGGATAAAGCGTTTATGCGCTGGGTCACTTGCTCACCGCCGACTATCTGCGCGCCTACTATGCGCTGAGACTCTTTTTCCACGACAAGTTTAACTCTTATGGGCTTCGCAGCCGGATAGTAATCTGCCGCTGTTTTTGAGCTGATGGCTCCTGTGATTACTTCGATGCGCGCCCTTGCCGCGGCTGCTTCAGTCAAGCCTGTTACACCTGCTTCAATATCGAATAACCGCGTTACTGCTGATGCGAGAATGCCCGTGAACTGCGCGTAGTCGCCTGCAGCGTTTATACCTGCGACTTTACCTTGCCTAACCGCAATCGTGCCAAGCTGCGCGCACATTGGTTTATGGGTGATTATGTTGGGAGCTTCAGCGCAGTCGCCTACAGCGTAAACGTCTTTCACGTCAGTTTCCATTCGCGCGTTAGTTTTTATGGCTCTGGTTTCGCCGAGGGGTATGCCTGCGTCAACCGCGAGTTTCGTGTTTGCCCGCACACCGAAAGCGCTGAGGAATAAATCTGCTTCGATTTTTTCGCCGCCCGCCATTATCGCCGTCACTTTCTCGTCACCCAGAAACTCCTCAACGGTTTTTCCCGTGAGAACGCACATGCCCTTGTCCTGAAGCGCTTCATGAACCATTTTCGCCATGTCGGCGTCAAGCATCTGAGGCAGAATCTGCGGCAGCATCTCCACGATGGTGACTTTCAAACCGCGTTCCATGAGCGCCACACCTGTTTCCAACCCTATCAAGCCTGCGCCCATAATTACAGCAGATTTAGCTCCGTTCTTGACCGCTTGGTCTATTCTTTCGCCATCTTCCAAAGTGCGCAACGAAAGTATTCCCAGCTTTTCTCTACCTTTAATCGGCGGCATAAAAGCGTCTGCACCAGTAGCTATCACCAAGCTGTCGTACTGCAATATTTCTGCGGTACCTGCCTTGTCAACCGCGGTGACTGTTTTATCTTTAGTGTTTATTGCGGTGACTCTTGTTTCGTTCTTCAAGCTTAACTTCAGCATTTGGAAGTATGCTGGCGG
Organism: Candidatus Bathyarchaeota archaeon; assembly: GCA_026014705.1. Lineage (GTDB taxonomy): Archaea > Thermoproteota > Bathyarchaeia > Bathyarchaeales > Bathycorpusculaceae > JAOZHU01. The sequence continues at coordinate 19,740 of JAOZHU010000015.1, read as the reverse complement.
GTAAACTACCAAATCCTTAAAACTGGGGATTTGCCCGCCTATCACGAAGGGTAATCCGCAGCGTGAGTACCCTGCAGTTTTCTCCTGCGTTATCAAGGTGATTTCTGCTGTGCGGTCTTTCTTGCGGGCTGCTGAAGCGGCTTCAACGCCTGCTGCGTTTGCGCCTATTACGATTATGCGCCTAGCCATCGGAAGCGCCTTCATTTTGCTTGGTTCTTGTGCCACTCTACTGCTGCAGCAAAATCCATGAGGTTCGCGAGTTCAGCCTGCAGGTTCGCTGGTTTCACAACGAGCAGCCAGCCTTTCCCGTAGGGGTCTTCATTTAGGATTTCGGGTTTGGATTGGGCTTCTTCGTTTACTGATTCAATTGTTCCGCTTACTGCGGCAACTAAGTCAGAAACGGCTTTCACTGACTCTAGCGTACCGTATGGCTCGTTCTGCTTCACGGTTGCGCCTGCGCTTGGCAGTTCAGCGTAGACGATTTCTCTGAGCGACTTTTGCGCGTAGTCGGTTATGCCCATCCGCACGCTGTCTCCTTCGATTTTTATCCACGCAAAATCCTTGGAGTAGTAGAGCCCTTCTGGCACTTCGTATCCGTCTACTTTCACCATGCTTGTATACACCTTTGCTTGATGTGTACTCTGTTAGCTTGTCGACGCTTAAAAATCTTAATGGCGCTGTTTAGCTGTTCAAGCTCTGAGACATTTAGCGTTCTCTTTTACCTGCAATCCAGTCCTCAGTCCACTGCCGCGCCACTGGGTCAGGCACCTGAATAGGCGGGTGCTTAAACGCGTAAGCTGCCATGCTCAGTAGGGCACCAGAGATTTTTCTATCTAAAGCGATTTTTGCGGCGCGTATCAAGTCGATGACGACGCCTGCGCTGTTAGGTGAATCTTCAACTTCTAGCTTGGCGTTGATTGTTATGGGGCGGTCGCCGAATTTCCTGCCCTTTAGCGTCAGATAGCATATTTTCTTGTTTTCTAGGAAGCCCACGTAATCTGAGGGTCCGATTCGTGTGGGTAATTCGTAGGGCACGAGGCTGGTCACGGCTTCGGTTTTGCTAATGCGTTTCGTCTTCAGCCGCTCTTCCACGGTCATGTTCAAGAAATCTGTGTCTCCGCCTAAATTAAGCTGGTAGGTTTCGTCCACTATCACGCCGCGATCCAAACAAAGCCGCACAAGCGTCCTGTGCAGAATTGTTGCGCCAACTTGGCTTTTTATGTCGTCACCGAGCACGGGCACGCCTGCATTTTCAAACCGTTTCGCCCACTCCGAGTCTGACCCGATGAATTCGGGCATGCAGTTTACGAAGGCGCAGCCTGCGTCCATTGCGGCTTGCGCGTAGAACCGCGTTGCTTCATGGCTTCCCACGGGTAAATAGTTAACGAGCACTTGAGTTTTAGTTTCTTTAAGCACTTTAACAACATTTGCTTTATCGTAGTTACTGTCGTCGTAGACATTGAAAGGTTCGCGCATGTGGGGCGCTACGCCATCTAGAATCGGTGCGGGTGAAACCTTGACGCCTAGACGCGGGACAGCGGAGAATTTGACGGCGCAATTTGGTTTGGTGAATACAGCTTCCGACAGGTCTTTGCCGATTTTGGCTTTGTTGACTTCGAAGGCGGCGACGAACTTGATATCGCGTATGTGGTATCCGCCGAAATTTACGTGCATTAAGCCTGGTACAGTGGTGTTTTCTTCGGCGTTTTTGTAGTATTGGGTGCCTTGGATGAGGGCGGATGCGCTGTTGCCTACGCCTACGAGTGCTACACGGATTTCAGGCAAATCGTTTAACCTCTGTTAGTGAAGGCTTAATGTTTGTCTGCGCTATAACGTTTTCTAAACCTATGGCAAGGTTAAAAGGGAACACGCAGTACATAGTCTATTCAGACTGGTGAAGCATTATCATGAGCGAAAAAGAAGTCACCGTCAAATACGCACCTTTCAAAGAAATCGTCATAATGGAACGCACTTGTTTTGCAACCACCGAAGAACTAGCACGGTTCACCTCGGTCATAGCAGGCGGCAAACTCGCAGGACTATACTGGGCAGACGGCGTAGTCTTCCTGTACTTCCCGCTTCCAGCCTCAACAACATCAGTCGCCAAAGCACTAATAGAAACAGGCAGAGTATACTGGACATTCGTCGGATTCGCGCTTATGCCAAAATACGAACCGACAATAGAAACAAAAGAAAAAATGATCGTACCCATAATAAACATGTCATCCGACACGATTCTCAAAAAAGTCGCCCAATGGCTAAAAGAACAGAAATAAAAGCCACAACAAACTACACATCAATGCAGCATTCATCAACTGAAAGCGACAACTGAGGCACAAATATCGTGAAAAACATAGAAATCAGCGGCAAAGTATTCACTGGAAAAGGCAACGGCGCAAAATTCATCACCCTGCAGTGGGTTAGAACGCAAATAGAAGCAAAAGCAGGCTTCACTCCGTATGCGGGAACGCTAAACATCAGGTTATCCGACAAAAACGCCGCACGCAGAAAAGTGCTGGAAACCACTGAGACAATGAGCATTCGCCCTACAGAAGGCTACTTCAGCGGCAAACTCTTCAAAGCCACAATCAGCACAGTCAACTGCGCCGTAGTAATTCCCGAAGTCGCAGGCTACCCACACAACGTTCTAGAAATAATTGCATCAATCAACCTGCGCCAACAGCTTCAGCTGTCAGACGGCGACGAAGTCACCGTCACAGTCCACACATAACAGCGCACTTCACGGCTTATTCCGCTTCTTCAGAAACTCGCTGATGTACTCATCTAAGCAGCCATTCTTCCGCAAGTAGGCTCCATAGTTAACAAGCGCTGCCATAGCACGCGCCGCATCTTCAGGCGAAGGATACGAAGGAATACCCAACTTGTCGAACCTGAACCGCGTATACAAAGCCATCTCCGTCTCGCCAATGTCGCACATAACGATAGGCTTGCTGTACCTGCTTGCGACTAATCCGACACTGTCAATGTACTTCTCCCGCAGAGCAGGCAAATGATGCAACCCAAGCAGAATTATGCCGTCAATCGCAGGGTCTTGGAACATTATGTCAGCTGCCACCTCATACATGTCGTCAGTCACTGAACCCGTAAGGTCAACAGGATTCCCTGTAGCCGCAAACTTGGGCAACATGCCTTCGTCCTTCAACTTCTGGAACTTCTGCAACGTCTCATCAGAAAAGCGCTCCACGGACAAACCGTTGCTTTCGCATTCATCAACTGCCATTATGCCTGGTCCTCCAGCATCAGTTAGTACGCCGATGTTCCTGCGCAAAGCAGGAGGCTGCATAGCCAAGGCTTTCCCAGCGTCAAAGAACTCTTCCATATCCCTCGCCCTGATCACACCCGACTGCTCGAAGGCTGCACTGTAAATCTTGTCAGCACCTGCAATGGCACCGGTATGCGACGCCGCAGCCCGTGCGCCTGCCGCGCTTCTACCAGCCTTAAGCGCCACTATAGGCTTCTTCAGAGTCACTTTTCCAGCTACTCGGAGAAACTCACGCCCATGTTTTATGTCCTCAACGTAAAGCAGAATAGCACGCGTTTCCTTATCAAACAGCAAATAGTGCATCATTTCGGACTCGGTTACGTCGCACTTGTTGCCGAAGCTCACGAATTTACTGATACCAATTTGACGGCCAGCCAAGTAGTCCAATGCGGCTACACCGAAGGCTCCACTTTGCGTGACTATGGCGATGTTTCCCGACATGGGACGCGGTGTGGCAATCACTTCGTCGCCTGTTGTCAGCACCTTGGTTTCGGGAAGAAACAACGTATCCACGCCAGTCTTCGAGTAGTACACACCTAGGCAGTTGGGTCCCAAGATGCGGGTTCCAGCTTTTTTAGCCGTGGCAACTATCTGCTCTTCAAGCGCAACATTGCCCACTTCTCTGAAGCCTGAAGTAATTATTATCGCGGTTTTGACTTTTTTCGCCGCAGCTTCCTCCATGATTAAAGGCACAATTTTCGCAGGAACCACAACCACTATCGCTTCCACTTCGCCGGGAATCTCGGAGATAGATGGATAGCACCTGAACCCGAGAATAGATTCTTCATTAGGATTCACTGGATAAATTTCTCCTTTGAAAATCCCCCGCGACTTATTAGCTGCGAAGTTCCTGAAAATCACGTGCCCAGCCTTATCTATCTTTTTGGTGGCGCCGATTATGGCGACCGAACACGGATCGAAAAAAGCGTCTAAGCGCTTAACTTCAGCCATTACTCTGCCCCACTTTCTCTAAACAACAGCACACGTTTATGTGTTATCCTCCAAAGAATCCAATTACAGCACTTGATCACTTCACACTTTTTCGTACGAGTACTATGGGTTTATGCTTAAACTGCATAAGCATATCCCAGCTTACTTCTGTAACGGCTACTTCGAATCTGGAAGCCATATCCCACACCGTAGCGCCAGCACCAGGTCCTCTTGCACGGTCTGAGACAGCGGCAATCTTCAAAGCTTCTTCCGCCTGCAAACGGCAGCCTGCAACCGCCAATGGAGTAGAACGGCGTTTAAGCTTGAACAGTCTACCCACGACGTAGGCGCAGATGCCGCCATGCGAATGAATACCCTTCAGCGGGTTCGGGCGAGGCGTAAAATGAAAGTTTCTGAAGGAATATGTCTTGTCAGTGTCCACGATGATAACTACTACTTTCTTTCGCAACTCACTCCAAATCTGCTGCTGAATCGCCTCTGCAAGAGCGTAAGCGTTTTTCAAGGGCAAGCTCACGTAGGCATAGGGCAAGTTAGACCCGTCTACGCCGCCTTCAGAGCCGAACATCAACGCCTGCAAAAGCCCAGCATGCTGCAGTGCCAATTGCTTATGTCGACTGCCAGCGCCAACAGGGTACTCACGTAGTCTTCTCAGCAAACGTTGCCCAAAACGGCACATTATACCCAACGCATAACCCCACATGAACCGCATCCACACCTCTGCGATTAACTTTGCGTTGAAGCTTGGGTTTATGCGGTTTTCGTCCACGATGTTGCCTAAGGCTGTGGAAACTGCCTTTTCGGAGACAACCACGAAATCGCTGTTGTCCACTCTACTTGCTAAGGCGTCAATAATCTCCTTCAGGTAGTTCGTCTTCGGCGTCCAGTATTTTGTGGTTACCGCCAACGCATAATACTTGACCATCAAGCAACACTTGTATAGAGGCACATTTCTGCTTATTCCTAATAAATCCTTGGCGAAGAAACTAGTCTTGGTTAGCTTTTAAGAAGACAAGCACGTCTTCGTCAAACTTTTTCCCCATTGTGCTAATGTGGCCTTTGCCTTCTTAGAGGACAAGTTTAGCGTTGGGTATTCCAGCGGCTGTTTCACGGAGCCTTTCCACTGGGCAAAAGTAGTCTTTGTCTCCAGCAATCACAAGCGTGGGCGCTTTAATCTCGGCAAGCCTGCTCTTGGAGTTATGTGCTATTTCAGCTTTACCTTCCACTAGCAAATCTGACGGGTGATCGTGCGGTTTCCACACGAGAGGACCAATGTACGCCATGAAAAACTTCATTAGCGCTTTTTTTGCTTTGTCGCCTTCTATTAGGGGATACAAACTTTTAAGGGCTGCCCGTTTTTTGCTTTCGCTTAGCAGTTGGGCAGAGTTCATGTCCAACTCGTTTCCTTCGTCGCTAAATCGGTGACAGGATATGGCTATTACTAAACTGCGGATTAGTTCAGGATGGTCAGCAGCTAGATGCTGCGCAATTAGCCCGCCGTACGATGTGCCCATTACGTCAATGGGCCCGCCCTCAAATTCGTCTCTAATCAATGTGGCGTAGTCTTCCGCCATATCCCGCGTGGTGTAGCCTTCAGGCAATCCAGCTTTGCGTCCCAGCATGTACACTAAGTAGCTTTTAGATATGTGTTTGAATTGGCTGGATATCCGAAGCAGAAAACCTGATGGAAGAGTGTTGCTTGGTCCGCCGCTGAAAACCAGGAGGGTCTTCTCGCCTTCGCCGAAGCGGACATAAGGAATGCCGTTGCCGAAAACGCCCTTTTCAACCATATGCTATAACCCAAGTAAACATTTGCACTTTGAACAAATAAGCCTTAGCAACATCTGTTTAGGTTATGAAATTCTGTAATCCCGCTTCTTCAGCCAACTGCGCCGCTTTCTGCCTCTCGTCCTTCGTAAGCCTTCTGCGCAATTCAGGAATTTCGTGCGCTCGCCATTCAGGACGATATTGGAACATGACGTTGACTCGTGTTTCAACGCCTAAATTGCAAGCAATCCACTCCAATATCGGCTTTGCGCAGCACTCTAAGTGGCCGGGCAAAGCCAGCACGCGGATTACGAGTTCTCCGTGTCGTTTGGCTTCCAGATGATTGCGCGTGCACACTTCCCAGTAATCTGGCGCGTCAGAAATTCTCTCGGCGCAGTCGCCAGGTCCGTATTTGAAGTCTAAGAGGTAAACGTCAGCAAACCCTGCTAAGAGCCGAGCGGTTTCTGGGCTGTAATACGTGTTCGAGTTCCAAACCACGGGCACGTTCACGTTAACGTGCTTGAAGGTTTCCAGCCAATGCGGTAGCCACGGCGTCGGCTCTCCGCCTACGAGGTTCACGTTTCTGCATCCGCTGAGACGCAAATGCTCCACCTCTGCGGCTAAGTCTTTCGGGGCGCATTCGACGCCTTTTTCCAACCACTGCGAAATGGTCCAGTTTTGGCAGTGCAAACAACGCATCGTGCAGCCCATGGTGAAGATTGTTCCTGAAGGCACGAGCTCAGGTTCCTCGCCAATGTGCACGAAAATGCTGGATACAGCTATTGTGTTACCGCATTTGCAGTAGCCGTGTTCGGCTTTGGTTCTGTTTGTTTGGCAGTTGCGGTTACAGAAATGGCAGCTTGCCAGAATTTTCTGTGCTATTGCGGTTTTCAGGTCAAGATATGATTTCACTGGAGTAGGCAAGTTTTGGAGCAGTGTTTGGTGTGTGTCAATTTCGTGTTCAACTTTGCTGAATTCTTCTGTGCATTTTACGTGTGTCTTCAAGAGGGTTCCCAGCGGCTCTGCTGCAGCGAAGTCAGCGGGCAGTTTTTTAGCTATGGCGAACTTGGCGGGTTTTGAATTTTTCATGACTGAAAAGTAGCGCGCTAGACTCTTCTGCGCCAGTTTGTTGTGGAGAACAGCTTCAGCGTCTGACCTTAACAGTTTCCACATCGGGCTCTAACCACAAATTGTTGTTGCGCCAGTGCGTTAGAATAGAGCGTACGGGAATGCGCCTCCGCTGGGGTGCAGTTTGCCTTTGATTGGGATTTCACGTCCGCACACAGGGCACCGCATGTCTTTGTTCAGATTCCACTGGGTGACTTCGAAGCTGCTGCGTTTGATGACGGGTTCGTTGCAGTTGGGGCAATACGTGTTTTCCGCGGGGTGGCCGGGGACATTGCCAAGGTAAGCGTAGTTTAAGCCCGCGTTTTTAGCGGTCATGTATGCTTTTTCCATGGTTTCAATGGGAGTTGCTGGTGTGGCGGTCATTTTATAGTCGGGGTGGAAGCGCAGCAAGTGGAACGGCGTGTCCTTGCCCAAATAGTCTTTAATCCACGTCGCCATCTTTTTTATTTTGTCCATTGAATCTCCGATTTTGGGGATAACTAAGTTAGTGATCTCTATGTGCACGCCGTTCAGCTTGAACTCTTTTAACGCATCGTAGATCGGTTCGACTCGTGGAACGGCTGAAATGTCTTTGTAGAATGCAGGGTCTCCTGCAGCCTTGAAGTCAACCGTCACCGCGTCCAAGTAAGGTGCAATCGTCCGCACGGCTTCAGGCGTCATGTACCCGTTCGTCACGAAAGTGTTGAATAAGCCGGTTTTGTGTGCGAGTTTCGCCGTGTCGTACGCATACTCCATGAAAATGGTTGGCTCCGTATACGTGTAGCTTATTCCTTGGCATTTCCGGGCTTCAGCCGCCTTCACGACTTCCGCTGGAGGAAAAAGCCTTCCCGCTACCTCTCGGTCTTGGCTTATCATCCAGTTGTCGCAGAATTGGCAGCGGAAGTTGCAGCCTGCCGCGGCTATGGACATGACTTGTGCGCCAGGGTTGAAATGCGACAGCGGCTTCTTGCCTATGGGATCAACACCAGCGGACACAGCGCGCGCGTAAACAAGTGAGTAGAGCACGCCGCCCTCGTTCTTTCTAACTAGGCAGAATCCTGTTGCACCATCGCTTATTAGGCAGCGGCGCGCGCACAAATTGCACTTCACTTTTGTTTCAGCTTGTTTCTCGTAGAGCATGGCTTCATGCAGTGACATGGGTTTTGCACCTGCAAGTGCGATAAGACGTTACTCACGTGGATTACGCTTAAGAATAGGTTGTTATTTCTTAAAAACTATTGGTTATCGCTCTATTTTATTGTGGAAGCAGGTGTAGTTGCCAGTGTGACATGCAGGTCCCGTCTGTTCTACCAGGTACAGTAACGTGTCGTAGTCGCAGTCTGCGAATACGCCTTGGATTTTCTGGGTATGCCCTGAGGTTTCGCCCTTCATCCACAGTTTTCCCCGTGAACGGCTCCAGTAATGTGCGTAGCCCGTGGTCAAAGTCTTCTCCAGCGCTTCAGCGTTTGCGTATGCCACCATGAGCACTTCTTTAGTGGCGGCATCTTGAACAACCACTGGAACCAGCCCGCCGCCTTTCTTGAAATCCACTTTCTTCAACAATTCGTCGCTAGTCAAGGTCTAACGGTCACCCCCTGTTTGCGCAGGTAATCCTTCAACATAGGCACAGGATACTTGTTGTAGTGAAAAACAGAAGCCGCCAATGCTGCGTCTGCCTTGCCAGCGGTAAATGCTTCGCGGAAATGTTCAGGTTTCCCGGCGCCGCCGCTTGCGATGACAGGCACGTTCACCCGTTCAGAAATTATTCGCGTCAACTCCAGGTCGTAGCCGTCTTCTGTTCCGTCCTTGTCCATTGAAGTTACGAGGAATTCGCCTGCTCCAAGCTCCGCAGCCCGCACCGCCCAGTTGACCGCGTCTATGCCTGTTGGTTTTCTTCCGCCGTAAGTGTAAACTTCAAACCACACTGAACCTTCACTGGTTTCCACCGTAACCCTATCCGCACGCTGTTCAAAGCGCCGTTTTGCGTCTATAGCCACTACTACACATTGGCGCCCGAAAACATCCGCTAACATAGTAACCACATCTGGGGTTTCCACTGCTGCTGTGTTCACGGAGACTTTGTCTGCGCCGCTGCAAAGGACTAGTCTAGCGTCTGAAACGTTGCGGACACCACCGCCGACGGTGAATGGAATATTTATGGCTCTTGCCACGCCCTCGACTACGCCTCGCAGGATGTCACGCTTTTCTGAGGAGGCGGTTATGTCTAAGAAAACGAGTTCGTCTGCACCTTCATCCGAATAGCGTTTTGCCAACTCGACAGGGTCGCCAGCTTTTTTCAAGTTTACGAAGTTGATGCCTTTCACGACTTTGCCGTGGTCCACATCTAAACACGGAATTATACGTTTCGCCAAAGGCACAGCTATCTACTCTCCTTCCACCGCTTTCAAAGCTTCCTTGAAAGTAAATCTGTTTTCGTAAAGCGCCTTGCCGACCACCGCAGCCGCCACGCCTACACGCTTAAGCGCCACCAAATCTTTTAAGGCGCCGATACCGCCTGCCGCAATTATCTCCACATTCGGATAACCGCATGCCTCGCGGAGCGTTTCCAAATCTGGACCAGAAAGCGTACCGTCCTTTGTAATTGAAGTTACAAGAAACGTGCTAACTTTGAGTGCGGCAAATTTTTCCAAGGCGTCTTTCATGCCGAAGGTTGTCGGCGTTTTCCATCCAGCAACCATTATTTTGCCATCTTTGTTGTCCAAAGCAACGATTACACGGTTGGCTCCGAATCTCCTCTGGATTTGAGATATTGCGTTTGGGGCGCTGAACGCTAACGCACCTAGGATAACTTGGCTAATTCCGAGCGCAAGCAATCTCTCAACAGCGGCTATACTGCGGATTCCGCCGCCCACCTGGATTGGCAAGTCTACGCTTTCCGCGATTTTAGCTATGACTGAAAGGTTGTCGCCTGCGTCGAACGCTGCGTCTAAATCGATAATATGCAGTTTTTTTGCGCCGTCGCGTTCCCATTTTTTCGCGGTTTCCACAGCCGTGCCGAACTGCGCATAAACCTTTGCCGTTTTTGGGTCGCCGCGGGACAACCTGACGATGTTGCCGCCCATCAAGTCAACTGCTGGAATCACCTGCAACTGCGCTTCACCTCACAATTGCCTTGGCAAAGTTAGCCAATATGCGTATTCCAGTGTCGCCTGACTTTTCAGGGTGAAACTGAGTGCCATACACGTTTTTCGCTGCTACTGCCGAAGTGAAAGTTGCGCCGTACTCGGTTTCTGTGCACACTATGCTTTTGTCAACTGGAACGGGGTAAAGCGAATGCACAAAATATACGTAAGCGCCATCTGCGATGCCGTCTAAAAGCTCGCTGTGCTTAACTATGTTGAGTGTGTTCCACCCCATGTGCGGCACTTTGACAGAGTTCGGCAAGCAAATGTTCTTGCCGTCGAAGAGCGCTAATCCCTTTCCCTTGCCTTCTTCGCTTTCTGGAAAGAACAACTGTAAACCCAAGCATATCCCCAACAGCGGAACCCCGCTCTGAACTGCGTCGACCAGCGCAGTTTTCACGGTGTCAAGTTTGCCCGCTGCGGCTGGAAAACTTCCAACGCCTGGCAACGCTATTGCGTCTGCTTTTTTCAGCTGTTTCGTTGACAAGCCAACCGTCACGGTTAAGCCGACTTTCTCCAAAGCGCATTTTAGGCTCAGGAGGTTTCCAACTCCATAGTCGATTATCACTGCTTCAGGCATCAGATTGCTCCCTTTGAACTGGGTACGCCTTTTCTCCGTGCGTCGAAAGCCACTGCTTGCCGCAGCGAAAGCGCAAGAGCTTTGAAGGCTGCTTCTGTTTTGTGGTGGTCGTTGCTGCCGTATTCAACCCACACGTGAACATTCGCAGCTAAGGAAGTTGCTAAGGTTTCGAGGAAGTGATAAATGTCTTCGGTGGGCATGTCTTCGATTTTTTTTCCTCGAAGGTTCAGGTCAACTTTGGCATAAGGGCGTTTGACTAAGTCTATGGCTGCAAAAGCTAAGGAACAGTCCATAGGCACAGCGGCGTAGCCGAATCTTGTTATGCTTTCGCGGCTGTCTAAAGCTTTGTTCAGGGCGTCGCCTAGGCATATGGCTAGGTCTTCGGTGGCGTGGTGCTTCAAGTCGCCCGTCACTTTGGCAGTAAAGTCAATTAAGCTGTGTGTAGCCAGCGAAGTCACCAAGTGATTGAGGAACTGCACGCCTGTGTCCACATCGGCTTTTCCTTCACCGTCCAAGTTTACTTTCACACGAACTTCTGTTTCACGAGTTTTCCTGTAAACTTCATTTACACGCATTATTCATCACCTAAATATTTCCTCTAACGCTCCTAATAGCTTAATGTTCATCTCAGGCAACCCCACGGTGGTTCTGAGGCAATTCTCAAGATGCAAGAGCTTGCCGAACTTCTTTATGAGAATGCCCTGCCGCTGAAGTTTCTCGTAAACCTCCTCAAAAGGCTTAGCCGTGTTGAAGAGCACAAAGTCTGTTTTCGAATCAAAAGCTTCGATGCCGCTTATGGCGTTAAGGCGCTGCACGAGTTTTCCCCGTTCAGCCTTTAGCTCTTCCACGCTCTTTTCCACCATGCTGCGGTTTTCGAGAAGCTTTCGTCCCATGCCCAAAGTGAACACGCTTACAGGAAAAGGCAAAGCTGCCTTCTCTGCAAGAACCTTCGCCAGAGGCGCACTCGCCACAGCGTAGCCCAATCTAAGTCCTGCTAGCCCGAAGGCTTTAGAAAAAGTCCGCAGCACAACTAAATTGTCGTACTTTTCTACAAGTTGAACCAAGGAGTAATCAGCGTACTCTGCGTAAGCCTCATCCAAAACAACTAAGCCAGAAAACTTCGCGATTAAACCCGTAACAGCGCTTTTGCTGAACTGGTTTGCAGTTGGGTTGTTAGGTGAGCACAAATAAAGCAGTTTAGCATCCGCTGTGAAAGCATCCGCGAGCCCTTTAACGTCAGGCTCAAAATTGCTGAGAAGAGGCACAGCAGTGTATTCGGCGCCTTGACGCTGTACGCATTGTCTTAACACGGGAAACGTCGGCGCCACCGAAACCGCCTTATCGCCTTTTTCCAAGAAAAGCCGCGCAATGCGGTCTATGAGTTCGTCGCTTCCGTTGCCAACAGCCACGCAGTCCGCTGGCACATCGAGGTAGATGCTGATTTGTTCTTTCAGCCTATTTTCCTCTTCCTGCGGGTAAATCCTCAAATCACATTCTTCCGCAACTTCGCGCATGAGTTCAACAAGCTTTGCTCTGGGAATGAACAGATTCTCGTTGTAGTTGAGTTTGATGATTTCGCTTGGCGGAATTCCCAGTTGCTTCGCTACGGTTTCATTAGTTAATTCACGGTGGTAACTTTCAACAAGCTGCAACTCTTTAAGTTTCTTCTTCAGCCACTTCCCGCTTCCAATGGTCATTTAGCGAACCTCGCCTCCACTGCTAGATAGTGATTTGGAAGGTTTTCTGCCTCCGTTAAGACCTGCACGTGACGCCGCAACCGCAACAAGCCTTCTCTTGAGCTTTCGACGACGCTGACTCTTCTCACAAAGTCAAGCGCGGATAAACCTGAAAACGCGTGCCCGAAACCGCCTGTCGGCAAAACATGATTTGTTCCGCTACCGTAATCACTCAAAGCGACAGGGCTATACGCGCCCAGAAGGATGACGCCCGCTGACGTAATTCGGTCCGCAACTTCTGCGGGACGACGAGTTACTATTTCAACGTGTTCTGGCGCAAAGACATTCGCCAAAGCCACCATTTCCGCTATGCTTCCACAAGTGATTATGAAACCCTGCTCCGCTAACGCTTCGCGAACGATGGCGCCGCGTTCCGCTGAAGCCGCAATTTTGCCAAGCCAAACGGCAACTTCGCTTGCAAGCTGCTCCGACGTGGTTATCAAACCTGCCACGCTGTCCGCACCGTGCTCCGCCTGTGAAACCATGTCCAACGCAACCAACTGCGGATCAGCCGTTTCGTCAGCTAAAACAAGAACTTCGCTTGGACCAGCAGGCAGGTCGATGGCTACATCTTTGGAAACCAGAATTTTCGCTGCTGTCACATACCTGTTGCCTGGACCCACAATTTTCTGCACGGGCTTAATGGTTTCGGTTCCATATGCTAAAGCGGCTATGGCTTGGGCACCGCCAACCTTGTACACTTCGTTCACTCCGCAGAGGTCAGCCGCAACGAGAACCAGCGGGTTAACTGTGCCTTCGGCTGTTGGGGGAGAACACACGACCACTCGTGGCACTCCAGCGGTTTTGGCTGGAACCGCCGTCATTACCACGGTGCTGGGGTAAGCGGCTTGGCCTCCTGGCGCGTAGCAGCCGATGCTTTCTATTGGCTTCAGCACGTTTCTGACGGTTATGCCGTCGCTGGTTGTTTGGAGCTTGCATTGGCTCAATACGAGGTTTTCGAATGTGCTTACTTTTGTTTTCATGAGTTTGATGGCGGCAATTTGTTCGTCGCTGACCAAGCGGTAGGCTGCTTCAGTTTCTTGGTGGGTTACTCTGAGGCTTTCGACTTTCAGTTGGGCCTTGTCAAATTTCTCTGTGTACTCGATTAACGCTGCGTCTCCTTTTTCTGCGACTGTGGTTATGATGACGTTAACGGCTTCTGCAATTTTTGGGTCGGTCACATGTGTTCTTTTGTGCCAGTCTGCAGGCAAAGCTGAGGCTTTGCAGATTTTTATTTGGAGCTGGCTGGACATGTGTCTTCTTCTCTCCGTTTCACGTCATCTAAAGCCAGCACTTGCCGCGGTTCGTAAACCACTATGCCTTGGGCTAGTTTGCGGATTTTCGGCAGCAGTTCTATGAGGTGGTCTTTTTCTATTATCGTGTTGACTGAGCACCAGTTTTCGTCAGCTAAAGGCGCTATCGTGGGGTTTCTGAGTGCGGGCAGGTCTTTCAGGAGTTTTTGGAGGTTTTCTTTTTTTACGTTTACGAATATGTGGATTCTTTTTGCTCCGTCTACTACGCCTTTCAGCAGGGTCATGATGTCGTATATTTTCTCCTTCTTCTCTGGTGCAGTCAAGGCTTTCTTGTTGGCGATTAGCACGGCTGAAGACTGCATCACGGTGTCGATTATTCGCAGGTTGTTTTGCTCCAGTGTTGAGCCTGTCTCAGTAACGTCCATTATGAAGTCAGCGTTTTCAGGCGGTTTGGCTTCTGTCGCTCCGAAAGACAGGAAAATTTTTGCACGTGGGTTTTCGCCTTTGCGCCACCACGGCGTCACCAGTAACGGTTCGGAATTGCCGAAGCGCTTCTGGTATGCAGGGTTAGTCTTGACGTATTCCGCTGCGATATTCAGGTATTCGGTGGAAACGCGCACGTTTTTTCCCTTGCTCCAGATGGACTCCATGATGCCGCCGACGGAATCTGCTGTGTTGAAGCTTTTGGGGACGGCGACGACTAGTTTGATTTTTCCGTATTCTAGATTCTCGAGAATTTCCACGTCGGCGCATGTTTCTTTGATCCAGTCTTGTCCTGTGATGCCTACGTCTTGTAAGCCTTCGCTGACGAAGACTGGAATTTCTTGGGGTCTGAGAATTTTCAGTTCGATTTTCGGGTCGTTTATTGTTGGTCTGTAGGTTCGTTCTTGCCCTGAAACTTTGTAGCCTGACCTTTGCAAGATTTCGAAGGTTGCTTTGGCGAGAGAACCCGCGGGTATGGCAAATTTTACTTTTTCCATTTTTCATCACCAATTTTTTTCTTTAACGCGACTTTCAGTGGCGTGTTTAGGGTGAACTGGGCTTTTTCTGGGAGAAGTGTCGTTCTCTTCTGAGGGGGGGTATAGGGTTTAAAATAAGTTATCGCGTTTGAACGCGTATTGGCTTTGCGGTTAATGAACGCAATCGCCTTGTATGAACGCAATCCCTCAATGTGCACCACTGAACCGCACTTAACCTCCAAGCTGCCTAATAAACATATCTTCCAGTGGCAATAGTTAAGTTTTAACTGGCATAGGCTATTTTGCGGCTGTAACGTTTTGTTTGGTTTTTATCTCGAAAACCAGAGGAGGCACAGCAGTTTTCATGTCCAATTCTATGTCGAATAAGCCTTCCAGAATCCCTGCCCAAAGTTCCGCGTCGCCGACAAACGGCGTTTTTATCAGCAGGTACTTGTCTTTCAAGTAGAAGTCTCCGAAGCCTTGAACTCTTAGGCGTTTGAACACGTTTTCCCAGTTTTCCTGAAGTGTGGTTTGGATGCCTAGGGTTGTTTCCATGGAAACCTTGAGGGCGCAGCCCATTTGTTTTCCGATTTCGCGCCATTTTTCTCTGGGGGCTTGCTGGATTAGAATGTTGAGGAGTTCCACGTTGACGAAGGCGATGCGGCTTATGCCGCAGTAGTATTCGCCGGGGAAGCGCCAGTCGTAAATCATCATGCTGCGGTAAACGTCTAGCATTTTGGATATGAGTGGTTTGATGCCTGGTTCTTTGCCTTCTTTTATTAGCGAGTCTACGAAGTCTCTTTCGTCTTTTTCCAGAATTATTGTTGTTCTTTTTGTTGTTTCTTCGTCTCTGTTTAGGAGGTCTTTAGGTCTTTTTTTGGCGTCTTCTGGCATGTTGCTATATCTCGGGGCACGTTTTATATGCCTTTCTAGCTGTGGCAGTTTGGAAGAAGACTTTATAACCGCCTGTATGGTTTCTAGAAATTGCCGATGAAGAATCCATTTAGCTGAAGTTATGATGCGCCCTGGGGTATCTGAGGCATTTATCGCCGATGGGGTTTATTCGATGATTTTTTTGCGGATGAGATACCACACGAGCGCTAAACCTGTTGCGAGTAGGATGATTCCGAGGACTGCGGAGGCGGCGTAGTCTACCTTCATCAAGTCTGAAAGGGCGTAGGGTACATAGGTTGGACCGATGAAAATCAGGAGAACCGCTACGAGAACTAAGAGAACTCTCATGAACTTGGAGTCCAAATCGAATGTGCTGGCGTTTTTGTCTTCGGTGTTTGTAGTCATGCTTACACAGTCCTATTATTCTTCAGGGTTAATGTTTTTCTGGTAATCCTTCTTTTATCTCTTTTCCTAAGGCTTTCATTAAAAACTTGAAAACGTGGAATGCCGCTCCGCGGTCTGCCTTGAAGCCCATGGTGGCGCCCAGTAGGCATACGCCTTCGAAGCCGCGTTCTTTGCCAAGCGCTAAGGTGAGCCCTGTTCCGCCGACTATTTTGCCTTTGCTGTAGATGACTGCGCCTTTCTCCATGAATTCTGCTGCAAGCTTCGGCGACGTGGCTGCTACGTAGACTTGGGCTTTTTCCTCGGTTATCGGTACGCCGCCCATGGTTATGATGAAGCGGCAGCCTTGTTTCTCTGCGAAATCTAGTATTTCACTGCAGACGTGGTAATGCGCGAGGACATCTTCGAATGAAGGCTGAGTTTCGCCTGTCATGATTATGAGGTTGTTGTTCTCCAAGGGTGCAGAGTAGAACTCGTATCGGGGTAGTTGGCAGATTCCTTTGGAGGTTATGGATACGTAATCTGGAAATGAGGGAGAGTATAACTCTGCGAAGGGTTTGGCTTCGCAGAATTTTACTAGTAGATGGGCGGCTATTCTGCCGACGTTGCCGAAGCCTGGAAGCCCCTGTATGAAGATGGGGTTTTCGAGGGCGGGTTTGGCTATTTCGCGGAGGTAGGGCTTGTCCATTTGGTTGTGTGCCACAGTCTACAGGAGTGTGAGGCGCCTCTAAAATGTTTTTGCTGGGGTGAAAAAGAAACTATTAATATTTGTCGGAAGAGAGTAGTTTACGCCGTAAGTTTAGCGGGGTGGGGTAGCCAGGATTAACCCGCTGGGCTCATAACCGCCAATTTGGCTGTGAGATACCCAGAGATCAGTAGTTCAAATCTACTCCCCGCTACATTAACCATTTCGCAAATAAGCACTATTTTATCGCTATTTTCGGTTTTCAGTCTGAAATATATGAGTTTAGATTCTTGAATTGTCTTGATTTTGCGTCGCGGTTTAAACATGGGATAGAGCGCGTTTTGAGCTAGCCCTAAGCGCATTAAAACCTATTCCAAGCATGTTTTCATTTCTGGAGCTGCAATCCCGCATTTTCATAGGATACCAAATACACCGCATGGTCATGACTATTCCATTAGAAATTAAAATCTTCAAGAAGAAAAAATCGTAGAAGAGAAATCTTTTTACTTACTGTGCCTATATATGAGAGATAGGCGATAAGTTGTGACCGTTACAGTCAGCAACGAAGACTTGAAGATAGTTCTCAACAAGTTAGACGGAGTTAAACTTGAACTTCTTCGATTAAGAGCGATGCTGCTACCTGAGGAAGAAGCAACCGAAATAGAAAAAAAAGAGATCAAAAAGGCTAAACGGGAATTAGCGAAGGGAGCAAAGGTAGATCTGCAAGAGTTTATTGCAGAACTTGGTTGCTGACTCATTGTTCAACGTTACAATTGCAAAACAAGCCCAGAGAAACGCTAAGAAGCTACCTGAACACATCAAACGCAGAATTGTCGAGCTCCTTTTTATCTTACGTGAAAACCCTGTCCCAGCAGAATATTACGACGTAAAGAAGCTAAAGAGATTGGCAGATTCTTATCGGATTAGGCTTGGCGATTTCAGAATTGTGTACGAAATTGTCTGGGACAAAGCAGCGGTGAATATACTGTACATCGGACCACGCGAAAGGGTATACTCTTGAAGCGACGGTTCAACCGACAGATGCGAAGCTAATCCTCGGAACTATTGGGATTTGATTTCACTATTATTAACAGAAAACTGGCAATTGTGTTTTCCGAGTTTGGAGAGTTTGGAGCTACTCCCCGCTACTACCTGTCGTCCTTTGCAAATTGGGTCTTTAGGGTGGCGCGGTGTGCGTTTGGAGTGCGCTGTTTGCTTTTGCCCTGCATCTTGGACCTTAATTACTCATGTGCCGTTTGCCGCTTGTGTCCCGTAAGATGTGCAGGTCGTTGTGGGTGTAATTATTTAATAGGTAAAAAGATAGACAGTGTAGCTGATTTGGAGAGGCGTGCCGTGTTGGACTCGGTATTGAGCATAATAGGGACAGATACTTTTTGGGTTGCTCTAGGCGCAATAGGCGCGCTTGTGGCTTTAATTTTAACCTACTTGCAGCTTCGTGCTTCAAGGATAATCGCCGCGGCGGATTTTCTTCTGAGGTTGGAAAACGCTTTCAGCGCTACAGACATGCTTGTGAAACGCAAGCAGATACTTCTAATCTTGAAGGAGACGCCAAATGATTTTCGAAGAATGGATACTTACCGCGATGTTTTTGATTTTTTCGAAGAGGTCGGATTGCTTGTTAGGAAGAGAATTATTCCAACGGATCTCGCGTGGTCGGATTATTGTGCTTGGACATTGTGGTATTGGAGTGCTTTTCGGGGCTACATCGATTGGGCGAGAAGAAGTGACGAGGACCCTACGCTTTATTGTGAATTCGAGTTCCTATTTAACACGATGTTAAAGTTTGAAAGGCGAAAGCTAAAGAGGAAAGTGGTGGTAACGCCTGAGAAAATTGCCGAGTTTATTGAAGAAGAGATAGGTCTTCTGTCAAACGAGATAAAATGTATGTAAAAGTTTTTCTGGTCTGGAGTATGACCTTTCTAGTTGTTGGTCTCTCAGGAGCGAAGACACGACAATGACGAGTCTTGGCTTATCGGTGTATGAACACATTTGAGGAATGGCGTGGTTTAAACTTGGGATAGGGCACTAGAAAGCGCAGGTTGCGGGTTAGGCTTTGCCTTTTTCTTCTTTGCCGAAGTATGTTGTCCATTTGAGTTTGCGGGCGTCTCTTCCGAAGTGCAGCGAGCTTTTCTTGCATTTGCTTGAGCAGAACCACAGGATTGTTCCGTCGTTTTTGACGTACATCATGCCTGTGCCGCCTGGGAACTCGTTGCCGCAGAATGAACATTTTCGTGGTTTTGGCATGGCGTTTTCCTCTGTTAATGGCTTTTTTTATCTTCTGGAGATTTTCTTTGCTTCGCGTTCTGTTTCTCTGAGCATGAGGATGTCTTGCACGCGCACGGGTCCTTTAACGTTGCGGGTTATTATGCGCCCCTTGTCTTTTCCCTCTAAGATGCGCACTCGCACCTGTGAGATTTCGCCTGTCACGCCAGTGCGCCCGATTACTTGGATGACTTCGGAGGGTATGAGCTGTTCTTCGGCTGCTTTCGCTTCTTTGCTCATTACTGAGCTCCTCTTTTAACCTGCTCGATGCGTGTGATGATTTCTTTGATTAAGCCTGATGCTTCGCCTTCTTTGAGTATGCACACTGCGGCGCAGGGCACGTCTATGCCTACTGCTGTGCCGATTTTGTCTTTGCTGGGCACGAACACGTAGGGGATTTTTCGTTCTTCGCAGAGCAGCGGTAGGTGCGCGATGACTTCTGGCGGGTCAACGTCTTCGGCTATGACTACGAGTTTTGCTTGGGCTCGTTCAACGGCTTTTGTGGCTTCGTTGGTGCCTTTTCGCACTTGGCCTGTTTTTGAAGCGATTTGGAGGGCTTCATAGGCTGCATCTACTAATTCTTTCGGTACTTCATATTTTACATAGAATGGTTTGGACATCTTAGCCTCACCCTTTTAAGGCACAGTCTTAACCGCACTTCTCATTTATGAACGTTTCGACCGAAAACCGAAGAGAACAA
>JAOZHU010000012.1 GCA_026014705.1 Candidatus Bathyarchaeota archaeon | reverse complement strand
GGCAGAATCATATGTTACTCCCCTCGGGTTGTTTCCCACGGGTATTGTTGCAATGACGGTGTGATTGCTGTCTGATATAACTGAGACAGTATTAGCTCCCCAATTGGTTATGTAGATTTCGCCCTTGCCCGAATCGTAAGCTACGCCATAACAGCCTCCCGGCTTTTCCATAGTTATCGTAGCGACTACCCCCATGGCGTGAACAGCGTTGAACGCGGGCGATGCAACAACCATAATCAACAGTAAGCTCAAAAGCATCCAAACTTCAGCTCTCATGGACAACCCTCATCTGCATGTCTAAAAAGCCAAGACGCCTCTTTTGGCGGGCTGCCGCGGTTAAACATGCTGCCGCTTCCTAACAAGCAACACACCCAATCCAACTGCTGCTACGAATAACTTGCTACTCGTAACTATTGATTAACTATTGGTTTAATCATCCTAAAAGGGTTTTTGTAAAGGTTTCTTGACGAAGATTCTGCTGTCTATTCAGTTTATTGCTTCGAGAGTTGCTTTCTGTGCCATCTTCAGTTTTCTGCTTCAGTGGATTCTGCTTCCTTCAGCGATGTCTTTTTCAGGCTGCAGCACCACAACGTTGCCCGCGTCGTCTTCAGCAGCGAAAACCATGCACTGCGATTCTACACCCATCATCTTGCGCCTCTGAAGGTTGAGGATAAACGCGCACTTCTTGCCAACAAGCTCCTCAGGCTTATACCAGCGCAGCAACCCAGCAACAGCCTGCCTCTGCTCTGTCCCAAAATCCACCATCATCCGTATGAGGTTCCGAGAACCCGGAATCTGCGTTGCCTCAACTATCTTGCCGACGCGCAAATCCAACTTTTGAAAATCCTCAAACGTAATCTCCATTTTCCAATGCTCCTCACTGCACTTTCACGCGGATAACGCTATTAAATTTTCTGCACCCTCGCCCGTGGATGCAGTTGTTGCTTTTCCGCCGTGGCTATTTTGTGCGCTTGCAGAAGCGGCTCAGGAATTCGGCTGCCCCGCACGCAGTGCTTCACAATTTTCACCGCCGTCTCCAGCGAAATCAAGTGCCCAGCACTCACGTAAACAGGACTCGAACCTTTTCTCGTCGTGACCACTGCACCTATGACTTGACCTTTATCAACCAAAAAGCCACCTACTGACTCACCAACCAGCCTACTCTTTGCCACGCCAACAGTCGGCTTTCCCAACGCAAGCCCCAAGTGACTCGCAAACCCACATCGATACGGATGCGCCACGCCGTGTCCGTCAACGAGAAAAACATCAGGCTGCCGCCTCAACCTCTTAATACACGCTGCTGCCGCAGGAAGCTCCCTGAAAGACAACAAAGTCGGAACATACGGAAACCGCACCGCACAAACTGCCGTCTGCAGCTCCAAAAGCTCAAGCGACCCATAATCCAAAACCGCAACCGCGCCTACGGCTGTCTCTCCCGCGTACGCCACGTCAACGCCCGCGACAAGGCAGATCCCGCTGGGCAACCTGTCTTTCGTAACTATTTTCTGAGCCAGACGCCGTTGCGCTTCACGTGCTTTTTGAACCGAGAACTTGCCTAGTGCAGCAGTTGCCGTAGTCATTGGCTTAGCCTTTGCGGGGCTTCCGCTTCTCCGCCTGAGCCAACTCAAACCGTTTCAAATAGTCTTCCAGCGACTTCCTGCGCACTTCCTGAGCGATGTCTCCACGGGTTATTTCAATAATCTTCCTCGCCACATCGCATTTCCTTCTAAGCCCCGGTACCAGCACGTATGCTTCATCCATCGCCATTAGCTCAACGTACACTTCATCCATGAGCTCCAAGCACTTTTCGCCCTTCGCCGCGTCGCCCTCGCGCAGAGCATCCAGCGTTAAACGGCGGTACTCGCCTATGGCGTCGGCTAAACCCAGCACGTAATCCACTGCGGGCACGTTGATCTCCTTCGGCGAAACAAATTGCGCCTCTTCAATCAGCTTTAGGAAGATGTGGGCTTCAGCGTACTCCTGAAGCGCCGCGCTGAACATGCCGCCATAAATAATTTCAGGGTACTCTCCCGCTAAAGCTTGAAGTTTCGAAATGGCTTCCGCGGCATCTCCAATCAGCTTTTTTGCCTCTGCCATTTTCTTCTGGTGAACGCGCAGAATCGCCTGTTTAGATAGGCTTGTGGCTTTCCGCATGTTCTCCTGCGCGGCTTCCCGCAGCTTGTCCTTCTGCATAAGCTCCTTTTTCACTTCGTGCAGAATCTTCTTCAGAGACGACACACTTCTTCACCGCACATGCGTATAGAACGCAGCCTGATTATTTATTGTCTTCTTTAGAACCGAATCCGCCTAATCCGCCGCATGCAGTTCTAAGGCTTTTCAAACCGTATGGGCTTTTCCCGTTTGCTCAACAACACCACGCGGCTTTCAGGCGCCTCATCCAATATCCTATAGCCTGTGCGCTCAGCCAAACGCGCCGCGAACCCCTGTACCTCCTTATGCGTGGGCATTGCTTCGAAACCTAACCGCAACGTTGAAAAACCAATATGCATGTAGGCTTTGGCTTCAATGTACGTGGGGTCAGCCTTTTCAACAAGCTCCGCGTAGCCGTCTACATCAGTCATGTTGCGGTCTCTCACCAGCGTCATGCGCAGCACAGTGGGGCATCGGAAACTCCGCAGTAACCCGAGAGTCTCATTCAATTTCGCCCAAGCGTCAGGCACTTGGGGGCGGCAAACAAGC
Organism: Candidatus Bathyarchaeota archaeon; assembly: GCA_026014705.1. GTDB lineage: Archaea > Thermoproteota > Bathyarchaeia > Bathyarchaeales > Bathycorpusculaceae > JAOZHU01. Next base: position 73,978 of record JAOZHU010000012.1, on the reverse strand, counting down.
TTGAACACTTCTTCATTTGGAGCGCATGTTGAAATGTACAGCTGCGTGGGCTCTTCGTCTAAGGCGGCAAGTCTACGCGGCATTGTGCCGTTCGAAACCAGAAAAGTGGTAAGCCTTCTCTTGTGGAACGCGTGGAGCAATTCGCCAATCGGCTCGTAAAGCGTCGGTTCACCTGTCAAGCTTATCGCTACATGCCTCGGCGTCAAGGCTTCTCTGAACTTCTGCGGGTTAGCTTGCAAGTTGCCTTTGTACCCGCTCAAGATTCTGTCCTGCGCTTTCAAGCTGCCTTGCACGATTTCTTCAGGCGAATCCCACTTCGGCAGTTGCAGCTCATCCCACGTGACTCGCAAGTCGCCGTTCTGCGCTCTCCAACAAAACAAGCACTGCTGCGTGCAGTAGAAAAGCGCAGGTGACATCTGAACGCACTGGTGGCTTCTTATTCCATAAAACTTCTGCTTATAGCACGCCCTGCCACGAACTATGGCTTCGTAAAGCCACTTGCATCGTTTAACCGCCGAATGCCTGCCCACAAGATGGTATCGCTGCTTCCTTAACGCTTGTACCAGCGAAGATGGCACGATGTTCTCCAAGATGCTTCACGCGTCCACAATTTACCCTGATGCTTGGAAGCAAGAGTGGCAAAACCATTTTATAAACTGCGTCATCCTTCAAAAACAGCGGTTGCATTCTGCTTCTTCACAGCCAGATTGCAGGTGGCGCCAAGAGTTTTCAGTTGCGTGATCACGATTTTGAAGAGGAAAAACGTTATCTTGCACTGTGGATATTACTGATGGCGATAGCGATGCCTTATTTCCCAATCAAACAGCGGCTAAAAATTGCCCTAGGCGGTTTTGTCTTTTTCACAGGACTGCTGTTGGTCGTCATCACTATTCTAACAGCCACAAAGACAGCAAATCTCGAAAGCATCCTACCTAACGAGCTGATAATCGCCATAGCCGCAATTGTCGGCATCTTGGATGTTGGCTGCGGCGTTCTTTTACTTCGCAGAAAATGAGCACAGCATGCTAATCTTCGCTGCCTAGTAACAGGAAACCGCTGATGATGTTTAGCAGCCCCACGAAGACCCAGAGTCCAAGGCTGAATCCCCTGTAGTCAGACGACAAAATAATCAATCCTGCCTCACCAGTGATTATGACATAGGCGAAGATACACAGTAACAAAATTCCCACAATGGCAGTTGAAGCGCCGAAAGATACACCAACTTCGCTTGAAACGTGGATAACATCGAAGCGTTCTTCCTCCAGCAGCCTCTCTCGGGCTTTTTCCACTTTTTTCTCTTGAGAAACCACAGGTTTGGAAGGTGCCTTAACAATAATCTCCTCTTTTTCGTTGTTGCCACCCATCAAGAACACCTGCCAAGATGATTCCAGATTAAGAGTGCGCACTTTTAACTTTTAAATTTTCTATTCCGCGTCTACCGCCCTTTGCCGCCTGAAATTCGCAAGTTATAAATCTGCCTTTGCCCCAATTACGCTGAATCAGTTGTAAACGGTTGAGATTGTGCAGCGAAAAACCAACAAAACCATTCTCCCCTTTGCTTCTCTCGCCCCGCTAGGCGGTGGTTCATTTACCATTGACGCTGAAAGAGCCGCGGTTTTCTGTTTAGCCGAACTGGACAGAGACAAGGGCGGCGGGTTCTTCAAAAAACGAGCAGCGGAAAAGTTGGTTTTCATCGCAGAAGTTTACTATCCCTTTTGGTCAATTCCCTTTGAGAATATGACACTTCTCTTTGACGGATTAAACATTACTTCCCACGCTGTAGGTTACTCTATTTTGCCCGACCTTAAAGCCTTCAAAGATGACATGGATGTTCACTCTGGAACACGCCAAGCCTACGCCACTTTTCTAGCAAACAACATAAATTACTTTCAAGTTTCAGAAAACACAGAAAAAATTATCGATGGATTGATAACCGACACTGACTTTCTGAAAGAATTCATGCCCTACTTAGACGAAGCAGTAATCATCGACGCCCCTGTGGTGGACAGCGTGTTGATTTCTCCAACCAACGATGAAGCGGCAATCTTATCAATAATCGAGGACCTGCTGAGTTTGCGGTCAAAATTCGCCAAAGAAGTTAAAGAGCTTGATGAAATCATCAGGCGTCTGAACCTGAAAACTCAAGAGTTCTTAAAAATACTCCGCAAAGACACAAAAGACGCTGAAGAAAAATTCCGCAAACCAATTAAGGAAGCCAAGGCGATGCTGGAAGAAAAAACTGCTCAAATAAATAAGGAATACACTGAGAAAGTGACTGAGGTTTCAAACCACTTTGAACAAGAAACCTTAGCCGCCCAAAAAGAACTCATTTCCTTAGAAAAGGCAAAAGAGCAGCTTGCCTCCGAAATTGAACATTGCGATGCAGAAATAAAAACAGCCGCAATTAACAAGGACGACGTCACTGAGCAAAAATGGAAACAAAAACGATACGAACTGAAAAAAGAACTTCCAGAGATCAACAAGAAAACCATCACCTACACAGATAAACTCAGAGCAATCGAAGAAACCAAAAAAAACGCCATTTTCCAACTGAAAACCGAAAACGAAGCCAAAATCCGAGAATCCTCAAAAAACCTCATAGCGGTTGAGGCTTCACGAGACGCTGAAATCAGCATTCTTCAGAAAGAAATGGAGAAACTTGAAGAGATGACAGCGAGCATAATCAAGCAAATTGACCAGCTTACGAAAATGAGGGAAGCCACAATTGCCGAGTTCGAAAGCTTGGGCGCCAAACAAAAACGAGACGCCCCCTGCCTCGCACACATGCCCTTCTACTTGGTATGCTACCAATCTGGAGCGAACAAGCGCTGTAAATTTTTTGCTCCCGAATTTGTCAGCGGCGTGACCTTCGGCGCGAAACTAAGAGGCGCAATGGGCAAGATAAAAATAAGTCAACTGTTCAAACCTCGTTCCAAAAAAATCGTCTCGCTGCTGAACAAGTTTGCCGTTATGCTGGAGGAAAACGTGGCGTTTAACCACGAAATCGACGAAGCTTGCCGCAGAGCGAATATGCTGCAAGCAGAAAATCTGCGGCAGTCAATTGCAGCAGGCTTGAATAAGCTGAAAGAAGACGGCTGGTTGTCGGAGCAGGAACACGCTTCTTTCAGCCAAATTATAGCTTAGATTCAATGTCTTGCACAGTCTGCTCAGTGGTTGTAGCGTTCTTTTCTTTCGTTTTGGCGCCTGCTGTGAGATTCAAGAATCCGCCTAAGCTGATGACTATGCCAATTAGAAGCAGAGCGTAGTTCGGTATGAAAGGAAATATGGGTGTGATGCTGCCTGTTTCTGCCGCGACCGCCAATATCGCCGCTGAAATGCCTGTGCCTATACCGATTCCTCCTGCAGCTATTTGGAGCCGCAGGCGACCAGCCATTCTGAGGTAGTATGTTCCCATCACGATTGCGGTTAACCCGATAGCTGAGATTAGAGCTTCTGCAGCGTTGGCGTCGCCAAGAAACGAGGGGACAATTAGCAACGCTACGGAGAGAATAACGCCAAGTATAGGCGTCAATGGGTAAAGTGGAGTTTTGAATGGTCTATCCAGATAAGGTTTTGTTTTCCTCATTCTAATTAGTGAGAGGTTAACCAAAGCGAAAACCAAGAGTGAACCGAAGCTTGCGGCGTATCCAAGAAAAGGCACAACCCCTACCGCGCTAAGTAACATTATGAAAAGCGTACCTGCGATAACCGCGATGTGGTAAGTTCCGAAACGGGAATGCACCGCTAGCAGAATCTTGGGTAAGTATCCGTCTCGGCTCATTCCACGTGATATACTTGACTGCACGGTTAAGGCTGTTCCTAACCCTGAAAGGCATGCCGCCATTCCCGCGACAGCGAACAGTATGCCTCCAGCAACGCCGAATGTTTTTTCAGCAGCGTACCCTATGAGCGGAACCGATAGCGTTGTTCCTTCAGGTGGAGCGGCTCCCACCACCACAAGCGCAAGAAGAATGTAGAGCGGCAATATCAATAATGCTGATAGAAGCAAGCCTCGCGGGATGTCCCTTTCGGGTCGTTTTGCTGCAGCGGCGACAGCTATGAGTGCTCTCATCCCAAAAAACATGGGGAAAACGTAAACTGTAGCAGCGAAAACTCCTGAAAAACTCTCCAGTAACGGTTTTGAGATACCGCTTGTTTGTTCCATGCCATTTACTAATCCTCCAGCGATTAAGCCGATAAAGAGAACCATCAGTGCATAAACTATAGCGTTTCCAAGCTGTTTTATTCCTCTCACTTCTAAAGAACCGTAAATTATGACAACTATTGCCGCTATCAACGAAGCTTGTGACAAAATAAAACTTTGAGTCTCAGGGGCGATGAGTGAAAAAAAGTAAGCAAGTTGCAGAACGAAAGACAAAGCGGCTAGCGCTGCACCGAAGACGCTTGCAAGCCACCTGAAGCAACCGGCTATGAAAGCGACGTATTTTCCGTAGGCGGTTTTTATGTAAGTGTATTCGCCGCCGACTTCAGGTATAGCTGACCCTAGTTCGCAGTAACTAAGCATGATCAGCAAGTTTATCAATCCAGCCAGCAAAATCGCTGTTATAACGTTTGGTCCCGCTAAGTTGAAGTAGGCGTAATCCATCAACACGAAGATTTCAAAGCCTATGGCACCGCTGAGCCCCATCAGCACAATGCCGCGCAAGCCTAAGGTTTTTTTAGTTTTCACCGCATTCGTCTCCTCACCTGCGTAGTTCGCGCCAGTCAAGGAAGAGAAATGCACTGCTGGCAATCAAGAAAATGCTTAGCGCCAGAAGAATAGCCAAATGAAAATTTAGAGCTTCCTGCGGGACATCCCACAAGGATTGAACGTTGAAAAGGTTGGCGTAGAGAACACCAGCTAAGACCATTGCCGAAATAGCGATTACACTTTGAATCATTCCAAGCAGCAAAGTGAGCGTTAGTCGCATGTTCATTAGCTCGCGCCGATTAGACTTTTTATGCCTTTTAGATATTTAATTGATACGGCAAAGGTGGACGACGCTTTGCTGTTGTCGCCTTTTTCATTCCCTCAGTTTTCGTGGCCAAGTATCATTCAAAACAAGTCCACATCAAGATTGAGGTGCAATGCGTTTTTCAGGAAACCGCCTTTCGCCGGTGACGCTGCACAACGCACGGCAAAGTTTAAAATGTGCCCTAGGTAGTAACTTTTTGATCTCGATGAGACCATTAACCGTGTGCAAAGCTAGTTTTAACTTGAAGAAAAAGCCCATTGCGGTGTCTCTCTTGATCGCGTTGAGCTTGACGTTTGCGGTCATGCCTCTGTACGTCGTGTCTGGGCAAATAAGCGTGAGTATAATCAACATTATTCCCACTTCTCAATCAGCTAAGGTGGGCGATAGAGTTCAGATTTTAGGCTCTCTCGGCACTGCAAACGGCACCTACAAGATTTGGTTTGGGAACACCCTTGTTGTTACGAACAATTCGCAGGGGTACTATGTGGATTCCAGCTTCAGAGTACCCGAGCTTCCAGCGGGAAACCACACAATAACGCTAAACGATGTCACTAAAAACGTCAATTCCACCAAATCGTTCACTGTACTTACAGATTACAGCATCAAAGCCGAAGTTCCCTCTTCACCCGTGCAGTTACAGCAAGGAAGCAATGTCATTTTGAATGTTGGGATAACTGGGGCACAAGCAAACACAACGTACTACGTAAACGTCACCGTTGCGCTTCCCGAACCGCTTAATACGCATTATTCACGCATAATTGAACTTCGAACAAGTCCCACGGGCGCTGCGCGTGCAGCAGTCACTTATCCAGACGGCAGCTTTCAACCTTCAGGTGCCTCCACTAACCTCACGGGCACATACCGTGTGTATTTCAACATGACTCAGTCGCTTGCAGAGAACTCTTTTTTCGTTGGCTTCACTGACACAAGCGAGCACCACCGCGGGCAATCAGTGGCAATACGCGCCATAGATTATCAGCCGAGCCAAGAAGCAGCTCTGACTATAGTATACACAAAAACAAGCGTCACAGTGCACTCGGAAACCTTAACTGCCTCAAGCGAAGGCGTAATCACCGCCGCATGGGCAGTTCCGTCCAACGCGCTAATCGGCGAGTACAATGTAACCATAAAACCAGTGGGAGCGGCTAAGCTCTTGGTTGACTCGCAGATTTTCACTGTTCCCGGTTATCCCGTTAAGATTCGAACTTTGAATTTGGCGGGTGAAGCTGTGCCGCAGTTGATGGTTGAAGCTGTTGACCACGCAACTAACATGAGGTACAATGGCACAGGCAACGTTGACGGTGTAGCCACTATAAACCTCGAAGTTGGCAACCACACTGTTTCAGCGTTCTGGAATAACGTGAAGGTCGGAGACGCCAGCGTAGTTGTGACTGGCGCAAACGCTTTCGATTTGCAGTGCAAATTAACCAACCTTAAAGTAACAGTTCAGGACAAAAACGGCGTTTTGTTGCCCTTCGCTACAATAGACCTTGTTTACCAATACGTGACCACGAAGGAGGGCTTAACCAAGACTGGACGCGTTTCAGGTCAAACAGGCATTTCAGGCACTGTTACTTTCAACTCAACGCTTCCCGGCATAAGCTACACTGTCAACGCCTCCATCTACGGCGTGGTTTTCAACACAGGCAACAACACAGTGAGCAGTCTCCCAGCTCAACCAACATTCCACATAACAATAGTATGCCCAAGTCGAAGTTTGGCGCTTAAAATTGTTGATTACAAGTCGGCTGTTGTTCCTAACGCGCGCGTGGAACTGGTGGAGCAGACAAGCGGGATATTCGTTAACAGTGTGGCAGACGCCTCAGGTGCAGTCACGATGGAAATTACGTTTGGGAAATACCGTTTGCGTGTTTACGCAGGCAACATTCTGCTGAACGAGACCGTAATCAGCGTCTTCACTGACGCCCAGAGAACTATTCGATGCGTTTTATACAACCTTCATGTGTCTGTGCGGGTTGTTGACTCTTTCGGGCAAGCAGTTCCTAACGTGAACGTTCTGCTGCGTGGTTCTGAACAGGAAGCGCTGTTGAAAACGACTCAGGCGGATGGAACAGCAACTTTTGACCACGTGGTAGGCGGCAACCTGCAAATAATCGCGTATCTCAGCGGGGATGAAGCTTCATACGAGGCAACGAACCTTCAAATTGAGGCGCCGACAACAATAACTATTCGACTAGCCAAGTATGTTCTCTTAGGGCCCTTCGTTCTCGAAGCGACTTTCTTAATGACGTTAATTATGATTGCCGCTGCGGCGGTCTTGTTCGTTTTCATGGAAATTCGCCGAAGAAAACAAATCAAGCTTGGTTGGCGGCTGCGGTTGTGATGTGTAATCAGTTGTCTGGCGTAAAAAAGTTTATATTGGCTCTAAGAGAAATACTACCTTCAAGAATGCTCGGAAACATTGAATTTTGACAAGTAAACAATAGAGGTGTATCTATTGGCTCAAGTAAAAACTTGTTCTCCCATGTGCCCTGCTTTCAAGTGCGGTCAAAACTCTGCTTTCTACCGTCGTGATGCTGTATGGTGCCGATGGACTGAGGAAATGTGCAATGTTGCTAACTGCACGTACGCTCTATGCGTTAAGCGGCGTTTGCTGCCGAGAGGGATTTGCGGGGAAACCGTGAAGCGTAAAACCGTTGACAGGGCGCCTGAAGAGGAAGAGGTTCAAGCGGTGAAGCTACGTGGAAAGACACTGCGCAAAATAGGCGAAAAAGAACTCTTCTAAACTTCGATTAAAAGCTGAGAACTCGTTGCAGCAACTGTGACTGTTGAAGTTCAATCCAAACTCTTTTTTTATATAGCTTGAATACGTTTGACTACGGGTGGTTTTATCTTCTTCAGAATTCTGTAACCGCAAATTATGCATTTTGTGTCTCCGCCGCGCAGTTCAAGTTCTTCAGACGGCACTCTTGAACCACACCGCATGCACTCATAAACAATTCCGCTTTTTTCCATCAGGGTAGCCTCGCCTAAAAAGGAAAAGTATTTTGCTTTTAAACGTTTCCAGAACTCTAAGGCATAACTGAAGGGCGCCGTATGAAGAAACGGCTGAAGAAAACTCTCACCGAAATGTTTTCAGCAGCAGACGCCGCGGATGTTTACAGCTCATTCGACATAATAGGCGACATCGCCATCATCAAGCTTCCCAAGCATTCTCAAGCAAACGCCCAAAACGTTGCAGAAGCAATAATGCACCGCCACAAAAACGTGAAAGCCGTTTTCACCCAAACCAGCGCAGTCACAGGTGCATTCAGGCTTCGGAAACTGGCGTATGTGGCGGGCGAAAACCGAACGAGCACAGTTCACAGAGAATCAAGCTGCGCTTTCGCGGTTGATGTGAAATCATGCTATTTTTCGCCTCGTCTCTCTCATGAACGAATGCGCATCGCTCACCTCGTGCAAGCGGGCGAAAAAGTGGTTAACATGTTCGCGGGAGCAGGCTGCTTCTCCATAGTAATCGCCAAGCATGCTCAACCGGCAAAAGTGTTTTCGATAGACGTTAATCCCACAGCAGTTGAGTTCATGAAAGAAAATGTGAGGCGCAACCGAGTCTACGGCATAGTGATTCCCCTATTGGGTGACGCTAAGGCAGTTGTTGAAGCGCGTTTGAAGTATTGCGCTGACCGTGTATTGATGCCCTTGCCCGAAAAAGCCTTCGAGTACTTGCCGTGCGCCGTGTCAGCCCTCAAAACTTCAGGCGGTTGGATTCATATCCACGCTTTCGAGCATGCGCTCAAAACCGAGAACGCCTCAGAGAAAGTTAGGCAGAAAATAGTTGAGGCGCTTGACTCCTTAAAGGTTAGTTTCGGGGTTCCTCAAGTTCGAGTTGTGAGACCCACCGGTCCAAACTGGTACCAACTCGTTGCAGATGTGCACGTGAATCGCCGCTCTGTTTCGTTAGGGTACTCTTTTCTGTAAATTCTTGCGGATGCGCAAAGGCTGCATTGATGCTGTTTGAAGAGAGCGTGGCGCTTGCGGTTCAGTCAGGTGCTGCGGTGTCTTTCACGGTTATGTTTTTCTACTTGAATGGGCAATTAAGTATGCAATCAAATTGTCCTGTTTCAACAGAAGGTCAGGGTTTAGTATGGTTGAAAACGTGAAAGAACTGCTGAAAGCGCATGCGGGCATAACGCATGAGGTTTACTTGGACAACGAAAACTCCACCATAGTGCCGCAGGAAGTAGTAGACGCGATGCTGCCCTACTACAATCAACGGGCTTACGGTAACCCAACGCTCACGCACAAGCCTGGCTGGGAAGCTTTCGAAACGATAATGTCGTCAGCGCAGAAAATCTCAGGGTTTGTAGGCGCCAAAATCCTCGAGGAACTAACTTTCACTCCAAGCGAAACCGAAGCTAACAATTTAGCCCTCATGGGCTCAGCCTTTGCGAACAAGAATAAAGGCAAAAAAATCGTAATCTCCGAAATCGAACCCATAAACGTTCTACACGTAACTGAACTGCTGCGAAAATTTGGTTTCACCACCACCAAAATCCCAGTAGACAACGAAGGCTTCATTGACCTCGAGAAGCTGAAAGAAACAGTGGACAAGGAAACATCGGTAGTAAGCATAGCAGCAGTCAACAACGAATTAGGCACAATACAGCCCATCAAAGAAGCCTCAAGCATAGTCAAAGACAGAAACCCTGACGCTGTTTTTCACACAGACGCTTCAGACGCTTATGGCAGGATACCCCTGAACGTGAGGGATTTAAAAGTTGATTTGGCAACCGTAAGCAGCTACAAGATTCTGGGGCCACGCGGAATCGGCGCATTATATACGCGGGAAGGTGTAAACGTGGATAAGATTCTGGAGGGTCAAATAGGCACGCAAAAGCTTTGGCCAGGAATCGAAAACACGCCGCTAATTGTTGGCTTTGCCAGAGCCTCTGAATTGGCGTTTCAAAACTTCGAAATAAACGTAAATCGCATGCGCAAGTTAAGAAATGAACTGGTAGACGGCATATTTGCTGAGCTTTCTGAGGTTAAACTCAATGGCCCCGAAGGCGACAAGCGAGCACCAGATAACGCAAACATAAGCTTCATGCGCTGCGAAGGCGAAGCGTTAACAATCGAGCTGAGCCTCAACGGCGTTTACGTATCCAGCGGTAGCGCGTGCAGCCGCAGGCTTCTTCAGCCGAGCCATGTTCTCGTTGCCATAGGTAGGAAATTCAGTGAGGCTCACGGCAGCATACTGATGAAAACGACGCGGTACCACACAGAAGAAGATATAACTTATGTTCTCAAAGTGTTACCTAACGCTGTGAAACGGCTAAGGGGCATAGTTGGCTCTACAGGAGTGGACTAAAAAGTGTCACGTGTACCTTTACCCTACAACCCTAAAATTCTCGACTTGTTCAGGAACCCTAAGAACTTGGGGCCGATGGAAGACGCCACGGTTACCGCTGTCGCGGGGAACCCTGCGTGCGGCGACATGATAACCTTCTACTTGAAAATCAGCGAACAAGAAATAGTTGAACGCGCCTCTTTCGAAAGCTACGGGTGCGCTGCCAACATAGCCACCTCAAGCATAGTAACAGAGATGATTAAGGGCTTGAGTCTCGAGGCTACGTGGAAAGACATCACGTGGAAAAGGGTGACTGAAGAGGTAGGCGGCTTGCCCTCTGTGAAGTTCCACTGCGGCGTCCTCGCTGTCGGCGCTTTGAAACGGGCAATACGAAAATACTATGAGCAGAAAGGCTCAGCGCCTAGTTGGCTGCCGCAAGACTTGACTTTTGAAGAGAAACAAGCGTTAGAAGAAGAGGAACTGGCAAAGACGCTTTCAAAACGGCTCAAGTCGGAGGCAGAAAAATAATCCTGGATTCCTACAGGATTCGAGAAGACTTCCCGATATTAAAGCGAAAAATAAACAATTACCCGCTAATCTACTTCGACAACGCTGCGACTACACAGAAGCCTAAGCAAGTGCTTGATGCTGTGCGGGGTTTTTACGAGAACCACAATGCCAACGTCCACCGCGCCGTGCACACGCTTTCGCAAGAAGCAACTGCACTGTACGAGAACGCCCGCGAGAAAATCAAGAAGTTCATAAATGCGCAGGATTCAGCGGAAATCGTTTTTGTCAGGGGCACCACTGAAGCGATAAACCTTGTTGCCTATTCTTGGGGGCTCCGTAACCTCAAAAGCGGCGACGAGGTTTTAGTGTCGTTGATGGAGCACCACAGCAACATTGTTCCATGGGAAATTCTCTCAAAAATAAACGGCTTCAGAATCCAATACGCCAAAGTCAACAGCGACGGCACGCTGAATTACGAGGACTATGAGAGCAAATTTACCAGTAAAACCCGCCTTGCTTGCCTAGGTCACGTTTCAAATGTCAGCGGCGTAATCAACGATGTCAAAAGAATCGGCAAAGTAGCCCATGAACATGGCGCTTTGATGCTTGTGGACGCTGCGCAGTCTGTTCCTCATATGCCTGTAGACGTTAAGTATTTGGATGTGGATTTTCTGGCTTTTTCTGGACATAAAATGTTGGCTCCAACAGGCATCGGAGTGCTCTACGGCCAGAAAGAGCTTCTTGAACAGTTGGCTCCGTTCCAAGGTGGCGGCGAAATGATACGGGAAGTCTCCTTCAGCCAAGAGCAAAACCGCTCCAGCATAAGCTGGAATGAGTTGCCATGGAAGTTTGAAGCTGGAACACCCAACATCTGCGGTGCAATCGGCTTGATGGAAGCTGTCAACTACCTTGAACGCCTCGGCATGGCTGAGGTGCTGCAGCATGAAAAGGCGCTAACTGAATACGCATTGAAACGCATGCAAGAATGCAGCAACGTCATGGTTTACGGTCCCAGCGACTTGCAGTTGAAATGTGGAATTGTTCCATTTAACGTAGATGGCTTATCTTCGCATGATGTTGCGCTTCTCTGCGACAACTACGGCATCATGCTGCGCAGCGGTTTTCACTGTGCTCAGCCCTTGCATCAGATTTTCAAACTGCAGTCTTCCGCCCGCGCGAGCTTCTACGTTTACAACACGACAGAAGAAATCGACCGCTTTGTAGACGTTTTAAAGGAGATTGCGAACGCATAATGCCTGCTGTCGAAGATTATGTGGCGCGAATTGAGGAAACATGTGGCGAAGACAAAAGCGCCATAGTCACTTTCAAGTACGACAGAAAAGACGAAGCAATCACGCGGATATCGAAAAAAGCCAAACTGAAAAATTCAATAGCTGGAGTCATCTCCGAATTCACCTACCAAGATGTCTCCTTCCGCGTCTTTTCAAGCGGGAAAGCAATTTTCAAAGGCATAGAAAACAAGGAAGCGCTGCAAAAGATTTTATCCGCTCTCCTGCTATAGCGTGCACTGAAACGCGCAATTGTCATCTGCCAAAACGCAGTTTCATCCGCATTTTTGCCCTGCTCGCCCAATTATAGAGTGGGAAAAGCCTTTGTTTCATCGGCTGCGGAAGGACATCTTTTAGTTCGCGGTGCAATCCCAATTTCGCGGCAAAGCGTCCTTTCTTTGTGATGGGTACATAGTAACGCGTTAGAGGAAACTTTACGAAGCCGTTGCTCTCCTTGAACCTGTCCAACGACGGGTGATTTCCCATTCGCCCGTACATGACCCAGCCAACCTGCTTGGCAGCGCACACTTCCACTGCCTTAGCGACTAACGCGTTGTTAACTGCTTTGTCAGCGTGCTGCTGCCGGGCGAGTATCTGTGAAATAACCGCTATTTTGTCGCCATAAACAAGCTGAATGAATCCTACTAGCTCGTCTTGCAAGAATGCGCCTACGAACGTGCAGTTTTGCGCTGTGAGAACACTGCGGGTAACGCTTTGCAATGACACGCCATAGTGTGGAAAGGCTCTTTCCTGCCTTATAGGGGATTCATTGTAGATTTTCCATATACCTTCAGCCAGCTTTTCAGTTGGCGCGGCTACTTCCGTTTTCACGCCGCTTTTCTCTGCTTTGCGTATCATGTTGCGTGTTTTCTTTCCAATATTCTTCTGCCACTCATCATAAGTTACTACTTTAAGAAGTGCAATGTTATCCTCTGCTTTCAGCCATGACTGCGGCGAATTGGAAATTGTGTTGCACCATTTCCTTTCGATAAAAGTGAAAATATCTATTCCTCTATCGCCGAGTTTTTCGATGAATCTATCACTTGGAACAATGTCTCTCATGTACTCTCCAGTGTCGCTGGAAATTTTAATAAATCCTTTCTTGCGTACTGCCAGAGTTTCCAAGTCACTATCTGTATGTAGGATATTCTTCAATACCCCATAGAATGGTCCCCTGCGGTTGATTGTTCCTCGGTTAAAAAGCCACTCAGGATGAATTTCCAAGACATCTCCTTGTGTTATGCTCTTATCCACCATTCTTGCAACTTTCGCTGCAGAATTGACAGCACAAGCATAATCCAGAGGGAAAGTGGGAAACTCATGAAAGGATTTTAACGGGAACGCACTTTGGATTACTGTTCTGTCTTCCACTATTCTGCGTCCCCACATTAACCTAGCCAACAAACGCGCAGTGCCGTGGACAGTGTAATACTTTATCCTTTGCTTTGTAGCTTTCTCCAGAAGTTCCAATTCTGCATACGGGTCGTTTACGATGTGGAGAGCTACCTCATGCTTGTCCCGAACTAATAATTCCAGCATTTCATTATCAGGCAGCGTGCGAAACGTGAAAAACCAGTAGGCTTTAACTTCTCTCTGCGCCTCATTAATCATCTTCGCGATTATCTTTGCGTTTTTGAGGTAATCCCCACCCATTTTTATGCTGAACGCTGTACAAATGAAACTCCTCATCCTCGAAGGATATGGATAGTCCACATCAATTCTTATTCTTATCAAAGCCATTTCTCGTTAGCCTTAATTGGACACTATTTATTTAAATCTCTTCTCAAAAATTTGGTTCTCCTAATTGCCACATGCATGTGTGTTAATAGGTTGCAGTGTCTATTCAATAAAAGTAAAATACAACATATACCCTACTTTTAAAAAAATAAATGAGGTTTACAATGAAAGCTCTTGTTCTTAGCGGGGGTAAAGGCACTAGACTCAGACCTTTAACATTTACCACGGCAAAGCAACTAATCCCCATAGCCAATAAACCAATATTGGGCTATGTTTTAGACCCAATCTCAAACGCTGGTATTACAGACGTAGGCGTAATAATCGCTCCCGAAACAGGCCAAGAAGTTAAAAATTACGTTAAGGACGGTTCTTCGTGGAATATCAAAGTCACTTATCTTCTTCAAGAACCTCTCGGGTTGGCTCATGCTGTAAAAACAGCACGAAATTTTCTAGGTGATGATGACTTCATAATGTATCTGGGCGACAACCTCATCGGCAAAGGTGTAAACGCACTCATCGAAAAATTCAAAAATGAAGATTTAGCCGCCCTTATATTATTAAAGGAAGTTGAAGACCCGACACGCTTCGGAATAGCAGTATTGGACAGCAAAGGTAACGTCGTAAGAGTAGTTGAGAAGCCAAAAAATCCTCCGACCAATTTAGCGCTCGTGGGCATCTATTTGTTTTCCCCTGAGATTCACAAGGCTATCGATAAGATCAAACCCTCTTGGAGAGGTGAATTAGAAATAACCGATGCTATACAAGAACTAATAAACCAAGGATACAAAGTTAAAGCTGAAAAACTTGAAACTTGGTGGCTTGATACAGGCAAGAAAGATGACATATTGTATGCCAACGCCAAAATTCTAGATGAATACATAAAAGAAGAAATGTGTGGTGAGGCGCAGGAAAGCAAAATCGAAGGCAGAGTATCTATCCAAAGAGGAGCAAAAATCATTAACAGCACCATTAGGGGACCCAGCATAATAGGTGCTGAGTGTATTATAGAAAATTCTTTCATTGGGCCTTACACGAGCATCGGAAACAATACAGTCATAATAGATAGCTCGATAGAATACAGTGTAATATTGGATAATGCTTTCGTAAAAGAGATAGAAAAACTCGAAGAAAGCCTAATAGGGCGAAACGTAAGAGTCATTAAGAACCAAAAGCGTAATACTCTCAAACTTCACACAGGTGACTACTCAGAGGTGGAAATATGAAAGAATATCCGCTCAAAGGCGTAAGAATTCAAGAAATAAACATTATACCTGACGAAAGAGGCTTTTTCGCTGAGGCTCTTAGGCAGGATTGGAAAGACTTTAACGAAGACGAACCGATAGTACAAGCAAATGTAAGCTATAGTTATCCCAATATAATCAGGGCATGGCATAAACATGAACGAGGGCAAATAGACTACTTCATAGTTCTCAAGGGCGCTATGAAAATCTGCGCTTATGAAGAAGAGACTGGTAAAATGGCTGAAATCATAGCCAGCGGCGACAAGCCTTCAGTTGTAAGAATACCTGGAAAATACTTACATGGAACAAAAACTGTCAGCGATTTGCCATCTCTAACAGCGTACTTCGTTACGCGGCTTTATGACTACAAAAACCCTGACGAAATACGGCGACCTTGGAATTACCCAGGCATAATTCCTACGGAAATAAACGGCAGAAAAGACGACCCGCGTGTTGGAAAACAATGGGACTGGTTTCAACCTCCGCATAAGTAACTGAGGCATAACTTTGAAGATAGTGGTAACCGGCGGCGCGGGTTACATTGGTTCAGTTCTTTCTAAGCTTCTCGTAGAAAAGGGCTACGATGTAGCCTGCTTGGATAGATTTTTTTTCGGCTTAGATCCGGTTAAAGAAATAGCTGATAAAATAAAGCTGATTAAAGATGACATTAGATGGTTTAAGCCGAGCATTCTTAGAGGTGTTGACGCCGTTTTTGATTTAGCATCTCTTTCGAATGACCCCAGCGGAGAGCTTGACCCGCAAAAAACGTTAGAAATAAACTATAGAGGACGCGTTAGAGTAGCCAAGCTTTCTAAGAAATATGGCGTCTCCAGATATGTTTTAGCCAGCACCTGTAGCGTCTATGGGTTCCAAGAAGGTATTTTGACTGAAGAATCTGGATTAAATCCATTAACAACTTACGCGAAAGCAAATGTGCTTGCGGAAAAGGAAATTCTGCCGTTAGCAGATAAACATTTCACCGCAACTGCCCTTAGGCAAGCTACGGTCTACGGGTTTTCTAACAGAATGAGATTCGACTTGGCAATAAATGGAATGGTCTTAGGTTTCTTTAAAAACGGTAAAATACCGATAATGCGGGATGGAAAACAGTGGCGCCCCTTCGTTCATGTGAAAGACACCTCAAATGCCTTTATTAGAGTTTTAGAATCAGATAAGGAACTTGTTAACGGTCAAATTTTCAATTCAGGCAGTAATGAACAAAACCTCCAAATCTTTGATTTAGCCAGCTTTGTAGCTGAATCCATAGATTTGCCGTTTAATTATGAATGGTACGGTTCAACTGACACAAGGAGCTACAGGGTAAGCTTCGACAAAATAAAAAGAACATTGGGCTTCACACCTCAGTTCACACCAAAACATGGCGCAAAAGAAGTTTTCTCCGCCTTAAAAGAAGGTGCAGTAAGCGCTGATGATCCACGGACAATAACCGTAAAGTGGTACAAGCATTTACTTGAAATGCATGCGCTCATTAAGAATGTTGAGTCCAAGGGAATAATCTTATGAAAATAGTCATTATAGGTTCAACTGGGCAGTTAGGCACAGACCTTATGGAAGTGCTAAAGGACGAGTATGATACTGTAGGTTTAACGCATCAAGATATTGAGGTCACAGATCACCGCGCCTGCCAAATAATAAAAGACTACCATCCCGGCGTTGTCATAAATACCGCTGCGTTCCACAAAACGGATCAATGTGAAGAGGATCCTGCAAGAACATTCAGCGTGAACGCAATAGGCGCTAGAAACATAGCTTCAGTATCACGCGAAATTGAAGCTGTAACTGTGTTTATAAGCACTGATTATGTTTTTGATGGTTCCGCGAATAAGCCTTACACTGAAAAGAGTGTTCCGAATCCAGTTAATACTTACGGTATTTCCAAATTGGCAGGTGAACTCTACACAAAACAAAATCTCAGGCACTATGTCGTCAGAGTTTCAAGCTTGTTTGGTTTAGCCGGTGCCAGCGGCAAAGGCGGGAACTTTGTTGAAACAATGATAGCCAAAGCAAAAAAGGGTGACCCTATAAGCGTTGTTGATGACATGTGGATGAGTCCAACATACACAAAGGACGCTGCTTTAACCATTAAGAAAATGTTGCGGTTCAAACTTCCATTCGGAACGTACCATGCTACAAACTATGGTTATTGCACGTGGTTCGAGTTCGCCGAAGAAATATTCAAACTGACGTGTTTAACTCCAGTTTTGACGCGAATCAAGACGTGTCAACTGCAAGCAAAAGCTAAAAGACCGCAGTTTTCAGCATTGAAAAGCCTGATGCTTCCAAAATATGATATAAAAGCGAGAAGCTGGAAAAAAGCTCTCCATGATTATTTAATCGCGAAAGGGCATGTGTCCCATTAATGTAACCATGGAGAGAGAAGGAAATTTGCATATAGCTCAAATTGGAACTGGTCGTGTGGGGCGCCCCACAGCCTATACCTTATTGTGCGCAGAGCTGGCAGATACTTTGACAGTGTGCGATACGAAGCCAAGGCTTGCCGCTGCGTTCGCTGAAGAGTTAAAGCATGTGGCAGCAAGTTTGGGGCTTGATGTTGAAATAGTTGCTTGCGAAAAAGACGAGTGCGTGGCAGGTGCAGATGTTATTTTGATTTCTGCGGGAGAACCCAGGATCGCTGGAGTGCAAATGAGCAGGCGCGATTTAGCGTTGCAGAACGGGAAAATAGTGAAATACGTGGCAGAGGTTACATCTCCAAGAAATCCTAGTGCAAAATACATCGTTATAACGAATCCTGTTGATGCTATGGCTATGGTTTGCAAAAAATACTCCAAAGCAGATTTTGTAGTGAGCACTGGAACAAACCTTGAATCGTTGAGGTTTCGGTCAAGAATAGCTGAGACTTTGGGAGTACCTGTTTCAAAAGTTAGCGGTTGGGTTGGGGGTGAACATGGTGACGCTGCGGTTCCGTTATGGTCTACCGTGAAAGTTGACGGCAAGCCGATAGATGATTACGCCAAAGATGAAGGCAAGCCTTTTAACAAAACCGAAGTAGATTCGTATGTGAAGCTCGTGTCAAAACAAATAGTTGATAATATAGGTGGGACGGAATATGGTCCTGCAGCGTCTTTCAGGGATATATTAAGGGCAATCGTAAATGATACCGGGGAAACTCTGTCTATTTCCACGCCTGTAAATTTGGAATGGATCTCTGAGCCAGTTTTTGTTGGGGTGCCTCTTCGTTTGGGGAAGTCTGTAGGTCCAACTTTGTACAAAGAACTTTCAATTGAGGAAAGAAAAGCGCTAATTGAGGCTGGAAAAGCAATTTATCAAACATATCTAACTTCAATCTCAGGTATGACATAGAAATTACAGTGGTTAATGCGTTCAATTCTTTATATTCACCTTTATCCTAAGTTTTTGCTTCTATAATCACGATAACGTTGCTCAATTGTTTTGGCAAGTTTAACCATTTTGTTGTATAGCAACGCTTTCGCGTGTAAATTTTCAGTTAAAGGTGTTCAGCACCTTTTTCTTATTGCACCTATATTGTTTTCTGAGAGCTCAATGAAGTTAAAACGTTAAATAGCACTTTGTTCTATTGAATTTTTATCACACACCCGCCCATTGATTATGTAAACTAACCTGAAGTGAGTTTAGAATTGACTGACAAGGTTGACTTGGTGATGTGGACCAAGAATGGCGAGTTTTGTCTTCCACAAGTTTTAAAGTGCATAGATAATGTGATTCCACATGAAAACATTTGCCACAAAATTATAGTGGATGACCACAGCACTGATCGAACTACTGAAATTGCCGCAGATTTTAACTGGGATGTCTACCCAAACCCGCAAGGAGGGATACCAAGCGGAGCTAATGAAGCCTTGAGGCATGTGGACCGCGAGTTCTTTGTAAGTATTGAACAAGACATCATATTATCCAAGACATGGTGGAGTAAAATCCCCCAATATATGCGAGATCCTTCTGTAGGTTGTGCTCAAGGTATAAGAGTCCCTACGCAGGACGTTTTGCGCCTTCTTGATGACTGGCAGTTCGAAGTTCTCGGAAGAAAAAGGCTATTGTCTAGCATGGATAATAACATTTTTAGAACTACGGTTGTGCGGTATTTGGGCGGATTTCCAGTAATTTGCCCTGTTTGCGCGGACACTATTTTAATGAAGAGGATGCTCTCGCAGACTTGTTATAAATGGGTTATAGACGATACCGTTGTTTCTCTGCATGTGAGAACTGGCTTGAAATCAAGCGTTGAGCATCTCTACAAACAAATTAACCTATGTTCGAGAACTCCATATTGCGCAGACAACACGAAACCGCCTTTGGCTCTTGTGGCCCGAATATTTTTGACAAGCCCTTTCAGGGCTCTCCAAGTTGCCTTAAAACAAAATTGTCCAAATATAATTTGGGCATATCCTCTCTTAAGACTCTACCACCTCAGCACAAGTTTGAGGCAACAGTCGAACTCATCGAGTTAACCCTTTTTAGGATTTAGGCTGTCGAGCCGTTAGGGGCGTGAAGGCAGAAATTTTACCGAAAAATCGGCCAAGTTATTCTTAAACGATGGTAAACAACCCCAAGTTTGGTTAACTGTGGTCTTCTCATCGCGCTCTACTTTTAAATAATTGGTCTTATCTATGTGCAATTAAAAAACTGGGTTTACCGATGTTAGGCAAAATAGATGTGGTTATGTGGACCAAAAACGGTGCTGCAACTTTACCTCTGGTTTTGAAGCGCCTCAGCGAGTCAATACCTGAAGAGTCTATTAACAACCGCATAATCGTTGATGACCATAGCACTGACGCCACGCGCGATATAGCAGAGTCCTTCGGCTGGCGTGTTATTTTCAACGAAGGCACAGGCGTAAGCGACGGGGCAAACACGGCTTTGAAAAACGTTGAGACCGATTGCTTCATGAGTGTCGAACAGGATTTGTTACTAACCAAAGATTGGTGGAACAAAATTCCAGCCCTTCTATCTGATCCAAAAACTGCTGTTGCTTCTGGTGTGCGTTTCGTCGCTAAACCAATTGGGCTTAGAAAACTGGAACTGCAAATGGCCAAGAAATGTCTCGGCGAAGAAAAGTTTTTGTTATCACCGCAAAGTGCGCAGCAGGAAGTATTCACTTTTGGCAAAACACTCGATAACACCATTTATAAAACAAGAGTGATAAGGGCTGTTGGTGGTTTTCCGCGGACAGACAGCGGTGCAGGTGTTGACACTATTCTGATTTATAAACTTCAGCAAGCTGGGTTCCGTTGGGTAGTGAATCCTAATGTGGAATCGCTGCATTTAAGGGGTGGTTTAAGAGAGGCACTTCGACATCAGTATTGGTACGGCACTGTAGTGCGTGAGGTATGGGGTAGATTGCGGAAAGAATTCAACGTTCCGCTTTACTCTGAATCGAATCTCCTTTACAGACTACTTATTTCGCCAGCGAGTGGGCTTCTAGCTGCTTTCAAGACAAAAGAGCCAACTGTAATTTACATTTACCCGCTGATGCGTTTTTATTACATCAGAGGTTTATTGACAACTTCTCGGCGGGTGTAATTTTTTTTTTTAGGCGATAAATGGTTGATGCGCATTATTGTATAAATAAGCGCGCAGGTCAATCTGCAGCATGATTTTTTGCTTGGTTCTGGTATCATCTAATGGTACGCTGATCATCTTTTTGAACCTGTTTCGCAGAGTTTTCGTTCTTTTGCCACTCCGCGATTCTGTGAATACCTTCTTTCAGAGGAATTTCCGGCTTGTAACCTAATGATTTGATTTTCGCTATTGAGAAATTTTTGGCAAGGCTCAGGAATTTCGTTGGCGGTTCTATAACCTTAATTTGGCTGTGTTTTCCCCCGCACTCATTAATCACCATTTCTGCTACTTCTTCCATAGAGTGATACTCATCAGACCCTATGTTGAACGCATTATATTTTCCAGAAAACGGCGTTTGCATCACCAAATAAAGGCCTC
The DNA here is from genome assembly GCA_026014705.1 of Candidatus Bathyarchaeota archaeon. Classification (GTDB taxonomy): domain Archaea; phylum Thermoproteota; class Bathyarchaeia; order Bathyarchaeales; family Bathycorpusculaceae; genus JAOZHU01. The sequence goes on along the minus strand of JAOZHU010000012.1, from coordinate 52,959 downwards.
TTATGAAATCTGAAACGAAGCACCATGCTCGCTCGGCTCCTCTGTGAACAGTCAGCGTTTCCCCTTTGAGCGCAGCGTTTATGAAGTTGATTAAGGCGCTTCTGTACTTGGACGCGTGCTCTCCCGGACCATAGACCATGAACGGTCTTATCGTCACGGCGTTGAGCCCATAGTTTTCCACGTAATGTCTGACTATGGCTTCTCCGAAGAGTTTGCTCATGGCGTAGATGTTGGTCGTTGTGAACACCGACCCCTTTTCAAGGTCTTCTTCTTTCACAGTTGCTCCTGTGTCAAATAGGCGCCCGTAAACTTCGGAAGTGCTGAAGTAAACTAGCCGCGCCTTGTGTTCCATGCATAGTTTGATGAGGTTTAAGGTGCCGATGTTGTTGACGTACAGCATTTTCTGGGGGTGTTCTTCGCCTACCATTCTGCCGACTTCGCCTGCCATGTGGACGACTTGGTCTATTTTTTCTTTCTTGAAGATTCTGTATAGGTCTTCGAATGAGGTTACGTCGGCTCTAACGTAATCGTCATAGTCTCTGACGTGGACGTCTGAGCTGACCACTTCATGTCCCTGCTCAGCTAAATACGGCACGAGGTAGCTGCCTATGAATCCGAGGGCGCCTGTTACGAAGATTTTAGCCATGTGTTTTCCCCGTTATCAGTTCTGTGAAGTAGTCTTTTAAGTTATCCCATAAATTTGGCGTTTTCATGTTCCATTCTCTCATGTGACTGAGCAGATTGCCGGTGTTGCCCCAGAACTTGACGGGCCATTCTTCTCCGGATTCGCTTATTTCATAATCAAAGTGCTTGACACTGTTCAGGAATGTAACTACGTCTTTGACGGATACTTTTTCAGGGTAATTTATGTTTGTGACTTCCAAGAATTTTCCTTCGATCGTTTTCACTTGCGCCGTTGCTCTGAGAAGCACTTGTGCAATGAATGCGGAGGACAATGGGTTCAGGAAGGATTTACCGCCTCCGAAAATCCTGACTCTCTGATTGCTGCGAACTGCATTTGCACATCTGGGGATGAGTCTACGTTCTTTCTCGCCTCTGCCGAACGCGTACATTAACTTGAAAATCCAAAGCTTCTGCAGGGCGCCTTTTTTCATGAAATATTTTGCGTATTCTTCCGTCATTTGTTTTGAAAGACCGTATGGCACGGTGGCAACGTGGTCTACTGTTTCGGGGATTTCGCCCTCCAAACCATAGTACGTTGCTTGCGATGAGAGCAAAACAAGTGAACCTCTAAATTCTTTCATGAAATTCAGGAACGCGCGAACGTTTAAATCTAAATCTTGTGATGGGGAACGCTCTGCAAGTCCATGGTCCATGTTTCCCGCCACATAAACCGCTATTGGGTATTGTCTGATTTTTTTGCCTGCGCCTGTTTTCAGAAGGTCAAGCCGAACTTTTCCCAGACGGGCATCAATTTTTTCTGGGTTTTCGTTGAAGCTGAATGTGAATTTGTCTTCTAAGCCCTCGTCTAGCACGTGCTGCTGTACAGCGGTGCCTATGAAGCCGCTGCCTCCGACTATTAGCACTTTGTCCATTTCAAACAGTCTCTTCGAAAGTTGCTTCGAACTTGGCGAATACTTCGCTTTTTTCTAGAAACGCGAGGTCATCGGCGAATTTATTTTTGTCTATGCTCTGGTAGTTTCTGTGTTTTCTAACGTCGCTCAACGCCTCTTTTGCGCTTTTGACTTGGAAATAGTTGAACTGGCTCTTGTTTTCAACGATATAATTAAACAGGAACTCTGAAACCATCGGTCTGTCCAAATGCTTTTTCGCTGCTAAGATTATCGGGAAAAACTTGGCGAATTTTCGGGTAACTTTTGCCAGTTTCCCTCTTCGGTGTAGCATCCGCAGTATTCTGATTCTGGTTAACTCGGAGCCATACATCATGTCCTCTTTCTTTTTCGACGTTTGCCCCCCATGCTCTCTCAAGAAAACTGACGCGCCCTTCAACGCGCAAAGTTTAAGCTTCAAGGCGCTGTACCGCATCCAGAGGTCACCGTCCGCGTCAATATTCCTCATTGTTGGATCAAATTGACCGTGCGCGGTGACGCATTCCTTTCTAATCATCACCGAACTTCCGTTCACGGGGTTTCTGAAAAGCAAAAGCATCAGCCGCAAGTCTGGGTTACGAATAAAGAATGAATCTAAAAAGCGTAATTTGGGCAAATAGCTGCTTTTCACGAGCTTCGCAGTTACCGCGTTCGGACCGATGTAGAAGTCTCTGAAATAGCTCCAGTCCGCTTCGGTTTTTTTCATGCGGTTGACTTGTTTTCGTACTTTTTCTTTGTCTACGAATGCGTCGTCTGCGCTGAGCCAGCACACGTAGGCGCCTTTAGCGTTTGAGAAGCCGAGGTTTAAGGCGTTGGCAGCGCCCATGTTTTTGTCCACATCAATCAATCTCAGCTCGAACTCGCTTCCGTTGAGGTTTTCAGCCAGAGCGTGGACTTTGTTTGCGGTTGCGTCTGTTGAGCCGTCGTTTACAACTATCGTTTCCATCGGTCTGTACGTTTGGTCAAAACAGGATTTCACAGCGTCTTCTATGAAATTCGCGGCATTATACGCTGGGATCACCACAGTGACAACGGTGTTGCCATTATTTTCTGTTAAGCCCAAGTTTTCAAGTAGACCTCGTCAATATGCTTGGCACACTAAGCTAAAATAGCTTATCTCTCACAAACATAGTGTAAGCAGTCTATGTGATAAATGAGCTATGCATGTGGGCGAAAGAAATTGGGTAAATTAACGGTTGCTTTGATTTTGGGCGCGCGCCCTCAAATCATAAAGTCCTCTCCGCTTATCCGCCTGTTCAATGCAGACGAGCAAGTGCATTTGTCGGTGATTCACACGGGTCAACATTACGATTACGAGATGACGCAGGTGTTTTTTGACGAATTCAGTCTGCCCGAGCCAACAGCGAACTTGGAGGTTGGAAGCGGTTCTCACGCGCAGCAAACAGCGAAAATAATGTCTCGACTTGAGCCTGTTTTGCTGGAGCAGAAGCCAGCGCTTGTTCTTGTGCCTGGTGACACTAACTCCACTTTAGCAGGCGCGTTAACTGCGGCTAAGCTTAACATTCCAGTAGCCCACATAGAAGCAGGTGCGAGAAGCTACGACAATAGGATGCCTGAAGAAATCAACCGCCGTTTAACCGACCACTGCTCTTCCATGCTTTTTACGGCAACCAAAGTTTGCTCTGAAAACTTGCTGAAGGAAGGCATACGCAAAGAAAGCATCCATCAGGTTGGGGATACCATGTACGAAGTGTTGCTTCAGCAGTTGCCAAAGGCAGAAAAAACCGCCATCTTGAAGCAATTAGCAGTGCAGCCAAAAGCTTACGCGCTTTTAACGCTGCATAGGCAGGAAAATGTTGATAACTTTGAGAATCTGAAGCGAATAATCGCGGCTGTTGTCAGGCTGGAAAAGCTCGCCGTGGTTTTTCCTGTTCACCCTAGGACTCGAAAGCAACTGTGTAGTTCCAATTTGTATTCCAAGTTGGAAGAACAACGGCACATCAAGCTTGTTGAGCCCGTGAGTTATCTGGAAAACATAAGCCTCATTAAAAACGCCTGTTTTGTCATGACCGATTCTGGCGGCGTGCAGAAGGAAGCTTTTTGGCTTAAAACGCCCTGCATCACACTGCGCGAAAACACTGAATGGGTGGAAACCGTTCAATTAGGCGCAAATCACCTGCTGGGCTCTGATACTGACTGTATAGTCAACACTGCTGAGGAAATAATCCGAAACGCTGAAGCGCTTGACAAAAAACTCGCGAAGCTGCCGAATCCCTTCGGCGACGGATTAGCCTCGCAAAAAATCCTTGAGACACTAAAAACGTCTCGGCTACCTCGCTGTTAATTCGCTGTAAATGGACCTTAAACGTGCTTCTATGCTTTCGGTGTTGTGGTGTTTTTTAATGAAGCCGTATTGTTTTTCCCATAAGTCCACTGGCAATTCCCTTATCGTCTCCGCTATGGCATCTTCTTGTTTAAGGTCTTTCAAGGGGAAATCTTCGTTTTCAGGGAATTCCGAAGATGCGTACACCAAGGCTGGTCTGCCGCAAGCTATGGCTTCCAGCGAGATTAGTCCCAAGGAACCCAGCGCGAAGCGGTCTATGACGACATCGGAATTCCAGTAATACTCGTTAAGCTTTTCATGCGGAATTTTCGGCAAAACTTTCAGGCTTAACCCTAACGATGCTGCCAAGGCTGCTGTCTTTTCGAAGTCTCTGCCGTGCTGGACGATGCTCACGTCAACTTCATCTTTAATCTTGCTTAGCGCTCTTATGGCGATGTCTGTTCCTTTCACTTTCCAGTTTGCGTCGCTTGCAATTAGCACTCGTTTTCTGTCGGTTTTTTGAAGCGGCGGTTTCTGGTAGAACAGTTCAGCATCGATTGGGTTGGGCAGATATTCTGCGTCTTCTCTGTAACGTTTAGCTATGCTGAGTACGTCAGGCGTGCTGACTAAGACTCTGCTGCAATGCTTCAGGTTGTGCCTGACGATTCTGCCCCATGCCGAGTGGTTTAAGCTTGCCCGCAAATCGCTTCCGTGAGCGTGCCCGACCAAAGGTTTTTTGCCTAACCGCGAGGCAATATAACAATCCTGCAATAGATAATGCGCGTGGTACACGTCTCCTTTGGCGTGCATAATTTTGAAAGTTAACCCGAAAGTCTTGCTCCATAAGCCTCTGCTGCGTTTGATGTGCTGTTTCTCCATTTCAGGCGGCATGTACTTGAGTAGGGTTTCTCCGACAAAGGCGCAATCGTTAATCATTACCACTTTCATTGGTGCCCACTCGCATTTATAATGCAGTTCTTCTGCATTAAACTCTATTAGGTCTGGATGAGCTTGAGGAGTTTTTATTCGCAGCAGCAGTTTTCTGGGTTTTTTCCAAGCTCTTTCTCCAGTTTTTCCACTCGCTCCGCGATTTTCTCGGCTTCTTTTTGAACGGTTTTGTCTTTGATTTCTTCTTTTCTTTTTTGGTTTGAGTGTAGAATTAGCCGCAGAAACTCCGAGTCATATGACTGCAGCAGCAGTTCAGTGTTCGGAATCAGACAGTGCCCGCCGATGAATCCTGGAAACATTATGGGTCTATCCAGCCTTACGCGGTGTGTATCCTCAAGAAAATCAACCACGTCGTCAAAGTCTGCTTCAAAAGTTCTGGAGATTCTGTGCATTTCTTGGAAGCAGGCAATCATCCACGCGCGGTAGGTTGTCTCGAAGAGTTTAGCCAACTCTGTTTCTGCGCAGCTTTTCAGCGTTTTCACTTTCAAGCCCATTTTCTCAAAATGTTTACGCGCGGCTTCTGACGCTTCCGCGTTTGCGCCGCCAACGTATTTAGTCCACCGCTTCATTTCCCATTTCATGTGCTCTGCGCTTTTGTGTACTCCACGGGCTGGCGAATGCGCCACAAGGCACGTGCAGCTTCGCTGGGTTTTCTTGGTTGTCCCAGGCGGGACGGTGCTGTTGATGATGACGAGCTTCGGCTTGAACCTTTTTGCGTAGTCGGCTACGGTTTCCGCGAATTTGTCTTGGGTTTTGCATGGAAGGCAAATATGCATGGTGTCTACTTCGTTCGGCAGCTTGCTCTTGTCTTGGTCTGCTGCGCGCATTTTTGCTTCATCTAAATCTAACCCGTAGACGGTGAAGCTGTTTGTTTCTCTAATCAGTTCGAACAGGGTTCGTCCAATCTCGCCTAATCCTACTACGAGCACTGTTTCCTTAGCCAATGTATCGCTTCCTGTGTCAGAAAAATCAAGTAAACTGTTAAACTATTTAAACTTGAAGTTCCACAGGGAAGAGCATGCCACAGCCAAAAACTGGACAAGGAGTAATAATCGGAGCCAACGTTCAATTCGGCAAGGACGTTGTTGTTTGGAATTACGTTGTGATAGGCGACAACACGAAAATCGGCGACGGCACCTGCATCGGAAGCTTCTGCGACATCGGCAAAAACGTGACTATCGGAAAAAACTGCAACATCCAAGCCCACGTGACGATTTCAAACGAGTGCGTGCTCGGCGACCACGTCTTCATCGCGCCTAACAGTTCACTTCTCAACGACAAGTACCCGAAAAGCAGCCTTCTAACCGCGCCAGTGGTGAAGGACCACGCGAAAATAGGCGGCGGCGTCACTGTTCTGCCCAGCGTAACCGTCGGCGAGCGCTCAGTGGTCGGCGGAGGCAGCGTAGTAACCCGCAGCGTCCCCGCGGGGAAAGTGTTCATGGGCGTTCCCGCCAAAGAAGTCATGTCCATAGAAGAGTACGAAGCTAAACGCGAGGAGTTCATCAAAGCAAAGAAGCGCAAAGGTGAAGGTCGCCCGTGAAGATTTGGTACGACGCATGCACTGGCAAGCACATGCGGTACGGCGCGGCAATCGCTAAACGCCTCAGACAGCATGGTCACGAAGTAGTGCTAACCACGCGGGAGCATCCTGACACGCTGGCTTTGGCGCGTGTTCTCGGAGAAAACCCCGTGGTCGTTGGGAAATACCATCCTGCATCGTTGCATGCGCGGCTGGAGGAAAGCGCAAACCGCGTCATCCAGTTCTCTAGACTGTTCAGGGATAATCTGCCTGATGTGGCGGTTTCTCATCAGTCCGTTGAGCTATGTCGCGTTGCATTCGGCTTAGGAGTACCCATAGTTTTAACGGCTGACACGCCTCACGCTTACGCGGTTAATAAGTTGACTATACCTTTTGCCTCGGCGGTTGTGGTTTCTGAGGCTTTGCCGAAGCGGTTTCTGTCAAAACATTGTCCCGGCAGCGTCATCAGGTTCAAGGGCGTGGATGAGGCGGCTTGGATTAAGGATTTAAAGCCCGCGCAGGATTCCGAGTTCAAGAAGCCATTAATAGTTGTCAGAGAGTTCGAAACCAAAGCGGCTTACGCTGTGGGGAAATCTGACTTCACCGCTGAAATCGTGCAAAAGCTCAAGCCTCTCGGAAACGTGTTGCTCCTCAAACGCTACAGCGAACCGGGCAGCAGCGAGTTTGTGGATTCAGCGCAGTTGGTTGCGAACGCGGATTTGGTGGTGAGCGCAGGCGGCACAATATCCAGAGAAGCTGCCCTTCAAGGCGTTCCAAGCGTCGTGGCTTCAGAGGTGGGTCGAACACACGTGAACACTTACCTTGCTCGGAAAGGGTTCCCAATTTTCATCACAGACGCATCTAAAGTCCTGCGCTACTCTGAGAGGTACATCGGAAAGAGATTTGACGTTGCATCCCAGCTTGCGCAGTTAGATAACCCAGTTGACGCCGTCGAGAAAGCCGTGATGCAAATTAACACGGTTTCGAAACGAAAAATTAAAGATTAGCTTGGCAGACTTAATCAGCATGCTGAAGACGGGCCGGTCGTCTAGCTTGGTTAGGACATTGGCTTTACGAGCCAAAGGTCGCCGGTTCAAGTCCGGCCCGGCCCACCACATTTCAACAACAGCGTTCTCAATGAGCTTGCTAAATATCAGACTATAAATAGTTCATATACTGGGGGCTATAGTCCTTTTCCAGCCCTAGTTCACAACCTAATTCAGCTAACCCTGCAGAAAACTCATCAACTTCTTCGGGTTGAACACGGTGAACCTAGCGTTTTTCAGGATTCTGCCGATTTTCGGAATCAACCCCGCAGCGTCCGTTCCAAGCTTGCAGGTTAAAACGTGCTCAAACATCCCCAAAGACTCCACGTTCACAACGTCTCTGTTCAACCTCGCGTATTCCAGCGCCTTCTCCGCTTCGTGAAGCGTTGCGCCTATGATTATCAGCTTGTCCAGCAGTGCTTCTCGCCAAACCAAGTATGTTTCAACTTGCCGCGTTGACAACTCTGCTTCTATGCGGTTTTCAGATTCGTTTAAGCGGGTAACCTTTATGTTTATAGGCATGTTTTCGCAGAAGGCAAACAGTTCACCAATCGTCGCCAAAGCAACTTTTCTTCCGTCCACCAGCTGCGCTTGCAAATGCCGCAGCGGCACAGTTGCGTGGGTGGTTTTTGGTTGGAAGACGCCTATGTCAATGGTTAGTTCCTCTCTGTTTCGCTCAAAGTTTGTAACGTAACCTTTCAGCGTTGAAAATTTCTTAATGTCCGCTAGAGTGTTTGGGCAGAGCCCTGTTTCTTTGGCGATGTAGCTTGCTGCGATGCCTTCGTCTTCGCCTGATAAGGCTATTTGAACCCATTTGTTGCCGACGGTGCCCAGCACTTTTGCTTCCACATCTAAGTCTTCAAACGCCCGCTGCAGGGAATCAGCGATTTGGTTCAGCTGCTGCGTACTGTAGGCTTTTGTTAGAAGTGTCAGCGTGGTCATGGGCAGTCGCCAACGAGCGCCGCTATTTCCCCGTGGAGCTTCAGAACTCTCTCAGCGGCTTCGTGTCTCCCTTCTTTGGCAAGTTCCTCAACGGCTTTTTCTATTGGCACACGTTTTGCCTTTTCAATCAGCTTATCAGCGTACGAGACTATCTTCTCCTCCAAAGTTACTGGAGTGTAAACGTCATTTGGCCATCCCAGCTTTTCTGCTTCGGTGCTTGTTATTCCGCCGCCAACATGTCTCTTGACTATTGCAATCACTGGTTCAGGTAAGCCCGCAGCATCCAAGATTTTGGCGCCGACAACTGCGTGGTGAACCGTATGCGTTTTTGAACGGCCAATATCGTGAAGCAATGCGCCTATTTCCACAAGCGCCAAGTTAACATGTATGCCTTTTTCTCTGCATGTCTCAGCAGTTTCCACTGCGAGTTTTGCCACTGCGTTGCAGTGCTTTATGACTTTTGAGGAGCATTGGTTTTCGCGTAGAAGTTGCAGTGCTTGCTCCCTTGTTGGAAGCCTTTCACTCACCCAGTTCCTTCCTTAACTGTTCCACTTTCGCTGCCAACTGCTGGACGATTCTTTCATTGGCGTAATGCACTAGGGGTTTCCCGCAGGTTGAGCAGGTGAAAACCAGTTCCACTGCTTCTTCAAACGGGATTCGTTTGCATCCCGGCGTGTTGCAGTAGTAGAAGTCATGTTTCTTTTCGTATTCCAGCCTAACGCTAAGTTTCTCGAGTACTCTTCGTTTTTGGCTTAGGATGAAGCCTTCCAGTTGGTCTGGTTGGAGTTTCCAGTGGAATATGAACCAGCCTGTTTTTGGGTCGCGTGTTCTTCTGAGGCTTACCAGCGAATGGTCGTAGAGTTTGTAGAGTATTTTGCGGACTGAATTCAAGCGGATGCCTGTTTTGTTGGCTATTTCGTCGTCTGTGGTTTCTTCCGAGTTTTTGAGGGATTCAATAAGTTTTACCGCGTCTTCTTCACCCAGTGCTGTCGCCACTTTCATTAACGTTGCATCATCGACAGTTGATAACATAGTCGCTTCCTTTTTTATACATAAATAATAACAGCGCTGCCATAAAACTCTTATTCATAGTTAACGGGAAAATCAACGGTTTACTATGGTTTTTTTCCCTCTCTCTTGAGGTATTATCTTTGTTTTGGCATTTTCAAACTCTTTCGATAGTTCTTTTCCTTCAAAAAACCTGTCTAAGAAAACCGCGAGCGCTGCGCATTCTGAATGCGGCTGATTGCCCACTGCTACGTTGAAATCTGAAACATCGCTTGAGTAAAACTCCTTCGGAACTTTTTGGCTTCCAACCAACAGCAAAACTTCTTTCCCCGTGTTTCTGATTCTGTCTAGAACGTTGCTGGTTTGCATGTTTTCTCCGTACGCAGTTAAGTGGACAACGATTCCGCCTTTGGCTTTCCATTCACGCACAAAACTTTTCCATGATATTCCCATTTCGAAAGAGAATTCGCCGCCCCAGCTTTCCACGACTTTTTCCACGGTGGCTTTGATTCTCTCGTCTCTTGCGTCAGCCAGCAGGAAGCCTGAGGCGCCAAGTGCTCGGGCTGCCAAAGCCACGTGGGTTGTAAGCCTCACGTCTCGTTGCACCCTGTGTCCCCATCTTAAAACAACGATTTTCTGCATGCGCCTTTTCATTCCTTTTTAGCTGCGTGTTCTGTTTCGAATTTTCCGCCCAGTTTCTCCACTCTTTTTCTCACGTTCTCAGCAAACGTCGGTGTTGCCTCAAGAATGACTTGGACGGTTTTGTCGGTGTAAATTGTTTTCTGAACGTCTGCTCTGGCGTGAATCCAAGACATTAACGGCATCGTGTGGTTTGTAATGGGCATTGTGAATGATACTTGGATGTAGTTTTCGAGTTTTCGGAGCATTTCCTTTTTCAGGGCGTCGATGTTGGTTCTCTGCAGTGCCGATATGGGCAGGGGGTTTTTCACTTTCTCTTTTAATATGTCCAGTTTCTGGCTTGTTTCTGCCTCGGTGAGCAGGTCAATTTTGTTCAGGGCTGTAATGATCGGTATGCCTGATGCCCCTATGCGGTCGATTGTTTCCAAGCAGACGCTGTTTTTTCTTTCAACTGTTTCTATGGGTTCGCTTACGTCTAAGACCAGCACTATAAGGTCTGCATAGATTGTTTCCTCCAGCGTCGAGTGGAATGCTTCTATCAGCGTTAACGGCAAGCGGTCTATGAAGCCAACGGTGTCTGTTAACAGGAATTTTCGTTTAGAAAATTCCACAAGCCGCGTTGTCGTTGAAAGCGTGGTGAACAGCGCTTTGTCTACTCTTGAAGCTTCTGCGGTTAAAGCGTTGAACAGGGAGCTTTTTCCAGCGCTGGTGTATCCCGCCAAAGAAACAGCCGAGAAGCCTAGTTCTGCTCGTCTTTCGCGGTGTAGGACGCGTTTTTCGCGGATTTTTTCGAGTTTTTTCTGGATGGTGGCGATCTGTTTTTTCACGGCGTCTTGGTAGACGTCGGCTTCATATGCTCCGAGTCCCATGAATCCCGGTTGCTCTTTCATCTTTGTCAGTCTTACTTTCTCTTTGGCGTGTGCAAGTTCGTACTGTTGCTTGGCGAGTTGGATTTGAAGCTGCGCCTCGGTTGTTGTGGCTCTTTTCGTGAAGATTTCCAGTATCAGTTGGAAGCGGTCTATGGCTTCGATTCCCGTGGCTTTGGCTATGTTGTAAGCTTGGATGGACTTCAGAGGGTTGTCGAAGAGTATCTTTTCTGCGCCTGTCTCTTTCACGAGCGCTGCGAGTTCTTCCACTTTTCCTGCGCCTATCTGGTAGCGTGGGTCTGGTTTTCTGGTTTGTTCTAGTTTTGCGGCGACGGTGTAGCCAGCGGACTCGGCTAGTTTTTCGAGTTCTTCTAAGCTTGAGTTTTCACGGTTGAGGCGCCGCTGCACTATGATGGCTTTCGTTCTGCCGGCTCCTCCCTGCCCTTCTTGCCGAGCTCAATCAAATCGCCCAGCGTTAACTCGCGATTTTGAGCTTTCGGAATCTGCGAAGTGGTTTTTTCTTCGGCAACTGGCACGAGAAGCTTGATTTTTAGCGTGTGCTCCAGTTTTGTGACAAGCTGATTATTAGGCGTCATTTTTCCAGTTTCGAGTTTTCTTAAAACTGAGGCTTTTTCGTTTATTTTTTTGCCCAGCTCTTCGTGGGAAAGCCCGAGTTTCTCCCGCGCTTGGCGTATTTTTGCGTCATAGCCTTCGACTATTTCCCGGCTGGTGTCTACTGTGGCTTTCGGAGTTTGCCTTTTCGCTGGAATAGGCGCCAAGGGCTTTCTCGCCAACTGCTGCTTGGGCGTTGCTTCATCATAGATTATTTTCCCATGCTTAGAACATTCGATGCAAACGGTTAGTTTGGCGCCTTCAATTACCGACCTGATTGGGCTGCCGTGGATTTTCCGCCCACAGACTTCACATCGCAATTACTTTTCACCCAGTTGTCTTTATTATCTGGTTGTGTTTATAGTTGTCGAATCCGAAAACGCCACTGGAAAGGTGAACAAGCATGGAAAACGACGTCGCACACGTCAGAAGCATAGCGGACTACCAGTTCGGCAAAAACGTAGGCGCAGCGCTATTTCCAGAAAACGTGAGAATCCAATACTCGAAGGCAACGGGCAGAATCCGCTACATCAACCTGAACGGCGAAAGACTCGCCACTCTTCGCCCCACGGACGGCTTACTCTCGCTAAGCATCACAGCGGCAAAACGCATAGTTGCAAACGCAGTCCCCGCCCAATGCTTCGTCACCGTGCAGAGTGACGTGGCGCAGTTTGTTGCCGAAGGCGGCGACGTGTTCGTGGCGCATGTGGTTAAAGCTGACGAGGCGATACGCGCGAAGGACGAAGTGGTCGTGGTTGATGAAGCAGGCAAGGTTTTAGCGGTTGGACGCGCCGTGCTGTCAAGCACCGAGATGACAGCGTTCAAAACAGGAGTCGCCGTCAAAGTCAGACACGGCAGTGGGAGTCAAAGTGAAGCAAAAAACCAGCAAAAATAATGAGGGATAATACACAACAATAGTAAATGGAAAACTTGTACTGAATGCAAAACGGAATGCTGTTGGAACTATGGTGCAACTACTGTGAATTCACAATCAACTGCATCTAGAGAAGGTATGCCATCTTCTAATTTCCCTATCATAATTCGTGTAAGAATAATTGATGCATTGTAACTCATTTTTCGCTCAACCCCTTCACCCAGTAGGATGATATTTGCATCGAGCAAGCGTTCGTTCATTTTTTGTTTAAGAGCAATGGTATTTTTTGGCATGCTGTAGTATTTGGAGAGAATAATGTTATCAGGTTTGCCAAAATCTTGAATTTTCAGAACAATGCCATGGTGTGATTGCTCCTCTCCTTTGATTAAGCGAACAACATTCTTTTGAGACGCCAAATCATCCACATAGCCGAGAATAATAGCGTAAGGCGAGAACCAAATAGGTTGCTCACCAACAAATAATTGCATGGTGTCCTTTGGTTGCCCATTCTCGTACCATGGATATCGTTGACCGTTACATCGGACATAGGCGTCTTTTAGTTCTTTGCCCTATGATTGATATTCCAAAGGCAACTGTCATGGCGTTTCTCGTACTTGTCTTAACCCAAGTTTGAATAGCTAGGTCAACATGCATTTTAAGTCGTTTACGATAATCATTAAACCAATCGGCAACAACCTTAGCTCCGAATCCAGATGCAAATCCAACAATGAAAGTTGTGATAGTTTCCTCTGTAGTCATAACTGTTTGTTACTCGAATACGCTATTTAGATTTTGCCAACGCATATGGCGTGTACGCTGTTGCAGAGAGGATAAATGGAGAAGAAACAGTTGCAGACTTTATAGAACCAATTCTCAGAACTATAAATAGTTCCTTTATATAAGGGGGATATAGTTTTCTGCACACACTAGTTCCGCGCTTCGAAAACGACACGGGAAAAACGTTCAGTGTCTGATGAACCTCTTGTAGAGTCCTGTAAAATCAGCGAAAAACATACCAAGAATACGGAATTTAACAAATTTAAGAAGAAGAAAAGAGATGGGGAAATACTGCTGCTTATTCTGCTTCGAAGAATTCCTCTGCTTTCGGCGGTATCGGCGACAAGCCTCTGCGTTCCCTAATCGCCTTTATTGTCTCTGCTTGCATCTGCTCTGGCACTGGTGCCCAACGGCTAAACTGCGTAGCCCAGAAAGCCCTGCCCTGCGTGGAGGAACGCAACTCATCGGCAATTCCGAAGGACTCCGAAACAGGCATCTCAGCCTTGACAATAACCATATCGTCATCGTTCGTCATGTCCAAAATCTTGCCGCGACGCTTTTGAACCAAACTGATAACTGGGCTCACAAAATCATTCGGAACCTTACATTCAAAACTCAACAGCGGTTCCAGCAACTTCGGATCGCTCAACAGGAAGGCGCACCAAATTGGACGCCAAGTCATGGGCAAAATCTGCGCTGGACCCCTATGCACAGGATCCTCATGCACCGTGATGTCTTCAAGGTTAATCTTCAAACCGTAAGCAGGTTCCTTAGCTAAAACACACGTGTGCACAGCCTCGCGGAAACCCGATTTAATATGATCCAAAACCTCATCCACGTACTGCCTTCCCTTTATCCTGTTCACTAGGATATTGGTTTCTTCAATAGCTATTACACTGCGAGCATCTTCAGTGGACCAGCCAAGCGCCTTAAGAGTCTTCTGCCGCTCGTCACGAGACTGCATCTCAGTAACCTTCTCCGCTCTTATGGCTTCGATAACTTCGTCAGGCAACTTCTCCATCGTAATCCACAACTTGCTGTGCTTGTTGGGGCTTTTACCCATCACAGGCGCGCCACGGTAATCATGACTAATGGTCTCACGGTAAATAACAATAGGCTTGCTGAGCTTCACCTTCAAACCTGCTTCTTGCATGCGGTAAGCCGTAATCTCCAAGTGCAATTCACCCATGCCGCTCAACAGGAACTCACCGCTTTCCTTATCCATCTTGAAATGCACGTTCGGGTCTTCAGTCGTCAACTTGTGCATCACCTTGTCGAACAACGGCAAGTCCTTAACATCTTCAGGCTCCACTGCAACCGTGACCACAGGGTCAGACACGTACTTCAAGCCCTCAAACGAATGCGTCTCCACACCGTCCTCAGCAACCGTCTCGCCCACATGGATCGCAGGCAACCCCGAAAGCGCCGCAATGTTCCCAGCAGGCACACGATCCACAATCACACGGTCAGTAGCCATACTCATGTAAACCTGCTGCACAGTACCCTTCTGCCGACTAGTCAAAAGCTGCACAGTTTTACCCTTCGTAACCGAACCACTAAAAACACGACCTATGGCAACAACCCCACTATGCGGATCAACCTCAATAGTAGTAATACACATCAACAAAGGTCCATTCGGATCCACCTTCGCCATAGCCTTACCAGTAGTGCTCTCAGCGTCACCTGGCCAAATCTGAGCTTGCCTGTAAGGCTGCGCCACCAGCGGATTCGGAACATGCTCACAGAACATGTCCAAAATCGGCTCGTACAATGGCGCCTTCTTGCTTAACTCGTCCACTTTCCGACCGACATCTTCTGGTGCACCAGTGTAAGCGTCAATAATGTCCTTGAACGATATGTTCTTCATTTTCATGTGCGGCAAGTTCAAGCCCCACTTGTGAAGCGCTGAGCCGAAAGCTACACGCCCATCTTCAACTTTGACTTGCCAATCTTTCTTATGATCTGCTGGTGCGTATTTCTCGATAAGCGTGTTCACGCGGACTATGATCTTCGCGAATTTCCGCTGCACCTCCTCGGGAGTTAATTTAATCTCTTTTATCAGCCTGTCAACTTTGTTGATGAATAGAATCGGTTTAACGCGTTCTCGCAGAGCCTGCATGAGCACGGTTTCCGTTTGAGTCATTGGTCCCTCCACAGCGTCAACAACCACAAGTGCGCCATCTACGGCACGGAGGCTTCGGGTCACTGCTCCGCTGAAGTCTATGTGTCCCGGCGTGTCGATGAGGTTGATGAGGAAGTCTTTGCCTTGGAAAGTGTGAGTTAAGCTGATGTTTGAGGCGAACACGGTCATCTGCCGTTTCTGCTCAAGATCCCACGAGTCAAGAAACAGTTTTTGACCTGCTGTTTGTTCGCTGATTATGCCTGCAGCCGCCAAGAGACTGTCTGATAAGGTGGTTTTTCCATGGTCCACATGAGCGATTATGCTGGTGTTCCTTATGATTTCAGGAGTGTTCATCAACTTGATGATATCTTCAACTTGTTTATAACGAGCCATAACTAAACCTTCTCTAAACTACATAAAGAATATCTAACCAATCGAGTTTCAATGCAGTATCCTGTTTTAATGAACCGATACATTTTCTGTTTCTCTCTTAAAGAGATAAGCTACATGGAAATGAAAACTGTCGCCTATTAACTTTATGGCAGTCACCGTTGGGAATGCTTGATTATGCAAATTTATTTCAGTTTACGTTTATGTTTGCCCTTTGAAAACGAAATCCATTACTTCCAATGCGAACCGCGCAGAAACCGTGGCTGGGCCACCTCCGAACTCGATGCCCACTTCAACAGCCTCTAGCACTTCTCGTTTGGATGCTCCTGCAGCAGCAGCTTGTGTGATGTGCCACTCAATGCATGATTCGCAGTTGATTACGACCGAGATTCCTATGGCGATCAGCTCTTTTTGTTTTTTAGTCAACGCGCCGTCAGCATAGGTTGCTTCTTCCATCTGCAGGAAACGCTGGTACACTTTCGACTTCAACGCTGCGAGTTTGGAATTAGCTGTTTTCCTTTTTCGTCGTATTTCTTCTATTTTATCCATCTGCCAACTCTCCATTATACCTGAATAATGGTTTCGATATGCGTATTTAGCGTTATGGCTAGGTGGCAGGTTATGATTGAAATTGTATTTGTTTCCGATTAGTTTAAATCTAACCGTCTGCACTTTAGCCAAAAACAGTATTTCAATAAGGCAAAACTGTTTATTAAGATAAAGACGTAGAAGCTGAGAATAAACATGGGCTCTCAACCTGCTGCAACGCGAGAAAATGTCTCGCTACTTGGCGTGTTCTTAGCTTCAGCACTGCTTCCGCCGAATTATGGTCACGGTCCATAAACGAGTATCAGATGAGTTTTCAGTAAGGGATTTTTTTGGAAAAAGCTGCGTCCATGCGCCTCAAAGAACTCTTCGACACTCTGCATGTGTCAATCGCTGGGTTAACCAGTGAAGAGGCTAAGCTGCGCCTGAAAAAGCATGGATTCAACACGTTGGTGGAAAAGAAAGCTACCCCTTTTTCATACAAGTTTCTGGTGCACTTCAAAGATTTATTCGGCATACTGTTGCTCTTTGCAAGCGTGTTGTCAGCAGTCAGCGGAATGTGGGAGCTAAGCCTAATTATTCTCAGCGTTGTGCTGATTAACATTTTCTTCAGCTTATTCCAAGAAGCGCGTGCAGAGAAAGCTATGCAGACACTGCGGCATTGGATGCCTGAATACGCCAAGGTCATCCGTGACGGTGAACTCCGGAGAATCTTGGTCAAGGAGATTGTTCCCGGCGACATCATCGTTTTGGAAGAAGGCGACCGTGTTCCTGCTGATGCGCGTTTGATTGAGGCGTTTGATTTGTGGACGAATAATGTGCCTTTGACTGGGGAATCTGAACCGCAGCCGAGAACCGCGAAGCCTGCGAAAATAGTTGAGAAGGCGTATTTGTATTCGCCTAATCTTGTTTTCATGAGTACCAGCGTTGCGAAGGGTCGCGGGAAAGCGGTTGTGTACGCCACTGGGATGGACACGCAGTTTGGGAAGATTGCTAATTTGACGCAGGCGATACGTGAGGATGATAGTCCTCTTCAGAAGGAAATTGCGTTGATGGCGAAGTACGATTTTGTCATTGCCGTGGTTGTGGGTATCGTGTTTTTTGCGGCAAGTTTGCTTTGGCTTCACGTGCCCTTGCACAGCAGTATTCTGTTTATGATTGGTGTTATGGTGTGCTGTGTTCCTGAAGGATTGCAGGTTACGGTTTCTAGTGCGTTGGCGATTAATGTTTTGAAGATGGTGAAGCAGAATGTTCTTGTTAAGCGTTTGTCTGCGGTTCAAACCTTGGGCAGCGTCACGGTGATCTGCACTGACAAAACTGGCACAATTACTAAGGGTGAGATGACTGTGGAAAAATTGTGGGTTAAACAACGCACGGTGGATGTTTCCGGTGTCGGTTATAATCCCACAGGTGATTTCACTGTAAACGGCGAAGAGTTAAGAGCGTCTGAGGCAGTTGCGGTTGAAAGGCTTCTTGAAATTGCCGCGTTATGCAATGGCGCGAAAATTGAGCCACCTTCAGACAAGAACGCTTGCTGGGGTGTGATTGGGGATCCAACGGATGGCGCGTTGCTTGTTGCTGCTTTAAAGTACGGCGTTACCGTTGAGAAGGCTATTGCCGAGAAGCCTATGGTTAATGTCTTGCCGTTTGATTTTAAGCGGAAGCGAATGACTACCGTACACAAAGTTAACGGTGATTTTTTGGTTTACATGAAGGGTGCGCCTAGAAGCGTGCTTTCTGTGTGTAGCAAGATACTTGTTGATGCTAAGGTGGAAGAGCTTACTGGTGAGAACTTGGCGGCTGTGGAAGAGAAAATCCGCGAGTTCGCTGATGAGGGCTTGCGCGTCATTGCTGTAGCCTGCAAAGAATTGCCTAGAAACGAGTATTCCAAGACTGCAGGCGTTGAGAGGGATATGACGTTTGTTGGTTTAGCGGCCATGCGTGATCCCCCTAGGCTTGAGGTGAAGGCTGCAGTGGCGAAGGCGAAGCAAGCTGGCATAAAAACGGTGATTATCACTGGTGATTATGGTCCTACAGCGCAGGTGGTTGCGCGTGAAGTGGGCATTGTTGATGCAGAAAATTGTAAAATTATTCGCGGGGTCGATTTGGAAGATTTGAGTGATGCGGATGTTGTGGATGCGGTTAAGCGAGGTAACGTCATTTTTGCTCGTGTGTCTCCTGAACAGAAATTGCGCATTGTGAAGGTTCTTAGGGAAAGCGGTGAAGTGGTTGCGGTTACTGGCGATGGCGCGAATGATGCGCCTTCTTTGAAGGAGGCTGATATTGGCGTGGCTATGGGTGTTGCTGGCACAGATGTGGCGCGTGAGGCGGCGGATATTGTTTTGCTGGATGACAGTTTTGAGTCTATCGTTAAGGCTGTGGAGTCTGGTCGTGCTATTTATGAGAATATTAGAAAGTTTATTGTGTATGTTTTTTCGCATAATTGGGCTGAATTGATTCCCTACGTGCTTTATGCGTTGCTTGGAATTCCTTTGCCTTTGCTTGTGGTGCAGGTTTTAGCCATAGACCTTGCTATCGACGTGATTCCTTCTCTGGCGTTGAGCCGTGAGCCACCTGAGCCGGGAATCATTCAGGAGCCGCCACGCAGCGTCAAAGAGCGCTTGTTTACTTCACGGGTGTTTTTGCGTTCGCTTTACGTTGGCGTCATCGTGGCTGTCGGCGCGATGTATGGTTGTTTAAGCGCTTGGGTGGAAGGCGGTTGGCAGTGGGGAATGGCTTTGCCTGCGGATAGTCCAGTTTACGTTAAGGGTGTTACGATGACTTTTGCGGGCATTGTTGTGGCTCAAGTGGGGAATGTTCTTGCGTGCAGGACAAGTAAGGTTTCAATTTTCAGGACGAGGCTTTCTACTAACAAGTGGATTGTTTTCGGAATTGTGGCGCAGTTGACAATTTTGTCGTTCTTGGTTTATGTGCCGTTGATGCAGCAGTTTTTCGGCACGACTGCGCTGGGTGTTGGGGATTGGGTGTTTCTGGCGTTTCTGGCTTTGGCGGTGGTTTTCGCCGAGGAAATGCGTAAGTTTTTTGTCCGAAGGTTGTCTAGGGCTTCTTGACTGATGCGTTTGGAGCAGTCTATAGCCCCCTTTTAAATAGTTTATATAGCTTTTGCCGTGAATCGAGCGTCTGTTCTGGTTGGTTGATAATATGAAACCCGAGGCTATTTGGTCCCTATTAGAAACTCGTTGCAGGAAACTATAGAGGGGTGGGTCACTGTTCAGGGTAAATCAAGTCTGGAGGCATGTTAGAAGGCGCTGGCGATTCTGCTGCAGGCTTCTTTTATGCGTTCTTTAGGTTGCGTCAACGCGATGCGTGCGTAGTTTTCTCCGTGCGCGCCAAAGCCGATTCCTGGCGTCACTACCACGCCGACGTTTAGTAGTTTGTTTGCGAACTCCATTGATGGAGCTTTGCAGTTTAGCCAAACGTAGAATGTGGCTTTCGGTTTTTCGCAGTTGAAGCCCATCGAGCATAGGCAGTTAACTAGCATATCGCGTCTTTCAGCGTAAACGTGGTTGTTTTTCTTCAGGAAATCAGGCAGCTCGCTGCTTGTGTAGCTTTCTAGGGCTTGGGCGGCTACTTTTTGGATGTAAACTGGTGGTCCTGAGTCGACTTGCGATTTTATTTTTGTCAGTCCATTGATTAGTTGTTTGTTGCCGACGGCGAAGGCTATGCGGTCGCCTGTCATGTTGAAGGTTTTGGAGAACGAGTGGAACTCGACTGCTACATCCATGGCTCCGTCGATTTCAAGTATGCTGGGCGCTTTGTAGCCGTCGAAGGTTACCTCTGAATACGCGTTGTCGTAGCAGAGTATTATGTTGTTGTCCCTTGCGAATTCGACTGCTTCTTTGAGGAAACTCTTGTCGACTGTGGCGCTTGTCGGGTTGTTTGGGTAATTCAGGAACATCATTTTCACTTTTTCGGTGTGTATGGCGTCGAAGTCTGGTTTGAACCCGTTTTCTCGTAGCAGCGGCATTGCCACGGGGATGCCGTCGTTAAGTATTGTGCTGCTGTTATTGTAGACTGGGTAGCTTGGGTCAGGCACAAGTACTCGGTCGCCTGCGTTCACGAACGCCCTGCCCATGTTGGCTAAGCCTTCTTTCGAGCCCATAAGCGCGATTACTTCATCAGGGTTTAAGTCCACGCGGAACCGTTTCTTGTACCATCCTGCAATGGCTTCGCGAAAGTCGGGTTCGCCTTGGCTGAAGGAATAATTATGATTCTTCAAGTTGGCTACTTCTTTCTTTAGTGCCGCAATTACGAACGGAGGCGGCGGCAAGTCTGGGTCGCCTATGCTTAAGGAGATTAGGTCGACGCCTTGTGCCTTCTTTTGTTTCATGGTCTTCTCGATTTCGGCGAACAAGTAGGGCGGGAGCCTCTTTACTCTATCCGCGAACTCAACATTCATGCTTTTTGCACTTCCTCAAACAGTTTTCCCTCAAAGACCTTCTCCGCTGGACCCTTCAGGAACAGGTGTTCAGCGTATTCCACTTCCAAATCGCCGCCTAGCAAGTGAACTGTGACTTTGCTGTCTAGTTTTCCGAGTATGTTTCCAGCGGCTACGGTTGCGCAAGCTCCAGTGCCGCAAGCTAAAGTTTCACCGCAGCCTCGCTCCCACACTCGAAGCTTCAGCTCGTTCCTGTTCAGGACTTGGGCGAACTCCACATTTGTCCTATTTGGGAAAGCTCTGTGGTTTTCGATTTTTGGTCCTATATTTTGTACTGGATAATCCGCGACGTTGTCAACGAATATGACGCAGTGGGGGTTACCAAGCGAAAGGCAAGTTACCTTGAATTTTTCGCCGTTAACCTGCAGTTCTTCGTTTATGCAGGTGCCTTTGCCTACCATTGGAATTTTGCTTCTTTCCAGCGCTGGTGCGCCCATCTCAACCTTCACCGTTGCAACTGAGTTGCCGCTCACGGTGAGCCAGAGTTTTTTTACTCCAGCTAATGTCTCCACGGTTAACTCTGTTTTTTTGGCGATGTTGTTTTCGTAGCAGTATTTTGCGAAGCAGCGTATGCCGTTGCCGCACATTTCCGCTTCGCTTCCGTCGGCGTTGAAAATCCGCATCTTCACATCCGCCGCCGATGAAGCCTCAACGAGAAGCAGCCCGTCTGCGCCAACTGAGAATCTACGTTCGCAGAGTTTCCTGGCTAAACTGGCTGCGGCTGTACTGGCTATGTGCTGGTTTCTGTTGTCTACTACAACATAGTCGTTGCCTAAACCGTGCATTTTCCAAAACTTCACCGCAACCACTCCGCCACCTGTTGCCCAGTCAGCAAATCCTCAAAAGTTTCGCGCTTGCGAACCACCATGCGCTCGCCATTTTTGACTAGAACCTCTGCGGCCCGTGGTCTAGCGTTATACTGCGAACTCATAGCGAAGCCGTATGCTCCAGCGTTTAGTACCGCCAGCAAATCGCCTTCGGCAATCTTCGGCATGCGCCTGTCCCGTGCCAAGGCGTCACCTGACTCGCAAATTGGTCCCACAATGTCATATGTTTCTTCTTCTGGCGAGTTCAGCTTGTTAGCGACGACTATGGGGTGATATGAGCCGTACATTGTGGGTCTAACCAGCGTGTTGAAGCCTGCGTCGACGCCGATGAATTTTTTGAAGGGCGTTGTTTTCGCCGTGTTCACTGCTGTTAAGAGAACACCTGCATCGCAGACTAAGTATCTACCGGGTTCCACACAGAAAAATGGCTTGCCCAAACCATACTCGGCGGTTCTGCGTTTGAACAGGTTGAGCACGGTGCCAAAGAACAGCGTCAAGTCTAGTTCTTTGTCTTCTGGCTTGTAGGGTACACCGAGTCCTCCGCCTACGTCAATGAACTCAAATTCCACGCCAACCTGTTCGTGGACGCGTTTTGCTATTGTTAGCAGCTTTTCAAGGGCTAAGACGAATGGTTCCACGTCAAGGAAGCCTGAACCCACATGCATGTGGATTCCGAAGCGTTTCACGCCTGCTTTTTTAGCTGTGGCGTACGCTTCTATGGCGTTTTCTTCCCAGACGCCGAATTTTGAGTGCTTGCCCGCGGTGATTACGTGGCTGTGGTGTCCAGCTCCCACTTCAGGGTTAACCCGCACAGAAAGCAAATCAGGTACTGCCCTGCTGAGTAGCCTGTTAAGCTGTGACAAGGAATCCACGTTCACGGTTACGTTGGTGTCTGAGAGGAATTTTAGCTCGTCGTTTCTGACGCTTGTTCCCGTGAACAGAATGCGCTCAGCGGGAAAACCTGTTTTTAACGCGAGTGATACTTCGCCCGGGCTCACTGCGTCTATGTATGCGCCTTCTGTTTCCAAGATTTTCAGCACGGACAAGTTCGAGTTTGCTTTCGCAGCATAGTAGATGCGGATTTTTTCGTAGTTTCTGCTCAACGCTTTACTGAGGCGGTTGTAGTTGTCTCTGATTCTCCGTTCGCTGATGACGTAGAGCGGCGTGTCAAACCGTGCGGCTAATTCTGCGGCGGCTACGCCGTCAATGTAGAGTTCGCCGTTTCGGTTCTCTAACGGTTCTCTGAGCGCGTGCACTTTTTTCCACCATTATCATATTCCGTTCAGGGCGCATGTGCAGCGTTGCCTTAGACTAAGCCTTTTGCTGCGAAGAGTTCAGCGCTGAGAATTCCCGCTCCTGCTGCGCCTCGAACAGTGTTATGGCCCAAGCACATGTACTTCACAGTCATTATGGGGTCTTTGCGAATTCTGCCCACAACTACGCTCATGCCTTTGCCTTCGTCGCGGTCATACCGCGGCTGAGGGCGATTCGGCTCCTTCCTCACGACTATGGGTTTTTCTGGTGCTGAGGGCAACTTGAGCCGTTGCGGTTCGCCTTTGAAGTTCCTGAACGCCTCCTCAATCTCTTCCACCGATGGGTTGCTGTCTAATTTTGCGAACACAGATTCTAAATGACCGTCTTTAACGTGGACCCTGTTGCAGCTTGCACTGATGACAAAGTTTGCCTTCTGCACCTCTTTGCCGTTGAAAGTGCCTAGGATCTTTTGGTTTTCCTCTTCCACTTTTTCCTCTTCCTTAGAAATGAAGGGTATAACGTTGTCTATGATGTCCAGTGAAGCCACGCCTGGATATCCAGCGCCGCTTAAAGCTTGCATAGTGGAAACGATGACTTGTTTCAAGCCGAACTGCATCAGCGGCTTCAGCGTTATAGCCAACTGAATCGTGCTGCAGTTAGGGTCAGTCGTAATGAAACCCTTCCAGCCTCTATTCTTTTTTTGAATAGGAATCAAAGCCACATGGTCAGGGTTCACTTCAGGTATGAGCAGAGGAACATCCTTCGCCATCCTATGCGCGCTTGCCTTGCTGAAAACAGGATACTCAGCCCCAAATTGCGTTTCAACAGGCCCTGCTAAGTCTCCGGGCAGCGAGGAGAACACCAAGTCAACTTTGCCTGCCTTGCTGACTGAGTCAACATCCGCGTTCACGACAGGCATCTCCGCCACTTCAGGAGGCAAGTTCGACTCCATGAGCCAGTTGCAAGCGTCTTTGTATTTTTTGCCTGCTGACCGCTCTGAAGCAGCGAGCACTTCAATTTTGAACCACGGGTGACCCTGCAGCAACTGAATGAACCGTTGCCCAACTGCGCCTGTGGCGCCTAATATGGCTACTTTACGTTTCAAGGACACTTCTTATCGCTTCCTTTGCCCTTTTGAGTTGGTTTTCCTCAATAAAAACGTTAATGGTTGCCTTGCTCGTTGTAACCTCGATTATGTTGATGCCCTGCTGGCTTAGAGCAGTGGATATGCGGGCAACACCGCCTGGTGAATCAATGAACACGGGATGGCTGATTTGCAGCATCGCCACGTTCTCTCTGTGACTTATAGCCTTGAAACCCTTTACGCTGTGCAAGCGTCGTATGACATCGTGAACGTTGCCGTCGGAGGTAAAAACGGTTATGGATTTTCTTCCAGAGCTAACCCCATAAACAGTGTTATCATGAAGCACAGCGAAGACTTCTCGCAGGTTTTCCGCTTTAACATCGCAAACTACGTTAATGGCTAATAAGCCTTGGTGACAATCCATTTCCGCCGAGTTAGGACTGAAAGAACCCGAGATTTCGGTGCCGCCGACTGCAAGACTATCCGAAGCGAAACTGACTATCCGCAGCTTCTGGTTAGGCAACTTATACTTCAAGGCTTCAGGCTTGGCGATTTTCGCGCCGCCTTGAGCAAGGTCGAACATTTCATGGATGTCCAACTTGTCAAGCATTCGGGCGTCAGCTACAATTTTCGGGTCAGCGGAGAGAACGCCGCCTGTGTCCTTAACCAAGATTATCTCATCAGCATCTAAACACTTAGCCAGCAACAGCGCGGTTGTGTCGCTTCCACCTCTGCCCAACGTAGTAACCTTGCCATCTGCATCTTTGCCTAGGAAACCGCAAACCACGGGTACAGCGGAGCCCAGCAGCGGCGCCAAAAACTTCCGCGTCGAAGCAGCAGTCTTCTCAATGTCAGGTTTGGCGTCCCGATAACTTGCATCAGTCACTATCGGCCAATTAACATTAGCTGGGTCAATAAGCTCCGCCTTTACGCCTATCGCCCGCAAAGCCGAGCAGAAAACGCGTGCACTCGTGCGTTCACCCATGGCAACGATGTCCGCGTAATCCTCGTCGCTAACGTTGCCCAACCGCGAAATGGTGCTGACTAGACTGTCGGTCATTTTGCCCATAGCAGAAACTACAACAACGATTTCCCTGTAAGGCGACTCGGCAACAAGCCGCGCTGCCCTCGCGATGTTCTCGCTCGTGGCGAGGTCTGCGCCGCCGAACTTGATGACTACTCTACCGCTCACACGTTTTCACCCTGATTCACGCTAAGCCTAAAACGTCTTCCATGCTGAAGATTCGGGCTTCGCGTTGCTTGCTTATCCATTCTGCCGCGTACACTGCGCCCTGAGCGAACACGCTGCGCGAAAAAGCCACATGCTCTATCCGCAGCATCTCGTAGGGTCCAGCCACAATTAAGTCGTGTATGCCTGGGACGCCACCTGCTCTTAACGCGGTGATTTCCAGTTCCTCTGTTTTCCGCGGGCTTATGCCTTCTCTGCCATGGACCACGGTTGAATAACCACGCAACTGAGAGATGATCTCGCCTAGTTTCTTAGCTGTTCCGCTGGGCGCATCCTTCTTGCCCGTATGGTGAATCTCAGATATGCTGAAGTTGTATTCTTGCGGAAAAGCCTTTAACGCCTTGGCAAGTTGAAAGAGGATGTTGACGCCCACAGAGTAGTTAGGCGAAAACACCGCAGGAACCTTACCTTGAACAGCTTGACGAAGCAGGCGGTCTTGTTCTTCAGCCAAGCCCGTTGTACCCAACACTATGCGCTTGCCCAACGCGGCAACAACTGGAACGTTATGCACTTCGGCTGCAGGCGCCGTGAAAGTCACGTAGACATCTGCGTTTGCTGCGGCTTCGCTGAGTTTGTCCGCGCCAACGATTCGTGTGTCAGAATCACAGATGCCGAGTTCTCTGAGGCCCTTTCCAACACACTGGCTGCCTACGGCTTCGACGGCGCCGACTATCTGGAAACCCTTTGCTGCGGCTTCCCGAATCACAGCAGTACCCATTTTTCCCGCTGCGCCAGCTACACATAACTTAAGCATAAGTTAATCCCTGCCAAAACCGTTCATTATATAAGCGCTCCTTCAAGTCTACGCAGAAGAACTCCTCTACGGGCTGAAGGATTTCAGGATTGTTCTCGTAAACTTTACGAATGCTTGTTAGCACTACTTCAAGCCCGTTGCGGGTCATTTTTCCAAGCGGCTGTCTGCACGGTCCCGAAGGCATGCCCAGCACGTTCATGAGCGTCTTGTAAGCCAACGGGTTTCGGGCTTTACAAGCAACCGTGCCGTAAGGCGTTTGCTCTTGCGTTTTCACGGTGACTATGGCGAAGAGCGGCTGCAACGCCGCGCAAAGCTTTGCTGCTTCGTCCAGTTTGTTATTCAGAATTGCTTGAGTCATGTTTTGAACTGCCCTTGGAGCTACGTTGCTTGCGACTGAGATGACGCCTGCCGCGGCAATATCCAGCGAAGTCATCATCGCATAAGTCTTATCATCGTCGCCTGAGAGTATTTGGAAGTTTTCGCCGCAGAATTTCCGGGTCAGC
The DNA here is from genome assembly GCA_026014705.1 of Candidatus Bathyarchaeota archaeon. Classification (GTDB taxonomy): domain Archaea; phylum Thermoproteota; class Bathyarchaeia; order Bathyarchaeales; family Bathycorpusculaceae; genus JAOZHU01. The sequence continues at coordinate 26,685 of JAOZHU010000012.1, read as the reverse complement.
CGCATATTCTCCAAGTCGCCGGTGGCTTCTTTCACAGCGCTGACGTTTGAGTACTGCCGGTGGAGCACGGCGAGGTCCTGCGGCAAGAGTTGGGTGCCTGTTCTGCCAGGGATCACGTAGGGGATTACCTGGATTTCTGGGAACCGTTTGGCGATGGGTTCCACGTATTCTCTGCGTATTTCCAGCGAGCTGGGGCCATTATAGTATGGGTCCACAAGTAATACGCATTTTATGCCCGCGTGCAACGCGTGTGCCGTGCCTTCTATGGCTTCTTGGGTGGAGTTGCTTCCTGTGCCTGCTATGGTTAAGCACTTGCCCGCGGCGTACTCGTGGATTCTTTCAGTGACTTTGTTATGTTCGTTCCAGTCGAGTGTGGGGCTTTCGCCTGTTGTGCCTACGGCGAGTATGCCGCTGACGCCTTCTTTGACTTGGAATTCTACTAAACTGCGTAATCCTTCGTAATCCACTTCGTTTAGCCGAGTCATGGGCGTTACAAGCGCGGTGTAGCAACCTTTGAAATAGATCATTCTGTTAACTCTCCTTTTTTAGAGCTAAGAGTTAGCTGTTGGTTTATTTAAGTTTTTCCGTTTTCTTTAACAAATATGCGAATAACGTATTTAAATTAGCGATAGAATGGGATTTTTCCCATGTAAATCACGTTTTTCGTAAAATTCAGCTGAAAATCTGAAAAGTTGTGATCCGTGCCTAAACCCCACGCAAACTCCAAAAACAATCTACACAATTATTCACAAAACGCCTCGTCAAGCATGAATTGTAGAAAAAGGCTTTTCTGTTCAAAACCACTTTCGTTAGCGCAGCCACATTTTGTTCAAACCTTAACCTTTCTATATTCGAACCAGACGACAGCGCCGATAAAAACCAAGGCGCCAATTGAAGAGGCAAAAGCGTTCTTTTTCCAGTGATTAAAGAATTGTGTTTATCCCATTTACTGCCATGAGCAAACTATGATTTGTTGTCTCAAAATTCTTAAATACATGATTCGATTATAAGAGACAACTTCTGAATAGTGAAAGGAGACGAAGTTCAATGAAAAAATGGGTTGCCATTGCAATTCTATCTTTCACTCTCTTAGCGCTTCTAGCTGGGAATACAGCAGCGCGTGGCGCTTCAGTGAATCCAACTCGGGTAGAGGTTGGTGTATGGCTCGTGAATGTAGAAAAGGTTGACCTCAGCGCTAACAGTTACCGACTGGATTTTTACTTATGGTTCAGATTCAACCCTTCGGAAATAAGCATTGATGAAATTAGGAACTTTGAGTTTATTAATGGTGCACCCACGAAATATGAGGTAAAAACTGATGGTGCTGCTGGATATTTGGAGTACCGTGTAAGGGGAGATTTCATTAATTCTTTTGATTTCTCCAATTACCAGTTTGAAACACATGAATTAACCGTTGAGATTGAACATAAAACTCTGGATAATAGCCAACTGATTTTTGAAGGTGCTGTTGACTCAAACATAGATCCTGACGCAAGTGTCTCAGGTTGGACGTTGGAAGGCTTCCGAACAAAGACCACGGGGCACTCCTATGGAGAAGACATCTACTCGCGTTTTATATTCAGCGTTGACTTGAACCGACCAGCACTTTCATCGTTCATAAAAAGCGTCCTCCCTGTCGCCATTATTACCACTATTTCCTTGCTTGCGTTTTTCATGTCTCCACAGAATTTCGCTCAGAGGATAACGTTAGGCGTGACTACTCTCATGTCGGCTACGACGTTTCACCTGTCGTTAATTAGCGGTATTCCACCAACGGGGTATCTCACTTTCGCGGATAGGATGATGCTCTCAATATACGCCATTTTCCTCTATAACCTTGCCACTTCGGTGTACATCATGCGGCTCGTAGACTGCAAAAAGAGCGACGAGGCAATCAAAGTTAACATGAAAGCCAAACGATTCTTGCCCGTGCTAATAACAATCTTAGTGATAATCCAAATAATATTGCGATAGTCTTCAGGTTTGTTGCTCTTTACGATGAGCAATGCTGTGCATTGAAAAGCCGCTTGATGTTGCTCTGTGGTTCGGGATTCTCGCGAGTAATGGTGTTAGGTACCGTGTTTTCCGCTTGGAGTCTGCAGAGCAGCGAGAAAGAAAATCGGGGAATCTTCGGTTAAACTTGGCTCTTTGAAGCTGATTTTTGGAGTTCTTGTTCTTTAACGTGCTATTTAGATAGCATATCAAGTCTTTCAGCATGCTTGACTGCGTAGTTTGCTTGTGTAAATTGGGAATCCGTATCCGAACTGCACATAAATTATAAGTTTGTTCTGTCGTCTTGTTTTTAGTGGTTGATTGTTGAGGAAAGCTGTTGCTGGTTGAAAATATGTGCAGAAGCTGAAAGCGCTGGCGAAATGGTGGTGGTTTGTGCAGCATGTCGTCTGAATTAGAAGCGCGGTACAGGCAGTTCAATCTGACTGCAGACATCAAGCAAGCCAAAGTCGGCGTGTTTCTGCTTATAGTACCGTTGCTGCTGTATGTTTTCAATGATTTCCAGTTTTTCGGTTTGTCGCTGGAGTTTTACGTGTTGTCTGCTTTGAGGCTGTGGTTTTTAGCCTTCACTGTTTGGCTATTAGCTTATTTCAATCGGGTTGAAAGCTTTCGCCTTTATGACCGGGCAGTCTTCGCGTGGGGGCTTGTTGGAGTAGTTGTCAGCACGGTTATCAATGCTTCGCGTCCGCAGAATTTTCTGTTCCACGTGATCATCGTCATCGCGACGATTGTTATTATTTATCTCGTTATTCCGCAGCGTTTTCTCAGCAAGGTCATCTTGTCTGCAGTTGCCTCTCTTGGAGAAATGTTGATATTGCTATTGGTGACGAAGGCTTTGGCGGTTCCAGAGTTGTTCTCCGTCACTCTCAGTCTGGTTTTGGCTAACGTTATAGGTTTCTCAACCTCTCGGATTCTGGAGGCTTACCGTTTTAAGGCGTTTCAGGCACATGAGGAAATTGCTAATTTGGCAAGATTAGCTTCAGAGAACCCGGATCCCGTGCTTCGCGTCTCGCGGGATGGCGTTATTCTGTACGCAAACCCTGCTGCCATGGGTCTGTTTGGGGGCGGCGAGATAGCGGTTGGTAAGCCTCTGCCAAGTTTCATCCAGTTAGATTGCGGTCTACGTTGCGAGTTTGAGGTTAAATATGGTGGGCGCACTTTTCTTTTTGTTGCTGCGCCTGTGGCTGATGCGGGTTACGTTAACCTGTATGGGTTGGACATTACTGAGCGTAAGCAGGCTGAGGAGAGGTTGATTTTGCATGAACGGCGGTTGCAGGCTATGCTTGAGCTCAATAAGATGGTGGAGGCTTCTGAGAAGGAGGTTATGGATTTCGCGTTGGGGGCGATTGAAAGGGTGACTTCAAGCGAATTCGCCTTCATTGGTCTTTTGAATGAGGATGAAACGGTTATGACTATTCATTCTTGGTCGCAAACCGCGATGAAAGAATGCAAAACGATATTGAAACCGATGCACTACCCCATATCGGAAGCAGGTGTGTGGGCTGAGCCGGTACGGCAACGGAAGCCCGTGTTCATTAATGATTACTCGGCGCCTTTTCCGCATAAGAAAGGTTATCCTGAGGGGCATGTGCCGATTAAGCGTTATCTTGGGGTGCCCGTGTTTGAGAAAGAGCGGGTTGTCGCGATTGCGGCGGTTGCGAACAAGGCTGAGAGTTACAGTGAATTGGATGCGCGGTCGGTGACGCCGATTGTGACTGACATGTGGCGGTTGATTCAACGCAGGAACGCTGAAGAAAAGCTGAAGGAGAGTGCTCGCAAGATTGAGGTTATGAATGAGAAGTTGCGTGTTTCTGGAGGTTTAACTAGGCATGATGTTCGCAATAAGCTTAGTGCGGTGACGGGTTTCTCGTTTTTGCTTAAGAAGAAGTACGCTGACCACGCGGATATTGTTGATGCGGCGAGCAGTATGGAGAAGGCTGTGGGGGATTCTATGCGGATTTTCGAGTTTGCCCGTTTGTATGAGCAGTTGGGAGTTGAGGAGTTGAAGTATGTTGATGTGGCGAGGACGGTGGATGAGGCTGTGGCGCTTTTTTCTGGCTTAAGTTTCAAAGTTGTTAACGATTGCAGGGGGTTGAGTTTGCTTGCTGATTCTTTTCTGCGGCAGTTTTTCTATAATTTGCTGGATAATACTCGGAAATACGGGGTTAAAGCGGCGGTTGCGCGGGTTTTTTATGAGCGAAGCGGTGAGGATGCGTTGCTGTTGATTTATGAAGATGATGGCGTGGGCATTGCGGTAGAGGACAAGCAGAAGCTTTTCACTGAGGGTTTCAGCACTGGCGGCGGCACAGGTTTCGGTTTGTTTTTGATTAAGAGGATGATGGATGTTTACGGTTGGGCTATTCGGGAAGTTGGTGAGCCGGGGAAGGGCGCGCGTTTTGTGGTTACAGTTCCAAAGTTTAACCAGAGTGGCAGGGAGAACTGGCAGATTATTTAGAGGTAAAGGGCGTCGTTACGGTTGTTTGTCTTCTTGAGTTGACGCATTGCGGGGTTAGATGGGCGCAGAGGCTGTGTTTCTTTCGGCTCAGTATTGCTGATTCATAAGTTTTTATTCTCTCTTTCCCCGTTTTTTTGGTTTAACGCCGTTTTCGATGTTGGGAGGAGTTGGCAGGGCGTTGCGAAAGCGGCGAGAGGGGTCAAACGTAAGTTGGCAAAGCAGAAGCAGCATCAGAGTTTTGACCAAATCTTACTGGAAGCTATAGATGAGGCTTTGCTCAGTCTTGGCGAAAACGTTCGTGCATCAGTTTATTTCTACCTGTTGGAGCTTTTTGGGCTTGAAAAGCGGGGCATTCCGTGCAGGCTTGGTGATTTTTCGAGCGCGCTGGAGAAGATTTTCGGTTTGGGAGCGCGGCATCTTGAGATTTTGTTCCTTAAGAATCTTCATGATAAGGTTAAGGTTACTTTCAAGTGGCCAGAGTACGAGTGGCCTTTGTCTAAGTGGATTGCTTCTGACATGACGTTTCAGGAGTACGTGCGTATTGTGAGGCAGAATTTTAAGGTTGAAAACCAGAATAGTACTGGTAGAGAGGGTGCTTGTGAATGAGTGGAAAAGGCTCCAGGGGTTTTGAGGGAAAAGCTAGAGTTCTTTTGAATCTGTTGTCTGATCCAGCGGTTATAGTTGACCAGCAAGGGCTTCTAATTATGGTGAACGATGAATTCGAGAAAGTAACGGGTTTGAAAACGAAGGAAATAATCGGAATGCCTTTCTTGAGCTTTGGTTTCTTGCCTGCCGAAAGCAAGGCGCAGCTTTTGCAGAACTTGAGCAGAAGACTGCAAGGTCTTTCTGTGGCGCCGTATGAGGTAGCTTTTCAAAACAGTGCAGGTGAGAGACGCTATGTTGAGGTAAAGGGAAAAAGAATTACTTACGCTGGGCAGCCTGCTGACCTTGTGCTTTTCCATGATGTTACAAGGAGAAAGGAAAATGCGAGGCGGATTAAGGAATACGCCGAGATGATGGAGGCGCTTGTTGAAGAGAAAATTAGGGAAATTAAAGAGAGTGAGGAAAAGTTCCGTACAATAAGCACTTGTGCAACAGATGCTATTGTTGCAGTTAACTCTGAAGGCGAGGTTGTCTATTGGAATCCTGCTGCGGAACAAATATTTGGCTACCGCCAAGAAGAAGCAGTAGGCAAGAACGTGCTGAACCTGATAATACCCCAGCGAGACCATGGTTTTCAAAAAGTTTTTGCCCAGAAGGTTCAGAGCAAACAACTGCCTTTAGGAGAATTTCTTGAATTCACTGCCCGCAGAAAAGATGGGACAGAGTTTCCAGCAGAACTCTCGGTTGCCTTGATGAATTTCAAGGGGGCAACCTGCCTTTTAGGAATCGTACGCGATGTTTCTGAGCGCAAGGAAGTTGAAGCCGCGCTGAAGGATAGCCTCGAGAGAGAGCATTTCCTCGCAGAGCTTGTTAGAAACGCTTCTGTTGCTGTTGCTGTGGGTTACCCTGATGGGCGCTTAGGGCTGGTCAATGCCGCTTTTGAAAAACTGACAGGATACAGCGCAAGAGAACTTGAGAAGATTAACTGGGCGACTACGCTTACGCCTCCTGAGTACGCAGAATTCGAAAAAGCCAAATTGGCAGAACTTCAAAGCACAAAGAAACCTGTGCGGTACCAGAAAGAGTACATTCGCAAAGACGGGTCTATAGTCCCAATAGAACTGTTTGTGCATCCTTTTCTTGACTGCAACGGGGATGTGGCGCATTATTTCGCATTCATAACGGACATCACGGAACGCCAGAAAGCACAGTCGGCGCTGGAGCAAAGCGAAGCGCAGTACCGCAGCTTGTTCGAGAACAGTTTTGACGGTATAATGCTGACAAAACCTGATGGCACAATTCTCGCTGCGAATCCTCAAGCATGCCGCATGTTAGGCATGACAGAAGAAGAGGTTAAACAAGCTGGAAGAGAAGGCATAGTAGTAAAAGACGCGAATCTGGCAGCAGCGCTGAAGGAGCGCGAACAGACTGGTCGTACAAGGGCTGAGCTTACATTTATACGAAAAGACGGCACAACTTTTATCGGCGAAGTCTCATCGATTGTCTTCACAGACACAGAAGGTGTCGCCAAAACAAGCATGGTAATTAGAGACATTTCTGAACGCAAAAAAACAGAAGAGATTATTAGAGATGCCGAAGCCAGATACAGACAACTGTTCAACACGATTCCAAGCGGCGTCGCAGTTTACAGAGCAGTAGACAACGGCGACGACTTTGCTTTTGTGGATTTTAACCAAACTGCCGAGAGAATAGAGAAAATCGCCAGGAAGAACCTGCTGGGCAAGCGGGTGACCGAAGTTTTCCCAGGAATCAAAGAGTTAAGTCTGCTAAATGTTTTTAAACGAGTCTATCGGACGGGGCAAGCGGAATATCTGCCAAGCAAAATATACAAAGATGGCCGCATTTTTGGGTGGAGAGAAAACTGGGTATACAAACTGCCAAACGGCAATATAGTAGCCGTCTACAACGACGTGACCGAGCGCAAAGAAGCAGAAGAAGCCTTAAGGAAGAGCGAGGAGAAACACCGAGTCATTTCACAAATGACAGCAGACTTTTTGTTTTCCTGCTTAAAAGTTAATGACAAGGCGAGTTTTCACATCGATTGGATGGCTGGTGCAACGGAAAAAATATTCGGCTATTCACCAACGGAAATAAAAAATGAAAGTTGCTGGAAATTCACTGTCCAGCCCCAAGACCTGCCAATATTCAACGAAAAAGTAATAGGACTAAAACTTGGTCAATCCAGCGTCTGTGAATTAAGAATCACAAACAAAGATGGCTCAACACGTTGGCTCAAAGTCTCATCTCGGGTAATAACTGACGAAGAAAATCCCTCAGGTCAGCGACTTTTCGGCGCATGCGAAGACATCACCGAAAAGAAGAGAATCGAAGAAGCCTTGTGTGAGAATGAAGAAAAACTTAGAGGAATCTTCGAGGCATCACCAGACCCGATAGCGGTCTCATCCCCAGGTTCAACAATAATTGACTGCAACTCTGCCGCATTAAAAATGTTTGGCTACTCCACAAAGAGCGAAGTAATTGGAAGAAACGTTCGTGAATTTTTCGCAGAAAGAGCACAAGCAAGAGCTGCCGAAAACTTTGAGCGGCAAGGAAACACTTTGATAAACGCAGAGTACATTTTCCGCACCAAGAACGGTCGCGAATTTCTAGGCGAACTCTCCACAAGTCCCGTTCTCCAATCCTCAGGAAAAGTCGCATTTTTCGTTTCCACAGTGAAAGACATCACTGAACGGAAACAAAAAGAAAAAGCGCTACGCGAGAGTGAAGAGCGCTTCAAGCAAGTAGCAGAAAACGCTGAAGAATGGATTTGGGAAGTTGACCCTGAAGGCATGTATACCTACTCTAGCCCAGTAGTAGAAAAAATCTTAGGTTATAGCCCTGAGGAAATTGTTGGGAAAAAGCGGTTCTACGACCTATTCCACCCAGAAAATCGGAAGCAAATCAAGAAAGCAGCATTCGAGGCTTTTAGGAAGAAGCAGTCTTTTCACGGTTTGCTCAACAAGAATGTCCATAAGAACGGTAAGGCAGTTTGGTTGTCAACCAGCGGGGTGCCGATAGTTGATGACGAAGGTAAACTCGTCGGATACAGAGGGACAGACATAAACATTACTGAAGCCAAGAAAGCCGAAGAAGACTTGCGAGTATCAGAAGAAAAATTCCGCGCCATAAGCAATTCCGTCCGAGACGCCATAATCTTGGTTAATGACAAAGAAATAATTGAATACTGGAACCCAGCCGCCGAAAAAACCTTCGGCTACACACGCGAAGAAGCAGTTGGTCGCAAAGTGCATGAACTGGTGGTTCCATCTTCATTCTGCCCAGAAGGAAAAGAAGCAATGACGGAAGGAGTTGCACAATTCGCTCAAACAGGAAAAGGCAACTTCATCAACGAAACTATAGAGCTGACTGCAACCAGAAAAGGCGGCACCGAATTTCCAATCAAGCTCTCATTGTCACCAATAAAACTGGGCAACAAATGGCACGCCGTTGGAGTAGCCAAAGACATTACCGAACAGAAACAAAACGAACAGATGGCTAGAGAATACTCGGAAAAACTGGAAAAAGCCATAACCTCCCGAACAAGAGAACTCCAAACTGCACAAGCAAACCTGCTGAAACTAGAGCGACTAGCCGCCATCGGTGAATTGGCAGGCATGGTTGGGCACGACCTGCGCAACCCGTTAACAGGCATCAAAAACGCAGCATACTACCTAAAAGTGAAAGAGTCATCAAAATTAGGCGACAACGGCAAAAAAATGCTCGCAATAATCGACAACGCCGTCACGCATGCAGACAAAATAATCGGCGACCTGCAAGACTACGCACGGGAAATGCACTTAGACCTAACAGAATGCACACCGCGGTCAATTCTGAACGAAACCTTAACCCTAATCCGCGTCCCAAACAAAATCCACATAGCAAACAACGCACAAGAGAAACCCCTGATTAAAGCAGACAAAACCAAAATGGCAAGAGTCTTCATTAACATAATCAAAAACGCCATCGACGCAATGCCTGAAGGCGGAACATTGCGGATAAAAAGTAGCCAAACAGACGGCAACGTGAAAATTTCTTTCACAGACACAGGAACAGGCATACCCAAAGAAATGTTACACAGACTCTTCTCGCCCTTAGTCACAACCAAAGCGCAGGGCATGGGCTTCGGCTTAGCCATCTGCAAACGCATAGTGGAAGCCCACCAAGGCAAAATCACAGTTCAAACTAGGGAAGGTAAAGGCTCAACCTTCACAATCATACTTCCAATAGAGCCAAAACTGAAAAATGGAGGTGGACTCGCATGGATAAACCTGCCCGAATCCTTGTCGTGGACGACGACGAAAACATAAGAATCACCATCGAAGCCATACTCAAAAACGAAGGATACGACGTCGACGTAGCAGCAAGTGGAAACGAAGCCATAAAAAAAGCCGAAACCTCAGCTTACAGTGTAGCTTTAATTGACATCCGTCTGCCCGACATGGAAGGCACAGAACTACTAACGAATATGAAAGACACAGTGCCCAAGACTCGGAAAATAATACTAACAGGTTATCCTTCAATGCAAAACGCCATCGACGCCGTAAACAATAGAGCCGACGCATACCTCATGAAACCAGTCGACATGGAAAAACTTCTAGAAATCGTGAACCAACAGCTAAAGATTCAAGAAGCCGAAAGAACGTACAGCGAACAAAAAGTCGCCGAGTTCATAGAATCCCGAGTCAAAGAAATAACCAAAATGCAACCCTAAAAACCGCAAAACCCAAAAACCTCCACGCGAAATCCATCAACAACTTGACAGCATATAAACCCTTTAAAAAGGGGGGCTATAGTTTCCCCAAGCGCCAACACCCAGCAAAGAACATCGAAAAACATGTTTTCCATCATAAACCTTATTGGACTGAAAAACCTCCATAATAACGGTGATTCATAAATGTCCTCAGATGATGAAAACTACCCCGAATGGAGCAGACGCAGAAGATTCCCACTCGACAAAGACCCATTCTTCGGCGACATCGACCGCATATTCCGCGAAATGGAAAAACGCATGGAAGAAGAATTCCGCGAATTCACCCAAAAAGTCCCCAAAGACTACATCAAAGAACGCAAGCTTCCAGACGGAAGCACAGTCAAAGAATTCGGACCATTCGTCTACGGCTACAGCATGAAAATCGGTCCAGACGGCAAACCCGAAATCCGCGAGTTCGGCAACATCAAAAAATCACTCAAAGGACCAGAAGTCAAAGAAGAACGCGAACCACTCGTGGATGTAGTGGAAACAGACAGCGAAATCCGCGTAGTAGTTGAGCTTCCAGGCGTAGAGAAAACGGACATAAAACTCCACGGCACCGAAGACTCGCTGGAAATCAGCGTGGACACGCCGCAATATAAGTACTACAAGGAAGTCACGTTGCCAGCAAAAGTGAAAGTGAAAGAAGCCAAATCAAGCTACAAAAACGGCGTGCTAGAAGTCATTCTGCCCAGAACCGAAGCCAAGAAGCCCAAGGGCGAACAAATAGACATCAACTAACCCAGTCCACCCCCATTCTCTTTCACAGTTCGTGCCCGAATGAACGAAAACACAGAAATCGAAACATTAAACGCTATTTGCCGGCAAGCAAAAACAGAAGGCAAACTGTCAGGTAAAAACCTAACCGAACTCTACGAGCTTTTCAGCCAACGCTTCACAAAGGCGTTGGATGCGTTGAAAGAGAACCGAGTGAAGAAGTACGTTTTCAAACCCAGCGGCAGAACCGTGTGGATAGTCATCGGAAGAGAACGCGATTACCTCATAATGCCTGAAGCCGAGTTCTGCACATGCGACGACTTTTACTTCCGCGTGCTGGACAAGAAAATCCACCTGTGCTATCACCTTATCGCCCAGAAAATCGCCCGCAACCTCGGCTGGTACGAAACCCTAGAAGAAACAGACGAACTCTACGCTTCATTGATGAACGAGTGGAAAAAAGCTACTGCTTAAATATTACCACATGAGAAGAATAATACGAAAAGGCGAAGCGCAATGGATTTAGGTGCATACTTCACTACACTCCAATACATCCTCATGGGAGCAACTTTCGTCGCCCTAGTCTTAATTTTTCTGTACGTATACTACGGCAAAGAAGAGGAACAACCCACGGAAAAAACCTAGGCGTCCACATCTCTGTTTCTTTTACTCATCGCTACGGCTATTATCACGCTTAGAACCGCAAGGATGGCGCTGAGGAAAACTATCAAAGTAGCATCAGGACCAGCACCAAGGACAATTGGAATTGGTCCGATAAAGATGACTGCGCCAAAATCTACCGAGTTACCTGCCTGAAACAGCGTTGCAGCCGCTATGATTGCTATACCTATGAAAACCAGAATAAAACCAGCAAACAAAAACGGGAAAAAACCCTTTTGCGCGGCAACTCCTTCTTCCGTGTCTCGCGTTTTCTCGTCACTGTTTTCCATCACGTTGATTCACCTTAGGAAGAAATAATACAGAATCGTGGCAGCTACAAGCAGCACCGTAAGCACCAAGGAAAGCAGCGTTACGGTTCTAAGAGATTCTTTGTCTGTTCCAAAAATTATCGGTACTGGACCAATGATTATTGCTCCTCCACCTTTCATTTTGCCGTCTTTGGTTCCTGAAACCGAGAGCAGCAAAATTGCTATGACGATGACGAGTGCTCCGACGAAAATCAACGTTACACCCAGCGTGTAAAGGGGCTCGAGGCTTGCCATTTCTCTTCACGCACTAACCTTAAAATGGGAATGGCGATTTAATAAACCTGTTCAGTCAACGTGTCGGATGCTTTTTGTGTGGTTGGGTGCTGCAAAAAACTTAAGATAGCCCACGGTTCATTATCCGTGGCGGCGCCAGACGGAAATGAACCCTGAAGAAATTGTTCAGCAGATTCTGCTTAGGCATCCTGAACTCACGCGGGAAGCGGTTATGGGTAGGCTGCAGATAGAAAAGGATAAAACAGGCGGCTTGATAGCTGATGCTACGCTTTTGCGGTTGATTGCTGCGGAATACGGTGTGAAAACTTCGCCGGGTAATGTTTGTGACCGAACGCTTTCTGTTGGCAGTTTGATTCCGAATTTGAATGATGTTACGGTTGCAGGGCGAATTGTCGCTGTTTATCCTGTTAAGACTTTTGAAGGAAAAAAGTCAGGCAAGTATGCAAGCTTGCTTGTTGCTGATGCTGATGGTGTTCTTCGTGTTATGTTGTGGAATGATAAGGCTGGTTTGGTTGAGTCTGGCAAGCTGGAGGCTGGGCAGGTGGTTCGTTTTGTGCGTGGTTACACTCGAGAAGACCGTGACGGCAAAGTGGAGTTGCATGTTGGTGAGAAAAGCGAGGTTGAGATTAACCCGAGTGACTTGGCGCCAGATGGTTACCCCGAAATCAGCAGGTTCGTCGCGAAAATCAGTCAAATGACTGAGCCGCAAGGGAACGTTCATCTTGCTGGCACGGTGCGCCGGGTTTTTGCGTCTTCGACTTTCACGCGGCAAGACTTGTCGGTTGGGAAAGTGTTGCGGTTTACGCTTGCAGATGACAGCGGCGAAATAATGGTGGTTGCTTGGAATGAGAAGGCAGAGGAGCTTGAGGCTGTTCTCAGCCGCAACGTGAAGGTGCAGTTGGTGAACGCGGTGGTTAAGGCTTCTGCGAATGACGGTTTCGAAGTGCATGTGGGCGCAGCAACTTGTGTTCGCGTGTTGTCTGCTGCTGAAGACTCAAGGAGGATTGCGGATTTGCGTGAAGACATGAAAGACGTGAGTGTTGAGGGTGAAGTTGCCGTTGCGCCTGTGGTTAGGGAGGTGGCGACTGCTAAGGGCGAAGTGGTTAAGCTTGCGGTTTTTGAGTTGAGGGATGAGTCTGGGGTTGTGCGTGTTTCTGCTTGGCGGGAGCATGCTGAGGTTGCTGGCGGTTTGAGGGTTGGTGACCGTGTGCGGTTGGCGGGTGTTTACGTTAAGAAGGGTTTCAGTGGCGGTTTGGAGTTGTCGACGCGAACTGCAACGGTTTTGACTAGGCTTTAGAGCGTTTTTATTTTTGCTATTATGGCGTTGGTCATTTCGGTGGTTGTGGCGGTTCCGCCTAAATCTGCGGTGCGTACTTTTGCTTCTTTTAGTACGGCTGTGACGGCGTTTTCGATTTTTGCTGCTGCGTTTGTTTCGCCGAGGTAGTTGAGCATCATGGCTGCGGCGTTGATGGTGGCTGTGGGGTTTACTCGGTTCATGCCTGTGTATTTTGGTGCTGAGCCGTGTACGGGTTCGAACATGCCGTAGTTGTCGCCTATGTTTGCGCCTGCTGCTAAGCCTAGGCTGCCTGTGACTTGTGCGGCTTCGTCGCTGAGTATGTCGCCGAAGAGGTTGGTGGTGACGATTACGTCGTAGGTTTCGGGTTTTTTGATTAGGTGCATTGTTGCGGCGTCTATGTGCATGTCGTCTACTGTGACATCGGGGTATTTGGCTGCTGTGTCTTTTACGGCGTTTTTGAATATGCCGTCTGTTATGCGGAGTATGTTGCCTTTGTGTACGTAGGTGAGGTGTTTTCTGCGTTTTTGGGCGAGTTTGAATGCGGTTTCTGCTACGCGCGTTGAGGCTTCTTTGGTTATGATTCTGAGGGCTATTCCTGTGCCTGGGGCGATTTCGTATTCGATGCCTGAGTATAAGCCTTGGGTGTTTTCGCGGACTACGATGAGGTCGATGTTCGGCTTTAAGGCTTCGACGTTTGGGTAGCTGCGGCAGGGGCGTATGTTGGCGTAGAGGTTGAACATGGTTCTGATTTGCACTGCTACGCTGACTGGTGCGCCTGGTTCTTCTGGTGTGGTCATGGGTCCTTTGAGGCATGCATGTGTTTGTTTTAGTAGTGTGATGGTTTGCGTGGGCAAGTTTGTGCCGTATTCTGCGATGCAGTGGTAGCCTGCTTCGCCGTAGAGAAAATTGAGCTTTAAGCCTGAAACGTCTTGGGCTGTTTGGAGAACGTTTATGGCTGCTTCTGTGACTTCGGGTCCTATTCCGTCACCTTTGAGTACGGCTATGTTGTAGGTTTTAACCATTTGCTTTTCGCCTTTGTGTAGTGTTTGCAGTCGGGTTTATTTATGCGTGTTCCCGCTTGCAGTGCGGGTTTGCATGGTTGCGGGACTGATGCGCTTGGAGCAGTCTATAGCCCCCCTATTTATAGTTGCTTTATACAGTTGTGTAGAAAGCAATGCGGACCTACCCTCTACTGGTCTATGCAAGGAGTTTCTAATAGGCGCCTAAAGTTAGGAAATAAGTTAGAATTTTTCTAATAGTATAGTTGGGTTGTTGCTAAGTCTTGTTTAGATTCATTTCATAATACCTTGTTTGATTTATCGCAACTTTTGCATACTTTACAGTTAAATTAGACATGTCTTTCAATAACTTGTGTCTGGTTCTTTAATAGGTTCTTACACTGTGAATTGATAAAAAATGCCGCGCCAAGAATGCCCAGCTCAGAATATCTTAGCTTGAAGCATATGTTGCTTATGTCACACTAAAAAGAATCTGTGTTGACGATGTAGGCTCATTAGTTCTGTTGAGATTATTGCTCTCTACAAACGCACATTCTACACCACAAGTCTCCGCAACCGAACCAACTGAATTACCAATTGTCAAGTTCTATTGCAGTTTTCTTAATCTTACCTCTATCGCAGTACTAAATGATTGACCTGTTTCTATACAATTTTCTTAAGAGGGCTAAGGTGTTTTTGCTATGCGAGTTCTCGTCGGAACTTTAAGCGTGTTCTTAGCCCGCAAGTAGTAGGTCTTCACACATCTTCGCTCACTAGCCATGATGACCAAATCAGCACGCTGTTTGTCATGCGCAGAGGTATCTTTTCTTGCAAAAATAAACTGAGGTTCTCTGCTCTTTAGTCTGCAAACAAATTGAACTGACGAGCTTGCGCTTCCAATTGCAGCCTAATTATCCACTTCCGCAACTTCTCTCAGTCCCGCTTCAGTTCATCGCACTATCTCCTAACATAGAAAGTGGTGCACATTGTTGTATTGAATAGATGAGCATAAATACCAGAAAGCTCAAATATCGCTTATTACATAATAATTTTGTAGCATTTGAATACTTACAAAGGATGATAACGTAGCATGAATTTACACATGAGCTACCTCACTTCAAAACAACGCCTCATCTGGACCTTAAACAGCAATGGGTTAACTAAATCAGGCATTGCCAGGAAACTCTTTTTAACTCGTCAAACACTCCATCACGCACTCAATGCCGCGAACCAAAAAATCGGTCAATTTCTGCAAGAGACAGCGAACATTAATAAGATCGAAATCGAAACCCTAGACATAGCCAAAGTTTTCTTGATAGGGTACAGCGAGCATTTCAAAACACGAGTGTTCATCACTTTTCAGCAAAGGACGGCATTCAAATCTGGTATGAACATGAGGGGCGACTGTGAAAAATGCGGAGGTTGAAGAAATACGCAGAGGTTCTGCTGGAAGAGATAAGAGACCGCAAACCATTTTTGCAAGACCAATCAAGCCAAATGCTACCTTCCAAACTGACTAAAATCTTGTTTTCAGCAATTACAGAAGGAAAAAAGATGGGCATTCGTAAGAGATTATTTGGTTGGTGCCAAAAACCAGTAAACGCCATTTCTATGGGGTTAAGATGTTATTCTAAGCCCCTTGCTATCCTTATTACCACTGCAGGTTTGCTTGTTTCGTTCTTCTTGGTGTCTTCAGTTTCGTTTTTATCTACCCCTCCAAGTGCGCCTCTCCCACAGTCTCCGACAGCTCTCTGGGAATTCAGTGCCTTCAACAACACTGCTAACACTATTTGGTTGCATTGGGAAACACCCCTGGTTGTCGACGGTATAGCATACTTACGCACCACAGAGACATATACTATTCCTGGTGAACCGTATCTTAGCCCCCTTAACATTCCCATAGTACACGCGCTCGGAACGGTTTATGCTTTAAACAACTCTAACGGCGTCTTACTTTGGAATTTCACCGCCAATGGAGATCATCATTCTCTCAATATCGTTGACGGCGTCGCTTACATCTCCACCACCGACTCGACGAATCATAATGGAAAATATGAGGGCGGCAACATTTTTGCCCTAGACGCTGTAAACGGCCATCAAAAGTGGGTATACAAAATTGATGGCCGCGTTTTGTGGACCAGAATCATTGACGGCGTGATTTATTTTTTCTTTCACGCTTCTGGTTATAATTCTTACCTTTGTGCTGTAGAGGCGTCTAATGGTAATGAACTTTGGAGATATGACGCTGGATATTCTGCTTGGCCTTCGTGGCCCGTATTCGGTGATGACGTAATCTTTTTTGGCACATCCAAAGGTTTCAGTAACAATCACTATTATGCCGTTAGCACAGTCAATGGCTCTGAACTCTGGAGCGTTGCTGTTGACGGTAGGGTTAGCGATTTTTCTGCAATATTCAACAATATAGTCTACTTCTGTTCTGATGATTCAACTTATGCCTTAAACGCGGAGACCGGCGAAAAACTCTGGAGTTATCCTGCAGCTGAATACTACATAAGCGTAGATGGAATTGTTTTTGTAAGAGCTATCGATAGTGTTTATGCATTCGATGCTATAAGCCACAACAGAGTTTGGAACTTTTCTACTAACGAACCGATTTCGTCACTCAGCCTCGTCGACAACGTGATCTACTTTTGCACCAACGGAACCTTGAACGCACTAAATTCTTCAAATGGTGTGCGCTTATGGAGCTTAAGCGTAGATTACAATAAGGCGGTTATGATTGTTGATTTCAGCAGCCCATACTACTACTTCTACAGCACAAACGCCACAGTTAATGACGGCACGCTATACTATTATTCAGGCAAAACGCTTTGCGCCCTGAATACTTCGAACGGCAATATCCTTTGGAACTACACAACTGACAGCAATTGGTCGTTTCTAACAGTCGCCAACAACACTGCATACTTTGACGTAGGCAGCACGATCTACGCCTTGAGTGCTCCCGCAGTCATCAGCTAAACAAGAGGGACAAACCACTTTAGAGATTTAGGCAATCCGACTGTAGCGTCTCCGGTAGAGGGTCTATCCAAAAACGTAGACTGAAGGCCACTCGTTCGATTCTTTTTCCACATTAGAAATCCAAAAACAACCTAAGCAAACCACACAAGCCACAACCAGAACAACCTCAGAAACAACAGCAAACACACCAGCATATTTGCAGCCTAATATCCAAACTATTCAGAAAAACGGGAGGAGGGCTCATTCAGCACAAGCCTATTTGGCACCAAACATGTTCGCGTTTTCAGCAAGCTTAAGCCTGTTCGATGAAACAAAAAAGTATTGAACAAAGGTAGATGTTTGTGGTCGCTTGTTTCTTGAAGCCTTTCAGTTTGTGCTAAGCCTTCTTCAGTTCATAATTGGCTAGGCCAGCCTCTCTCGTCTGTGACCGAGGAAACTGCCGTTCATGAAGCGGACTAGAAGTCCGTCATGTGGCTGGCTGGAAAGAGTCCCCATTCCGCGTTTGCGTCAGAGTAGCCGATTCGCTTCTTGCAGTTGTAGCAGAACACCTCTGTCGCGCCCTGACCGTTGTCCATAAATCCCCCTTCGTTTTCTTTGTCCTCGTCGTCAATAGTCCACTCGACTACTTTTGTCACCTGAATTTGCACAAGCGTTAAGGCTTTATGGCAATAGGGGCACTCAATAGGCTCCGCAAAGTCAGTCACCAACGACATCAACCTCACACAATTTCTTGACTCTAAGCTTGGTCTGTGCTTTGTAGTCTATAAATTTTAATCTCAGCAGCAATTCCTTCTCCAATCCCTTTCCAACCTTTCTGCAGCTTGTGGTTTTCAGCCGTGATTTTGGAAAAACTATAAAAGCATAACCGTACTCAACACAATACACACCTCACAGCTCGAATTCGAACCCTAAAAAGGGGAACCCGCCTAGTCTACTTCTTTTAAAAACTACTTGTGATACGGAAAACCATATAAATCGCCATTACGCTGTTCAATTGCACAATCGGAGAAGATACAAAATGCCAAAATGGGGATACTCCGTCATAAAAGAAGAACTCGACCCAGAAAAAACAGCGAAAGCAAGCGGACGCGAACTCAGAGTATCCCACAAAAACACCCGCGAAGTATGCCGCGCCATCAAAGGCATGCCGCTTGCCCACGCAAAAGAATACCTAAAAAACGTCATAAACAAAACGCAACCAGTCCCATTCACCAGATACCGCAAAAAAGCCGCCCACCGCCACGGCATAGAAAACGCCTTCGCAGGACGCTACCCCATAAAAGCCGCCGCCAAAGTGCTCGCCGTGCTCAAGAGCGCAGAAGCAAACGCCGAAAACAAAGGCTTAGACCCAGACCGCCTAAGCATACTGCACGCAGCAGCTTACCCCGGCATGAAAATAAAACGCTACACGCCACGCGCCCAAGGCAGAGCCTCGCCAAAATATGACACGCTCACACACATCGAAATCATCCTAACCGAAAAAACCGCCCAAGGAGAAACCCCGTAATGTCCATAGTCAAACGATTCATAACCGAATCCATCAAAAGAACAGAAATCGACGAATTTTTGCAGAAAAAACTGGAACGCGCAGGCTACGGCGGCGTAAACCTCTCAAAAACCCCGCTTGGAACCCACGTAGTCGTCTACGCCATGCGCCCCGGCTTAGTCATAGGACGCGGCGGAGAAACAATCAAAGAACTCGCCACCGTCCTAGAACAAAACTTCAAAATTTCTAACCCCCAAATCTCAGTTTCCGAAATCGAAGTCCCCGAACTTAACGCTTACGTAGTAGCCTCCCGCGTCGCCTCAGCCCTCGAACGCGGCGTCCACTTCAGACGCGCAGCCTTCTGGGCTCTCAGCCAAGTCATGGACGCAGGAGCCTTAGGCATCGAAATCGTCATAAGCGGCAAACTCCGCACCGAAAGAGCCCGCTTCGAAAAATTCCGCGCAGGCTACTTCCCAAGATGCGGCGAACCCGCACTGCGATATATGCGGAAAGCCGAAATGCACGTTCAACTCAAACCCGGCATAATCGGCGTCCGCGTCAAACTCATGCCCCCAGACGCCCAGTTCCCCGACAAAATCCAAATAACCACAGAACTGCCGCCATCCGAGGAAGAACCCGTTGAAAACGCGCCAGCAACCGAAGCGCCTCCAGTAGAAACCGAAGAGAAACCAGCCGCAGAAACAACCAAAACCGAGGAGGCAACCGAGTAAATGCCAATAATGAGGCTTAAAGAAATCCGCAGCATGTCCTCCGAAGAACGCGTCAAAAAGGTTTCTGAACTAAAAACCGAGCTTTCCAGACTGAAAACAATGATCAGCGCAGGAGGAGCCATAGAAAACTCCTCAAGAATACGCGAACTACGCAAAACCATCGCGCAAATCCTGACAATAGAGCACCAGCAGAAACAGACACCTGAAACCGCAGAGGCAAAGCCTGAAGAAGAAGCAGCGGAGAAGACCCCGAAAACAAAGGAGAAACAGAAGAAATGAAAGTAACCCCCAACATCATATGCAGCGAATTCATAGGCACCGAAGCAAAAATCGCCCAAAGCCCAAATCAAAACTACAAGGGAATAACAGGAAAAGTAACCGACGAAACCAAAAATACATTCACAATTCTGCACAACGGCAAAACCAAACACGTAATAAAAGAGGCAGCAGTCTTCCACTTCACGTACTCCGACGGAACAACCGTTGAAATCGACGGCAAACTCCTCACAGGAAGACCCGAAGACCGCCTCAAAAAAACCATAAAGAGGTTATGGTAATGTCCCTAACTTTTAAGAAACCCAAAAAATCATGCAGCGACCGCAACTGCCCCTTCCACGGCACCCTCGCAGTTAGAGGACGCATACTGGAAGGCGTAGTGGTCACCGCGAAAATGGACAAGACAGTCATCGTGGAACGCGAATACCTCCAATTCTCACCAAAATTCGTGAGATACGAGCGAAGACGCAGCCACATCCCATCCCACAACCCGCCATGCATAGACGCCAAAGAAGGCGACAAAGTACGCGTAGCCGAATGCCGCCCCCTCAGCAAGACAGTTTCTTTCGTCGTCGTAGAAAAACTGGAGGCAAAATAAGATGGCAGCGAAAGCAAAACAAAGAGCACTAGTAGCCAAAGGAATGCTTGCCCACGGACAAAAAATCTCACGCGGACTCTCCGCTGGCTCCGTGCTTAAATGCGCCGACAACACTGGCGCCCGCCAACTACGCCTAATCCAAGCCATGGGCTACAAAGGCAGATTGAGGCGTTACCCATCCGCCACAGTAGGCGACAAAGTAACCGTTTCCGTCAGGCAAGGAACACCTGACATGCGCAAGAAAATCTTCCAAGCAGTCATTGTACGGCAAAAACGAAGCTTCAGAAGAATCGACGGCATCTGGGTTCAATTCGAAGACAACGCCGCCGTCATCATAACTCCAGACGGCGAAATGAAAGGCTCAGAAATCCGCGGACCAGTAGCCCGAGAAGCAGCGGAACGGTGGCCAAGAATCGCAAGCGCCTCAAGCATAATAATATAGGTGAAAATGGCATGCAAACAACAAAACGTGTAAAAGCCCCGCGAAAACAGCGAAAACAACTCTACAACGCACCTGCACACCTTCGCCACAAACTCATGGCTGCTCCCCTGTCACCGCAACTCACCGCATCCAAAAGCGTCAAAACTCTCCCAGTAAGAAAAGGCGACACCGTCCGCATAATGCGAGGAGACAACAAAGGCTTCGAAGGAAAAATCTCAAGAGTAGACCTGAAAAACTACCGCATCTACCTTGAAGGCTTAACACGTGAAAAAGTCGACGGAACAGCCATATTCCTCCCAGTGCACCCGTCAAAAGTCATGATAAAAAACCTAAATCTCAACGACAAATGGCGCAAGGCAATAGTCGACCGAAAAGAGCAACTGCACAAACAAGAAGCAAAAATAGAAAAAGCAGCGGAGAAAGCTACCCAAAAAACCGCAAAAACTGAAAAAACACCCGAGAAACCCCGAGAAAAACCTGCAACAGCACAAAAAGAACCCAAAAAAGCAACAGAAGTGAAAGCTGTCGAAGCAAAAGAACCCGCAGCCAAAACAACAGCGACGGCAGAAGAGAAACCCGCAACTGCACCAGCGAAAACGCCGAAAAAGACCGCAGCGCCAAAAAGGAAAAAAGAAGCAGCCGCAGCAGAAGAAAAACCCACCGCAAAAGACAAAAAGCCGAAAACGGCGAAAACAACCAAAAAAACACAGACTAAAAGCAAAACCGCCTCAAAAGAAAAACAAGGAGGAGACTAAATGGGCAAAAAAGGTAAAACAGGAAGACTAAAACGGAACCCAGCGCCGAGAATCTGGCCTATCCACCGAAAAGAATCCTTATGGGTGGTGAAACCTTCATCAGGTCCTCATTCACTGGAAAACTGTTTACCTCTCGCGCTTGTTCTCCGCGACATCCTCAAAGTGGCTGAAACCCGAAAAGAAGCCAAAAAAATAATTTCTCAAGGCAAAATCTACGTTGACGGAAAAATCAGGCGCAAAGACGATTTCCCAGTAGGTTTAATGGACGTAATTTCAATACCTGAACTGAACAAGTTCTTCAGAGTAGCACCCTGCAGTAAAGGGCTATTCTTAAACCCGATAGGCAAAGAGGAATCAAACTTCAAACTCTGCAGAGTTGAAGACCAAACCACCGTTAGAAAAGGCCACGTACAGATTGCTCTGCACGACGGCTCCAACATACTCGCCAAGAAACCAGACTCAGAAAACCCGCAAGAAGTCGAATACGAAACATTCGACGTGCTAAAACTGAGTCTTCCAGAAAAACAGGTGCTTGCCCAAATAAAAACCAAAGAAGGCACATTGGCAGTGATAACTGGCGGAAAAAACATCGGCAAACAAGGACGCATAGTTGAGATAGAAAAAACCGAAGCCAAAAAACGCAGAAACGCCCTCGTCATAATCGAAGACGAAAAAGGCAACCGTTACCAAACAATATTGGACTTCGTTTTCTCGCTAGGCACAACTCAACCCCTAACGTCACAAGCGGAGGCGGCGCCACATGTCTGAAGAAACTCTGCTTAAGCAGTGGGAAGAGCAACCCATGCTTAAACCAAGAATCGACAAAGTCGTCGTCAACCTCAACGTCGGCAAGTCAGGAGAACCGCTAGAAAAAGCCTCCAAGGTACTCAAGGAACTCACAGGTCAGACACCGGTAAAGAAGAAAGCTAAAAAAACAATACGCGACTTCGGCGTGAGACAAGGCGAACCCATCTCCTGCGTGGTAACGCTGAGAAAACAGGCGGCAGTCGACTTCCTGAAAAAAGTCCTGCCCGTTGTCGAGAACAAAATTTCCCATTCATCATTCGACAGGCAAGGCAACTTTGCCTTCGGCATAAAAGAACACATCGAAATAGCCGGGGTAAAATACGATCCTGATGTGGGCATCTTCGGCATGCACGTCTGCGTTTCCATGAGCCGACCGGGCTACCGCGTCAAGAACCGCCGAAAAAGGAAAGCCCAACTGGGTTCTAGACATGTTCTGACTCCCGAGGAGTCAGTTGTGTTTATCAAGCAAACGTTAGGAGTGGAAATCGTCTAAACAGGAGAAGAATGAATGGCTAAACAAAAATTGAAGCGAGAACGAAAATACGGCAAAGGCGCGAGACCTTGCGTCAGATGCGGCTCTTATGGACCGGTTATTCGACGTTACAATTTATATTTATGCAGGCACTGTTTTAGGGAAGCAGCGCCTAAACTTGGATTCAAAAAATATGAGTGATGAGGTGGCAAGATGGACACTTTAACGAACGGTTTGATAACCGTCATAAACAACGAGATGCGCAACAAGCGCGAGTGCATCATTAGCCCAGCCTCTAAACTGCTCGGCAGAGTACTGCGGATAATGCAGTTGAACGGTTACATTGGAGAATTCGAGTTTATTGATGACGGGCGCTCAGGAAAATTCAAGGTTCAGCTTTTGGGGCGAATAAACAAGTGCGGCGCCATTAAACCTCGCTTCGCTGTTAAAGTTGGCGAATTCGAGACATGGGAGAAGAAGTATTTGCCGTCCCGAGATGTGGGCATAATGGTGGTTTCAACTTCCAAAGGCGTCATAGCCCACAGAGAAGCTGAAGAAAAAAACATCGGAGGCAGGCTGCTAGCTTTCGTCTACTAGCGAGGTGATTGTGATGCGACTGCCAGAAATTTCCAGAACAATTCAAGTTCCCGATGGAACATCGTTGGCTCTTGAAGACAAGAAGGTCACGGTTAAAGGCTCTAAAGGTACTTTGACGCGGGACTTTTCTTACGTGCCGATATCCATTGAAGCCGAGGGGCAAACTGTTCGCATTCGAGCGGAATGGCCACGCAAGAAGGAAGCAGCGTTAGTTGGTACGATTTACTCTCATATTCAGAACATGATTACAGGTGTCCAAAAAGGTTTCACATACAAGCTCAAAATTGTGTTTTCTCACTTTCCAATTTCAGTCAAAGTCCAAGGCAAATCGGTTTTGATTGAGAACTTCACTGGCGAAAGGCGAGCGCGGAAAGTGAAGATGATCGGCGATGTTAAGGTTAAAGTTGAAAGCGAAGACATCATAGTTCAAGGCGTGAATTTGGAGGATGTAAGCCAGACCGCTGCGAACATCGAGCAGGCTACGCGGGTGAAGAAGAAGGATCCGCGTGTTTTCTTGGACGGTATATACGTTTACGAACGGAACGAGGGTATGGAGTAAAATGGCTGAGAAAAAAGTATCCCTCAATCGGAAAGCGCTTAGAACGCGGGAGCGCGCCAAGGCGAAGAAACCCGAGTTCGCGCGGTCTGAGAGTTGGCGGTATCTGAAGTTGAAGAAGAACTGGCGTAGACCCCGCGGTTTAGACCATAAGATGCGGAGAAAGATTAAGGGCTGGCCGCCTACTGTCAGCGCTGGGTACATGGGTCCAAAAATCGCAAGGGGGCTTCATCCTTCTGGTTACAGGGAAGTCTTAGTGCACAACGTGGAGGAGCTTTCGGTTGTTGATCCGAAGACGCAGGCTGTTCGGATTGCGCACAGAGTTGGGAAGCGGAAGCGGGCGCAGATTATAGCTGCGGCTAAAGAGCGCGACGTGATTGTTTTGAATGTTACGGAAGTCAAGGCTTTAGTTGAGGCTGAGGAAGGTGCGGCTGAGCAGGAGGCTTCTGGGGAAGCGTCTGCTGAGGCGCAGAAGGAACTGGAGAAGCAGGAGGCTCCTGTGGAGCAGGCGGAGAAGCCGAAGAAATCCAAGAAGAAAGCCGCTGAAACTGAGGAGGATGCTGAAGAGTAATGACGAATCTTACGAGTCAGAGGCGTTTGGCAGCGCAGATTTTGAAGGTTGGACAGAACCGCGTGTGGATTGACCCTGCGCGTGTTGATGATGTTGAGGGCGCTATAACGCGGGAGGAAATTAGGAAATTGATTCATGAGAAGATTATTGTGCCTTTGCCTCAGCAGGGAGTGAGTCGCGGTCGGGCGAAGACGATTCAGGCGAAGAAGCATAAGGGTAGGCGTAAGGGCGCGGGCAGTCGTACTGGAAGCGGCTTTGCAAAGATTCCCAGAAAAGAAGTGTGGATGACAAAGATTCGCTCGTTGCGGAAGAAGCTGCGCGAGTTGAAGGCTAGTCGCGTTATTACGGAGTCTACTTACACTCAGATGTATCGCATGGCTGGAAGCGGCAGGTTTGAGTCTGTGGCTGATTTGGAGCGTTATTTGAAGGCGCATGATTTGTGGAGGAAGCGTTGATGGCGCGGAATGCTCGTTATCGTGTTGCTTTGAGGCGTAGAAGAGAAGGCAAAACTGATTATCAAGCGCGGAAGGCTATGGTGCTTTCTGGGAAGCCGCGTGTTGTAGCGCGTTGTTCGCTTAAGAACGTGTCTGTTCAAGTAGTTGTTGCTAAGCCTGTTGGCGATATGGTTACGGCTGCGGCGCACAGTCGTGAACTGGCGAAGTTCGGTTGGAAGGCTCCTGCTGGTAATGTTCCAGCGGCGTATCTTACTGGTTTCCTCTGCGGTTTGAAGGCTAAAGCCAAGGGTGTTACTGAGGCGATTTTGGACATTGGGTTGGTTGCGCCGTCGAAGGGTTCGAAGCTTTTTGCTGTGGCTAGCGGCGTTGTAGATGCTGGTGTGTCTATTTCTTTTGACGAGGGGAAGGTTGCAAAGGAGGCGCTGCGTGGAGAGCATATTGCCAAGTACGCTAAGAGTTTGGCTGTTGGTTCTGAGGTTTATTCTGCCAAGTTCTCGAAGTATTTGGCGGCGAAAGTTGCGCCTGAGAAGCTTCCTGAGCTTTTCGGTAAGGTTAAGGCTGAGATTGCTGCCGCGTTTAAGACTGAGGTCAAGGCTAAACCCGCTGAGGCTAAGGCGAAGCCCGCTGATGTTAAGGGTAAAGCCAAGGCTAAGGTTGAGGCTGAACCCGAGGCTGAGTCTAAGGCTAAAAGCAAGCCAGTTGCCAAGCAGGCTGCAAAGAAAGTTAGCAAGAAGAGTGATAAGAAAGCATGATGTCAAGGCAAAGGGAAAGAGAAACTTCAAGTTTAGAAACGTGGGTTCCAAGGACACGTTTGGGCAAGATGATTCAGGAAGGCAAAATCACGTCTATCGACGAGGTTTTCTTGAGCGGTTTGAAGATTTCTGAGTATCAGATTGTTGACGCTTTGCTTCCTGACCTGCAGGAAGAAGTCATAAACGTTAACTTGGTGCAGAAGCAGACGGACGCGGGCGAGAAATCGCGGTTTAAGGCTATCGTTGCCGTGGGCAACCGGGACGGCTACATTGGTTTAGGCTCGGGCAAAGCCAGCCAAGTACGTAACGCGATTGAGAAGGCTGCTGCTTCAGCTCGCTTAAACATTGTTCCGGTGAAGCGTGGCTGCGGCAGTTGGGAGTGCGGTTGCGGTAAGCCTCATTCTGTGCCTTTTCAGGTTGAGGGGAAATGCGGCGGCGTGCGCGTGCTCATCGTTCCCGGTCCTAGGGGCTTGGGTCTTGTAGCCAGCGAAGTTGCCAAAGTGATTCTCGGTTTGGCTGGTGTTAAGGATTTGTGGATGCGTAGCTTCGGGGCGACGCGTACTGTGCCTTCTTTCGCGTGCGCGGTTTTTGACGCGTTGAAGAAGACGTATAATTTGATTACTCAGGCGGATTGGGTGAGGTAAAGTGAGCAAGAAAGCTGACGAGCGTAAATGTATCATCGCAGTGCAGGTTCGGGGCACGATTAGCGCGCAGCGTGAGGCGCGGGAAACGCTGAAGCTGCTGCGTTTGGGCAGGACTAACCACGCGGTGCTTGTTGATAACCGCCCAGCATTTATTGGCATGCTCCGAGCGGTTCAGGCTTACGTGACGTGGGGTGAAGCTTCGGCTGAAACTGTGGCGGCGCTATTGCGGAAGCGAGGCAGACTTGCGGGCGGAAAGAAGCTGACGGATGCATACGCAGAGAAAATCGGTTACAAATCCCTCGGCGATTTAGCGGAGGCTGTTGCAAGCTGCAAAGCGGAGTATTGGCAGTTGCCTGATGTGCAGGCGGTTTTCAAGTTGCCGCCGCCGACTAAGGGCTTTAAGGGCAAAACGAAGAAGAGTTTCAGGGCAGGCGGCGAGGCGGGTTACCGCGGAGAAGCCATAAACCAACTAATAAAACGCATGACCTAA
>JAOZHU010000004.1 GCA_026014705.1 Candidatus Bathyarchaeota archaeon | reverse complement strand
TCTGCTAGTCCTACCAGAAGGTCTGTTGGGTTGCGAACGGTGTTCGGCGGCAAGAGCACTAATTTTCCATCGACTATTTCCAGCTTTATGTAGTCACCTTCGCTGATTCCTAATTTTTGTCTGATTTCAGCTGGAATGGTGATTTTGCCTTTCTGGAGCACCTTTGTTTGTTCACCCATTTTAGGTTACCTATTTTATTGTAGATTTGGGTTACTTATGAAGATTGCTATTATTTTTATTATTTACCCCTCTGATAGCAGCAGCCACTTCATGGCTACAAGTTCTTGGTTTACGAGTTACAGCGTGGTTAGGCAGAGGCTCTCGAGGACCACCAAGAGATGCTCTGTTAGCAGATTCGGTTCCTTCGGAAGCCACTGGAAAAGCGTTTGGCTTCCATAGAACAATGGATACCGTAGGAGCTATTACGGGACCAGCCTTAGCGCTTTTTTTCCTGATGTTTTTGAATTACCAGCAGATTATTGCAATATCTGTTATTCCTGGCCTGATTGCGCTCTTCATAGTCATATTCTTTGTCCATGATGTTCGAAAGAAAACAGTAACAAGCGACCAAATTGTTTCTACAAAGGGCAATACAGCTGTTAATGATAAAGGGTTCATAAAATCAATCAGAGCACTGCCTAGATCCTTTAAACTCTTCCTAATTGGCGTAGGCGTTTTTGGTTTTGGAAATTTTGCCAATAGCCTATTCACTTTGAGGGCTCAAGAGGTCTTAGCCCCGAAAGTAGGTGTTCTAGAGGCTTCGGCAATTGCGGTCGGCTTGTATACTCTGCTTAATGTTGTCTATGCAGCTTCTTCTTTTCCGATAGGCGCACTGAGCGATAAAATTGGCAGGAGAAGAATTCTTGCAGCAGGCTATTTCATATCCGCTGCAACCTGCTTAGGCACAGCTTTCCTCACAGCTGACTTCTTAGTTTTGGTCCCGCTCTTTCTCTTAGCAGGCTTCTTCACAGCGATTACGGATACAATTGAAGGAACCGCTGCTGCTGACCTATTGACAACTGAATCGAGAGGAACTGGTTTTGGCATCCTGCAAACAGTTAACGGCATCGGCGACTTCGCATCTAGCGTTGTGGTTGGAGCCCTTTGGGCGTTAATATCGCCGCTGATAGCCTTCGGATACGCCGCTGCACTTTCTGCAGTCGGAGGCCTTATTCTTCTTTATCTAACAAGAGGAAAACATCCGCTAAAATGAAAAGGCGTTATCCGCGTGCTCAGCAAGGTAAATTTTCCTTGCTCTGACCATTAAGTATAAAGCTAACCTGTTTCCTTTGGAGAAAAGGCTGTGCTATGGCATCAGCCCTGACCGCCTAGAAGTCAAAACTGCATCTCAGAAGGAGATGCTGATAATGCCTATCAAGGTCAAAACACAAGCAAGCTGGTAAAAATGAAAGGCGCTGAATTTATTCTTCTGGCAATAGGCGCAATAATGGGTGCATACCTGCGTTACAAGATAGTTGAATCACCAATCACGATAGGCACGTTGCCAATCAATGTTCTAATAGTCAACGTTCTGGGCAGCTTCATCCTAGGCGTTTTCTCTGCAGTTTCGCTAATGTTCAATCTGGACACAAAATACACTTTGTTCGTCGCTGTGGGTTTCTGCGGCTCATTCACAACAATGTCCTCATTTGAACTGGAAACCATTAATCTGGTTGACAGCCACCGGCTAAGCCTTGCAGTTCTGGACATGGCAGCTAACGTTGGCTTATCGTTCATAGCTGTGATTGCTGGCAGAATGTTGGGCAACGCAATAATTGGGAAGGTGTTGTGATGAGAATCAAAATGTGGAACGTCACCATTCGAATTAAGAAAAATGATGAAGTTGGCGGAAAAAGGCTTCAAACGCTCGTGATGGAACTGCTAATCAAAGCAGGTGTTGCAGGAGCCACGGTATGGACCGGAATTAACGGTTTCGGCAAACGAGGCAAATCAACACTGCATCTTGAAGGCATCACAGTAAACATGCCTCTAATAATAGAAGTGTTAGACGAACAGAAGAAGCTTGAGCCGCTACTTCCTGAACTTAAACGAATCATCGGCGACAACGGCATAGTGAGCATTCAAGATACATACGTGATTTAAGAAATCAACCGCAATATTCGGGCACTCTTGAGGAATCTAGCCAATTCCCTACGTGTAGGATGCGTTCCTTCAGCGTTGGCAAGGTAACATGCAGCGACAGCATTCGCCAAAACTAAACGGCACTCATCTGAAAGTCCATTTGCTTCACCTATGATGTTTCCCGCGTTCCAAGCGTCACCGGCGCCTGTCGCTCGCAACGCCGCTATTTTAAAGGTAGGTGCCGTAGCCTCGCCCGTTGCGGTGAAAGTAGCCGAGTAACGTGTTGTATGCAAGTCGATTCTCGCATGCAAACGCCTTGCCAATATTCGAGCAGCTTTCAGGGCTAACTGTTCAAACTGCATTTTTCCGCGCTGCGCGTTTATTTCGCTGTCAAGCATAGCTGCGTAGCAGATTGCCTCGTTCTCGTTAACGCTTAAAATGTCCACTTGTCCAGTCAGCAAAATTTTCTCCATCAATTCGGGAATCTTTAAGCTGTTCGGCGTTGGATCTGCCGTATCATAATACGTCTTGCCCGTTCCCTGCGCTTTTACTTTGCTGAAAACCGCTTGGGCAAGTTCGGTTCCGAACTTTCTCGTTCCCGCCCAATTGAACAAGCAGACGTAATCGGCATCCTCAATCGCGCGGTAATCGTCGCTGCTCAAGTTGGAAGGACCAAACTCGGCCAGTGAACCTAAGTCGCGGAGCATAACGTTAGCCTTGCCTGATTCAGCATTAAACTCCAGTGCAGTTGTCACCGACGCTTTTTCTGATAGTTTTACATGTGAAGTGTCAATGTGGCGTTGCTTGAGGTGGAAGCGTATTTGTTGAAGACCCAGTTTGCTTGTGCAGACTATGGGCGTAACCATTGCCCCTAGCGCGGCTAAGGCGGAAGCGGTGTTTATGGCGTTTCCGCCTCGAATATCGGTTTGGTCTATGTTGTCTATGCTGCCGCCTTTTCTGTTCGCCACCTGCGTGACTATTGATGAAAAGCTGGGGGTTTCGCAGTTTAGGTGTATGAGCCTGTCGAGGAAGAAGTCGGGCATAACTACGACGCTGAGGCGTTTAGGCGTTGATTTTAGAAAATGCAGCAGCTCGTTTTTAATCTGTTTCTGCAACATTGAGAACCGCCTGTGTATACCTGTTTTTCCGAAAAGCTAAAATAACCTTTTCTATAATACCCGTAAGATGCCATCTGAAACGTGCAGATAGTTGTTAAGAGGAGGGGAAGCGAGTGAAGTTCAAAGCTGAAATTATCCTGCTTGTAATAGCCATAGCATTGTTTGCCGTGAGCACCTTCTTCTATTCGTACGAAGGATTAGCGCAAGGCTTTGACTATCCTTACCGCATTTACGCGTTTTCTTTCGTAGGCTGTGGTTCCGTTCTAATGGTGACCGCGTCAATTTCCTACTCTAAACGAAGCAAAAAAACTATTTAACTGTCAAGCCAAAATTCGTTATCCAAGGGCGCAGCTAACGATAAGCCACACTATGTCCCCGAACACTAGAGCAACCGCTAAGCCTAGTGTTAAGAATATTAGCATGGGCAAGCCGGGTGTTGCCCAAACTTTGGCGTCAATTTTTCCTGCGTCAGCTGCTTTGGAAAGCCGCGTCACGATGTCATCTCTGCCTTCGTCCCTGGGCACAACGATAAGCTTTCGTTGAAGGGTTTCATCGCTGCCGCCGACTTCATCGGCTACGTCTTCCAATGGGTAAATGTGCCATTTCGCCTTTAGCTTGGCTATGGAAACCTTGTAGCCTGTTATCAAGACGATTAGTTTCTTTCCAACCGACTCCGCGGCAAGCGTGCCGTCGAAAAGCTTCTTTCCAGCGTTCCTGTGCCAAGCAATATTGTATAGCAATAGGTAGAGTCCGCTGGCTGCTGCGAACAAAACGGCATTGCTGAAAACCGTCAACGGGAAAAGGTTTTGGGCGAGCAGTGAGGCGGCTGAAGCTATTATGGGCGTGAGCAGCGCTGAGGGGAAGAATGGCAAGGCAAAGGCGAGACACATCAGCGCTTTGGAGTCGGCGCCTCCGAAGCCGCCTGAATAGAACAGGGCGAAGGCGATAGCTACGGTTACGCCGACGCTTAATCCGAAAAGGGCTGTTTTCTCTGGCGTGTAGAGCAAGAGTTCAGCTGTGGATAGTGCAAACGCTGTGGGTGCGTAGAGTATCCAGACGCGGTTGGTGACTTCGCGGATTTTGTAGTCGCTCCATGAAGCATAAAAGAGGAAAGCCAATGAAAGCGCCACTTTTGCGGCTTCAAAGAGTTCTTGCATGTTTCTGATGCCCTTCCAAGTTTTCAAGCGGATAGCTTAGTGTTTTGTGGTTTTGCTAATAAGAATTTGTCTTTGAGGCGAAGTTACAGCAGGAAAAAAATTGAGAGAAGTGCGTTTATGGCGCTTTTGCTTGAAATTCTACGGCTGCACCTGAAGTTGGTACCACTTTGAAATAGTATGTTGTATCTGTTTTCCATTCATAGGTAACGGTGAAGGGTTGAATTGTGCCTGCATCAATTGATGTCGTCGCAAGAGAAGGATTTATGGTTTTTTGGGATTCAAGTTGTGAAGCTGATGTTCCGATGTATATGGCGGCTATTTTTCCGTTTGAGGTTCCAGAGTTGCCTATGTCTATCTTTATCGTTTTTCCTTCATCTGTGAAGGCTACGTTTGCTTTGTACGGAATGAATCCTGCCTGCTCCGTGGTGGTGCCCATGTAGGTCATTACCCAAGCGTAGGTTACGACTATGGCTGCTACTGCGATTACTATGAGAAGTAGCGTTGCGAGTATTGGCGATATGGCTTTTTTGGATTTCAGCATGTTCCTATACAGCATTAATTATCACGTATTAAGATTTCATACTTAGTTGTATTTAAGCA
>JAOZHU010000043.1 GCA_026014705.1 Candidatus Bathyarchaeota archaeon | reverse complement strand
TCATGTTCTTGTTTGCGCTGAGAACCATTAAGAAAGCCAAAATAGTCTGAACCACAAGGGGACTGCTGAAATGAAAACAGAAGACAACGCCAAAGACGAAGTGAACTCAAGGCGGAACATCTTCGCCTTAGGCGTAGTCAGCTTCTTCACAGACTTCTCCAGCGAAATGGTTTTCAGCATCCTGCCCACGTTCCTCCTCAGCTTACCGGGTGGCAGCAGAGCCATATTGGGTTTTATTGAAGGCTTCGCTGAAGCGTTGGGTTACGCTTTGAGGTCAATTTCGGGAATAATCTCCGACAAAATCAGAAAGAGAAAACTCCTTGTCTTAGTCGGATACGGTGTTTCAAACGTTGTCAAACCCCTCTTCGCCGTGACCAGCGGACCATTGGAAGTGCTTACAATACGCGTAGCCGACAGAGTAGGCAAAGCCGTGCGCACGTCACCCCGTGACGCCCTCCTCGCCGAGTCCGTTTCCAAGAAACACTGTGGCGCAGCATTCGGTCTGCACCGGACGCTGGATCAAACAGGCGCCATTGTTGGTCCCGTAATTGCTTCCGCCGTTATGCTGGTTTTAGGTTTCACGATGCGCGATGTTTTCTGGCTGTCGCTGATACCCGGCACTGCGGCACTTATAATTCTCGTCTTTTTTGTCAAGGAACGCGTTGGGAAAGCCGTTGACGCCGGCTTTCAACTGCGCGTCGGGGTCAAAGCTGTGCTGAATGGGCATTTTTCTAGTTTGCTCGTTGTGGTCAGCGTTTTTTCTTTAGGCGCATTCAACTTCTCTTTTATTTTGCTTAACGCGCAGGAAGCAGGTGTTGCTGATTCGTTTATTCCTATTGTTTACGCGGTTGTTAACGTGGCACACGCTGCGATTTCTATTCCCGCTGGAGTGTTGTCGGACAGAATAGGCAAAGAGAAAGGCATGCTTTTGGGCTACGGCTTGTTCCTTCTGAGTGTTCTGCTGATTCTGTTCCTTCCAGTCAACGGTTTCAACGCTTTCTTGGTTGCCGTGTTTTACGGCGCTTACTTCGGGATCGTGGAGACTCTGCAGCGGGCTATAATTCCTGAATACGTTGACAGCAACCTACGGGGAACAGCGTACGGCATCTACTACCTGCTGGTTGGCACGGCATTTTTCGTCTCAAACACTGTGGTTGGCAGCCTGTGGGAGTATTTTGGTGCATCGACTGCAGCGGTTTACAGCATTGCGACTTCAGTCATCGCAATCGCATTGATGACGCTGTTTCTAAACAAAAAGAGAACACCCTCGTCACAAACAAGCTGAATCAGTAATTGCACCGTCCTAAAGCATCTGGGGCTTATCCGCTTCTCTGTTTATCGGCAGAAAGTCTGCTCCACCCAAGCACGGATTTCGTCTCTCACTGCTCTCACTTTTTCCATGATTTCCGCTTCAGTTCCAGTGAAAGCCGCAGGGTCTGGGAAGCTCTTATGCATCTCTTTTTCTCCGGGAAAAAAGGGGCAAACTTCACGCGCTGAATCGCACACGGTGACAACGTAATCAAAGGTTCTTCCCCAAAACTCCATTATGCTCTTCGAACGATGCGCTGACATGTCAATGCCTGCTTCCGCCATCGCCTTGACAACATGCGGGTTAAGCCTCGTGGGCGTTACTCCAGCGCTTTCTGCCTTGTATTTGTCTCCGCAAAGCGCGTTCAGGAAAGCCTCTGCCATGTGCGAACGGGCAGAATTATGCGTGCAGATAAACAGTACCGTCTTCATGCATAATCCTCAGAGTTATTCTGTGCAGTTTCAGAATTTAGCTCTTGCCTCTATTTTTGACAGATTCATGTGTAGACTTTCCTCAACAAACGCTTAAGATAAGTCATTTTTTGAGTTTTTCGCATGCGGAAAACATATGAAGCCGCCGCGGCATCTTCAAAGGCGGCTATGAATTTCACAGGCAATCATGCAGGTGCAACAGTGCAGGACAACTGGCTACTCAGCATTCTAAAGTCCA
Organism: Candidatus Bathyarchaeota archaeon; assembly: GCA_026014705.1. Classification (GTDB taxonomy): domain Archaea; phylum Thermoproteota; class Bathyarchaeia; order Bathyarchaeales; family Bathycorpusculaceae; genus JAOZHU01. Next base: position 47,035 of record JAOZHU010000043.1, on the reverse strand, counting down.
GCAGCAATTCAGCCGCGGAAAAACAGATAGTCACCCGCGCTTCGCGAGACAGCATCTGTGTCGTCTGCAAAGGCGCACGTTTTCTCTGCGGCAAAACCCGCTGTCCACTAATGGTCAAAGTCAACTATTACCTGAAAAGCGTGCCGCTGATGGCAAGTGAAGACATCGCAGGCGTTTCCCCGCCCAGCGTGTTCATCGGGCGCATGGGGTACCCACACGTGTACGCTGGACCGCTCGTGCCGCCTATCGCTGAGGACACGAGCCTTTATGATTTGCCTGAACTCTGGTTTGGAAAGTCGATAGACGAAATCGTGGGCTTCCGCTCTCTGCTTGTACGAGGTAAACACCCAGTTCACGTGCAAAAATTCAACGAAGCAGGCAAAATAGTGGAGCAAACGCGCGAGTTAGCGTTGGCGGAGAACAGTGTGGACATCGAGTTAAACCTCACCAAGAAACCCAGAGGCTCCCTGTTCCTAAGCGACGACGTGCAACCGTTCGGTCCTTCAGCTCCTATACGAGATTTGCACGTTGGCAACGCACGGTTCGACCACCGCATAGAAAAAGCGTACTACGATACAGATTTGCGAGCGTTGCCCGCGGTGCTGGAGCTCTACAACCGCGGCGTCATGGTAACCAGAATCCAACGAGCGTTCAGCGTAGGCGCCTTCGGCGTGGAAAAAAACAGGCGTCTCGTGCCTACCCGGTGGAGCATCACAGCGGTAGATGACATAGTTTCTAAAAGCCTAGCCGAGCAGGTGAAAACTTTCCCTGAAATAAACGAGTACCGCGTCTACGAATCCCGTTACTTGGACAACGTGTTTGAGGTTCTGATGATTCCAGACATTTGGCGCTACGAAGCAATGGAAGCCTGGTACCCAGGCACAGTGTGGAACCCCAACGGCAAAACCACCGCCATATTCTCCGATTACGAAGGTAACAACGGCAGGACGACCTACGCGGCGATAGGCGGCTGCTACTACTCCGCGCGCTTGGCTGTCTGCGAGCAACTGGTTAAAGAGCGGCGGCAAGCAACAGTAATCGTGCTACGCGAAGCACGACCAGGCTACATTATGCCCGTGGGTGTGTGGCAGGTGCGTGAAAACGTGCGCAACGCCATGCGTCAGAAGCCTTTCATGTTCAAAACGCTGAGCGGAGCGTTGCAGTTTATCGCTGACAGGTTCGAGATTCCGCTGCGGCGGTGGATTCTTCAGAGCGAGTTGTTGAAGAATGCACTTTTCCAGAAGAAGATAACAGATTTCTTCGCCGCGACGCAAGCGTCAGCGAAAGCACAAGCGTAATAAGCCTTTTCTGCTTTAAACAGGCTGAGGTTGCGTCTGTGCCTTGCGTGATTCGATACAGGTTTACTCAATGTTTCTCTGTTTCCGCTCGGAAAGCTTACGAGTGGTGCACTGATTTTTCGCCTTCAGACCCTGCGCTGATGGGCGATGAATCAGCAGCGCGGCACGTGACGCGGCTCACCGACGCCACCGTTATCCTCACCGACACCTTCCGTACTAGTAAGAGCATTATCGAGAAGCAGAAGCTTGTGCAGCTTTATCCAGAACAACTGCGCTGGGTGTCCACGCATTTGACTGGCCCGAACAAGTATTCGCAGTTTCTGTATGAGATTTCAGCTGAAGGCGATGATGCTTCGCGGCTGACTTTTACTGCTCTGCACCTTGAGCACACGGAAAACTTGGGCGCTGACGGCGTCAAACAGCTTGCTGCCAAATTGCGAAAAGAGGATTCTGCTTTGTGGAAGCGCTTTGCCAACGCAATGGCTAAAGAACTCGGGAAGATAGAAGGCTAAGCGGTTATTTGGTTTTCTTTTTCTCGTTTAGTTCGCGGTATTGCTTCATTGCGTAGTTCACGATTTCCATGGCTTCCTTGGCGCTTTTCCATTCCTTCGCTACTGCCCACTTGTGCGGCTCCAACCGCTTGTAAGTTTCAAAAAACTCCTGTATTTCCCGAAGTTGATGTGCATGTACGTCAGTCATGTCGTGAATGCCCTCGAACCTTGCGTCGTTCACGAGCACGGAGAGAATTTTTGCGTCCAAGCCTTCCTCATCCTCAATTATCAATGCACCGATAACTCGGACTTTAACTACACCACCTACTTGCAGTGGTTCAAAGCTTAAAGCCATAATATCCAGCGGGTCGTTGTCATCGAACCATGTTTGCGGAACAAAGCCGTACTCGACTGGGAACACCACGGATGAGGGGATGATTCTGTCTAGGACGAAAGCTTCCCAATCACTTTCATACTCGTATTTGTCTCGGGAGCCACTTGTAACCTCAATAACCATGTTAAGCAGTTCAGGAGGCTTGTCTCCTGCTGGCAAGTCTCGCCAAAAGTTCATGTTGCTATTCACCTTTACAAGGCAAAAGAGAAAGCAGTGATTTAAGCTTTCTGAACAGGCAACAGCAATTTCATTGGCTTTTTTCCCTGAAGAAAGTTTCCAACTTCGCGGTTCCAGCTTTCTTCAACACCGCAGCACATTTTTTCGGGTCTAGCGCCTTAAACTCTAGCCCAAGCGTTTCCAGAAGCCGCTGCACATCCTTGCCCAAACTTGGCGCAGCTAGAACCCCCCGTATTTCTCGGTTGGCTTTGGCTTTTACGGCGTCAATGTATTTGGCAAGTTGCAAAGCGGCTTCTTTTCCCGCGGTTTTCCGCTTGACTTCAACAACCACCAGCCTGCCCGCTTTGTCCACGCCGTAAACGTCTACGAACCCTGGTTCCACCTTCTTCTCGTAGCTTATGGGTGTGAAACCTTCCTCCAAAAGCGTGGGCTTCAGCAGAATCGCCCTGTGCATGTCCTCTTCGCTGGCGTACAGCAGAAACTCGCCTGAATCATCAAGGCTTAACGCGGAAACCATCTGCACGCTGCTGAAGACCACTGAAACATTTTCTCGTGGCTTCTGCCTAACAGCATGCACCTCCAATGTGCCTTCGCGCGCGTGAACGTGAAAAACGCTGCCCTGCGGTTGCCAATTCACAGGCTCATAGCCGACTGGTCTGTGGACAAGAAGCGAGCCGTCTGCTTTGATTATGAGCAAGCGTTCGCCGGGCTCAAGCGTCGAGTTCGCCCTTCCCACATAACGCACGCGGCAGTTGCCTGCTACGATGAGGGTTTTCCGCTGTGCGAACGCTTTAACCATGAGCTCTGCGGCTTCCGACAAGCTTGGGTTAGTAAGCACAGCCAGTTTGTCCGTTTCGCGCATTTTGGGTTCAGCAATAGTTTTAGAAGGCGCAATGCGTACATAAGAGTTTTCGAAGGATTATCGATGAAGAAGTGGAACCATAAGCACAGTGTTAAGCACCGTTACGATGTCACGGCGGATATATACGATTCCCGCTACGCTGAGGAGCAAGAAGCCAAGTACAAAGCAGCCTTGGAAGGGCTGAAGGTAACTGGCGCCGTCTTAGACGTGGGTTGCGGCACAGGACTATTGTTCAATCAAGTTGCTGCTCAAGCTGATACGTGTGCGGGCGTGGATATTTCCATGAAGCTACTGCTTAAGGCAAAAGAACGCGCCAAAACCTTTCACAATGTACACGTGATTCAAGCTGACGCTGACTACTTACCTTTCCAAAGCAACTGTTTCAATGTGGTTTTTGCTATCACTGTGCTGCAGAACATGCCGAAACCCGCTGAAACCTTAACAGAGCTCAAGCGTGCTGCAAAACATAACTGTGCAATCGTGGTTACTGGTTTAAAGAAGGCATTCTCTTTGGAAGCTTTCGAAGCGTTGCTGCGGCAGGCTGGTTTGCATGCGGTTTCAATTAAGGCTGATGAAGCCTTAAAGTGCTACGTGGCGGTTATCCTTGAAAATCTGTGACGAACAAGGGTGCTTTGTTTTCCGTGGAATTCACATGCGAACGGGCGTTGCTGCCAAGCAATATTTATATCACAAACGCTGCATTGAAACATTCTAACAAGATGGTTATTTGACGCATACATGTTAGGGCTTGGTGGAAGAATAAATGCCGTTTAAAAACGTGAAGAAAGACACGGCAGACGCGTTAACTTTAGAATGGCTTTTACACGTCAAGCACTATAAGTTGACGCTTGACAAGAAACGTTGCGTGGGCTGCCAAATCTGCAGTTTAGCTTGCCCCAAAGACGCGATTAAGCTGGAGAAACAGCTCAAAGCGCAGGGTGAGAAGGCGAAAAAAGCCAAAGTGGACATTGACTTGGCGAAATGCAACTTCTGCGGAGTTTGCGACGTCTCCTGTCCATATGGCGCTATTAAACTTACCCTGAACGACGGGCATGACCTGCTGCTGCTTCAGAAAGAAAGCTACCCTGAACTGGTGCGCGACATCAAAGTGGACACGAAGCAATGCCCAAAAGACTGCGACGAATGCGAAGACTCTTGCCCCTTAGACTTGATAACGGTTACTCGTGTAGGTTTCGACGGCAAGCCCGTGGAAAGCGTTGCGGCTTTGCCGCCGAGCCAGCAAAAACGCGTGCAAATCAACCTTGCCATTCAGAAGGAGTATTGCCCCACGTGCCGAGTGTGCGAGTTCAAATGCGCGCCCGGCGTCATTAAAGTGCGCAAGTTCACAGAAGGTAAAATCGCAATAGACCAAGCCAAATGCCCTGGAGGCTGCCGGGACTGCTTAGATGTTTGCCCCATCACGGGCGCACTGTACCTGTCTGTGGCTGATAATAAAGTGTACGTTAACGAGTTGTTCTGCGTTTACTGCGGCGCCTGCAAAGCCGTGTGCCCGGTTGATGAGGCTTTAACGCTGAAGCGAACCAAAATTATCCACACGCCCGTGCGCTCGGGAGCGTGGAACAAGGCGTTGCAGCGGCTCGCGTCGCCAGTGGACGCCGTGAAAGAGCTTAAAGCTGCAGGCTCGCGGAAGGCAAAGGAGCAGGTTAGCCGAAGGTTCAGTATGGAGGAGAAAATCAGATGAGCCAGCCAGAAAACGTCAAGAAGCCTGAAGAGTTACGCATAGGCGTGTTCGTGTGTCACTGCGGCTTAAACATCGCAGGCACCGTTGACATCAAACAAATCGTCGAATACGCAAAAACCATTCCCGATGTCGTGTTCGTTAAAGAAAACCGTTACACATGCGCTGACCCGGGGCAAGAGGAAATCCGCAAAGCCATACGGGAGCAAAAACTCAACCGCGTAGTCGTAGCCGCATGCTCACCGAGAATGCATGAACCCACGTTCAGACGCACAGTCACCGAAGCAGGCTTAAACCCGTTCTTATTCGAGATGGCTAACATCCGCGAATTCGCCTCATGGTGCCACCCGAGCAACCCGCAAGCGGCAACGGAACGTGCCAAAGACGCAGTGCGCATGGCAGTAGCCAAGGCAAGGTTGCTGATGCCGCTGCAAACCATCGAAGTACCCGTCACCAACAAAGCCCTCATAGTCGGCGGAGGCATTGCAGGCATGAACGCCGCGTTGGACTTGGCGGAAATGGGCTTTCAAGTTTACATGCTAGAAAACACGCAGAGCATCGGCGGACACATGGCAGCATTGGACAAGACTTTTCCGACTCTGGACTGCAGCATCTGCATTGAAGGACCAAAAATGGTGGACTGCGGGCGCCACCCGAACATTAAAATCTTCGCCAACGCTGACCTAGTCAGAGTAGACGGCTACATCGGCAATTTCAAGGTGAAGATTCGCCAAAACCCGCGTTACGTGATACCTGACCGCTGCACAGGCTGCGGCGAATGCAAAGACGTCTGCCCCATCGAGTACCCGAACGAGTGGGACATGAACTTGGGCACGCGCAAAGCCATTTCAGTGCCGTTCGACCAAGCCGTTCCACTGATTTACGCCGTCAACAAAGACTACTGCATCGAATGCTTCAAATGCGTAGACGTCTGCGGCGCCAGACAAGCCATAGACTTCGAGCAGAAGCCTGAAGAGGTCGAAATCGAAGTTGGCGCCATAATCGTCAGCACAGGCTTCGATGTTTACTTGCCGTATGACATGCCGCTGCTGGGTTATGGAAAATATCCCAACGTCATCACAAGCATGGAGTTCGAAAGGCTAATTCTAGCTGCGGGTCCAACAGGCGGCAAAGTCATCAGGCAATCAGACGGCAAAAAACCGCACACAGTAGCGTTCATCCAATGCGTAGGCAGCCGCGACAAAAACAAATATCCCTACTGCAGCAACTTCTGCTGCATGTACACGCTCAAACACGTGGTACAGCTTAAGGAGAAGTACAAGGAAGATGTGGAAGTTTACGTGTTTTACATGGACATCCGCAGCCCAGGCAAAGGCTATGAAGAGTTTTACGACCGCGCACGTGAACGCGGCGTGAACTTCATTCGCGGACGCGTAAGCCGCATCGACGAAGACCCGAAAACGCACAATTTGGTGGTGCACAGCGAAGACCAAACCCTAGGGCAACCAATCGAAATCGAAGCGGACATGGTTGTGCTGGCGACCGCGGCTATACCCAAAAAAGGCTCCGATGAGATTGCGCGGATTTTGAATTTGTCACGCGGCGCAGACGGCTTCTTCATGGAGAGCCACCCGAAACTTAAGCCTTTAGACGCGCCGACTGACGGTGTCTTCTATGCTGGCGCTTGTCAAGGATTAAAGGATATTCCCGCAAGTGTCGCGCAGGGTTCAGGTGCAGCAGCCCGCGCGGCAACCGTTATTTCCAAGCCCAAGTGGAAAATCGAGCCCATTATTTCGGTGATTGATGAGAGCCGATGCAGAAACGTAACTGCGAAGTGCGGCATATGCGTTGACAAGTGCCCCTACGGCGCCATCAAAGCTGAACCTAACAAAGCCGCGCAAGTTATCACTGCCAGCTGCCACGGTTGCGGAACATGCGTCGCCGAATGTCCACAAGACGCGATTACGCAGATGCACTTCACTGACGCGCAGATTCTGGCGCAGATACGTGCAGCACTGGAGAAAGACCCAGAAGACAAAATCTTAGCTATTCTCTGCAACTGGTGCAGCTACGCAGGCGCAGACTTGGCTGGCACAAGCAGGTTTGAGTATCCGCCCAGCGTACGCGCCATACGCGTCATGTGCTCAGGCAGGGTTGACCGCGACTTCATTCTGGAAGCGTTCCGTTTAGGCGCAGGCATGGTGCTGGTGGGCGCGTGCCACTTGCCCTACGACTGCCACTACATCAGCGGCAACTACAAGATGAAAGCCCGCACTGACGCGCTGAAAGGCATGTTGACGAAACTGGGCATGAGTCCTGAAAGGTTCCGAGTGGAATACGTTTCCGCCGCAGAGGGAATTCACTACGCTGAAGTGATTACGGAGATCGACGCGGACATGAAGGCGCTGGGCAAAGAGAAAATCAAAGCTGAAAACGCGAAGCTGCGCCCAATAATAGAGAACATGCTGAAGAGAAAGAAGTAGCAGTTAAAAACTCTCCTTTCTCATGCGGTTCTTTTCTAGAACTGTTTTCTTTCAAACAACGCAACCGCGCTTATCAGTAGCGAGGCGGCGACTGCTGCAGCTAAAGCGACCGTGAACAATGGCGCTTCAGGCAAGTTCAGCATAGTCGGCACCAGAGGAATTACTGAAATTTGGTTTCCTCCGTAGATGACCAGTATCGCTCCAACGAGAACTGTGGGCGAGGCGATGCCGATGAGCACGCCTGCTGAGCATGATACTGCAACCATGGAGAGGCTAATGGCTAGGCTCTGGGCGGTGTCGTTGAGTATGGTCGGTGGGAACGCGTTTGCCGTGGTGTAATCGGCTGCGACGCCGACGGCGACTGCTATTAAACTGGCTACGGCAACACAAGTGTACACTGACAGAAACTTGGCGAGCACAATGTCTCGGCGTTTCAGCGGTCTAATCAGGAACAACTCGTAAACGTGCCTGTTCTTCTCGTTGATAATCGAAACCGCCAGCATGACCGCCGCCAATGTCCCCGCTAGGCTGGAAACAACCAACGCTGAAATAACCGTGAACGGTATAGCCTGCCCACTGGAGCCGTATTGAACGAAGCGGAAAAGCACAGCGACAATGGGCAAGCCTACCCACAGGAAGAGCATCACTTTGGATTTGTAGAAGCCCTTCAGTTCATCTGAGTAGAGCAGAGGCAGCTTCACGCGTTCTCGCCCTCCTGCACGTGTTTGAGGTAAATTTCATCCAGCGACGGCTGCAACAGCGTTACGCCCTGCACTTTAATCCCCAACTTTACTATGCTCTGAACCACGCTGTTGACTACTTCATCGGCGTCAGCGTTCGTCTCTAATTTTGCGTGAATCCTTCCCGGGGAAGCCTGCTCAACGCTCTTTATGCCATTTAACGTTTTGAGTTGTTGCCACTTGTCGCTTTGGTGTGACAAGAGCACTTCTATGGTTTTTTCTATTGTCATCCGAGCTTTTAACTCGTTCAGCGTGCCAACTTGCCTGATTCTGCCATGGCTTAGGATTCCGATTCGGTCAGCCACATCCTGCACGTCGCTGAGTATGTGCGAGGAAAACAGAATAGTAGTTCCTTTTTTGCTCAGCGCTAAGACAACCTCTTTGAATTGGTAGCGGCTCAACGGGTCAAGCCCGCCCAGCGGCTCGTCCAGAACCAGTAGTTTTGGCTCGTGGAGAAGTGCTTGTGCTAAGCCGACTTTCTGGGTCATGCCTCCTGACAGCTGAGAAATCTTCTTGTGCCTAGCATCCGATAAAGCAACCAGCTCCAGCACTTCGGGGATTCGGTTTTCAACCTGCTCCGCGGTGAGCCCTGAAAGTCTGCCGAAAGTTGTTAGCGCATGGTTTACGGTTCGCCACTCTTGGAACGCAATGTTCTGCGGGAGGTAGCCTAGCAGTTTATGCGCTTCCTCTTTCTGCTTGGGCAAGCTATAATCGCCTACGCGTACTTCGCCCGTGAAGTCGCTGATTAACCCGACCAAGATTTTCATGGTAGTTGTTTTCCCAGCGCCGTTCGGACCAATGTACCCGAAGATTTCGCCTTCGCTGATTTCGAAAGAAACATTGTCTAACGCGCGGAAACTGAAGTAGTTTTTTGTCACGCTGCGAAGAACAACGAAAGGTTTCCCAGTGTTGGCGCCGTTGCCACTAGCCATGTTTCTGCATCAACCGTTAACTAACATTTACTGCCAGCTTGCCTTTTATGTTCTTCGAATCGTAAACTCAAGCTGTGTGCTGCATAGTGTTCTTTTGAAGAACACTTTTGTTCTTCGGGGAGAATTATTAGCCTCATTTGGCACTTATTGTGAGCGGTGAAAAACCAATGGTTGAGAAAAAACTAATCGCATGCAGCATACTCGCCATAGCAATCGGAATAGCAGCAATTGTGCCGCTGGAATACATGATGGCGGTGCAAGCCCAAGAAAACGCTCAGCAGGCAAATACTGCGCTACCGAAAGTCGAGCCCTTGTTGAATGGTGTTGGCATAACATACGCCTACTGCAACCCCAACAAAATCACTGGAAACGCTACAATGACGCTTTACGGAGCAAATATTCAAGTGGTCGCAAACTTCACTTTGAACGTCGACGCTCTAGATAACGCAGACGCTCAGATTGAATACTACAAATTCGCAGTTTCATCCGACGAAGGGCCAATCCTCAACATGGGCTACTACGTGGTAGTAGACTTCAACCCATACAGCATTGTCGGCATCGGAGGCTCTGAAGGAACAATAAACTTCGCAAACGGCTTGACCTTTAAGGGACCGCGCGGTGAAGATCAAGAAATATATTACGATTGCGGTGGCCAAGCAATAAACTATGAGGCATGGCCAAGTGGCTATACGATGGGCTTTGTCAGCAAATACATATTCGCAACTGACCCCAATAATCTACCGCAAGCAGCCGTTATGCTCAAGAATGCTCAAACGTTATACATTGATGTAAGCAAAATATGCACGGTCACCGTCAAAGGCAACGTCACCGTGACCACACCAGCAACCGACCAAATCCTACAACACATAGAGCTAACAAATATAGGCAGCGGGTTCGGATTCGTATATGGCGCGTATGCAAACGAAATACCCTTCCCAGTGGAAGGACCTCAAGCAGGACTCGCGCCCATGGCGCCGAGCAGCTGAAACAGATGCTGATGCTATATCAACTCCGTAGGTTGCTGTAGACTTGGCTAACGAAGAACTCGAAGGAAACACATTAAACGTCTACGCGTACATCGTCCACGCAAACAAGCCAGTAGGCACAAGAGACGTCACACGCGGCGCAAGCCTCAGCAGCACAAGCGTTGCACACAGGCATTTGCAGAAACTGGAAGACTTGGGCTTAATCGAGAAAAACGCGTACGGCGACTACGTGCTTAAAGAAAAAACAGGCGTCAGCGGGCACGTCTGGGTCGGCAGAAACCTCGTGCCGCGGCTGATTTTTTACTCCTTCTTTTTTATGGGCGCACTCAGCGCAGAAATCGCCATCATCCTGCTCAGCAGGTTTGTCAGCGGCTTAGTTGTCGAAGCAAGCTTCCTCTTTCTCACAGGGATGACTGCGGTAGCGATGATTCTCTTCCTCGTTGAAGGCATCTCACTACAGAGAAAAACCAAACCCAAAAACCACTCAGGCACCCAAGAAAAATAAACCGCAGTAACCAACAAAAAAGTGGCAATTTCAACAAAAAACGATTACTAATAGTAATTAGGTTGCACAGATAACCGACATATTTGGCGCCTAGTAGTCAATTTATGCAGAAACCTATAGGAGGGCCTATAATCGCGTTTTCTCCATGACTCTTACTAGTGTCAATTAACCATGCATAGGCCTTTGACTATGCGCTTTTCTCGTGAGGTTCTCGTGCAAATATCGCTCAGACACCACCGGCCCAACACCTCAGGCGATTGGGGACCGCAGGCTGAACTGGTCGACCGAAGTCTTCCAGCTTACACCCCGGTTCCATCAAACCCATCTTTTATGGGAGCCTTCGTCCCGACAAGCGGGACGGCTGCCTCTTTTCAGGAGAGGCTTCGAGCTTAGATGCTTTCAGCTCTTATCCTCAGCGGCGTGGCTGCCCGGCAACTGCCTTGTCAGACAACCGGTTAACTAGAGGCCACAGCGTCCCGTTCCTCTCGTACTAGGGACCCTTTCCCCTCAGGCAGCCAACACTCCCAGCAGATAAAGTCCGACCTGTCTCACGACGGTCTAAACCCAGCTCACGTTCCCTTTTAATAGGCGAGCAGCCTCACCCTTGGCCCCTTATGCAGGGCCAGGATAGGAAGAGCCGACATCGAGGTACCAAGCCGCGGGGTCGATGGGGACTCTCGCCCGCGACGAGCCTGTTATCCCTAGGGTAATTTTTCTGACACATCCAGGCCCCACCAAGGGGCACATGGATGATCGCTAAGCCCGGCTTTCGCCTCTGCATCCCTTACTGTTTGGGATCCAGTCAGGCTGGCTTTTGCCCTTGCACTCTACGGCGGGTTTCTGTTCCGCCTGAGCCAACCTTAGGGCGCCCTTGATATCTTTTCAAGGGCGTGCCGCCCCAGCCGAACTGCCCACCTACCGTTGTTCCAACACCAAGGGCGTCGGTGAGAAACACGGTTGCAGAAAGTCGGTGTTCCATTGTCGCCTCCCCCGCGTCCCGGAGAACGCAGGATCGACGGCTCCCGACTACGCTCTGCATCCACAACCGTATTCCAGCGGCAGGCTGCAGTAAAACTCCACAGGGACTTCTTTTCCCGCTGGGAGACCGTGGACTGTTCGTCCACGTTATGTGGTTTCACCGGGTACTACGCGGGGACAGCGGGGCCCTCGTTGATCCATTCATGCACGTCGGAACTTACCCGACAAGGCATTTGGCTACCTTGAGAGAGTCAGAGTTACTCCCGGCGTTTGCAGGCCCTTAGCCCAGTTGGACCCAGGTTTCAGGTACCTGTACTGGCCAGGATTCAGAAGCCGTTCACAAGCTTTCGCTCTTGCGGCTTCCTGTGTTTTTATTAAACAGTCGAGACCCCTTTGTCACTGCGACCTGCTCCTGCAACACGAGGCTGAAAGAGCAGGCACCCCTTATACCAAAGGTACGGGGCTAATTTGCCGAGTTCCCTCGCATTAGTGTATACCCGACACGCCTTAGGTTCCTCGCCTAGGGACACCTGTGTCGGTTCTAGGTACGGTCACGAAGGATCCTTCTCAATGTCCTTTTCAGTGGCTCCAGAGATCAACTGAACCCCCCTAAAACGGGAGGCTATTCCCGCTTTCGCCTAGTTCTCGCCATTACGGCACTCCCCAGGCTTATACGGTTAAACAAGGCGACAGCCCTGCTCAGCCTACCCCGAAACGTCAGACATCAAGCTTGCGTTGCCGCATGTACCTCCGTGGTTCCGGAATTTTAACCGGATTCCCTTTTTTGACATGAGCGGTTAAGTCATGCCTTAGGACCGACTTACCCCCGGCTGACGATCGTTGCCGGGGAACCCTGGCCCCTTCGGCGGAGAAGATTCTCACTTCTCTTTGCTGTTACTACCACCGGGATTCGCAATCCTAACCGGTCCACTGGACCTCACAGCCCAGCTTCTGTCCAGCTAGGACGCCCTCCTACCAGCGCAGCGGTATGCTGCGTTCTGAGGTATCGGTGGCTGGCTTAGCCCCGTCAATTTTCGGGGCCGTCAGCCTCGGCGGGTGAGCTGTTACGCTTTCTTTGAAGGATGGCTGCTTCTGAGCCTACCTCCCCGCTGTCTGAGGCTGACGACGCCCTTTAGTTTGACATTTAGCCAGCACTTGGGGACCTTAACCTCAGTCTGGGTTGTCCCCCTCTCGGTCGTGGAGCTTACCCCCACTAACCCGTTTCCCAAGGTCTACGGTGCGGGTGGATTCGGAGTTTGAAAGAAAAGTGGACCCTTTCGGATCCTTGTTTTTCAATCAGTGCTCTACCCCACCAGCTGCCTCGCTTGGGACTGGGCTCAGGCCCACTTCGGAGGGAACTAGCTATCACCAGACTAGATTAGTCTTTAGCTCCTAGCCCCAGGTCTGGGGAACGAATTGCACGTCAGAACCCTTGCGAGCCTCCACTAGGCTTTCGCCTAGCTTCGCCCTGCCCAGGGCTAGATCGTCTGGTTTCTAGTTTTACAACTGTGACTCCGGGCCCTTTCAGACCCTGCGCCTGGCTCCTTGCGGAGTTGTGCGCTTATTGGTTTCCCTGTGCTTACGGGCTTCTAGACCCTTAGGCTTGCCACAGCTGTGAACTCCCCGGCCCGTGTTTCTAGACGGAACGTGCAACCCTGGTCCGCCTCCCTCGTACTGCCGTTTCGCAACGGTTTCCTTCGGGTGGTTTCTGTCCTTCTGGGCTGCACACGTCTGTAACCGTCTGGTTTCAGGCACTTTTCACCCCCATTCCGGGGTACTTTTCAGTTTTCCGTCACCGTACTAGTGCGCTATCGGTCTTGAGTAGTGTTTAGTCTTGGAAGTTGGTGACTCCCAATTTTCCGCACCCAAGCCAGGGTGCAGTAGTCTGGGACTCCAGCCATAACTCTTTCTGGTTTATGTTTACGGGGCTGTCACCCTCTTTGGCGGGTCTTTTCAGACCACTCCAACTTTGCCAGTTAAGAGGAAGCTGGGCCCTTAACTCTACATCTCCCATGCCTTTCGGCTGGGATTCGGTTTGGACTTTTCCCGTTTCGCTCGCTGCTACTAGGGGAATCCCGTTTTGGTTTCTTTTCCTCCCCCTACTAAGATGCTTCCGTTCGGGGGGTTCCCGCTCCGTGAGGGAGCTTGTGTGGGAAGTCCCATTCGGGTATCCCCGGTTCGAAGGCTGCATGCGCCTACCCGGGGCGGTTTCGCGGCTTGCCGCGCCCTTCTTCGGCTCTCAAGCCGAGCCATTCTCCAGACGGCGTGGCATGTTCGGGCCATATGGTAGTGTCTGTTTGGCGTTTGGTGAAAACCTCACTTATAGTGTGCGCGCGTCGTTTGGCCTATGCATGGTGTCATCTTGAGCTTGGTTGTCTTCAAGCTCATTCACCCTTCACTCCGCACGGGTTAGGTGTGGAGTTGCATTTTGTTTGATGATGTATTCTATGTTGCTGAGTTCTCTTAGAAGCGGGTTTCGCTAATATAAGTGTTGTGTCGTGGGGTATAAAGATTTTGAATGGTTGTGTTGGAGAAATTAACTGGCTGTTAAGGTTTGTTGTGGTTGTTTTATTGTGGTTTTTGTTTTATCTTTTGTGGCAGACGCGTTGTGATGGCGTTTAGGTGAGGCGATGTATTGTGGATTGTGGTTGATGTGCAATTGTGAATGCATGTTTGTAGCTGAGTGGCGAGTCTGTTTTCTTTAAAACATGTTTTCGGTGGTCATTTCTGTTTGGAAGCATTTTTCAGGTTAAGGTTACGCCATTACTAGTGCTTTGTACCATTGTGCAAATTTGTTGATTGCTTTTGCGCGGTGTGAGAAACCGTTTTTTTCTTCAAGCGTCATCTCCGCAAACGTCTTAGGGCTTCCGACAGGCTGGAAGATGGGGTCGAAACCGAAGCCCGATTTGCCGTTTCCTACGCGTTCTTTGAGGGTAATTATTCCAGCTGCTTCACCTTCGAAGCATAGCGGCGCAGCATGTCCATCGTAATATGCTATTGCGGATTTGAAGGTGGCTTTTCTCTCATCCACGTTTGCCATGAGTTTCAGCAGTCCTGCGTTGCCTATTGTCTTGTAAACGTACGCTGCGTAAGGTCCTGGAAATCCATTCAGCGCATTAATGAATAGCCCAGCGTCTTCAACTATGATTGGCAAGCGGCATCGGGTAAATGCGTCTATGGCGCTTGCGATTGCTATGTCAGCGAGCATGTCGTTTTGGATCTCAAGTGCTTTGACGCGGAGCATTCCTGCGGCTATTTTGTGTTGTGCGAGGATTCTGTGTGCTTCGTTAAACTTGTGCATGTTGTTGGTTGCGAAGAAGATTACTTTGCCTTGCAGTTTGAATTTCATGTTATGTTTCCTCTTGTCTTTTTGTGATGTATCTGCCGCGTTTTTCTATTTCCTTGATTTTTTCCGTCACTTTTTCTGCTTCTTCTTTGCCTACAACTGCAGTGTACCCTTTCATTACGTTTTCGAAGCATTCTTCTGCCAAGTTATAGTGTGTACTCTGCAGCGCGCGTTTCATCAAGTGTAAGTCGACTCCTTTGGCTTCGAGTTCCATGTTTTTCTCACCTAATCCGAAATCGATTAGAAAAATTTTGCCTTCTCCGTTCACAATCATGTTCGATGTTGTCAAGTCGCCGTGAATTAATCCATGCGCGTGAAGTTTCCCGATTAACTCACCGACTCTAACGCATAGTTCGCGTTGCTCGCTTGGCGAAAGGTAGTTCAGCAGCTGTTTCACCTGTTTTCCCTCTATAAACTCCATTGTCACGGCGGTGTTCTTCACGTCCACAAGAAATATCGTCGGCGTCGCCACTCCAGCCTTTTTCGCTTCATTCATCAGTTGCGGCTCGTGCACGGTGCGGTAACTGCGAATTGAGGTGTCTAACTCTGCGGGACGATACTTTTTGGGCAACCGCGCTTTGATGACTACTTGTCTACCATACCTTTCTGCCCGTGACAGGCTGGCTTCTGCGCCCTTTTTGAGCAGTTGCCGCGAATTTACTTCAGCCATGGCACATCCACCTTGTCCACCCGCCATCTTAACTTGACAAAGCTCTCCTCAACGGGAGTTACTAAGCCATGTGTGTATGATAGAACGCCTGTCCAAGCAATCATGGCGCCGTTATCCGTTGCAAATTCATGCGGCACAACATTAAACCGTGCATTATGTTCCTCAGCTATGGATTTCAACATGGTCTGCAACCGCTTGTTGGCTGCTACTCCGCCTGTTAACAGAAGCTCTTTCTTTTCAGTATGCGCCAGCGCTCTCTCAGTAACTTCCGCAACCATCGAAAAAGCGTTTTCTTGGAGGCTATAGCATAAATCTTCCACTTTATGCTTGCCTTTTTGCAGCAGAGTAACCGCTGCCGTTAGCAACCCGCTTAGTGACAGGTCCATGCCCTTTACCGTGTACGGTAACGAAACAAGCTTTTCGCCTTTCGTTGCCAACTGCTCTAACGCAGCGCCAAGCGGCAAGCCTTGTCTATGTCTTAGGCCTGCTTCCCTCGCAAACACGTCTAAACAGTTTCCAAGAGCTATGTCCAGCGTTTCGCCGAAAATCCTGTAGCGCCCGCATTCAAACGCTGCGACAAGCGTGTTGCCGCCAGAAACGTACAGCGCCACTGGATCACGTGTGCATGTTTTGAGTTTTCCTATTTCAATGTGTGCAACTGAATGGTTTACACCTACAAGCGGTACATCAAGATACGATGCTAAAGCTCGCGCTACGGTTGCGCCTGTGCGGAGGCATGGTCCTAAGCCTGGACCTTGAGCAAAAGAGATTACTCTGAGGGTTTTGGGGTTTATGTTTGCCTTTGTAAGAGCTTCGCTGAGCACTTTGTCGGCTACTTCAGCGTGGTGCCTTGCGGCTTCTCTGGGGTGTATTCCGCCTTCTTCTGGTATGTAGGCGTCTGAGATGTTGGCTAAGATTTCGCCTTGGAAAGTGGATATTCCAACGCCGAAGTCGTCAGCTGTGGATTCTATTCCTAGACAGTACGCTTCTTCGGGTTCTTTCATTTCTGCCTATTCCTTCATCAGTTTTTAAGTTTTCAGCATACATGTTTTTATCTGGAAGCCACGCATATATTTAATGTGCTGGTTGGAACTGATCGATAATGCCGAAACGCAATGACTTAGAACAAAAAGCCCTTCATTTCGTGGTTAAAACAGGTTACGAAGGCGTGCTTCAATCAGAACTCTGGCGAGAGCTGGGCGCGAGCAGCCGAGAAGGCTCACGAATAGCCCTAAAACTGGAAGAAAAGGGCTTAATACGCAGAGACAAAGAACTGCAGGGTGGCAGGTGGACTTACCGTCTTTTCCCCAAAAGACTTCCCGCTTCGATAGAATCAATCGCTGACTGTCCGTGTTTGCTGTGTCAAGATAACGCAAGGTGCGATCCGACGACTACTATTTCGCCAAAGAGCTGCGCGAAGCTGACCGATTGGATTCTCTCCTTAGATAGAGGTGCGCCAGTCCCATCAGGTGACGGTTATTTTGCCCAAGGCTTGGATCCAAGATAGGAAAAAAGAGTATTACTACAAGAAAGCCAAAGCGGAAAACTACAGGTCAAGGGCAACTTACAAGTTGTCTCAAGCTGCAATGAAGTATCATTTCTTGCAAAGAGGCGATGTTGTCGTTGATTTAGGTGCGGCTCCTGGCGGCTGGATTCAGGCGGCAAGAAAAATTGTTGGAAAAACAGGGTTCGTGTTGGGTGTAGATTTGAAACCCATTGAACCATTTCCGCAGGAATACGTGAGGACAATTATAGGTGACGTGACTGAACCGGAGACGCTGCAGCAGATACTTGCTTTTCTGCCTAGAAAAGCGGATGTTGTAGTTTCAGATGCGTCGCCTAATATTTCTGGAATATGGGAAGTGGACCATGCTCGCCAAATAGACTTGGCCACTCAGGCTTTGCAGATTGCTTTGAGTATTTTGCGTCCTTCAGGCAACTTTTTCGTTAAAGTGTTCGAAGGTGATTTGCTTGATGGCTTTGTGAACACTGTTAAGAATAATTTTGAGGTTGTCAAGCTCATAAAGCCGAAGGCAAGCCGCGCCAAGAGTTCCGAAATGTTCCTTTTAGCTATGAAGCTTAAATCGCATAGCCGTGTAATAGAGCAAAGTTAATTTTCTGAAACTGCGTCTATACCCTTGAATGGTGAAAAGTTTGCGGGTTATCTCAGCAGGCTCTGCAGCGGCTATACTGGATACGAAATTCAAGCCTTTGCAGATTGTCGCTTCTGCCGCAGTATCTGTTAAACCCCCTTATCGAGAGCCTTCAGCGCTGCTGGGCGAACCCATTTTCAGAGAGGCAGAAGATGGATACGCTGTCATAGTGCATGAAGCTGAACTCTGCAGAAATTTGCTCGATACAGTGGAAGCTGACGTTGTACATTTGGACATGTCCTTAGGCGCATTTCCCATCGAAGAGTTGTCCCCGATTGAACTTGCAAATATGAAGCTTTCGAACAAGGCAAGGCAGCATCTCTTGAAAATCTTGCCTAAACTTCGACCGATTGCGGGTGAAATTCGCAGAAAACACGGCTTAGAAGTCTTAGCTATAGGCAAAGAAAGCGTTCCCGTGCGAATTGCCGAGTTGACAGCGGGCGCGCACGCCATTGCATATGCCTGCGCCAAGGTTGCTGATGATGAAACACCAGTTTTTTTGGGGTTGCCATCTAAGTGCCAGTATAGAATCTCTGGAAACCGTGTTTATCTGCATTCGCTTATGGCTGCAGAGCACGATGTTCGCGGCTACGCTGAATGTGCAGCAGAAAGTCTCGGCAAGGTTAATATTATGGAAACGTTAAACCCATGTGCGCGAGGTTTCCGTGCTTTAAAAATAACCCCTAAAAGTTGAATGAAAAGAGGAGTCTGCTGTTTAGTTGAATTTTGATTTTTGGATGAAGGCTTCGCCGAGAAGAAAACGAATATTGTCGACTGTTGCGGTTTTGGTGGTTGCTTTGGTGGTCACGGTTGCAGGCAGTTTTATGCCGATTGATGCGCAAAGAGCGGAGCAGATTAATGATGAACTTAACCAGACTGTAGACTCGTTGAGTGCAAACGGCGCGTTGATGCAGTATATTTTTGGTAACAATTTCTTCATATGTTTGCTCATGTTTGTCCCTGTAGTTGGTCCTTTGCTTGGCTGCTATGCGCTTTTCAACACTGGTACAGTAGTCGGTGCCATTGCTGTGGCTGAGGGCTACCCGTTAATCATAGCGTTCGTCGCCTTGTTTTTGACGCCTGTTGCTTGGTTAGAGTTTGCAGCTTACTCTGTTTCCATGGGTGAAAGCGTTTGGCTGTTCCGCCGTATTCTGCAGGGCAGATTTAAGCATGAATTCAGAAACGCATGCTTCTTTGTCACCGTTTGCGCTGTTCTGCTGCTGGTTGGCGCAGTCATCGAAACGGCTTTACTATCTATAGGCGTGTGAATCAACGAGAAACAGGTTTGCTGGAACTTGGCGTTTTTCCTTTTTTGCCGACTTGCGTAATCTCCAGACTCATGTCTAACGCCTTAGCGCTGTGAGTGAGCTCGCCCAAGCTTATTATGTCAACTTGTGTAGCAGCGTAATCCAGAAGGTTGTCTGCCGTTATTCCGCCGCTGGCTTCCAACAGGATTTTTCCCAAAAACCCAGAGTTCTTCAATAACTCAACTGCTTCTCTGATTTGTTTGGGCGAGAAATTGTCGAACATAATTATGTCCGCGCCTACCTCAGCAGCTTTAAGAGCGTCTGCGGCTCGGGTGACTTCCACCTCGATTTTCTTACTAAACGAGGCGTTTTTCTTGGCGTTTTTAACCGCGTTTTCAATGCTTCCAGCAACTGCAATGTGATTATCCTTCAACAGAATCATATCGCTCAAATTCAGCCTGTGCGAGTCACCTCCGCCTATGCAAACAGCTTTCTTGTCAAAGTAAAGTAAACCGGGTGCAGTTTTCCGCGTTGCTGCAATTTTCGCCTTCGCTTTGGCTTTCCTCAGTTTTTCAGTTAACGTCTTCGTTGTAGTTGCGATGCCGCTCATGCGCGTAACTATATTCAAAATCGTCCGCTCAACCGACAAAATAGTCCGCGCATCTCCAGAAAGTCTCATGATTAGCTGTCCTTTTCTGACTTCTGCGCCATCCGCAACTTCTGCTTTAACATCTAATCCGAGGCTTTCCGCGAGGACAACCGCTTCTTCTAGGCCAGCTACGGTTCCTGCTTCTTTAGCTATAATTGCCGCTTCGACTGTTAGTCCTGAAGGCACAGCCGCTGCAGCGGTCACGTCGCCTAATCCAATGTCTTCGGCGAGGAACTGTTTGAGTTTTTCTTCCAGAATCTTGCGCGGCACAAACATGACTGGTATTCTTTGCGTCTAAGCTTAAAACACTTACCTTGATTCAACATCGAAACAAGCTCTGTGCATGTGGAAGTTTTATTAGATTAAAGACATAACCGGCATTCATGCAAGCTTGGAGCGACGCAGACTGGAAGGTTTTCTTTGAAGTGCACAGTGGGCTTCCCCGAGAAAACCCTGGTGACGACGAAACCACAAAGAAAGCCTACCAAACGCTTAGTAATCTCCCAGAGCACCCGCACATACTTGACGTAGGCTGCGGTTCAGGTGCTCAGACCGTCGCGTTAGCTATGCTGTCCCATGGGCAGATAACTGCGTTAGATGTGCATCAGCCGTTTCTGGAGAATTTGAAGCGAAAAGCCGAAGCAGAAGGCGTCAGCGACAGAATCCAAATAGTCAAAGGCGACATGTGCGCAATGGATTACGCGGCTAAAAGTTTCGGCGTGATATGGGCTGAAGGCTCAATATTCATAATCGGATTCGAAAAAGGTCTTCACGACTGGAAACGACTGCTAACTGACAAAGGTTACCTCGTGGCTTCAGAGTTATCTTGGTTTAAGCGTGAAGCACCCGAAGAAATTCAAAAGTTCTTCGCTGAAGTTTACCCTCAGATGAAGACGGTGGAGGATAATTTGGCGATTGCCCGAAACGCAGGCTACCGCGTAGTCGGCTGGTTCCCTGTTCCAGAAAGCAGTTGGTGGAAAAACTATTATGCACCGATTGAGGCGAAGTTGCCCGCGTTAAAATCCAAGTATCAGAGCAACGCCGAAGCGTTGAGCATCATAGCCTGGGAAGAGAGGGAGATTGAAATGTTCCGAAAATACTCGGCATACTACGGCAGTGTATTCTATATACTGCAAGCCCAAGCCTGAAAAGGGCTTGTTTTGGCATCATAATTAAAATATGCCTGCCGCGCATTTGTGGTTTATGAGACTGCTGTACAGCTGCTCCGAACTGGGTTTAGGGCACGCTTCACGCACCATGGCGCTTGGAAAACGGCTAGAGCAGAATGGGCATGAAGTGCATTTTTTCTCAGGCGGAAAAGCCTACCAGCTGCTCCAGAAAGAATTCAGAAACGTTTACCCCTGCACGCCAGTGGCTTGGTACGAAAACGCTCATGGCATAGACACCGCCGCGTCGCTCATCAACATCTTGTTTCCGCTCCTCCAATTCAACTATGAGACACGCTCGTTTGAAATCAAAAATTCAAATGCACTGGAAACCACGCATCGTTACTACGACCTCAGACGGCACATCAAGAAGATTAAACCCAACTTGATAGTTGCCGACGGCGATATGCACGCGCTGCGGCTTGCTCACAGATGGAAATTCCCCGTGGCGTACATCACGAATCTCATCAGACCAAGTTACGGCTTTTCACCTTTCCTCAACCCAGGTGAGCGGTTCACCGAGCGCTACGTGAAAAAATGCGCCAAGATAATTGTTCCTGACCTTCCGCCGCCATACACCATCTGCGAATACAACCTGAGCAGCATAGACAGCATGGAAATCGCGGAGAAAACAGAGTTTGCAGGCGGTTTCCTTGACATGGCACCCGTGCAAGGCTGTGACGAACATGTTTTCGCTTCAGTAAGCGGTCCTTTTGGCACTAGAGCAAAACTAACGCAGATTATACTGCCTGTACTGAAAGAACTTAACATGAAAAGCATCTTGAGCTTGGGGGTGCCCGGCGAGAAAAAAACCGCAAGAATCGGCAACTGCATCGTGCACACGTGGCTATCAGTGCAAGAACGGCAAGAGTGCATGCGGAATTCACGTTTGATAATTTTCAGCGGCGGACACATAACATGTCTGGAAACTGTAAAGTATGCGAAGCCTAGTGTTTGTGTTCCCACGCAGCCTGAGCAGTTGGGGAACGCTGTGAAGCTTCAGCGTTTAGGCTGCTCAGTAGTTGCTCAAAGTAGTGTGCAGTTGAAGTTGGCTGTTCAGAGAATTGAAGAGCAGAGGCCAACGTTCAAAAGCAAAGTTGAAGAGCTGAACAGGTTTGCTAGCAAGTTTAATGGTTTGGAGCGCGCAGTGAAAATTATCGAAAACACCGCAAGATAGGCACAATGCTATTTTCATCACTTGAGCGATAATTGCTTAATTTTGCCTTCTGGGGTTTCCTCTTCGAAGATTATGGCTTGGAACTTGTAAATTTTAGTGCCCTTTGTCAGCCAGGTGTCTGGCGGAAGCCCCGCTTTGATGCAGCATTGGCAGAGGAACTCTTCTTCATCCCATTCCCATTCCACAGGCACTTGTGGCAGCAACAGCCCTTTGAAAGCGCCTTTTTCAACGATCAATCCGTGTTCGCCCACCTTGATTTTAGCTACGTACTCGCTTGGCTTTTGCGTTTCTATTTCTTCTGGTGGCGTGAGCACGCTTACTTCGAAAACTACGTCGCTTAACTCGCTTAGCGGAAGCGGATAAAAACGTGGGTCTTGGGTTGCCGCGTCTATGGCTGATTCTATAACTGCCTCCACAAGCGGCAATGTGGGATAAGGGTAGCCTATGCAGCCGCGGAGTTGTTTTTCGCTGTTTCGTGTTTTGTTTATGGTGACGAAGACGCCGCATTTTTCAAAAAGTTTCTTAGGTGTATTTTTTGGCGCCGCAAGGTGTTTTCCTGTTTTCAGGTGTTCTTTCACGGCGTTTCGCGCGAGTTCAACTAGGAATTTTCCTTCCTCTAAACTCAGTGTGAATGGCAAGTGTTGTTTCCTCCACGGTGCAGCCGTAATGTTTCTACGGCAGGCTGCTGTCTGGTTTCTGTTTGTTAGAAAAGACTAAATTTAAAACTTTGTCGACTCTTCTGTTGTGCCGTCCTTGGTTATTATGAGGAAATCTATGCCGTCTCCACTCATTACGTCTCTGCTTACTGCTGATTTGACTGCTCGGGTTACCAGTTCTTTCGCTTCTTCAAGCGTCATCTCTTCCTTGTAGCCTTCTTCTAGAACACCGACGGCTATTTCTGTCCCTGATCCCACAACAGCGTACTTGTCAGGAATCAGCGAGCCTAACACATCCAGCACGTAAAGCGATGCGCCTTCCTCGTCTAAGCCTGCGACGATTGTTTGCGTAATCAACGGCGCATATCGGCGGTTGAAAAGGATGTTCGCCATGAGTTTGGCTGCGGCTCGCACTGAGATGGGTCTGCCGACATCCATGCTAAACAGGTTTGCCTGCGCTTCGATTTCTCGGGTGAGGATTTGCATGTCGCCTACTAATCCTGCGCATGCTGCGCCTATGCGGTCGGTTATTTTGAATACTTTTTTGCCGCCTTTGCTGATGACTAGATAGCCGTAAGCTACGCGTTTTTCAGAGGCCAAGATTACGCCGTCTTTGTAGACTACGCCGATGGTTGTGGCGCCTGGCACCCACGCGTATCCTCCTTGGTGCGGTTGCGATTGGGGGATTTCCATGATTTCACCTTTGCCGTTGATATAGGCAACGGGAACCTATTAAGGTTACTTATAACTGTGAAGCATGTGGCGATAGTGCAATGAGTGAAGGCAAACCTTTAAGATGCCAGAAATGCGGGAAACCATTGGGTTACGTGACTGTGCTTGCGAAGGGTTTGCTGGGTTTGCAGCAGCCACTTCAGAGCGTTAAAGTTGTTGCCGTTTGCATTGAATGCGCCCAGCGGAAAAACTAGCCTGCACCATGAACGCAGGTGAACCAGTAAAGCTTTTACAGCCATTAACCTCTCAATAACGTAAGGAACTGTTAAGATTGATGGGTCTCTACGCCAAAAAGTTTGGTGCCGTATGGGCTGGAGTTGCCTGCGACGAGCCGCGGGTCTTCGGCACATCCTTTGCCGACAGCCAAGAAGAAGCGCTAAAGTGTCTCTTAGCTGGCGTCCCATTCAATGTTCCTTTTCAAATTTTCCCGGAGCCCTCAAAATTTGCCGAGAGTGTTCTTTTGACGGTGAAGAATATTTTCGACGGAAAGGACATTTCGTATAGTTTCCAGCTTGCCATGGAGCATTTGTCTGTTTATACACGGAGGGTGCTTGAAGCGACAGCTTCGATTCCCATTGGGTATGTAGCGTCTTATGGTGCTGTTGCTGAAACCGTCGGCGGTAGCCCAAGGGCTGTTGGAAACGTTATGGCTGCGAATCCTTTTGCGCCTATTGTTCCCTGTCACAGGGTTGTTGGCGCTGGTTTCACTTTGGGTGGTTACGGCGGAGGCTTAGCGCTGAAGCGTGAAATGTTGAGCCGTGAAAGACGCGGTTTCGTGGATTCTAAGTTAATCTCTGTAGGTGGCAGCGCAAGGAAATTGCAGGTTTTTCCTGTTGAGCGCGTATTGCAGAAAATAGGCAAAACCTGAGTCATGCGTGTCTTTTGTGAGGTGCTTGTGCTTTGTGCCACTGCGTTTTTTCTTTTGTTAGGGTGGAGAAGTTATTTAGAGGGGGTGGTGTCTTTTTAGCGTGCCAGCTGACGGCGTGTTGACATTAATTATGCCTGTTTGGTTTTTGCAATAAGCAATGCTGCTCCTAAACCTAGGAATGGGGCTGTCCACACGTCTATTAAGAGTGTTAAAGCCCATGCGTTGACAACCTGCGCGTAAACCAATAACAGGGCATATTGTATTCCAATCATTGTCAGTGACAGCCCAAACAATTTAGTGGCGGAGCCTGTGTTTTTCTTGACGAGGCGATGGCAGGCGAAAGCGGCGAAAACTACGGCTAAGGACATAAAAATGACGGCGTTGAAAAATCCTAAGGCTCTGATTCCGCTAAGCAGGAACGCTATTCCGCCTTGTGGTGAGAAAAGCATGTCGAACCACCTCATGACAGCATTAGCCCACAATGCGCCAGTGAAGCCCAAGAACGCAAGTCCAGCCCATTTTAGCAAGCTCGGCATTTGGGCGGGGTCATTGTATTTTTTCACTTTTAAAGCTAGAATCATGAAGAACGGTGCGGTCAAGAGGGCTTGAAGCAAGTATGCAGCGCCGAGAAACGGCGAATATACAATGGTTCCTGGTCTTGTCAGCCAGTAGACGCTTGGGAGAAAGCCAAGGTAATACACGCCCGCGGAGAAAACCGTTGCTGCTATTAGGCTTCTAATCTCTGCGAATGGCTTTGATAAGCTCAGCGAAAGGAAAATGCCTATTAGTCCAAGGATGGCTCCGGTGAAAAGCGCAACTTGTCCGATCAGTCCAGCCCAAAACACGATGCCTAAATTGCTTATGTACGAAGCGGGTAAACTTGGAGTTTTGGATAGCCAATAGAAAAGCCAGACAATTAGGGAGACTAATGTGATTGCTAACCATGACTTCACGTTGCGGTTGGCTATCGGCAAAGTATTGACCTCTTCGTATTTAGCTTGAGACGGAGACAAATCACGTACTACCATTCACGACGGCGCTATATAATTCTGATGTACACATTTCAAGTGCAGTCAGGCAGGTTCTAGTGTTCAAACGCGGCAGACAGTTTAGCCACTGTTCCACTCGTGTTGATACATGCTGCGGTCTGTGGATACCTGCTGTGTTTTGCTTTTCAAGCGATTATTAACCATTGCTGCTGAGCCTTGTGCCTTTATGCGCAATGCGGAGAGCCAAGATTTATGGTGAAACTTTACTGAATTCGCAAGTATTAAAAAGCAACAGATGCTTATTTTCCATACAGTGGTTTCTCGCGTGCTTGCTAGAAAACCGAGAACACTCGTTGCTGTCCTGTGTTGCATGGTTATTCTTGGCGCTATCGTCGCGTGCATATTCACGATTGATTCTTCGCTTAATGTAGAAATCGGGATATTCTATTATGTTTGGTATGACCCTTGTTCGGAAGTGTCGTGGGATAACGCGAAAATTGTAGATGAGCCAATTTTGGGCTTTTATAACAGTTGCGACTCTGCTGTAATACGGCAGCATATTTTTTGGTTAAGTGAATTGGATGTGGATTTCGTTGTGGTTTCGTGGTGGGGGCTATGCGATTCCTATGGAAGATTCACGGATGCTGCTGCAAAGGCAGTCTTCAAGTTAGCTGGGGAAATTGGAGACGATTTGAAGTTTGCAATCATGGTTGAGCCCTACAATAGAAGCGGAGATTTCTACGATTACGCGGCAATTTGCGCGCATGTTTACGACGAGTTTGTCTCGCCTTTTCCATCAGTTTACTACAATGGAAGCAAACCTTTTCTCTTTTTCTTCAACGACAAGAACTTGACCAAAAACGGTAGCGTTCCCTTGGTTGATGATAGATTCAACATTGTGTTGGTCGGTCACGAACCTTATTGCCAATGGATATACACTGATCTGAACTGCCACGCCAAGCCCGCTCGCATTCCGTACACTGCAGAGATCAGCGTAACTCCCCGATACGATGATTCGCGAGTTAGAAGCCCAAACTGCATTGTTAACGCTGACTTAAGCCAAACTGTATACGATGAAGAGTGGAAAAACGCCATTCGCCTCTTGACAGAGAGAAGAATTGACACGATAATGATAACTTCGTGGAACGAGTACCCTGAAAGAACAGCCATTGAACCCCACTATGACGCGACTGCGCATGTTTCTGACCCCTTCTTTCTATACAACCAAACAAAAGATTACATCAAGCAGGCGCGTTCGCTCACCAAATAATAGAGGCTCTTCTTAGAAGAATTGTGGTGCGGTTGCCGGGATTTGAACCCGGGTCGTCAACGTGGCAGGCTTACACAGTGTCACTAATTGTTAGTAACACTTTGATGTCCTAAACCAGGCTAGACTACAACCGCTGATAGACGTTTTCAGTAGTGTTTACCAACATTGGCGATTTATTTAAGTTTTCTGAACAAGCTTACGCCGTCTTTGTCCATGAAGTCTTCGAATCCTTCCTCAATCAGCACTTTAGCTCCAGATGAAGCCTATCCCGCAAGTTTTGATTTGAGTGTTCAGAAGTGGAACAGGCTGGAGAAGAGGCTTTTTTCTTTCCTGTGCTAATTAGATTTAGCTATTTCTTTTTGCGTTTTTGGAATAAGCAGCCTGCTGCTGCGCTTGCTATGAACAAGACTGACATCGTCAGGTACAAGTATTCATGCTGGAAATCTGGGTTTGAGACATCTTGTTGGTGTCCGTGTTGGTCTTTTGGTGGCTCGGCGATTGGTTGGTTCAGTGTTTGATTGCTCGGTTCCGGCGTCAGGGGCGGCGCTGGCGTGGTTAGAGGCTCTATTATTTCAAGTTGGTCGGTTATGATTGAAGCGGCATGCGGGTTTGGTGAACGCGGGTCGATTGCGTTTTTGGGTGAAATTCTGGTTATCATGCTTATCCATGAGTTGCCGTTAGCTCCGGGGATCACCAAGCGTAGCGTTTCAGGCAAAGGCGTGGCGTCTTTTTCGTAGGCGATTATAACGTTATCGGGTATGCTTGGGTAGATTGAGATGGTAGTAGTGTACCCGTCAAGTGCAAAAAGCTCTATGCCTATTATTGTAGATTCATACCCGACTTTTTGAAGTAAATATGCGAGTTTCACGCCACCCCATGCGCCGCTGTCAACTAGTTGACCTGAACAAAAGAGTTCAGCGTTCACAATTGTTTTTGGCATCGCTGTGAGGTCGTCAAGCGTTAAAACAACTGTGTCATTCAATGTGTCTATTTGCAGTTTCCAGCCTGAATACCCGTTTGCTGAAACAAGTAGGCAGTTAGGTGCTTCAAAGGCCAAGTCTCCTGTTGAGGCACAGGACAGTATGAGTCCCAGAACCATTGCGGCTAGCGTTAATTGGAAAAGTTGCTTTTTCATTTGGTTTGCCTTCTAAGGCTGGCTCCCATGAGAATATTACTTATGTCATTCTCTTAAAGGTTTACTTCCGACGGCAAAACTTGTTAACGCGAATAAAAATGAGGCAAACAAAAGAATATCCCAATTAACGGAATCCCACCGTTTCATGAGGCTTTGTTGCATCCGTTTATTGTTGCTTTATGTGCCTACTGCAGCTTAAACAATTTTAAGCGCGAAGTTAAAATTAATGAGCAATCTTCGGATGGAGGAAAAATTGAATGCATGTGCTGCAAACGTTGAGCCATTCAGCGGAAAACTGCCCTATAGGCAAACCCGAAAATCTAGAAACAATGAAAAACTGGCTTGAAAACATTGACGCCTTAGCCGCTAAACACGGTATCAAAGTCTCAGGCGTCTGGACCGACCGTTGGGGGCATACCTCATGGGCAATCTATGAAGTTCCAAACATGGACGCATTTACCAAGTTCGAGTTGGAAGCAGAAAACCTGAAGGTGGTCACGTTCAATCACATTGAAACAAGGCGAGTGACCTCTGCAAAGGAGACCTTGGCTTTCTTCAATCAGTGCCAAAAAAGCAAACAATAAGCTTCTTTCAGCTTTGGATCAGTTCCTTTTGTTTCCGAATGTTAAGCACTTGAATTTCTTCCGTGAATAACTTTATGTTTTCTACATAGAACAGGTGGCTTTTGCAGCGGCAATCAGAACACCCAAAACCCGCCACGCCTGCATTGGTCTCAGCCATCCAACTGGCAATCTTGCATTCTTCAGTCTTGTCTCCTTGTTTGCAACGTACATCCACAATTTTTGTCGCTTCATTATTGAGCAAGTAGTCTACATGCCAAAAGAGGCGCTTTTCTTTCCTAAGATGCCGTTGCACGCGTTTTTCCAGATTATTCTGTGCAGAGCCTACATAGACGTAGAAGCCTTTTTTGAAGGCTAATGTGCCCAGCGCGCCTACTTGTATTTCCACATCAGCGGTTATCTCGATGATTAAGACGTAAACGCCTTTCACAATGTTCAACCTTTGCACTCTCTAGATTGCGCAGGGCTGATAAAGCTTTGATTGCGCCAAGTAGACTCTACAGCACTTGTTTTAATGAGTCTTCAAGTTCATCAAAGTGCTTCACAATCTTGTCTGCGTGCACCACAATCCATGGACTCAAACATTTCATATCTGAGATGACTATGACTTTTTTGCCTTTGCGTTTGGCGTGAAAAAGCTCCATGCAGGTTCCTGCTGAAAGCTGAGGCAAATAGGCAATTAGCACGTCGCATTTTTCAATATCTGCCAAATCTCGTTCAACAAAATCTGGCGCTGGAACATTGTTCCACCAGCATGGCTCATCTTTTCGGTAGATTATTTTCTCTCGAAGCCACGGGTCAATCGTTTCGCAATTCACTCGCTCACAAATTCTTGCGATTTTTTTTCTGTAATCCTGATTGGTTTCCATGCCTTGAATAGGACCAGAAATGAACACCGTCTTTTTCATTGCTGCTTGCACGAACCGTTCCTTAGTATTTCGCGCTTAAGTACAGCAGTACAGTCAAGGCTACGAACTCAAATATATCTGGCAGCAACGCGAAGGGCCCAAGACCAAAAAGGGCGAAGCCAGAAGCCCTAATCACCATAGGATTCGACGCGAACTCCTTCAAGAGGAAAACAATCGAAAAAATCAGCAACCCAATCGTAAACTGCGACCGCGTCTTCCTGTAAATGTCAGCGTACGTGAGCGTCAAGAAGGACAAAAGAGCTATGTTAAGCGTAGAAACGACTGTTTTTGCTATGTAGTAGAACTCTATATCCCCTGGATTGCTTCCTGGACGCGGGAGTTGCCGCCAGGAAAACTGGGGGTTATAGAATGTTGACGCCGCCCATAATCCTGCCAAGAGCGCTACGGCTATTAAGGTTACAAGTATTACTACCCAAATCCACATAGTCTTGTTCATTTGATTTCCCATGTCGGTTTCTCCTTTTTTTACTTTTTCCAGATTTTATTCAGAATCTCTTCAAACAAGCCATAATTGTCTTCCATGATTTGAGATAGAAAATATGTTGCACCGTACTTGTCGCCGACAGAAGTGATAAGCCTGTTCTTCTCAAGAACATCCAAGTGGTGCCTTATTGTCTTATAGTCCATCTTGAGCAACGTTGCCAGTTTATTTGCGTTCTGCGGAGTCTCATGTACCGCTTTGATTATGCGAGCACGCGTCATACCTCCTCTTGTGCCCGCGATTAGCCAGCCAAGCAAATGCTTCAATGGACGCGCATTGGTAGCCATGCGATACTGCTCCGCTTAGAGATTCTTTATAGCATTTATTCAGGTTACCATAATAAATATAACTCACGTTTTCCAAGCCGGAGTCAACTGGCGTTTTCAGATTTGGTATAGAATTGGGTATAATTTTGAAAAATCGTTTAATAACTCTTCCCCGCTGAGCAAACAAAGACAACCAAAAACGGGAGAATGGGTAAAAACGAACACAAGCAAGGTCACAAACTTGTTGCCGACAAAGACGAGTAAATCGAGCACCCGAACCCCTCTCTCCTCATTTTCCCTTTTTGGTTGTCTAGGATTTTTTTCTCAAGAGCTTTCCAAGGGTGAACTGAATTGGGTATAGTAACAAGAGCCGTTAGAAACATTTCAAGACGAAAAATGAGAGCGCTCCTAGTAATAATCGCCTTAGGGTTTTCTATGGCGATAATGATTTCCATTCCAGCGGGAATAACTGCAAATCAAGAATCCACCCTGAGTCTAACACAGAACCTCGGCAACACAATTGCCCAAACTGAAGCGACAATCAACCAGACACAAACCCAAATTGACTGCACTCTAACGCCGAGCATGGAAGGCTTCGGCTTCGCGCCTCCAAGCAGGGAAAACAGCGGCAGCTCCGGCTTCACGCCGCCCAGCGGCGATTCAGGCTTCCAGTTTGGGCAGTTCGGCAACGGTACAGGTATACCCGGAGCTTTCGGAGGCGGCGCGTTCGGTGGCAGGGGAACCACTGCCATGAACGAAAGCCTCTACTCAGACTTGAGCTCCATAGACGGCGTTGTCGCCGTGTGTCCAACTTTAACCGTGTCTGAAGGAACAAACCAAACAATAACCGCCCCAAACGGGCGAACGTTCACTCGCCTTGTGCCCGACTATGTAATTGAAGGCATTCCGTTAACTTCTGAGCTCATTAACAACTACCCAGTTTTGCCAACGAATATTACAGCAGGAAGAAACCTGCAAGCAGGAGACAGCGGCGTTGTGCTCCTCAGCGAAAACAACACCAAGTTCTTTAACGCTGAAGTAGGCGATACGATAGAAATTTTAGGCGAATCTTTCGTGGTGATAGGCGTATACAGCTCATCAGGAGTTGAGGACATCACTACGCTGTACATGAACTTGTCTGATGCACAAGCGCTAACCAATAATGTTGGCTATATAACCTCAGTAACAGTCTTCGCGGAAAGCAGCAACGTCGTAACTGAAGTGGCAAGCGCCATAAGTGCCTTGCACCCAGAGCTCTCAGTGACTACGAGTCAACAGCGCCTAACACAGCTTGAAGCTCTAAAAACGAGCTACGAAGCCTCACTGGCGAATGCGGAGTCAACTCTTGCGTAAACGCAAAGCGTGGCGTTTCAAGAAATCATAGTCGCAGTTGCAGCTACAAGCCTCATAGTGCTGTTCGTAATGTTGTACACGGTGCGCGAGCGAACCAAAGAAATTGGTACTCTCAAGGCGATAGGTTTCAGCAACTGGACAGTAATGAGCCAGTTCATGCTTGAAGGCACACTACTCAGCGCTATAGCTGGCGTAGTAGGCATTGCGATAGGCAGCGTCGCCGCGCCAGTGTTGTCAGGGCTGCTGCTTCCCGCTGCAAGTCAAGGCACTTTCGGGCGAGGTTTCGCTATGGGGACTAACACTCAAACAACTGCTTCCATCGCTTTGACGCCTGAGCTTGTGCTTATTGCACTTGGAGCCGCCGTACTCTTAGGCGCAGTCGGCAGCCTCTATCCTGCGTGGAGGGCTTCCAGAACAAGACCTGCGGAGGCGATGCGCTATGAGTGAAGCAGTATTGAAATTAGAAAAACTCTCCAAAACCTATACGCTTGGCAAGCGTAGCGTTCCAGCTCTTTCCAACGTTAACCTCCAGGTGAATAAGGGCGAATTCGTGGCGATTATGGGGCCTTCAGGTTCAGGCAAAACGACTTTGCTGAACGTGCTGGGGTGCCTTGATAAACCAACCACTGGAACAGTGCTGCTGGACGGCGTTGACGTTGTCAGGATGCCTGAAAACGCGCTGTATAAGATACGGAGGAGCAAAATTGGGTTTGTTTTCCAGACTTTTAATCTGCTGCCTTATTTGAACGCTCGAGAGAATGTGGAGTTACCTATGGAAAACACGAAAACCTCTAAAACCGAGCGAAAGCAGAGGGCAAGCGAGCTTTTAGGCATGGTCGGTCTTTCTGGAAGAGAAGAGCACAGACCTCACCGACTAAGCGCAGGCGAGCAGCAGCGCGTCGCTATTGCACGAGCTTTGGCTAATAATCCAGCAATAATCTTGGCGGATGAACCGACTGGAAACTTGGATGCAAAAAACAAGCGGGAAATCGTCACTTTGCTCGCGAACCTTAACCTCAAGCAGGATACTACCATAATTCTGGTTACTCATGATGGTCAAGTAGCCGCCCACACCGAGCGCGTAGTGCTTCTTAAGGATGGCAGAATCCTGAAGGAAAGGCAGGGGCTTCACTCAGCCAAGAAAAAGCTTATTTGCCCCTGCTGCGGCAGTAAAATTGAGCACGGTGACGCCGTATGCTCTTCTTGCCAGAAGAAACTGTAGCCGCAAGGGGGAGTGTCGTGCTTGGAAAGTAGCCAAGCAGATAGAGCGCCTCGTTTCTCAACAGCGCTCCTCGTAATGATTATCGCTGTAAGCTTGACAGCGGGTGGGCTGCTAGGCTGCCTGATAACAGGCTCAGCCATTTCAGCTAACTTTAATGACCTTCAGGGTCAACTCTTAACGCTTCAAGGGCAGCTAGACGCTCTGCAGTCTGGGCAGAACATAGCCACCCAAAGCAACACTTACGTTGCAGGGGAAAACGGTTCCCTTGCACAATTGTACGCTAAAGTCAAGGACTCAGTTGTAGTCATTCAAGGGTTAACTGTGCAGTACGATGTCTTCCGTCGTCCCTACTACAGTGAAGTTCAAGGTTCAGGATTCATCTACAACTTTAACGGGCAAATGGTTACCATCACAAATTACCATGTAGTTCAAAACACGATTAACATCACTGTAACCTTCATAAACGGAAACGGCTACGCCGCTACATTGCTTGGCTCTGACCCCTACGCAGACCTTGCAGTGCTCTCAACCGAGGCTCCGCAGAGCGAGTGCAAACCACTGGAAATGGTTAGCTCCTCAACCTTAAGCGTAGGCGATGCACTAATAGCCGTTGGCGGTCCCTACGGGTTAGCTGGCACAATGACCACTGGCATCGTGAGCGCACTAGGCAGGACAATTACCGAAGACATGAGCGGCGGCTATCCAATAGCAAACGTGATACAAATGAGCGTGCCCATCAACCCCGGAAACTCAGGCGGACCTCTGCTGAATTATCAGGGTCAAGTGGTAGGCATAACCACCGCTATCGTAAGCGAGTCGCAGGGCGTCGGTTTCGCAATTCCTTCCAGCACGGTGCTGCGCGAGATTGAATCATTGGTGACCACTGGTTCCTATGATAAGCACCCGACGATAGGCGCGTCGGGAACAGACATGACTTACGGCATAGCCAAAGCAATGGGCGTGGATGTGACTTACGGTTGGCTAATCGCCCAAGTCACCACTGGTGGGCCGGCTGCTAGTGCGGGCTTGCATGGGGGAACACGGCAGGTTACTGTTGGCGGGCAATCAGTCGTGGTGGGTGGAGATATAATCATCGCCATCAACGGCGCAAGAATCAGAGGTATAGACGACCTTTCAAGTTATCTGGAAGAAAACACCTTGCCTGGGCAGACAATTACTGTGACGATTGTCAGGGATGGCGCAACGATGAATGTTTCACTTAAGCTTGGAACGCGTCCAGCAGCCACGTGAGCTTTCCCAACGTTACTTATTTGCTTGCTGCTAAGGCTCAAGCAACTGCAACATCTTCAGTGGCTCGTTTGTTGGCGGCATGCACGTTTGCCCTCGGCATATGTAGGCGGTGGCTTTGCCGTTAATTTTCGTGTAGCCCCCGCTTTCTTGGCTGGGTTTCTTCAACGAAATAACCGCGGTCGGTAAGTATTTCTTCCTTAAGGCGACCAGCATGTTTTGCAGATTTTCTTCATCAATTTCACCTACCAAGTTTACCGTGTGCCCTGGTCCAATAGCAAAATCTGCGGCTAGAAGCAGGAACGTGTGGGCAGTAGGCGCAGTTTTGACTTCACCAGCGAATGCCTTGCTGATTCTGCTGGCTGCCTCTTCGTATGTAGGCTCGTTGACTAGTCGTGACAGACGCAGCAGGTTAAACATCGCTACGGAGTTGCCTGAGGGTAATGCTCCGTCGTATGTTTCTTTTTTTCTATGAATGAAGTATTCGGCGTTTTCTGCAGTGAAGTAGAAGCCGCTGTTTTTTTCATCCAAAAACTGTTTAATCATGGTTTTGGATAGTTCATGTGCTTCCTGCAGATATCCAGTTTTGAAATTTGCCTGGTGGATTTCGATTAGCCCCCACACGAGGAAGGCGTAGTCATCTAGGAAGCCGTCTACTGCTTTTTCGCCTTTTGCGTATCGGTGATAGAGCTTTCCGTTTTCTTGTTTCATTTGGCTTAGCAGGAAATCCGCGGCTTTCTCTGCGGCTTGCAGGTATTCTTTTTTGCCGAAAACTTGGTATGCTTTTGCCAAGGCTGCAATCATTAAGCCGTTCCAGTCAGTAAGCACCTTGTCGTCTTTTATCGGGTGAACTCGTGTTTTTCTGCTTTCGAAGAGCATTTTGCGGGTTTTTTCGAGTTTGTGGCTGAGCCTGTCAAGGGGGATGTTGTTTTCTGAGGCAATTTGCCTTAGTGGTTTGGGAAGGTGGAGTATGTTTTTGCCTTTTGATGTGCGACCATGCTCGGTGTGGTTTCCTCTGTTCTGGATTCCGAAGATTTTAATGGCTAAGTCTGCGTCTTCGGGTGGCAGGTTTTTTCTGATTTCCGTTTCTGTCCACAGGTAAAATTTTCCTTCTTCGTCTTCGCTGTCTGCGTCTTCTGCTGAGTAGAATCCGCCTTCAGGTGAGGTCAAATCTCTTAGTGCGTACTCTAAGATTTCTTCAGCTGTTTGCTTATATTCCTCAGTGCCTGTTGCTTGGTACGCTTCAGTGTACGCCATGGCTAATAGCGCTTGGTCGTATAGCATTTTTTCAAAATGTGGAACCAGCCACTGGGGGTCGGTGGAGTAGCGGTGAAAACCGAAGCCTATGTGGTCGAAAATTCCGCCTCGGCGCATTGCTTGCAGGGTTTTTTCTGCCATTTCTAACGCTGTTTTTTGTTTGGTTCGGTTCCAGTATCTGATTAGGAAAAGTAGATTGTGTGGCATGGGAAATTTTGGCGCATGTCCGAACCCGCCGTTTTCCGCGTCAAAATTTGCTTCAAGTTGTTCATAAGCTGAGTGCAGCGTTTCTTCGCTTAGTTCTGTTTCAGGCTGTCTCCGCTCCAAAGCGGCTATTCTGTGTTTAATGTTTTCGCCGAGGGTTTCCAGTTCAGTTCGGCGTGTTCGCCAAATGGTGCTTATCTGGGGAATGAGGTCTATCAGTCCGACCAAGCCGAATCTGCTGTTTTTAGGGATGTAACTTGCGGCGAAAAACGGGGTTTTTTCCGGCGTCATTATCACATTTAATGGCCAGCCGCAGCTTCGTCCCATTGCATGGCATGCTGCCATGTAGGCATTGTCTATATCGGGTCTTTCTTCCCGGTCAACCTTTACGCATATGAATTCTTTGTTCATTAGTTTGGCTACTTCTTCATCGTTGAAGCATTCTTTCTCCATGACGTGGCACCAGTGGCAAGCGGAGTAGCCTATGGAGACAAAAACAGGTTTGTTTTGTGCTTTTGCTTGTTCGAATGCTTCCTTGCTCCATGGTTGCCAGTCTACTGGGTTGTAGGCGTGCTGGAGCAGGTATGGGCTTTTTTCACGTATGAGCCTGTTTGGTGTTCCTTCTCGCTTTAATTTGTTTTGCATGAAAATGTGCCTTCCTGAGAAAATCGTTTTCCGCGAAATTATTGAGTGTGCGGAGCTATTAAAGAATCCGTTGCAGGTTAAGGTCGCTATTTTTATAAGGCAAAAGCTGGAAGTTAGTTGCCATGCAGGCAGAGATTGGTATCATCGGCGGAACAGGCCTCTATGACCCGAAATTGCTTAAGGACATTGAGGAAGTGACGGTGGATACGCCTTACGGTGCGCCTTCCGACGCCATCACGATAGGCGAGTTGGCGGGCAAGCGGGTGGCGTTTCTGCCGCGGCATGGGAAAACGCATTCGATAAGACCTACGGATGTTAATTCACGCGCGAACATTTATGCTCTGAAGCAGCTTGGCGTGAAGAGAGTGTTTGCGCCTTCAACCGTGGGCTCTTTAAGGGAGGAGTACAAGCCGGGCGACATAGTTTTTGTTGACCAGTTTATTGACCGCACTACGAGACGTGAGCAGTCGTTTTATGCTGAGCAGCGCGTGTGTCATATTTCTGTGGCTGAGCCTATGTGCCCAGAATTGAGGCAAGTTTTGATAGGTGTTGCTAAGGATTTTGGCGTTAGCTCGCACAGCATTGGCACTTACGTTTGCATTGAGGGTCCGCGGTTTTCGACTAAGGCTGAGTCTCGAATGTACAGGGGTTGGGGTGCGGATGTGGTGGGCATGACGCTTGTGCCTGAATGTGTGCTTGCACGTGAAGCTGAGTTGTGCTACGCGACGATTGCGACTGTTACAGATTATGACGTGTGGAAGGACCATGCTGTTTGCGTGGATGATATTGTGCGAACTATGCGTGCGAACATTGAAAACGTTAAGCGAATAATTGTTGAGGCTATTGCGCGGTTGCCTCGGGAACGTGGCTGCTGTGAATGCGGCAGCGCGTTGAAGAGCGCGTTTGTGTAATCATTGAGGTGTATTGTGGAATGAAAAAAGGTGAAGGTAGAAAGTTGGATCTTAAGTCGAAAGTTCGCAGGATACCTGAGTTTAAAGGTGTGGTTTTCTGGGATATTACGCCGTTGCTGAAGGACAAATGCTGTTTCCGTGAATGCATTAGGCGGTTGGCTGAGCATTATCAGGGTAAAGCCATAGATGTCGTGGTGTCGAATGAGGCTCGGGGTTTTATTGTCGGTGCAGCGTTGGCTTATGAGCTTGGTGTCGGTTTTGTTCCTGTGCGCAAGAAGGGGAAATTGCCGTTTAAATGCGTGGATTTGACTTACAAGAAGGAGTATGAATGCGACACTATTGAGATGCACGAAGACGCTATTACCAGCGGACAAAAAGTGTTGATTGTTGATGATTTGCTGGCGACAGGCGGCACCGTCAAAGCAAACATCGAGCTGGTTGAGAAGCTCGGCGGGGAAATCGTGGGCGTAGGTTTCCTGATAGAGCTTGGCTATCTTAACGGCAGAAAAACCCTCGGCGACAAGTACGACGTATACTCGCTTATACAACTTAACACCACAAACGGGTAAGTGCACAAGCGTTTTCCTTTTTCCACAGGGCGTCCAAGAGCAGCGTTCAGATAGATTCAACGTTTCTCAGCCTCGTATAAAACGCTGAGTGCCCAGTGGCGCGGTGGCTTAGACGCCTTTTAAACTGCCTATCTTGCGTAATTGACTGATTATTGCCGAAATAGTGCCTGTTGGATGCAGCGAAATGCAGCCTCTCCGATAAAAAAATAGCAGTTGCCAGCAGAAAAGGGCTGTTCGGCGGGTTTTTCAGCGTGCTAAGGTTTTTCTGCTTCGAGCCTCACAGTGTACAGAAGACTGGTGTGATGCGCAATGAAGCCAAATGACGCGAAGGCTGTGACTAAGGCTGTAAATGAGTTGAGCGAGAGCTATAGTGACTTAGCCTATGCGTTACACGGCGCAGCATGCAGCGCTGAGGCTACTAAGAAGTTGTGGCGGGCTGGCAACAAATCTAGGCTAATTAAGATTGGTGTGGCTTTGATAGTATTTCCAGATCCTTCGCCGATTACTGAGTGTGTGGGTGCTTGTTTTGTGGCTGCGGGAGCGGTTCAGCAAGGTATACGTAGTAGGGCTTTGTTTCTGGAAGATGTGGGCAAAACTTTCAAGGACACTCTGCGTGGTGTGCGGGCGATTAAGGATTCGCTGTAGCTGCGGCTTGTTTTCGTGTTTTATGCGTGAAATGGGTTTTTGCGACATGGTTAGTGGCTGTTCAGTGTTTAGGGCGCTATGAAATAGGGTTTGTTAACCAAGTGTTGGGGGGAGGTTCTTTTTCTTTGGGCGGAGTGAACGCTGTTGAATTCGCAATGGGTGATTGTGAAAAAGCGGCGCAGGTTCGTTACGTAGTCTGCGAAAACTAGGCTTTTTATGTGCGGGATATAGAGGAAGTTCGGAGTTTTTTGATGGAGTTTTTCAATTATTTTCAGTTCGATGAATCTTGCGCCGGGTCCGAAGATTTGCTCGATTGCGTTGGCGAATTCTTCGAGTTTAATGGGGATTTCTCGTTTTTTGATTTTGAATGTTTCTTTTAGTTGCGCGTATATGGCTTGTTTGCATGTGTGTCCGAGTGAGGAGAAAACTTCGTCAACTGTCTCCAGCATGATTTCTTCGAATTTTGTTTCTCTCGTGTTTGTTTTTCTTGTTTTTAGTTCTATTATGCATGGAGTGTTTGATTGCAGGGTGCTTATCATTTTTTTCGCCTTTTTGTGTAGTTGTGTTAAACAGTTGTTGTGTTTTACCCAGCTACACATATTACTTCGCAAGACTTAATATATAGCTTGTTTTAACCGCCGACATATTCCAAAACCCGATATATCCCATACAACCTACACAAAAACCTGCTCTGCCACAGCAACAAAAACACACAAAACCCGCAAGAATTTAGATTTTCTGAAGCCGTCACACGAAACTACACCCCCAAGGAATTTGGCGCTGGTCAAAAAAGACGGCGCCGCGGCTTTCACAAAGGAAAAATGCTTATGATGCAGCAACAAGTAACCGCGGAGACTAACCTTTTCGGCTCAAGCTTCTTTGAACAGTAAGCTTCGTCTGTAAAATCTGCTCACGAGTGCACTTGGGGCTCAGCTCAAGTGTTAATGGACCTTGGTAATTGTGTTTTCGAAGCTGTGCCAGAAAACTGTTCAGGCTGGGCGTTTCAGCGTCAAAGGGTTTGTGGGCTCGGTTGCTCAAATGCACATTCAACAGTTTCCCGCCGTACTTTTCAAGAAGATTAAAGGTTTGCCCAGTGGCTTCTGCGTGGCAAAAATCCAAAGTCACCCCCATAGCGCCGTCATCGACAATCCCGAATGCCTCTTCGAGTTCAGGCACATTCTTGCCGAAGCCGCTTGACGCGTAAGAAAGGTTCTCCAAAGCCAACTTGAGGCTTAAACCTTCAGCGTAGCTGCGCAGCACCTTGAAGATTCTCGCCAGAAACTCGGCTCTAACGTTTTCAGGCAGCCTTCGCGAGACGTTCGAGTGAACCACGAGAACTGGCGCAGAGAGCTTGTAAGCAAAATCCGCTGACACCTTGCCGTAATAAGCCGCCGTGGCTAGTTCATCCTCGCTTTGCACATGAATCGTAGCTGCGTGCAGCGTTAAGCACTCCAAGCCGTTTGCCTCAATAAGCCGCTTAGCTTCGTAAACGCATTCTTCATCATCTCTCTGCACGCATTTCATGTTAAACTCCAAACTATCAAAACCCAACTCTCGAACGCAAGCTATGTTGTCAGCTAAAGCTTTCCTAGAAAAAACGCCATTAGACAAACTCAATCTCAAAGCTGCCCTACCTGCCTCGTCTCATACCCAGTTATGGTTATGTGAAGGGAGGCTATAGTTTTTTCCACGCGCTATTATACACCAGCACTGAAAACGCCAACAAGCAGCCCGCAAACATAAATAGCCCCTCAGAAGTCAAGCTTAGCTTGATGCGCAGAGTGAAGTTTCATTGAAACCGAAAAAAAGCTACAAACGAGGCTACCCTGTAGCAATTCTCATAGGCGTAGAAGCAAATCAAGCAGCATTATGGAGAATATACAGCAACGTAGCCAAACACGAAAAAACCATCCCGCTCAACGACGCGGAAAACAGTCCGAAAGCCCAATACAATTTCTACGAAGCCACAATAAACGCGTTAAGACCCATTCTGAAAGAAGGCGTAAAAAGCATAATCATCGCCTCACCAGCCAAAAGCAACCACGCGAAAAACTTCCTCAACCACATTCAAACGCACCACACGTGGCTAACGCAAGGACCAAACAAAACCGTCATCTCAGAAATCACAGGCTCCGCACGCACCCAACCCGAAGTAGCTGCGCTCGCGAAAAACCCCCTATTCCGCCAAACAATCAACGAAACCACCGCACAGGAATCAGAAAACATAATAGAGACACTGGAAAAACGCCTCAGCACATCAAGCCAAGACACGCTTGTACTTTACGAATTCACAGAAATAGAAACCGCCATCCTCACCCCGTGGAAACCCAGCAAACCCAAACCCGAAATCCTCCTGTTAACCGACGTTTACTTGGCGAACGCACGCGCAAAAAACCGCTTGAACAGGCTAATGCAAATCGCCGCCAACAGAAACATCCAAACCCGCATACTAAACGCGGAATCACCAGCAGGAAAACGCCTAGCGCAACTCGGCGGAATAACGCTCTTAACGAAAGCTACCTGAGAAACAGCTATTTCTTGCGGATGTTACACTGAAGCACCTTCGGACACACGAGGCACTCATCAGGCAACGTCCCATCAGACGGCAACCCATTCAAAAGCCCAGAAAAATGCGCGCACTTGGCAGGAGAATCAAAAACCGTCGGGTAATCAACAGCCCGCACATCCACAATCTTCAACCCCTCCGTAACAATTTCCAACTTAGACATACAAAAAGGACACGCATAAAACGACTGACGAGGAACTGTTGACGCATCAGTCAACACCGTAGGCTTATCAAACGTCTTCTCGCAGCCCTTGTACGGGCAACGAAGCTTATCTTCATGCAGGTGAAACAGCGTCACTTTTCGTCACTCCCCCGGTTCGTGCGCCTGCGAATATCTGCAATATTAATATTTTATAAACTTTTCCGTCTACATGAACAACACAACTACAAAACAACAAAAACACAAAAAGAGCCTCGAGCGGGCCTTGATCCCGCGGCCTGCTGCTTACGAGGCAGCCGCTCTACCGGGCTGAGCTATCGAGGCACCACGCAAACGCTTAATCAGTGATGCACCCCGCATTTTTAAATGTTCGGAAACCCCT
Source organism: Candidatus Bathyarchaeota archaeon (assembly GCA_026014705.1). Classification (GTDB taxonomy): domain Archaea; phylum Thermoproteota; class Bathyarchaeia; order Bathyarchaeales; family Bathycorpusculaceae; genus JAOZHU01. The sequence goes on along the minus strand of JAOZHU010000043.1, from coordinate 6,052 downwards.
GTGGTGGCAAGCGCCAATCTTAAATGTTGTTTCTGCTGTTAACAGTTCTTGGAGAGGCGATTTGATTTGTGGTGGTCTTTTTCGCTTGGAGGACTGAGTCATGCATAAAAATAGGCATAACCGCTCGAATGGTTTGGGCGGTGATTTAGGTGAGCGGAGAATAATTGAGCTCATTCGCGGCTGCTTGGACATGATGCCTGATGCGCCTGTGCCTTTTGGGGATGACGTGTCCGCTGTGGCTCTTGGCGGTGGCAAAGTTGCGGTTTTGAAGTCTGATATGCTTGTGGGTAAGACTGATGTTCCCAAGGGGATGAGTTTTTGGCAGGCGGCGCGGAAAGCGGTTGTCATGAACGTCAGTGATTTTGCGGCTAAGGGCGTGCCGCCGAGCGCTGTGCTTGTTTCTTTAGGGTTGCCGAGGCATCTGCTGCGTGGAGATGTGGAGGAGATTGCGCGAGGCTTGAATGCTGGTGCACGGCAGTACGGTGCTTACATTGTTGGCGGGGACACTGGTGAGGCTTCAGACCTTACAGTGGCTGTTTCGGTTTTCGGTGTTGCTGAGCGGGACGCTTTGATGCTGCGTGGCGGCGCAAGGGTTGACGATATTGTAGCGGTTACGGGTTTTTTCGGCAAGTCTGCTGCGGGTTTGCGGGTTTTGCTGGACGGATACGCAGTTTCGAAGGAGTTGCGCGAGGTTTTGGTGGGGGCGGTTTTTATGCCGCAGGCGCGTTTGCAGGAAGGTTTAGCCTTAAGCCGCTCAGGCGCGGTGTCGGCTGCTGTGGATTCCAGTGACGGTTTGGCTTGGAGTTTGCATGAGCTTGCGCGGATGAGCGGCGTGGGTCTCTCAGTTAACAGTTTGCCCGTGGCTAGTGAGGTTCGGCGCTTCGCTGAGTTTAACGGCTTAGACGCGTTGGAGTTGGCTCTTTACGGCGGTGAAGAGTACGAGCTAGTGGTTACGGTTAAGCCCAAGTTGTGGACTGATGCTGAGGCTGGTGTTGAGGCTGTTGGCGGTTGCCTTTTACCAATTGGCAAAGTGACGCGTGACAAGCGGGTTGTCTTGGAGGCTGATGGGAAAAAGCGTTTGGTTGAGCCGCGTGGTTGGGAGCATTTTAAGAGTCGAGTTTAGCGTTGGTTGTCCAGTAGGTAGTTGATGATTGTTATGCATGAGGCTGCGAGGTAGGGCTGTTTTCCGAGGCTGATTTTTTCTCCGTATCTTAGGGCGTAGGTTTCGGCTTTTTTGGGTAAGCCAATGTGGTCGCCTAGCACGAAAACTGCGTCGTCAGCCAGCTGGGTTTGGTGAATGTTTTTGCCGTGTTCCTCGAGGATGTATATTTCGCTGTTTTCGGCTTTGGCTTTTAGCAGGGCTTCGAAGCTGGTTTTGCTTAGGCTGATGCCGGGGTGGGGTTTGCCCGCGATGACTTTTCTGAGGATGTTTTGCCATGTGCCCACATCTGTGCGTACGTCATAGAGCGTTTCGCCGTTGATTTGTATGTGCAGCGGCGGGTTTGGTGGTCCGTTTAGTATGGCGTGGAAGGTTACGTTTTTTCGTATGCCGTGAGAGAGGAATAGGCTGGCGACTATGCATTCATGTGTGATGTCTAAGCGCCCTGCGTCGTGTAGATTAGTGAAGTTTGGGTCGGTTTTGCCTTGGCGTGAGTAGAGGATGTATTCGGGCATCGTGTTTCCGCTTTGTGTTGTGTGCTGTTTATGCTATTTGCGTGTTCTTGGGCAGGCTACGATGTGCAGTCTTGCTTGGGTTATGTTGGGGATTTTGTCAATTTCGTTGAGGTAGATTTTTTCGAGTTCTTGGATGTTTTCCGCTTGGATTTTTGCGATTGCGTCCCAGTTGCCTAGTACGAGGCGCGCTTCTGTTACGCCGTTTATTTTTTTGATGTTTTGGAGGAACGGTTTTTTCTGGCCTGGTTTGAGGTTGATGAGTATGTATCCTGTTTCCATTTTCTGTTTCCCCCTATTTTACGAGTTGTTCGTCTACGCAGAGGAGCGTCAATGTGGATTCTACGCCTTGGATCATGCAGAGGTCTTCGAGCACCATGTTTTCTATGTCGTGGATTTTGGGCATGTCAAGTTTGACTATGGCGTCGAAGTCGCCGAATAGGAGTTGTGCTTCTTTTACGCCGTTCATTTTCTTGATTTGTTCGATTATGGAGCGGTATTGCCCGCAGAGTTCGGTTTGGTTGATTATTTTCAGCAGAATGTATGCTTCCAAGGTTGGTTTCTCCTTGAAGTGTGGCTACACTATTATTTATAGTGGGTTTGTGTATTAAGAGTTTGCGGGTTTTGCGACCGATAAATTGAAAAAGCCTTGCTACGCATAAGAGTAAAGCTAATTGGGAGTTGGCTCTGCTATGGTGAAGCTTAACAAGACAGACGAAAGCGTGATAGCCACGTTGAAAGAATGCGGCGAGTTGAGTCTTCAGGAAATCTGCGAGAAAACAGGCGAATCGCCTAAAAAAGTTTTCAAGTCGTTGCGGAAACTGTTTGAGAACGAACTGGTGGACACGCAAGCCCGTAAATACAAACTTGCCGCTGAGAAACCAAGCGCCGCGAAGGACGACGAGCCTGAAATGCCTGAATAAATAGAGCATAAGAGGAGCCTCGAGCGGGCCTTGATCCCGCGGCCTGCTGCTTACAAGGCAGCCGCTCTACCGGGCTGAGCTATCGAGGCACTGCGCAATAAGCACTTTGCACACAACAAATAAAAACCTTCACCACAAGAAAATAGGTTCATAATCCCCATTCCCTCTTTGTTTAATCTTCTCATTGCGCTTGTGGTTAATTAAAACTCGCGAAAAGCTTCGGAGATTAGATTTATAGAAGAGGAAATGCAAATAGAAGTAATGGTGGCTATGGTCGTAAAGACCCTTAAGAAGATGGAAGTAAGCTTGGGGTTTATTCATATTCCTGTTCAGCATCGAGCGGAGCTAATCGGTGATAGCGCAGTTCCGTTTGAGACAAAGCTGAATGGCGTGGCTGCCAAAGTGGATAAATTCGGGAGGCTCTGGTCGGATTATCTGAAGAACAGATTTACCGTAAATACGCAGATAATTATTTCTAAAAATAATGGCGGCTTCCAAATCCTAGCAAACGAGCGCAAAAATTATAATTTTGAACCAGAAACAAAATCTCCAAATGCCTTTGTTCCTCTCGCCGCTGAAGTCCCCCCTGCTGCAGACAGTGGGAAAAAGCTGAAAATAGGGTTCGTAAAAACCTGCGATTGCGACTCGCGTCATATCAGCTGCATTACAGCCAAGGAATGGGTAAAAAGCCAAGTTGCAATTCAGCAATTTCCGATAACCAACGATGAAATTAAAGAATTTTATTATGAGGGCAGAGATATACGTGATAAGGATGTGCATCCAGCAGTTTTCCCCATAGCATTGCCTGCCCATTTTATCAAAACGTTGACTCACAGAGGCGAGCTTGTTTTAGATCCCTTTGTTGGAATTGGCAGTACTCTCTTAGCGGCGCAAGACTTAGGCAGAAACGCCGTGGGCTTTGATTTGAAGGAAGAGTACATCGAGATTAGCAGAAAAAGGCTTGGGCAAAAGAAGATATTAGATGATGGGACTCAGCAGATTGCAATTTTAGACGACGCACATAATATACCTGCGTATTTAGAGGAAAACACAGTCTCATTGTGCATTACTTCGCCGCCTTACGCTAATATGTTAGCACATAGACGGCTAAACAAAAGCATAAGAGGCGACCTCAGAAAAAACAGTCACTACCTGAAAGTGCAGCAATACTCCAATAACCCCTCTGACCTCGGCACTATGAATCATGAAGGCTATAGCAAAGCGATCCAAGAGATATACTCGGGAATTTTGCCTTTGATGAGAAAGCGGGCTCATTGCATAATAAATGTTAATGATGTTTGGGAAAACAACAAACGAATTCCAACGCACGTATACATTCTCGGCGCCTTGCAGAAAGCTGGTTTCGAGTTTAGAAACACTTTCATCTGGGATAAACGCAATCTCGTGAACAGAGTAGGCATATTCGGCTGGCCAAGCAACTTCATATCCTTGGGTGCAACAATGGAGTTTATTCTAGATTTCTGGAAACCCTAGATTAGTCTGACAATCTTCTCGAAGCACTTAGGTCTATCTTTCGGTAGTACTCGAAAACCCGTTCCGTGGTCATGTGGTCTGCCATCTGGGTAGTGCCCAATTCTCAGGTCTAGCTTGATAGTTCCTTCTTTAACGAGTTCAGCGAATCTGTCAAAACTGAACCCTTCAAGCAAATATGCCTCGTTAAACCAGAACCACTCTTTGCCCTGCTCTTTCTTGCTTGAGGCTAAAACGAGTATCAATTTCTTGTATTTCTTCTCAAAAGCTTCCCTCAAAACAGCTTCATCATAATAAGCCAACACATTCTTGGTGTTGCTGATGTAAATTCGCTTATTCTTAATTTCTAGCCTTAGACCAACACTATTGACAGATTTGGAATCAACTGTAACATGAAGTTCTTTTTCCCTAATATTGCATTCTTGTTCACGGATTTCAGCATCTATGTAATCTGTCACATTCCGCTGTTTTTGGTTCTTCTTGACGCGCTGCTTATATCCAAATGCTTCCAAAAGGCTCTTGTTTGCGCCTTTCGGCATAGGTGCCTTTGTAAATAACGTAAGCATTGAGAGAGAATCTTTCCTGCCTGATTTTAACTCATAAACGCCAAAGTCGGGGCCAGCAATATTATTCTCCGCGATGCCTAACAAATCCTCCAAAGTTTTGCCTATGCCCGTGTCCCCGCTTCGACATGACTCAACAAAGCCCCTTTCTTTTATTTGCTTGATTCGTTCAACAAATTCTCCATAGTCCATAGCAAAATCAATCAGTCAGTATGGGCTGATACTTTTTATAACATTTACGTGTTTCTATGTCGCATTGAAACAAAAACAAATCCTCAATTCTCCAACAATGGCAAATAGAAATCCTCAATTGTTCAGAGAAATCCGCTAAGACAGATCACGAATCGAGAGTCTCCTCTTGTGCAAGCCTTTCCTTTAGATACGAATCAAAAAAATAACAAAACAAAGATATGATGTAAAACGCCATGCAACTCACAACGCCGATAAACGTATCCTGGTTAAACTAGATTTTTCAATCAAACGACGACCGCACAGGAAAATCTGTCATAAAAGGAGAACCGCTTAAACTCCAAACCCATGGGCAATTCTGCAACGGCATACACTAACATATCTGCCGTCAAATATCAAAACAATGCAGAAACAAGAGAAAGCGTCACCACCAACTCACACACAATCAACCACACCAGCATATTTGGAGCCTATTAGTGGTTCATTGCAGAAACCTATAGAGGGTCTATCCCGCACAGCGCTTCCAACGCTATATAAACTATTTAAAGGGGGGCTATAGACTGCTCCACGCGCTTTCCACGTTTAGACGCCGATAAACCGCCAGTTCGCTGTCCATAGACACCCTTCAGAAAACAGCAGCCTCTGCCTCAGCAAGGAAAAACATAAACCTCAACCAAAACACCGTGCTACCAAAAACACGGGACACACACCCGCAACCGAAACTTCACACCCAACCGCTTCGCCAAAGCTTCTACCTCTCGCAAGTCAACCTCAGGTGTCGTCACAGCCGTAACCTCCACATCCAACTCCGCCTTTGCACGCTCAATAAACTTCAAAACAGCATCGTAAGCACCAGCAAACGCAGGCTTACAAACCTCAGAATACACTGCCTCATCATGCGCATTCAAACTCACACTGACTTTATCCACACCAGCAGCCTTCAACTCCGCAACCACATCCCTCCCAGCATTAAGCACGTAGCCATGCCCATTCGTGTTCACCCGAATCACCACAGGTTTAGCGTAATTCCGCCTAATCCACCGCGCCACCTCAACAAGACAATCCAAGCTCGCAGTAGGCTCACCGAAACCGCAAAAAACAATCTCCCTCCAAGCCTTCCTGCCAATAGCCTCCTTAAGCTCCGAAATCACCTCCGCAGCAGAAGGCTCATGGCTCAGCCTAAGCGTAAAACCGCCAACGCCGCTCTTAAAGTTC